>CAJUNR010000028.1 GCA_910587765.1 uncultured Lachnospiraceae bacterium
GTATCTTCCTTGCTTGTCAGAGGTTAAAAATCGGTATTAACCGACACCCCCTTTTCTTTTTCTTCCAGTGCTCTGTAAATTCTATTCAGCATTTTCCCTGTCCATTCTTCTGTATCAAATTCCGGCGGCAACTCAACCTTTTCAATTTTTTCCACACGTCTTGTAAAATATTCGTCTGCGAGTTTCGGGTTGCTGTCAATCAAATTGCAAAATCCGTTTACATTCTCAAGCCTGACAGCCTCCTCCAGTAGTTGGCCAAAGAACCACAAATCAAAACCGTGATCGCTGCTTTTAATTTGGCTTGTTCTTTCCTTTTTCATTGGTTTATCCTCTCCTTATTTGTATATTAGAAATATAGTATAAATATACTATATTTCTAATATATTAACGTATCAAAAGACATTATACAATGAAGTCATCGAAAGAAGAGGTCTTAGTGATATGTTTAAAGTCAAAAAGGAATATGCAGAATACGAATATAAGTCTTTACGATTGCCAAAAGAATTGATTGACGAGTTTCAAACGCTTGCTAATGAAAATAATCTGTCATTTAACAAAGTGGTTATCCAGTGTATAGAATATGCTCTTGGCCACACAAAAGATACAGAATGATCCCTGGTTAGCTATAGCTGATTTTGTGGTCTGTACCGTAGATCAGCTTTAGTCCTTTACATATCAGAAGCATTATCGACTGTCTTCAAGTTTACAGACACAAAAAAACAGAAACGTTGCAAAACCAACGTTTCCGCCACTTCCTTAGAGATCACAAGACGGGATTCAAACCCGCCCGTGCCTCAAAAACCCTGTAAAATCAAGGAAAATTTCACCCTGTCTGCCCTTGTCTACCGACTTCCCATATTATAAAGCCGCTTTTTCAATCTTTTCCATACGTCTTGTAAAATATTCCTCTGCCAACCCTCGGTTACCGTCTATTAAATTGCCAAAACGATTTATATTTTCAAGTCGTACCTCCTCATCCAGTAACTGTCCCAAAAACCATAAATCAAGCTTATTGTCAAAACTTTTTATTCTGAAATCCGAGCCTTTATTTTCATTAATCCATTAATGGGGAATCTACCAGTTGGAAAGACAAAAAAACGGAAACGCTGTAAAATCAACGTTTCCGCACCTATTAAAAAGAGCACGAGACGGGATTCGAACCCGCGACCCTCGCCTTGGCAAGGCGATACTCCACCACTGAGCCACTCGTGCATATTGTCCATCCGGTCACGCCGTACCGAAGACAATAGTTATAATACAACAAAACCGTTTTTCTGTCAACTGTTTTTTCAAACTTTACAGCGATTTTCCCGATTTTATCTCAGTCCTTTCTCGTTCCCGCCGCCCAGGAGCAGGCTGCCCGCGTAGAGATGATTCTGAATCGCCTTTTCCATAATGCTGTCGAGCTTCCGGTACTCCAGATCGATCCAGTGCTCTTCCGCGGCGATCAGCATATGGGCCAGCACGATGCCCGCATTGAACAGATTTTTGTTCAACTGCTTCTCGTAACCGACGATCCCGGGACGCCGGATGAAGAGATGGATCCGGTTCTCCGTGACCACGAATCTCCACGGCTGCTGATTCAGAGCCGACGGTGCCAGGCGGGCAGGCTCCAGAAGCGTCCTGTGCACCCTCCCCAGAGGAATGTTGGTCTTCACCAGCTTCCCGAGCTCCATACGCTTGAAATCCGAACGCCCCCGTTCCAGAGACTCCGCCGGATAGCCGAACGCGAGAATCATCATCCGCTCCATCCCCTCCGCCGCGTCCGCCTCCCGGAGCCTGGCTCCTCCCTGATAGCAGCTTCCGATGCCGAGCGTATGCAGATACAGCACAAGCTGCTGCATCAGACAGCCCGCGTGGAGAAAGGAATCCTCGCAGACCTCCGAATACAGGACCGCATAAAAGGGCGCTTTCACCTGAAACAATCCCTTTACGTTATGATCCGATTCTCTGTAAATTTTCCATTTGATCCGAATGTCCGGCCGTACGCCGAGCGCATCCTGACCAAACGTCAGAATCTGATTGCGGATGCGCTCCTCCACCGGATCCTCTCTGTATTTCCGAACCGATTTTCTTCTGAAAATTGCTTCATATTTCGTCATTGCCCGCCAGTCTCTCCATTTCATCCAGATATTGCGTAAATATGCGCAGCGCGTTCTCGATCGGTGCTTTCTGTTCCATGTCCACTCCCGCCGTCCGCAGCAGATCCAGCGGATAACCGGAACTTCCTCCTTTCAGGAAATCCCGGTACTGCGCAACCGCACAATCCCCCTCCTTCAGAATCCGCTCGGACAGAGCGATTGCCGCGGAAAAACCGGTGGCGTACTGGTAGACATAAAACGGCGTATAGAAATGCGGGATCCTCGCCCACTCCAATTCGATCTCCCTGTCGACACAGATAGTTTCTCCAAAATATTCCCGGTTCAAACCATAATAAATCTCACACAGCCGGTCTGCCGTCAGCGTCTCTCCCCGTTCCGCCATTCCGTGCGTGATTTTTTCGAATTCCGCAAACATCGTCTGCCGGAACAGCGTCGTCCGGAACTGCTCCAGAAAATAATTGATCAGATACGCCTTCCGCCCCGGATCCTCCGCCTTCCCGATCAGATGACGGATGAGCAGCGCCTCGTTGCAGGTGGAAGCCACCTCTGCCACGAAGATCCGATAACCCGCGTAAATATAAGGCTGATTCTGATCCGAATACCAGGAATGAAGCGCATGCCCCATCTCGTGCGCCAGCGTAAACACACTGTTTAAATTTTCCTGATAATTCAGCAGTACATACGGATGCGTCCCGTAGGCGCCCCAGGAATAAGCGCCGCTTCGTTTCCCCTGATTCTCATACACGTCGATCCAGCGGGAAGAGAATCCTTCTTTCAGAAGTTCCAGATATTCGCTGCCCATCGGAGCCAGCCCTTCCAGCACCATCTCCTTCGCCTGCTCAAAGGAGATCTTCTGTCCGTCGTCCTCTACCATCGGCACATACAGATCATACATGTGCAGCGTTTCCACCCTGAGCAGCCTCCGGCGAAGCTCCACATAACGGTGCATCTGCGGCAGATACTCGTGCACGGCGCGGATCAGGTTGTCGTACACCTCCGTCGGAATATGACTGCCGTCCAGCGCCGCCTCCAGATCCGACCGGTACTTTCTTGTCTTCCCGTAGAACACCGCCTGCTTTACATTGGCCCGGTAAGCCGCCGCCAACGTATTGCGGTACCGCCCGTAAGTTTCGTACAGAGCCGTAAACGCCTCTTTTCTCACTCTGCGGTCCCTGCTCTGCAGAAGCGCCGTATATCTCCCGTGGGTGACCTCCACCGGCCTGCCGTCTTCTCCCGTAATCTCCGGAAAGCGAAGATCGGCGTTGTTGAACATGGTGAAGATGTCCTTGGGGCTCTCCGCGAGCTCTCCCACCGCCGCCAGCAGTTCCTCTCTCTCCCGGTCAAGGACATGTTCCCTCTGTCTTATCATATTTTCAAAATACTGCCGATATACCTGGAGTTCTTCATTTTCCTCCAGGAACCGTTCCACCGTGCCTTCGGGCAGTCCCAGAATCTCCGGTTCGATGTAGGCCTCCGCCTCCGAAAGCCGCACCAGAAGTCCCTGCGCCCGGTCCGCCAGATTCTGATAATGTCCGTTGTCCGTATTCTCGTGAAGTCTCTGACCGGCGTACACATAGACGTTCTCCGCCAGCATATGCAGCGCGTCGCTTTCTTTCCGCATGGCCAGAAGCGTCCCCGCGCTCTCCCCCAGACGCCCTGCGAAGGCTCTCAGCTTCGGAATCTCCTGTTCCAGCTTCTGATAATCCCGTTCCCAGTCCTCGTCCTTCTCATACAGATCCTCGATCGCCCACGTATCTTCTTTCCTGACCTCTTCTCTTTTCCTGAGACCTGTCTTCGCCATATCCGTTATCCTTTCCAATCTTATTTTCGTTACCGTTCACACCGGTTTCAGCCCGATGCGGGCGTCCGGGTGGCATGGGGATGAAAAGCATCTTATTTTCAAATTCGGTAGCAGATTCCCCTGTTTTCTGCTATACTTCCAGTATCACATCTTTATCAGGAGGATACTTATATGTCATTCGTAAAACAGTCCAACAAAAACGCGGCTGCCACCATCCTTAACAAACTTTCCAAACGGGGCATCGAAGGCTATTTCTGCGAGACGAGCGAAGAAGCGGTCAAAAAAGCGCTGGAACTCATGCCGGAGAAATCCGCCGTCTCCTGGGGCGGTTCGATGACCATCCAGGAATGCGGCCTGATGGACGCTCTGAAAAAACACGAGTATACGCTCATCGACCGGGCTGCCGCCGTTACTCCCCAGGAAAAACGCGAGCTTTACGCCAGAACCGTCATGGCCGACTATTATCTCATGAGCACCAACGCCATCACCATGAACGGAGAACTGGTCAACATCGACGGGTTCGGCAATCGGGTCGCCTGTCTCTGCGCCGGTCCGGAACATGTCCTGATTCTCGCGGGCATGAATAAAGTCGTCATGGACGTAGAAGCCGGCATCCGCCGTATCCGCACCAAAGCGGCGCCGCCCAATACGACCCGTCTGAACAAGGACACTCCCTGTGCCAGAACCGGAGTCTGCGGCAACTGCTTCTCTCCCGACTCCATCTGCAGTCAGATCGTCGTCACCAGAAGAAACGGCATCCCTGGACGCATCAAAGTCCTCCTGATCAACGAAGACCTCGGCTTCTGACGCCATCCCCTCAGATTTCTTCCGTCGGCAGACGGCATCCGTCCCCGGCAGTCTCTCAATCGGGAATGCCGGGAATCGGATGCCGTCTGTTCTGCAGTCATTCCGTCCTTTTCCATCTGCTCTTCACCATTGTCCGCGGTCTTCTGCTGCCCCGACTTCCTGCTATTCGTTGCGGATCGCCGCCAGCGGGCTTAATTTCATGGCCCGAAGCGCCGGGAAGAATCCCGCCACCATTCCCACCAGCACCGCAAATGCCAGCGATACCGCAATCAGCCAAAGCGGAATATAGGAAATCTGTCCAAAATATCCTTCCGACGCCTTTCCCGCCACCGAATTGATGACCGCTGATATGATTTCGCTGAGAATCAGCCCCGCCATCCCGCCGAAGAAGCCGATAAATCCGGCCTCCAGGAGGAACATCGAGCGGATATTGCCGAGATCGCAGCCCAGCACCTTGATGATACCGATTTCTTTCGTCCGCTCATAGATGGACATCATCATCGTGTTGGCAATGCCGATCGCCGCCACGAAAAGCGACACCGCTCCGATACCGCCGAGCACCATCTGGATCATCCCCATCTGGCTCTGCGTCTGCTCCATCCATTCCGCGTTGCTGTTGGCATTGAAACCCATATCCTGAATGGTCTGCTGCACTTCCTGCACATACTCCATATCGTCCACGCGGATATAGACTTCCTCGTAATAGAGTTCCTTGTAAGGCTTCCCGCCCTTGGTGGAAGGCTGCCCGGGAATCACCTTGTTCTTAAACACTTTCTTTAGCTGGGCCTTCAGCGCGTCGATATCCGCAAACACCGAATTGCAGTTTTCCTTATAGGTTTCCAGATCGCCGGCCATCATCCCGCAGGTCGGTATGATATATTTCTTCGGCGGCTGGATATTCCGTCCGTTCTCATCCGTACTCCCCGCCTGATAATAGGCGTCCGTATCGAAGATCAGAAAAACCGGATCATTCATCAGATCCACATCCGGCACTTCCATCGTCTCCCAGTAATATTCATTCGTCCTCGCGTTATAGAAATTGGTAATGACCTGATTTCCGTAAAACAACTGCAGACTGCCGTCCGCGGGGGGCAATTCCCCTTCCGCAATATCAATATCCATCTTCTGCAGCGCGTCCTGATTCATTCCCTGAATCTGGAACCACCCCTCGTAGATCCCCTGCTTTGCGATCACGCCGATATTCAGAAGCGGCGACGCCACCTCCACATGCGGGATCTGCGCCATCTCCGCCACTACCGCATCGTCAATCCGCTTCGGTTCCTCGTCGCTGCTGCTGTCGCTGTACCAACTGTAATTGTTGACATTGATCGTCGTCAGCCCTCCGTACTGTTCAATCTGGGCCAGAGAACTTTTCCGCAGGCCCAGCCCCAGAGAGACCATGACAACGATCGACGCCGTTCCGATGACCACGCCCAGCACGGTCAATGCGGTCCGCAGCTTTCTGCGCAGCAGATTGGAAGCGCTCATTCTGAGCAAATCAAAATATTTCATTTCCTGCTCCTGTCCGGCTCTGGCATCCGCCCTCTTTTATCGGTCGGGGCAGATGCGTTTTCGCGTCCTGTGATTCCGTATGGAACCGGCCGTCACAGATTCGTATCGTCATCGTCCAGATCCAGAAGATCCTCTTCCAGACTCATCTGCTCTTTTTTCTTCTTTCTCTTCATATAGACGACCGCACCGGCGATGCCGGCAACCGCAATCAGGGCGATGACCGCCATCACATAACTGCCGGTCTTCTTCTCTCCCTCTCCGCCCATCATGGGATCGTCCATCATCGAATCATCGCCCATAAAGTCGTCCATCATGGCCTCGTTGACATAGAGCGTTACTTCCTTCTCGATCACGGTCGTCGCCCCGGTCTCATCCTCATAGGAAACCAGCAGTTTGATCAGCCCTTCATCCATCGTCGCGGACTGCCCGGTTACATAGAGATCCGCCGAGCCGGTGGCGCCGGAATCCAGATTGCCGATAAAAGCGTCTCCTCCGCTGACGGTGTCGCTTTCCGTCTTCACCTGCACATTATACAGTTTGGTCTTGCCCATATTGTAGATGTTGAACATGATGTTGGCTTCGCTTCCGACCTCAATGCTCGAAGGCATGACTTCCGGCTCGCTCAGGTCCACGCGCGCCTCCTGCTTTACAGGAATGGAGACACTGGTCTTATTCGTATAGGCGTTGACGTGCTCGTCCTCATAACTCATATTTACATCCACCGCATAAGGCTTCTGGGTCAGATCCGCCTTGGCCTCCATCTCGATCTGGATGTCCTTCGTCCCGTTCTTCTCAATCCGGTCCACGAAGATCGTGCTGGAACCGGCGGTCGGGAGAAATGCGGCGTATGTAGTGTCCTTGTCATCTCCCTCTACTGCCGCCACGATCTCAAAGATCATGTTGTTGACGCTGGTCGCCGTCGAAGTGTTCTTCAGATGCAGCGTCAGCATGAAGCTCTCCCCGGCGTGCACATCCTGCGGATTGGTCTCAAATCCGGTGACGATCACCCGCGGCACGGAAGCCTGCCCGTCCGCTCCCACTCCCGCGGTGCCGTTCAGCTGGATATACGTATCGAGCGTAGTCTCCTGACTGTTCCCCTCGGAATCCCGGTAGCGGATGTCAAAAGAGATTTTCTGATAACCGCTGCCTACATCGCTCCTCGTCTTCAGATTCCACGTCACCTCGCGGCGCCGGTCCATGTCGGACATCCCGGTGTCCGTTCCCGGCAGATCGGCGATGGTCTGGGAATAATTGGAACTGGTGATCTCAAACGGCCAGACCGCGGTATCGGTACTGAGCACCGGCGTCACAACCGCGTCGTTAACAACCGTCTTTCCCATATTTACCACCGGAAGGACGATGCTGACCGTCTGCCCCGCGTTCGCCACCGGGGTCACCCAGTTGCCGCCGACCATCAGAAAGTGGTCGGCATTGACCGGAGCAGGATCGTCGTCATCATCGTCATCGTCGTCTTTGGGTTTGACAACCTCGTCCATGTCGGCTTTTACCTTCGCCACATAAGCGTTCACGCCGTCTACGGTTTTCATGTTCTTGATTCGCCCCAGCGCTTTTGTAATAATCGCATTCAACTGCGTAGATTTCTTCCCGTCCGGATCAATCAAAGTCTGGTAATCCTTCAGTGTAAGCTCTGCCTTATCCTGCGCCTCTTTCAGAAGTGTTGCTTCATCTTTATCCTCTTCCTTTTTATTGTCATTTGTCGCTTCCGCCACCATATCCATCCCCGGCGCCACTGCAGCCGCCGCCGGCGCCAGCAATGCCGCGCAGAGCACAGCCGCCAGTCCTTTCACCATCCGCATTTTCATCCTTTTTCCTCCTGATTCCCGTTCGTCCCGCCCGCGGTCAGACGCCGTCCCGCGTCCGCCGTTCTCACATCCGCTCTTCCTGATACTCACTCCGGTCCTCCACTTTCACAATCTTTCCGTCGATGATATGGAAGATCCGGTCCGCGAAGCCCGCCAGATGATTGTCATGAGTCACCATGACCATCGTCTGATTCTGCTCCTGCACGACTTTTCTCATCAGTCCCATGACCTCCGCCGAGGTGTTGGAGTCCAGATTGCCGGTCGGTTCATCCGCAAAGATAATCTCCGGATCCAGCACCAGCGCTCTCGCCACCCCCACTCTCTGCTGCTGTCCGCCGGACATCTCGTTCGGCCGGTGCTTCATATGCTTCGGAAGCCCCACCAGCTTCAGCATCTTCACCGCCCTCTCCTCCCGGACTTTCTTGTTCACTCCCCGGAACGTCAGCGGCAGCGCCACATTCTCGATGGCGTTCATCGTCCCCAGCAGGTTGAAAGACTGAAAGATAAATCCCACTTTCTCCCGCCGGAAGCGGACCAACTGGTTCTCGTTCATTTTTTCCAGATGCTGCCCGGCGATGATGACTTCCCCTTTCGTCGGCTTCTCCAGCCCCGCCAGCATGTTCAGCATCGTCGATTTACCGGAGCCGGACGTTCCCACAATCGCGCAGAACTCTCCTTTATATATGGTCATATCCACGCCGTTTAACGCGCGGACCTTTTCATTTCCCACCCGAAACACTTTATAGAGATTTTTTACCTGTATCACGGGTTCCCGTGTTTCTTCCACAGTTTTCCTCCCCTGCTGCTTTCCTGACCCTGGGCATAAAATACCCGCTGTCCTTTCCAGTATAACATAAATTTCAGGATACAATTCTTAATAAATCTTAAAATTTACGGTCTATTTGGACGATTGGATTTCCAGATTCGGCCACGTCCACTCGATCAGTTCGTCCGGATACTGCTGATCTACAAATTCTTCCACTTTATTGTCCGCCGGAAGGCCTTCCGCTCTCTCCACATAGCGGATCATGGCCAGCGCGGAGATCAGAATGTCGCACGCCATCAGCGCCACGCACACCCAGGTCAGTATCTTGCCGGTCACCGGCGGGATTTTCTCGATCCAGCGGGCGAGCGGCGGGTAGCAGAGCTTCACCCATACGAGCGCCAGAATCCCCCAGAAAAGACAGAACAGCAGGTTCGTCCTTCCGCCAATGTTGAAGGGCATATCGCTGTAGTCCCAGAACGTCGTACCGAAAAACACTTCTGTAAAAACGCTGCACAGATATTCATAGGTCCCTCCGAGGAAAAAACCTCCCAGAAAGACATAGCGGTCCTCCTTCCGCGACAGTCCGTGGAGCAGAACCGTCAGAAGCGCCGCGCCCACGCCCCAGACAATGCTGAAGGTGCCGTACAGCACGCTCGAACGGCTCATCCATATGTCGGCCGTCAGCTTCACATAGACGGTCTCGATCAGGTCGCCGCCGAGGGCACTGATAAAAAACACCCAGATAATCTTATCCAGGCAAAGCCCCTTCGCAAATACATATCCGCTGTCTTCCTCCCTGTCCGCCGGAGCCAGATTGGGATACGCCTTCGTCAGACGGCGCCAGATGCGGGCGGACAGCCAGTCTCCGAAATTTACTTTCCGCTCCTGCAGTTCTTCCGATACCGCCTGCATCCCGGCAAGGAGCGGACGCCTGCGGATCGTATAAAGCGTCACGATCCCGTCCGCAAGCAGCAGTCCCAGGAGAACCAGCAGGAACAGTTTCCGCAGCAGCGCGGGAAGCATCTGATATCCCAGATACAGCACCGGATGAATCAGAAGCAGAACGACCAGCGCGGCCGCGCTCATGGTCAGCGTATAGACAATTCCCAGCTTTCTTCCGGAATAGATGGAGTGCGCCTCATTCTCCCACATCCGTCTCCCGGTCATGCGCACCGACACCTCGTCCGCCAGTTGGGCGCCCGCGGACACAATCACCACAAACGCGACAAACTGAAACACATACGCGCCCTCCAGCGTCGGAATGACCACAATCAGAAGATCCATGGTGATGCCGTAGGACAGACACAGCGGCAGATTGAAAACGCCCCGGTTGCAGAAACGGCCGGTGCGAACCGCCATGTAAGCCACTTCCATACACCAGCCCAGAAAAGAGTAACAAAAAAGAAAAAACAAAAGTTCATACATGCTGTATTCCATTTTCCAAACCTCTCAGATATGTTTTGACTTCGGGATCCGGAATGCGCGATTCCCGGATTTTCTGCAGCGCTTTTTTTCTCGTAAACCCGTCCAGACGAAGCTCGCGAAGCCCCCTCAGTGTACGCACCGGATAAGTGACGAACAGCTCGGCCAGAAGCCACGCCGCCCCCATCTGCGCATAGTAGCCTTCGGTGAACTCCCGGTCCAGCACCTGCAGAATCCGCTCCAGATAAAGGCCGTTCTCCTCCCCGCCCTCAAGGTCTTCCATCGTTATCCGCCTCCTCCGGGAACATCTCTTCCCGTCCCCGGAAAGCTTTACAAAATGATCCAAAAGCATAATCAATCCCACCCGGACCGGAAATTCCTGCCCTGATTTCAGATAAGGTTCCAGAAATTCCCACGTTTCCCGCGGATATTTCTCCGTCAGCTTCAGACCGCTGCACACGCTGTCGCAGACAGACCAGTTGCCGACGCGGGGAATAAAATCCTCCAGATACGCCAGTAGTTCCCCGATTTCCTTACAGGCGCAGCCGAACAGCATCCCCCGCAGCATCGTCTCTTCAAAATAAATATCTTCTTTATAGGAAAGCTCCTCCCGCCAGTTGCCCTTCGCCAGCTCTTTCGCATAGCGCCTGAGCTCCGGCAGACGAACGCCCAGCAGAATCCCGCGTCCGGAAACAGGAATGAGCGACCCGGAGAATTTCTGATACCCCTCGTCGCTCATCTGTTTCAGCCTGTCCCTGATCTCTTCTCTCATCCTTTTTGTACCTCGCTTCCGTTCCAGTCTCCCGCCGCTGTCCGCGCAGGAAGACGCGCCGTCTGATTTCCCGTCCGTATAGAAAGGATTGTAACATAAATCAGGCGAAAATGAAATCATTTTCGCCTGAAACAAACCGCTGTATACAATATTACATCGCCTTTCCCGCCGCACGGACGGACCGTCACTCCAGATTCAGCTTCGTCGCCAACAGCCGTTCGGTAATCACATGATAGATGATAATCTGCAGAATACCTGCCAGCAGCAGATACAGAAGATACACCATGCTCAGTGTTCCGGCCAACGAGCCGGAAGAACCGATCCAGTAATCATTCCAGCGATCGGGCAGAATGATTTCCAGAATGGTATTGACAACGCTGGACAGGATGGAAACCGCAAGCGAAAACCCGATATAGGAGACGCAGGATCCGACCACTTTATGGGTCTGGAACAGATGTCCGACGGCCATCGCCGCATACACATGATAGATGCTTCCGGCCATACCGACAATCATCACGATGACAAACAGCACGAGGTTCATCCAGAAGACAGGCCCCACCTCAAAGATCTGACTGAACACATATTTCCAGGCGACTGCCAGCGAACGGATCACTTCCTCCGTAGAACAGACTGCCAGAATCATCGCGGAGAAAACTCCCACCACGGCGCTGATGCAGCTGATCAGCGTCGCCGTCAGCGCTTTGGATACAATCAGCTCCCAGATCTTCACCGGAAGCGTGAACATCAGATATCCCTCTTCCTTCAAAAGGCCGTTCCAGAACCTCTGAATCACGAACACTACCGTCATGATCAGCAGTCCCATGATAGCCGCGATAAACAGAATCATCATAATTGCCATCAGAATCCCGTTGCCTGCCGTAAACAGAGCCCTCCCCGGCACGGAACGGTCCGCCCAGACAATCGTCGCCCGAATCGAAAAGCTGAAGAGGAGCGCAATGACCGGAGCCAGAATCCACATGGGAATAAACGCTCTCGACATGGCTCTCAGATCATATTTCAACAATTTTCCCATCATTACCATTCACCTCCCCCAAACGGAACCGTCCGGAAAACTTCCCGGAACAGTTCATCCACCGATTTTCCTTCTTTTTCACGGATATCGTCCACCAGTTCCTGACGGACGACCTGACCATTCTGAATAAAAAGCACCTCGTCCAGTACCCGTTCCACATCGGAGATCAGATGCGTGGAAATCAGCACCGTCCCCTCCGGATTGTAATTGTTCAGTATCGTCGTCAGGATATAATCCCTGGCCGCCGGGTCCACGCCGGCGATCGGCTCGTCCAGCAAGTACAGCTTCGCCCTGCGGCTCATGACCAGAATCAACTGCACCTTCTCCTTTGTTCCTTTGGAAAGCGTTTTCATGCGAAGCCGCTCGTCGATCTGGAGCGCCCTGCACATATGATCCGCTTTCCCGCGGTCAAAATCTTCATAGAAATCCTCAAACAGGTCAAACAGATCGCTGACCCTCATCCAGCCGGCAAAATACGGCTTATCCGGCAGATAACTGATGATGGACTTGGTATAGACTCCCGGCTCCTGACCGTCCACCAGAACGATGCCCCGGTCCGGCGTCAAAAGTCCGTTCAGTATCTTAATCAAGGTTGTCTTCCCCGAACCGTTCGGCCCCAGAAGCCCCACAATCTTTCCGCTCTCCAACTGCAGGCTGAGACCCTGCAGCGCTCTCTGACTGCCATAATTTTTCCATAGATCCTGGCACTGTATCAGCATATCGCTCATTTAATCTTCCCTCCTCATCAACAATTCCATAGCCTGCTCCTTCGTATATCCCAGCTCGGAGGCCGACTGATAAAACTGCCGGATAATATCCTTCGCAAGCGTCGCCCTCATACCCTCGATTACGGTCCGGTCCTCTGTGACGGTCCGTCCCATGGTGCGGTTCGTCACGGTCAGGCCTTCCATATCCAGTCCGGCCAGCGCCCGCTGCATGGTATTGGGATTCACCCCCGCCTCGGAAGCCAGCTCTCTCACACTCGGCAGCTTCTCGCCGCTGTGATACCAGCCGGACAATATCTTCCTCGTCAACTGTTCCTGTAGCTGCATCCATATCGGACGATTGTCATCCAGTTTCCATTCCATCTGCTCACTCCTTTCTCCTGTATCGTTGTATTACTGATTTAATACAATAATATGACTCTTTACCGGTTTTGTCAACCCTTTTTCTGTGATATTTTACAAATTCAGGGAAAGACGGATTGTTTCGGTTCACACCCGTGTGCATCCGCCGGAGGCTCCGGGGAAAAACCCTTGCCTCCGTCCCTGTTTTAGTGTACACTGTACACTGTATGAGACTAAGGAAACACAGGAAAGGAAACCAATGAGCAAAATATCCATTATTGTTCCTGTCTACTACAGCTCGGACACGCTGATGCTGCTGTATCAGGATATGAAAGATAAAATACTGGGACGGCTGGAAGATTATGAGATCGTCTTCGTCGACGACGGGTCCGGCGACCGGTCCTGGGAAATCATGCAGGAAATCAAGGCGCTGGACGACCATGTCGTGCTCGTGCGCCTGTCCCGGAATTTCGGGGAGCACGCGGCGCTGCTGGCCGGACTCTCCTGCTGCACCGGAGACTGCGCCGTCACCAAACAGGCGGATCTTCAGGAAGACTCCGAGCTGATTCTGGAGCTTTATGAAAGCTGGAAAAAGGGCAACAAGGTCGTGCTCGCCGTCCGCGAGGAACGGGACGACAACGGCATTTATAAATGGTTCGCCAATCTTTACTATGTGATTGTGCGCAGATTCATCATGTCCAACATGCCGGAAGGCGGATTCGACTGCTATCTGCTCGACCGCAGGGCCATTGACGTGCTGCTCATGCTCGATGAGAAAAATTCCTCCCTCTCCCTGCAGGTGTTGTGGATGGGCTTTCAGACAGACAAGGTCTATTTTCACCGCAAGGCCCGGGAGATCGGTCAGTCCCGGTGGACGATGAGCAAAAAGATCAAGCTGATCATGGACTCCATGATGAGCTTCTCTTATTTCCCGATCCGCTTTATGACCATGCTGGGCGGGGCGGTGTCTCTGGGCGCCTTCGTGATGGCTCTCTATATCATTTTCAGTAAACTGACGGTAGGGGAACCGGTCCTTGGGTGGACTTCCCTGATGGCGGTGCTTCTGTTCTCCACCGGGCTGATTCTGCTGATGCTGGGGATACTGGGAGAATACATCTGGCGCGCCCTGGACGCGGCCAGAAACCGTCCGCCGTTCCTGATTGACATCGTGCAGAATGCGGCGGCAGACGAAAAACAGAAAGACAGGTGAACGAAGAGATGAAGATCATGCCGAACCGGATGGACCGGGGATTTTACAAATACCAGCAGGAATTTGAACAGAAAGCACTGGAAGTGCTGCGCTCCGGCTGGTACGTGCTGGGACGGGAGGTATCCTCCTTTGAAGAAGAATTTGCCGCCTATACAGGAGCGGACTACTGTGTGGGTCTGGCCAGCGGACTGGACGCGCTGTGGCTTGCCTTCCGGATTCTGGGAATCGGAGCCGGCGACGAAGTGCTCGTTCAGGGCAACACCTACATCGCAAGCGTGATGGGCATTACCATCAACGGGGCCACGCCGGTCTTCGTCGAACCGGACGAACACTTCGGCATTGACGTCCGGCAGTTGGAAGAGAAGATCACCGGCCGCACGAAAGCGGTCCTCGCCGTCCATCTGTACGGAATCCCCTGCCGGATGGATGAGATCGTAAGCTTCTGCAAGGAACACAACCTTTATCTGGTAGAGGACTGCGCGCAGTCTCACGGCGCGTATTACGGGGACCGGATGACCGGAACGTTCGGTGATATCGGCTGTTTCTCCTTCTATCCGTCCAAGAACCTGGGCGCTTTCGGCGACGGCGGCGCCGTCGTCGTCAGGGACGAAGCCCTGGCGCGGGACTTCCGGACGTACCGCAATTACGGCAGCGAAGTGCGCTATTATAACAAGGTTGTGGGAACCAATTCCAGACTGGACGAGCTGCAGGCCGGACTTCTGAGAGTCCGTCTGCGCCATATCAAAGAAATTACAGAAGAACGGCAGGAGATCGCCGCATATTACGCGGAACATCTTACCAATCCGCTCCTTCGGCTTCCCGAACTGCCGGAAGGAACGACCGGCGTCTGGCACCAGTATGTGGTCCGCTGCGAGGAGCGGGACCGCCTGATCGAATACCTGAACGAACGGGAGATCGGAACGATTATCCACTATCCAATCCCGCCTCATCTGGCGGAAGCTTATCAGTATCTCGGACATCATAAGGGAGATTTTCCGGTCACGGAGCATCTGGCAGACACCGTGCTTTCGCTGCCCATCTATAACGGGATGACGCGCGAAGAACTCGACTATGTTATTGACGCCCTGAATGCGTTTCGGTAATCATCCCCGCCGCGAATACGCTCACCGCCAGATTGCGGAAGCTGTACCAGTAATGAACATAGGAATGGTTGGCCGCAGCCAGGTACCAGAGGATGGGAAGACATGCGATGGCAAGCATCAGCATCGTATGGCTGTCCCATCCTTCTTTTCTGCGCCTCCACAGATACGCCCCCACCCATACGGCAAGAATCGCCCAAAGCAGCATCCCGTACGGATTGAAATAAATATAAAAATTTCTCAGCACCGCAAGAATCCGGCTCACATGCTCCTCATAAGCGCTGCTCGACGCCCTCACTCCCACCGTATACACCGCGTCCTTCCATATGTTGACGCCGCCGAGAAGCGAACCAACCGTCCATTTTCCGGCCCACATGCCCGCATATCCGGCACACCAGGCCGCGCCCGCTTTCGTCAAAAAGAAAAGCCCCTCTCTTCGGCCGGGCCTTTTCAAGGTCAGACAAAGCACAATCGGCATCCCGAAGGTAAAAAGAGGATAGGTCAGGAAATCAAAAAAACTCGTCAGCATCCCGGTGAGGAAGAAAAAGCCGCACCAGACGTCTCTCTCCTCGATTGCTTCATACTGGTAAAGAACGACGAGACAGGCCGTCATTCCCGTATAAAACGCCGTCGAAAACTGCAGGGAGAACGGAAGCGCCGCCGGAAAAAGACTCATCAAAGCGAGGAGCATGGCGATCATGCTCCTCTTCATCCTGCGTTTTCGGAAGCCCCGGAACAAAAGTCCCGTCAAAACCAGCATGACGATTCCGTTCAACATACGGATCTGCGGATAATTGAATACCAGCAGCAGCGGTTTTAACAACATCAGATAACCGTGCCAGTACCTTGCATAACCGCTCACCCGATCCGAACTGCCTTCGGTCAGATATTCTCTCAGCGCCTCCTGATTCTGTTCCCCGTCCTTCTCCCACCGCTCCACTCTCATGGCCGCCTGCCACGCAGGAGCCTCCGAAGCGTATACCGCATTGGCGAGCATAATGGCGTCCGTATAATTGTCCAGCGAACTCCCCTTATAGCCTTCCATCACGAAAGGGTTGTCCCCTTCCGCCACATAACTGTCGATGCATGCGCGCATATGCGCCTGCATGGGAGCGGCCGGCAGCAGATAGACCAGTGTCAGCGACAGGGTTCCCAGCGCAATACCGGCGCACAAAAGCAAAAGCAGATTTCCTATTCTTCTCATGATTGCCTCCTGTTCCGCAGTTCCTCAAGCGCCGCCCAGAACACGCTTCCCAGAAGCAACGGGTAAAAACCGCTGAGCATCTTGAAATGCTCGTGCTCCAGAACACTGTACACCAGATACACGATCAATATGAGCTGCAGCTTCTCATCCCGTTTCCGCCATGCATACCCGACCGCCAGCGCGCTCAGGAACACGAACAGAAGCAGCACCAGAACCCCCATGTGAAGTCCCAGATAGGCGTACATCATATCCAGATAATAAACGTTGACCATCTGCCCCAGCAGACAGAATCCGCTCTCCACCCAGGCATCGTGCGCAAGCGTCGCTCTGGAGAAAAGCGTCGATGGCAGACGGGAAAGCCATGCACAGTCCCGGTCTCCGAAATACGTCAGAACGCCGGTAATTATCAGACCTCCCAGCAGCGCGGCGCTCCCGCAGGAGCCCCAGAAAGCCGCCTTCTTTCCACCGTCCGCACCTTTTCTCCTGAGCAGAAAGGCAATCCCTTCCATCAGCAAAATACCCAGCATACACAGCTCCGAAGTCCGGCTGTTCGGGAAAACGTCCAGAAACACGATCAAGGCCAGCATTCCCAGCGTGTCCCATTTGCTCCATCTCTCATGCCGGAAATATACCCACAGCACACAGATCATCAGGAAGAAAAGCCCCATCTCATTGGGATGCGCCCAGCCGAAGCTGTCACGGAGACGCCCCCCGATCTCCTGCCTGGCCTGATTCGGATACAGGCCGAGAAGCGGCAGGAAGATCAGGCAAAGTCCGAGAACGATCCGCGTGATCAGATCGACTTTCAGAACTTTCCGCAGCTCCAGATCCTTCGCGATCACAAAACCCGCCACGAACCACAGCACCGCGTTCGTCTGCGTCGTGATCCGGCTCATCTGCGCCAGACCCGCGCAGCCGATCAGCAGCGCCGCCTCCGGCAGATTGTGCCTCTGCAGCACTGCCTTGATCAGGACCAGAAGATAGAGCAGATACAGAAAATACGCCCAGTATCTGCCGGATGCCGGCCAGTTTTCCTCCATAACCACAGACAGCACTCCATACAGCAGGAAACCCTCTGTAATCACACACGCCAGTACCGGCAGAATTTTCGCTCTTATCTGTTCCATCCCTCTTCCTTTCCATGGTTGCAGCCGCTTTGATCCTTATCGGATCGTAAATTTCATCGTAAAATTCGTGCCGGCCGCGTCTTTGAACTGATTCTTGTAGACCGCCGTCAGCGAAAGATCGTAGGTCGCCCCCCGCTTCAGCAGCGCCGGATTGCGCACCTGAAGGATCAGTTTTCCGTCCTCGAACCTCGGCTCGCAGAACGCCTCTTTCAGGGTATCGGACGCTTTCTTTCCCCATTCCACCCGGACAATCTCCGCCGGCGTCTTCTTATCCGCCTCGATGGTCGTGATGCATCTGCGGGAAGGATTGCGCATGTAGCCGGTCAGCTTCGTGGTGCCGAAGGTCAGTTTGGGGGTGATTTGTTTGGGGGTAACCTTAACCGTTTTGTTCAGTGTCTCACCTGCTACCGTGATCCCAAGCTGAAGCTTATAAGCCCGCTTTTCGATGTCTCCCTCCTTGTCCGGACGAACCTTCAGAAAAATCTGATTTTCATTCTTCGGATCCGGCTCCAGCATAAAATGAAGCTTCTCGGGATCCGATTCCCATCCGCCCTCTTTCGTCGACTCCGCCAGCACCTGCAGTTTCCCTCCGTCGAACTGTCCGGAGAAATTCTTCACCTTCACTTTATAAGTAACGGCGCTTTTCTCATCCAGCACATTCAGGCTTCCGGACGCGCTCAAGGTGACATCCGGTCTCTTCGCCACCGCCTGTACCTTGATGCTCAGATCCTTCACCGCTTTCCCACCTGTCGTCATCCCGGACAGAATAAATGTTCTCGTCCCGTTGTGGAGCGCGGCAGTACCGGTCTGCACAGATATGATCAGCGATTTTACCTTCTTTCCCTTGACTTCCTCTTCCCTTTCCCGGAAACTCACCTGTATCGGCCCGCTTCCGTCATTTTTAAAGCTGCCGGCCCCGTTCTTATCGCTGTAGCTCAGCGTCAGACCGCTCATATCCGGTATCTCAAGGAAGCCGTCCGCCTCCGGAAGATCGATCCATGTATAAGTCTGCTGCGCGGTCTCCATCCCCGGCGCCAGACTCTGATTCAGACGGAAAACACTGGACTTCAATTTTATGCGCGGCTGCTGATTTCCAACCTTTACTTTCACCGTAAGCGCGGAAAGCCGGTCGGTTCTGTCCGTACCGTTGTAACGAATCTGAGGATACGTCCGGAAACTGTAGGTTCCGTCCGCCGGAAACTGCCCCTGCTCTTTTACGGACACCATAATTCTGCCGGAAGCCTTATCATAATTCACCAGAAGCTTATTCGCCTCCCAGGCATTTCTGCCGACAGGCTCAAAAGTATCCATGCTCTCCAGCTTCGCATCCTGCTGATTCAGTCCGGCCGTCGTAGAGTTGCTCTCGCTGACCGACCGATTAAGCGCAATCACAGAGGTTCCAAGCTTCACCTTCGGCTTCGCACTTGTGGCCTTAATCGTCAAAGTCATCTTCAATCCGCTGCCCCAGTCTTCCCGCTTGAGAACCAGAATCGCTTTCGCATTTCCCGTAACCGCTCCCGGCAGCTTCACCCGGATGACATCCTTCTCGCTGTCAACTACCGGAGCCGAAGCTCCGAACCCAAACATATCGCTGGAATCCACGTGGTAGAACGCCTGAAAGCCGTCCAGTTCCTGCACTTTCTTCGTCTTCTTATCTATAAGCTGAATCTCATATTCCTGATCTTTGGCGTTCTTATTGGCAGTCACGCTTGAAGGCGTGATCTGATAGGCAGGCGCCGTATTCTGAGTGGGAATCGTAATCTTCACTTTGACCGGATCATATCCGACGTATTTGATTTTAAGGTATCCGCTGACTGCCGGCTTGTTCTCCGGCTGCAGCGTCTCCGCCTTCTGAACGATAAGGAATTTCTTATCGTCTCCGTCGATCGCCCGTACTTCAAAGTTTTCCGCAAAATCTTTATTCTTATCGTCCGTATTCAAATTTTCCAGTACCGGAAGCACCGCGGTATCCCGTATATACCCTTTCGGAGAAGTCACCGCCGCTTTAATCTGCCCCTGTTCTTTCGCGCTGCCGGTATAGAATTTGTTGATTTTCCCGGTCAGCTTTACGGTCGGTTTCGGCTCTTTGGGCGTAATCACGATCTCAGGCATCTTGATATAGCAATACTCGGAACCGTCCACAACCACGTGCAGATACAGGTCCTGAATGGAAGTTTCCGATGCATTTTTATACGTGGAACCCGAAAGCAGAAGGCGGACCTTCTTCCCTCCGTTGCCGTCGTCTCCGGCCAGTTGAACAGCCAGACCTTTGACTGACACCCATTTCTTCGACGAATTCATTTTCTTCAGTTCAATGGAAGTACCATCCAACTCGCCGGAATATGCCGGGATAAGCGTCAGTACTGCCGGCTCCTCCGACTTGGGGTTCACCTTGATCGAAGTCTCTTCGATATACGGCGTCATGTCCACTACGCGCACAATGAACCGTTTCAGCGGATACTCGTCGTTCACATCCTTGATTTTGGACTTTACAGTCACAACCGTCTCGCCCACGCCGCATATTTTGATTGTATTGGCCCCGGCCGACGTACTGCCGCTGCCCAGCGTCACCACACGGCTATCGCTGCAGCTCCAGCTGTAACCGCCGTCAATCTTCTTTCCCTTTGTATTCTCCGCTTCCACAGCTGCCGTAAAGTTGCGGGTCTGCCCTTTGTCGGTTACCGCCTTTACCCAGGATTTCGGAACCTGAATGACCGGAAGTCCCGATGGATCGTCCGTGATCTCCCGCATTCTGTTTCCCAGTGTGAAATCAAATCCGGTAATTTCTTTGAGCTTCAGATCTTCTCCGACCTGACACCACAGAACAAGCTGTATCTTATTATTTCCTTTGAGCGTCGCCGTAATCTTCACGCCGTCCGTCTCTTTCAGCGACCGGATCCTTCCGTTTTGATCGACCGACACTGCCGCCGAATTATTGCTGGCAAACTCCCACGCCCAGTTGACCGTCTGCCTCCGCGTACTGTCATCCAGAATCGTAAGCTGGGCAAACTGCCTGGTACAGTCAAAGCGGTGTGTCTGACGGCCTTCCTCTCCGATATATACCTGCCTGCCGTCCACACGCCAGGTATATTTCTGTGTTGCGTTGTTTTTCTTAAAGACTGCCCTTACAACGACCTCTCCGTCCTCAATATCCCCCGGTTTCACCGTGAATTTCAGTGAAGAACCGATCATCTGCTCCTCGTCTTCCCTTCCGTAAGACAGAGAAACCAGTGAATAATTATCAGCCGCCTTCACAGACAACGCAACGGTGTCTCCAACCTTTACCTTAATTTCCTTCGGCTTTTCCTCATCATCTTCCTCCGAACTCGCCACCTCGCAGGTTCCTTCTCCCGTCTTCTGGAACACGAGCTTTGCCGCTTCATACAGAGGCTCATATTTCACGCCCTCACGGCTGTGCTTGCCGGCCCATTCCTGTACCGTTCCGCCGTATCCCCAGACAGACATTCCGTTGTTTGCCGGGAAGGAATATTCATCGAGAAAGATCGTACTCTCTCCTGTCTCTTCATCCCAGCTTCGGATCTCAACCGTCTTCAGCTTACTGCAGCCCTCAAATGCTCCGTTCCTCACCCGATCCACAGATCTTTTCAAGATCAACTTTGTAAGGCCGGTACAGCCCTTAAACGCTCCTTTTTCAATGGTTTTCAGCCCCTTATCATTGTCTGCTCCTAAAGTCAGACTGCTAAGCGCCGTACACTCTTCAAAAGCCCCTTCCGGGATCACGCTCATATCCGGCGGCAGCTTCAGATTCCTTAAACCGCTCCTGCTGAACCCAAACTGACCAAGCGCCAGTTCTGCTCCGTTCACTCTAGAAAAATCCACGATATACAGTTTTGTGGTGTTCTGGAAAGCATATCTTCCCAAACTGGATAAAGATGCCGGAAAGGTCACTTCTTCCAGTTTGGAAGCATCCCGGAACGCCTGTTCCTTAATCGTCTTTACCGCCGTCTTCTCCAGCGTGATATTCGTCATTGCCTTGCAGCCGAAAAACGCCCGCCGTCCGATTTCCTCCAGCGTCCCGGGCAGATCCATGCCCTGCAGCTGCGTGCAGTCTTCAAAGCAGGAATCCCCGATCTTCCGGATTCCCTCCGGAATCTCAAGCGCTCCCCCGGTCCGATAGCCCAGATTTTCGCATTCGGCAAATACCTCGGATCTCAATTCCGTAAGACCGGATCGGTTGCTCTCCGGATCAGTCTCAAAGATCACGCTCTTCAGATTATAGGCGCCCTTAAAGGCTCCTGCTTCGATCTCCGTCACTGTATACGGGATTGTAATTTCTTCCAGAACTTCGTTTCCCGAGAAAATGCCCGCCGGAATCTTCTTCACACCTTCCGGGAACTGGTTTCCGCTCTTCTTAATCCCCGTGTGTTCCGAGCCTTTCCGCAGCGTACCGTCCTCTGTCAGCGCCCATTCCCCATTATCCACGATGTTGCCGCTCACACTTCCGGAGTCGCCCGGTTTGTTGCCGCTTACGCTCCCGGAATCGCCCGGTTTGTTCCCGCTCACACTTCCCGAGCCTTCACCCGGTTTGTTGCCGCTCACGCTTCCCGAGCCTTCACCCGGCTTGTTGCCGCTTACGCTCCCGGAATCGCCCGGTTTGTTCCCGCTTACGCTTCCCGAGCCTTCGCCCGGCTTGTTGCCGCTTACGCTCCCGGAATCACCTGGTTTGTTCCCGCTCACACTTCCTGAGCCTTCGCCTTCGGAACCTTCGCCCGGTTTGTTCCCGCTTACACTTCCTGAGCTTTCGCCTTCGGAACTGTCGCCCGGTTTGTTCCCGCTTACCGTTTCAGACGGATTCACTGTCTGATTTCCGCTCGCCGCTGCGGACGAATCTGCCTGCTCCAGTCTGCTTTCCGCCCCGTTCTCCGAGATGCCCGCTGCCAGGACGTCCGTCCCGACTGCCGAAGCCAACATACAGACGCACAGCACGCACGCCCATAACCGCCTTGTATACCTCACCATTTACTCCTCCTTGTCCCGCTTAACCTTCTCCCCTTACCGTTTCTCATAATCCCAGATCTTTCCCTGCGGATTGCTCCTTCAAATGCCTGCACAAAAGCTCTTTTCCTATAAGAAACAGCATCTCAATCACTATCATCAAAACACATCATTAACCACACAACAGTACACACACACGAGCCTGACATAAACCCTGTCATGTGCCACGAGGTCATCCACTCCAAATCTCCCTGAATGTGCCGCCATCTGCAGCATCGCCTGACAACCCGATCACCTCTTTCATAGAATATAATTCATATTTTTTTATTATATCAACAACTGATTGAGGTGTAAAGACCGCCGTTGGGCAAAATGCATTTATATAGTTTTTTCAGAATAGTCATGGTCTAAGACACCATCAGCATTTGTGCAAAAAGACAAAACCGAACCCATGGCCGACGAACAGCCCGCGAAGCCGACATCCTGAAACGATAATGCAGAGAAGATTATTCAAAATATGATGAGTGATCTGCGCAGACAGCTGGAAATCTGCCAGCAATTGAACCTCTCCCCCTAATACTTTTGCATAGGCTTGAGATTGTTTCGGTATTCCCGATATCGGCTTCTGCTGAGTGGAATAACCTCTCCGGACAAGAGATGAATATTATACCGGTCTCCCTCCGGTACAATTTCACTGATATATTGAAGATTTACAATATAGCTGTTATTGCAGCGGAAAAAGATGTTTGGGGGAAGTTTCTGTGACAAGTCTGATATCTTACCGAAGGTTCTAAATTCCCGGTTTTCGCAATGGAAGATCAAATACCGTTTATCCGTTTCAATATAACGGCATTTGAGATAATAAAGCCGATAATAACCCCCTTTACAGAATAAATCCAAGAAAGGTTCAGAAACCGTAACCTTCAGGCACGGATTATGATTGAAAAGAAGAAATATGACAGTAAGACCGGAAAACAGGATGAAAAACTTAACAATGCCAATTTTTCACCACTTTTACATTTGGATTACACATAGTTGTCCATGTATCCGCTGGCCTCTGATACCTTGGTAATCTCGAACGCATTGTCCGCCTTCGCCGTCATATTGCGCCTTCCTCCGTCACGATCCGCATATGCCGGGTACGCTGTACTTTTCTTAATTATAGCGTCCTCCGCTGTTTTGTCCGGACACAATTTCCGGCCGGAGAAAAGCAGTCGCCTTCTCCGGCCGGAAATCACCGATACCAAATCCATACCGCCCGACCGGCTTTTCAGGAAGAATGAGCCGCCGCGCTTGTGACATCTTTCACCGTTCTGTTGACCGCTTCCAGACGTTCAAACGTAAATCCTACCCCGAATTCCAGCGTATGCGTGGACTGGCCTATGCCGATTGTGTTCTGATCGCCCATTTTAAAATAAACTTTCAGGTTCCGCATTTCCCGGGGAAATGAAACTCTGACAATTCCGATCTTCTTATTTTTTTCACTGTCGATATCCAGGAATTTTCCTCTTAGTTTGACCATCCCTACGTCCTCCTCTTCCGGGATTTTGGATAAATCCACCACACTTTTGAGTCGGTTCATTCCCTTTCCCGTGACGAGAATATCCCGGATCATCTCCATGTTGATCACCCGGAAATCCGAATTATTATTGGCGATTCTGTATGCCTCTTTGTGATTCGCCCTGGCAATATCGAGACTGTCCTCATATCCGTCCAGCGCGTCCAGATAATTCAGCACCGCCATATAATAATACGGACGCGGATCTCTCAACCACGCTTCTTTCTGAAGCTCTTTCCACTTCTCCGCAACCTTGATCCCTGTCCGCACGGCCGTCGTCGACTGTTTTGCAATCCTCAGCCAGCGATAGCAGTCGTTGCATCGCCTCTGATGCTCCCACCGGTCCGGCAGTACAACGGTTGAAAAGATATTTTTCTCCAGCGCCTCCAGAATCCTGGCCACGTCCTTCTCTTCCATTTCCAGATAGGGATTTTTCTTATTCTGAAAATATTTCCCGATAATCGAGCTTGCCAGTCCGGATCGTAATATATAAAGCTCCTCCGCATCTTCTCCTTTCTTTTTGACAATGTTGTCAATGGAGTTTGTATAATACTCGATCGCCTTTCCATAATTGTTGAATATAATCTCCGACTTGTATTTTCCCTGGAGATTCAGCAGACGGCTGCGGTCCTTGCCGTCCAGCACTGTATCATCCAACATGCTGATCATGTCGTCGATATCTCTGATATACCCTCTTTGTTCTACGGAAAGCTTCTGCAATTCATCCGCGCTTCCGATTTTCTTCCACTTCATCAGGAACTTCATATATTCCATCAGCAAAGAGAGTTTCGAGATGCAGCCTCTGACAAATTCTCCGGCATAAATGGCTTCGTCAAATTTGCTGATCGCTTTCTCCAGATCGGCTTCCAGT
Organism: uncultured Lachnospiraceae bacterium; assembly: GCA_910587765.1. GTDB lineage: Bacteria > Bacillota > Clostridia > Lachnospirales > Lachnospiraceae > Hominiventricola. The sequence continues at coordinate 25,132 of CAJUNR010000028.1, forward strand.
CGTTCGATATTCTCTGCGGAACAGTTCTCCAGTTCATCGTTCCAGCCTTTGATGGCATCCTGACATTGCTTGCTCAGACTTGTCCCATACATATGATAAATATATGCGTCCTCAAACCCGCCTTTTTTCATGATCGTCTCCGCATTCTCACACCACCGGATTGATTCTATGCCGTTCTTCATCGACTCCAGCGATACCGTAGAAGCCTTATACAGCCTGCCCAGATGACCGCAGATGTGCGCGGCCATCTTAAAGTACAGTTCGTTTCCTCTTGGCGATATATTTTCAACTACCTTTTTTACTCCGGCCGCCAGTGAACACATCACTTCTTCCTTCGACGTCTGCGACGGCAGCGCGAGAATCAGAGGAGAGAACTCCGACACGTCGGTATAGCCTTTTTCATCCACATCCGCGGCATTTTTGTAAACGAACAGACGCTCCAGCAGATTTTTGTAATACAGCGTGATGCCTTTTTGATTGATCTCCAGTATTTTTTCAATTAACTCCTCGGATATCTCCTTCAGGTTTTCCTGATAATTTGCTCCATAAAGCTTTTGGGAACACTGCTTTATGAGTTCCAGACTGATCAGCGGATGTTTCTCACAGTACAACCGCACCTGAAGCGTCTCGTCATAGCTGCGGATAAACGCGTCCTTTGCGTAAGGATACTTCTCCAGATAATTAGCATTGGCTGGCAGCGGGACGTATTTTTCCACGATTTCTTTTGCGGCGCCGATCCTCCCGTAGTAATTAATAACAGCCAGGATCAGAAGAAGTTTCGTTTCCTTTTCCGAAGAGATGTTGTCCACAATACGCTTGACGTATTCCTTAATTCCGTTGAACTTTTCATCCTGATAATACAGGCCGATCAAAAACGGGCAGCGCATTCCGCTGTTTTTTGGAAACACCTTATTAAACTCGCCTTTTTTCCTTCTCAACGTATCCGAGTCCAGATGTGACCGTTCCTCAAACCGGTTTTGCAGAGCGGCAATCATCTCATTGGTGAGCAAAGTCAGTGTTTCCGTATTCTTCAGATCATTACCGTTTTTACCGCTCAGCCGTTTTACAATCAGCAGGGCAAACGGGCGGTCGACATTTCCTATTTCCCACTCCAGTTTTTCCAGATCACTGATGGAAAAACGGTTCTCGTCCGCAATGATCAAAATACCCTTTCTGGAATGATTGTCATACAGATTCTGTATCAGCGGCTTAATCTTTCCATACTCATAACTTTTCAGAATCAATGTAGGGCACTCTCTGTGCAGCCGCCACGCAATCGCCCTGGCCGCGGTTGTTCCGCCGAATCCGGCCGAATGAAGCAGATAAAAAATGGCGTCTTTGGGCTGCTTTTTCTTTGCTCCCAGCGCTGTTTTCAATTTGCCTGTCAGATTCTCAGCCGCTTCGCTTCCGAGCAGATCCAGAATGTCCTTGGTGTAGAACAGGCTCCACTTCGCCTCTCCGCCCAGATAAAACTCTTCAATATCCTCATGGTGATGCTTTAAGTCCGTCCCTATGTCCGAAGTCAGAACCTCAAAATAATCCCCCAGATTCACATAAAGATTTTCCTCCAGATTCGCCAGCCCGGTATTGGTCGGAAAGAGCATACGCTCGTATTTTTTTCTCTCCATAAAGTTTTCCGAGTATTCGCTGAAAGCCGTCATAAACTGTATGGCAGACGTCTGATAGATCCGATAACAGTCCGTTACCGGACGTCCGTATTCGTCTCTGAACAGCTCCTGAAACTGTCCTTCCAGCTTCTTACGGTCATAGGCCCCCGCCAGAACAAACCTTGCCTTTCCCGCGAACCGGTCCCAAGCGCACCTCATCAGTTCCCTGTCCCACGCTTCAATCTCTTTCAGGTAGACAAAGAGCACCGTACCGTTCGTGTTCTCATACAGTTTATCGACAATTTCCATAAAAAGATCTTTGAGATTCGGAAAATTCATTCCGGACCCATCCCTGCCCGGAACGAACTTCATCTGTTCTCCGATACGCACCCAGCTTGTAATTCCCCTTCTCAGGACAGACTCTCTGACGATTCTGCAGCTTCCCAGCAGGTCTTTTATATTGCGCCCCTGCGCGCGGCTTCTCAGACCTCCCGTCTCAGAATGCCCGTCATAATCCAAAATCATATCCCACGGAAATTCCGTGAGGACTTTTTTCCTGTCGTCATCCATATCATGAACGGCGTCTGTCACCAGAACATACGCGTTTTCAGTTACGTCAAACCGGTTTACAGTTTCAAAAAAGGACTGGAATTCAAAATTTAACTCCGGAATCTTCGGAAATCTGCCTTCCCCGGGTCTTATCTCGTTCAGAATACAGACGGCGTTTTCGCGGAAACGCCATATATCCTTCATGGTCTGCGACATCCGGAGACTGGTATAATTGATATTTTTATTCCCGTCTTTCATGGCATTCTCGCACAGCTCTTCGAAACCCATGTTCCTGTCTGTCTCACCGGCAGAAAGCATCTGAGCATAACTCCGCAGGATACCTTCCCCAATTTTATTATAAGCGTCTGTATTCAGCGACTCCAGACGCACCGCTCCCCGAAATAATTTCTGCAGCCGGGCGATCAGATCGGACAGTTGGTCTGAAGCTGTACATTTTGAGAGAACCGCTTTATATTTTTTCCCCGGCTCCACCCCCTGTACCGCCTCATAATCTTTTCCCCATTTCCTGCTCCCAAACCGATAGGTATACGGAATCAGCTCATACTCATCCTGACCGCCATCGTAGATTCCGATCAAAAAGGAAACGATTGCGTGTCCGTCGTTCTTAAATCCACCGGAAACCACTTCCAGCATATTTTCAGACAGATATTTCACTCCCAGTTGATGGGAGTGACCGCAGAGATAGAGCGATACATTTTTCTCCAGAAAAAGGGTCTGCAGTTTTCTCCTGTCTTCATCGGCGATAAAGTCAAGAGAATGATGCCCCAGCACAAATACCGGCTTCCCGGGCTCCACCTCATGGAACAAGCCGATCAGTTCTGATTCGCACAGATACAATTTATGTTCGTCCTCATCGTCGCAGGACGTAAGACAGGTATTCAGCATCACAATTTCCAGATCGTCCGTATGAATCACCTGATGCGGATAAGCTCCTTCTTCGGCCTTTATGCCGAAAAGGACTTCTCTCGTCTTGTAAAACCCGCTGAAGGCCCCCAGAATCAGTTTACGGCTTTCCTGATCCGCAAATTCATTTTCAAAAGTGATGTCCGTCTCTTCTTTATCCCGGATTCCCCTGATCACATTCTTTCTGTGTTTTAATGTTCTGGGAATATCATGATTTCCGCAGACCCAGATAATCGTTCCGTCATCCTCCAGAATCCCGCTGTCCAGCAGAAGGTCACGCACTCTCTGTTCCACCATGGAATAAATAGACCGGTCCGCCAGATCGCCCGTGAGAAAAATGTATCTGAATTTTTCACCCGCTGTCTCTTCCTTCAGGATTTCTTTCAACTGGTCTAAAATCAGATTCATGTCAAACCCTTCACACATCTGGAAATGAAGATCTGACAGATGAAGCCATTTAAATCTCTGCATACCCTGCCCTCCAAAATTATACTTTTGTTACGATGTGAAATAAACCGTATTATTTTATTATTACATAATTCAATATTATTTTCTACAATCCGGACACAATTTACCGCTTTTATTACATATCCTGCCATTTTACGTCAAAAATCCAACCGCTCTATCTGTTCTTCCTGCCTTCCGCCTGTTCCATACATTGCCATATAAACTTTCCCGGCTCTCCGTATTTTGAAACCCTGGTTTACCGTTGTCGAGGCACCCCTGATCCTCCCGTTATACACTGACATAGCAGTACAGGATTTGAAAGTTCAGAAATATCGCAAGACATTCGCCGGCCAAACGGATGATCTATTTTCAACATAAAAAGCATGTGCCCCCCTGCACATGCCTTTGCTGCTGTCTATATAATTTTGCCCGTCTTGTATAGCTCTCCTTTTTACCTGGCCCCGGAACCGCGAAAAATCACCACAATCGTCTTCAGAATAATCTTGACATCCAGCATCAGCGACCAGTGGTCAATATACTCCAGATCCAGCTTCACCACCTCGTCAAAATCCCTGATATCACTGCGGCCGCTGATCTGCCACAGACCGGTGATCCCAGGACTGAAACTCAGCCTCCGCCTCTGATACGGCTTGTAACGCTGAAACTCGTCGAGCGTCGGCGGTCTTGTCCCTACCAGACTCATATCGCCCTTGAGGACGTTCCAGAACTGCGGCAGCTCGTCGATGCTCGTTTTGCGGATAAAACGCCCCACCCTTGTGATGCGGGGATCGTTTTCCATCTTGAACATCGCTCCCTGCATCTCGTTTTGTTCCATCAGCTCCTGCTTGCGCTCTTCCGCGTCCGCATACATGGAACGAAACTTGTAAAATTCAAACGTTCTCCCGTTCTTGCCGATCCGTTTCTGTTTGAAAATCAAAGGTCCCGGCGATTCCAGCAGCAGAAAAGGCGCCAGTATCATGCCGATCGGGACCGTAAGCAGCAGTCCGACAGACGCACCGACAATATCCATCAGCCTCTTTACAAATACCATGCGGTAATCCAGAAGACGGCTGGAAAAAGCCAGTACCGGATATCCCTCCAGCGTATAGACCCTCTTTTCCCCGGATATCGGCAGATGGAACAGATCCAGATTCAGGTTCACGACCAGTCCCATGTTCTCGAATTCGGCAATCATCTCTTTCAGAAGCGTCTCGTTTTCCTGTACGGATCCCACACGAATGAACACCTCGTCCACCACATGCCGCTGCGCATATCCGTAATAATCATCCCGGGCCCCAAGCACCGGAACCCCGTCGACCGCCTCCCCCGCTTCATCCGTATCCAACAGCACAATACCTGAGATGCTCCATATTGTCTCCTTGGACCGCTGAAAATTTTCCATAATGTGATCCAGCATATCGGCGGTCGTCACGATCATCAGATTCTCTCTTTTCACCCCGATAAACGACTGAAAGCGCTCCCTGTTGCGGACAAGGATATGAGTCAGCCACAAAAGAATGGTGCTGATCAGGAAAAATCCACCCATCTGCAAGCGGGACATCAACAGTTCATTTTTAATTGCAAAACTCAGGAAAGTGATAAATATAATAATCACCACATTATGACGGACACAGAACGCCAGCTCTCTGTACCGTCCCCGCCGGAAAAAACCTTCCGACATCTTCATCAGATAAAACAGGGCAATATGCAGCAGAATCACCACGCAGCTCAGCAGCCGGACATCCTCTATGGCAAACCACCGCTGCAGGCTGCCATAGCGGACTCCACCCGACAGCATCAGGCTGATGAGAATCACTGCGGCGTCCATAAAACAGAGAATCAGCTCCATCAGCTGATTTTTTTTTCGATACATATGCTATACCAACCATCAAATACAGAATTATGCCAGAATCATCCTTATTATATCATATAAATATCTATTGGCAATAGCGGAAATTTGTCCTTTTGTTTTCATCTGGAAATTGTTCAGATATGCACTCGATGGAATTATCAACTTTTCACAGGCGCCGCTAAGTCTCGTATCATGGGGCGGGGTAAAATAATTTCTCAAAAATTTCTATCGGGCATAAGATAATGGATTCGTTTTAACCATAATACTCCCTGTACCAATGTACAAACTGCTCCAGCCCTTTTTCGAGCGGTGTCTCTGGCCGAAATCCAAAATCTGCTTCCAACTCTGATATGTCCGCGTAGGTCTGATAGACGTCTCCCGGCTGCATGGGCAGAAATTCCCTCCTTGCCTTTTGCTTAATGACTCCCTCCCTCAGGAGACATCTTTCCAGAGTTTCTACAAAATAAAGCAAATCCTCCGGATGATTGTTGCCGATATTATAAAGTTTATATCGGACGCCCTGCCCGTTTTCCTCCGGCAGCTTCTCCATAACTCTCTGCACTCCCCGGACAATATCGTCAATATAGGTAAAATCGCGTTTCATATCTCCATAATTATAGATCTGAATCGCTTCCCCCCGGACTAACTTATCGGTGAATTTAAAATATGCCATGTCAGGACGTCCCGCCGGACCGTATACGGTAAAAAACCGAAGACCTGTAGAAGGAATTTGATAGAGTTTTGCATAAGCATACGCCATCAGCTCATCGGATTTCTTTGTAGCCGCGTAGAGAGATACCGGACAATCGGCTTTGTCACTCACGGAATAAGGAACTTTCTCGTTAAATCCGTATACGGAAGACGAACTGGCATATATCAGATGCTGTACTCCTGCATAGCAGTCTCCGCCGTCTCTCCTGTCATAGCTATGCCGGCAGGCCTCCAGGATATTATAAAACCCGATCAAGTTGGATTCTACATAGGCGTCCGGATTGTCAATGCTGTGCCGTACGCCGGCCTGTGCCGCCAGATTTACCACCAGTTCGGGGCGGTAACGGTCAAATACAGCCGTTACTGCCTCTTTATTGGCAATACTTTCTTTTATAAAAATGAACTTCCCGGAAACCTGTTCTGCCCGCTGGCGGATATTCTCCAACCGGTATTCTTTCAAAGACACATCATAATAATCATTCATATTGTCGATTCCGATGATGCAGACGTCCGGAACCGCATCTAATATTCCCATTGTCAGGTTCGCGCCGATAAAACCGGCGGCTCCGGTAATAAGGATTCGTTTCCCAGATAACGTAAGATTTCTATCTGCCATATGCATTTTCCCCCTTCTGTTTCGCATTCACAATTGGTTTATAATCCGAAAAAATATGAATCATTGTTCCCCGTATTCGAAATATTCATACCCAGGCCGGCTCATGAGAATCCCGGCTTATCAAAATCGTACTGACACGCAATGCTGTTTTCCGGGCGGCACACACAGTAAAACAGCACTCATTTAAAATACGACCTGTTTCATTTTACCAATCCACATCTAATATGTAAAGTCTTTAATTTCCCCCGAATAGCAAACGGAAAAATCACTATAGAGAAGCGGGAAAACCGCAAAAAATTGACTTTTTCACGTCAAAATAATATAATACTATTGTTTTAAAACTGCATTGCCCTTTTCGCCGGCAATAACGAATTATCAAAAACGCACAATATATGACTGTGCATACCCAAATCTAAAATGGAGAACGTTATGGATAAGAAAAAAGTTACATTATTATATTCCGGAGGCTGGGATGGTACCTTCCGCCTCCTTCAGCTTGCACAGTATGACATTGAAATTCAGCCTGTTTATGTCATAGACAAAGACAGAGGAAGTACGGAATATGAGTGCAGAGCCATGAAAACCATTATCGAGGAGGCGGGAAAACGTTTTCCCGCCGTAATCTGTCCCATCCAGTACTACGACAAAGAATGGATCCTGGAAAATTGCAGAGACGAGGAAATAAGCAATGCGTTCCGCCGTCTTCGTAAAACCTATGCCGTAGGCACTCAATATGAGTGGTTCGCCCTGCTGTGCAGAAAAACCGGTCTTAAAATGGAAAGCGCTGTAGTCCATCAATACCACGGCAAAGTGGAAGACGCGATCAACGCCGAAGGCGTTCTTGAATTAATAGAAGACGACTTCCTTCCGTCAAGATATCAGGTCCGTCCCAAAGGGGAAAATCGATCCGCGCATCTGGTCTTCGGTAATCTGATCCTTCCTGTAATCAAACTGGAAAAAAAGGATGAAGAACGGATAGCCAGGGAGAACGGATGGCTTGATATTATGAAACTCAGCTGGTTCTGCCACACCCCGGTAAACGGAAAGCCCTGCGGATTATGCGGTCCCTGCGATGACGCCATGAATACCGGTATGGAATGGCGTCTGCCGGAAGACGCCCGGAAAAGATATAAACACAGAACATTATATCGTTTCATCAGAAAATTGGGCAGCTTTTTAAAAAGATGATGCAGAAAAAACAGTCTCGCCATCTTTAATTGTCTCAAGCACCTTAATCTCCCGGATCCGCATTGGCTCCGTTTCCATCGGCGACCGGTCCAGAATAATCAAATCTGCGCGCTTTCCTATCTCGATTGAGCCTTTGGAGTCTTCTTCGAAGTACTCGTAAGCAGCCTCTATAGTAACACAGCGCAGCGCTTCATACACGGAAATCCTCTGATCGGCGCCGATGATTCCGCCGCTGCGGCTCAGCCTGTTCACCGCACACCAGACAGAATGGAGCATATCCGGCTTTGTCACGGGGGTATCCTGATGAAAATTGACATGAATATTCCGGTCAAGCGCATCCTTCACAGGACTGATGTGATTGCCGCGTTTTTCTCCAAGGTTTCTTTTATGAACATCCCCCCAATACCATACGTGGCCCACAAATACAGAGGCAATCATATTCAGCCTGGACATACGGTCCAGCTGATCATCGCGAACCGTCTGACAGTGGATCATAACAGGACGCAGATCTTCTTTTATCCCGGTCGATTTTAAGGCTTTCTCATAAGCATTTATAAATTGCCCGCTTGCAGCATCGCCGTTGCAATGGGCCAGAATCTGCCGGTGTTCAGATACGGCACATTGTATATATCTTTCCACCTCTTCATCCTTCATCCACGGATAACCGCAATATCCCTCTTCTCCATTCAGATACGGCTCGGTAAGCCACGCCGAGCGCCCCTGAGGAGAACCGTCGAGAACCAGTTTATATCCACCAATTTTTACGTGGTTTTCATACCGTCCATATAACCGGCCGTATTCTGACATCATTTTCTGCCCATGAGCGGTCATCATCGGATATGCAACCACATCCATCACCAGCGTATGGGCTTCCGACATACGGATCAGCATTTGTATTTCTTTTTCAGAAGAAGCGCCGTCCTGAGCGGTGGTAATGCCGTTTTCCAGATAAACCTGCTGCATCTGCTCCATCATCTTTGCAGGATCCACTTTTACGAACGGCATCAATGCCTTTTGAAGAATCTGCAGACCGGCTTCTTCCAGATAACCATTCGGCTCCATACCTCCTGGCAGTCTGCCTATAACACCGCCTGCCGGATTGGGCGTAGACGCTGTTATATTGGCCAGCGCCAGCGCCGCGCTGTTAGCGCACGCCAGATGCGCTGATATATGGAGGATCAATATGGGGATTTTCGTACTGACTTGATCCAGAACATTTTTATCAGGCTGTCCGCCTTCTTTCAGAAAATTATGATCATAACCGAAACCCAGTACCGCCTGACCTTCTTCGAGACCCTGTTCCTCTATATACTCTTTCAATGTGCGGATAATATCCCCATATGATGAACAGCCTGAAAGATCTGCGCACAAAGCCATCTGGCCATTCATTACAAAATGACTATGCGCGTCTATGAAAGACGGCATCAGGCATTTCCCACCGAGATCGCATTTCACAGCGTCCGGCGCCGTCTCCAAAAGCCTGCAAACCTTGCCAAGTCCGGCAATCTTTCCGTCTCTTACCAGAACAGCCTCCGGAGTCTGTTGCAGTTCCTCCTGACCGTTTGTATAGGCCATTGTCAATATTTTCCCGTTATAATAGATTTTCTCCATAATCCTGCCTCCCGTCTATTTCCAGGTAAAAGTTTTCTGCCCCCAAAGGCGGCACGTTTTCAAAAGAACAAGATATACTGCTGCGCACAGGGCCAGTCCGGCCAGAGTAAAACCGAGGCTCAGGCTGCCGGAAGCATAAGCAAGAATAAGAATATATACAGGTGTACTGGCCATCATCACCAGATTGCAGGCGCCCAGTTCAACACTTGTAGATGTTCTGAATTCCGGATCAACAATACGAACGAGCGCAATTCCGCTCGGGACTGTTCCTGTGCACATGCCATACATGCCCAGCGTTCTTTCAAAATCATTTCCCCCGCCGAACCGCTGCCCAAAATAAAAACAGATAATAAATGTAACCACCGTCATAAGCACTGCAACCGTCAAAACCGGTATAAGCCAGGCACTGATCATACGGACAGATACGGACATAAACGCACACACAACAAGATAATCCGCCGTCCATCCCGTAATCTTATTCTGAAGTGTATTTTCCAGAAGAAAATCCAGTTTTAATTTCTTCATCGTAAACCTGACAATATAGGCTGCGTACATACCGTTCATAAACATCATTCCGCTCATGGATGTGCCAAGAAATCCCGGCAGCAGCGACAGCACATTCCCAATCCCGACAGCCAGCACGTAACACAGACCAATCACCGCAAAATGAAAGGCCAGCGTCTCAATATTACTGTTGCATGTAGTATCTTTTATCTTCGTCCCGGTCTGTTCTCTTTCATTATAATAGCCTTTTAAGATGACATCGTCGATTTTCCTGCAGTTTTTCGCAAGCCCGTATTTTATGCCGATCTTCGCTGCAGGTATTCCCACAAGAAAGGCTGCTACGAATCCAATCGCAGAAAGTGCAATTGCCACCATAGCCGCATGCTCCCACCCATATTGTTCAAAAATCAGTCCGTATGACGCAGATTGTCCGGGACCCTGACAGAATGCGAACTGAATCAGCATCCCATAAATGCCGTTCATATTTACTCTCTGACCAAGAATGCAGACAATCCCAAACGACAGAAGCGGAGTCAATGCGTACAAAAAACACCACACCAGACCCATGCCGACTGCTCCTCTCAACGTGTTTCCAACACGGTTTCCGCCGTCTTCCGGCGTACGGGTCAGACTGATCGAAATAAACGAGACTGTAAACAAATGGTTTACTATTGTAGTAAACATAGTAATATCCGTACCCGTATGAATACCGGCGGCGTCTGCGACATTCATACAGAGAATACCGACAACGCCCGCAATCACGCTCGCCGGAACAAGCATATTTCGTAAAAAAACAATCTTTGCTCTCAAAAACACGCCAATCAGAATCATAATCCCTGCCCAGCCAAAAGCCATCATAAAACTCATATGTCATCCCTCCATCTGCGATAAGTGAAGTATACACGGACTTATCAATTGACACAACGGAGGAAAACTGACAAAACTTGATTCAAACTATTCCATTTTGGCTATCAGCGCTGCGGATGTCTTATAATGTCGTATTCGAGCCAGAACTTCTGACCTTGTTCCAATCACTACATCCTGTCGTTCATCCCATATTTTTTCATAAAACCGTTCAAACATCATCTTTACCGATTTATCGTTAAGTGTCAAAATATTATCGCAGTATCTTTTGTTCTCCAGCCGTACATAGCATACAGAATCAGACAATATAAGACACGGATTTGTTATATATTGAAAATCCGAGCTGAAGCCTCCGTCCACCAGTCTGATCGGAGCATCTGTTGTCTCCAGAACGGTCAATATATGTTCCAGACAGCAGATTCGCTGCTCTGGACTCAAAAATAAACGATAATTAAAAAAATCCAGTTCCCCTGATACGACCAGGTCCGACAATGCGGACTCATAGATCATAATACGCGTACCGGATTGTCTGAAGACATTTTGAGCCAGATTATGCAGCCTGCGAATTTCATTTTTATTCGTTATTTCAGAAATGAAAAGCAGCTTTTCAAACAAGTCATCCGGCAAAAGCAGTTCCGTGACATGGCCCAGAAGCCATCGGATATTCGGCGAGATCATGGAACGGATATATTCGCCTCCGCAAATCATATCGTTCATGGTTACTTTTCTGAAAATCAACTGTTCCTGGTTCACTAATAGAACTATCTTTTGATACAAAGCGCCGGCGGTGCGGGGATCCTCATGCTCATAAACCGCAATACATTCCATATCCCCCTGAAAAATCATACCGGACGCGGAATAACAACCATCCACGGCATACAAAAATTTTCCAGCCGCCAAAGGATTATTATACAGTCTGAAATCAATAGAGGAAAAACTGGTAAGCATATGGATCAGGAAAATAGAATCATAAACACAATCTCTTCCATGATCACCAGACAATGCTTCAACATTTATTACCATATTATAATGAACAGAAGTGTCTGCCCCGGTAACGGAAAACCTGCCGTTTTTAATGCCCGCCAATAAAAGCCGGGTCTCATGGTCAAGGGAGAGCAGATCGATAACCGCCGCTGTATTTCCGGACTGTTTTTTCAGCAAACCGGCCAGCTTGGACGCAGGCATACTAACGTAATATCTTTCACCGGACAGATCAGGATTATCCGTATATTTTTTACTCTGCCGGTACGCTTCCCTCAATGCTTCCTGCAATTTTCCCCGGAGTTCTTCCTCATCTTCACATTGGAATTGATCCAACAAGATGCACAGATTATCTTTTTGTGAGGACGCAATAATACAGGCCGTTATAGCGGAAACGATATTCTCTATGTTTTTCTCCGACGGAAGCATTCTCCCGCTCAGCCATTTGCTGATGTATGAGATATCATATCGAACGGCCCGGGAGACAATGGTATTCGTTATTCCGGCCTGCTGTATCATCTGTTGTAATAATGTGCCAAATGTATTCTTATCAGACATATTTTTATAAATATAAATGTATTATATCCTTCTTTTAACAATCCTTTTGACAGTTCCCATAAACCGTCTGCATCTTAGACCAAACGGTGCGTTCCGTGCAAATTTTCTCATGATTTTCCGGTCATACCGGGGGACTGTCCTGCCAAACAGCCTTAATGCTGCCAGCATACTCCCCATACAGGCTCTCCGTTCAAACTGATACTTCTGGACGTCTTTCAGTTCGTCTTTATATTCGTCATATGCTTCAACAACCAGGTCTCCTGAACGATATGCCATCTGTACTAATTCATTGCCGGCGGGCGTTCTTGCAAATATGACGTTCCTTCCGTCATTTTCAGAGAAATCGGGCCTGCGGTCTTCCGTCATATACCACAGATCGCCGCAGGAAATATCGGCAAACTCACCGATTCCATCCAGACAGACCCGGCATGAACGGCACACGTCTCTCCCCAGGATTTTCCCCCACGAATCCTGATACGTCATTTTCGTCTGCCTGCCCGTTCGGTGAAATGCCGTGGCAAATCCCGGCCAGCCATCCCCCCTGTATTTCAAGCAAACACAATCTGATTCCTTCTCGCATCCCAGTTCCCGCAGAAGCCTTTTCTGAGCATCGTTGCTTGGCATCCCCGCACAGAAAAAAGAAAAAATGTAGGCAATCTGTCCCGCCATAACATTATCTTTTGTCAAATACATTCTGAGAGCCGAGGCATCGCATGGTTTACCGACAAACGCATATCTCTCTCCGTCAACCAAAAGCTGCCTGACAGATGCCAGCGGAGAGGAAACCGAATACCGCGATCCCATGCAGGCCCTGACTTCTTCGGCAGTCCGGCTGACGACAGTCTCTGTAGAATATGGAATCTCACGCCCCGCTCTGGTCTGTATAATCCCATCAACCATCTGATGTTCCAGCAGATAACAACATAATTCAGTCAGAACACCGCCGCTGGAAGCCTGACCCCTTACATGCCTGTTAGAAGACCATCCTTTATACACCGCTACGGCCGCTCCCCATATCTCATCTCCGCTCATGCAGAATGACGCACGCCCTCCGGCCGGACAGACCAGTTCCATGAAGTCCCGCCCCGCTTCCGTGCCCGGAACAGGCCTTCGAAATCCTTTGTCATCCTGTAAAAATCTCACGCCGGACTCCATGCTGCACAGACCGCATCCCGTACAATACATTTCCATGCACTCTTCTCTCAAACTGTTCCCTCCTGAATACTAAAATAACGCTTTTACCTGTTCTATTACCTGCTTTCTGAAAATCACCAGCAAAACTGCCAGTACCGTGATCAATCCATATCTCAGCATTATTGATTGATACGTAAGATTAATAAAGAATGTGATCAGTATCATTATCCCGGAGAGTATGGCAATATATTTATCATTGTAAATATTTTTCATTCCTATAAATCTTGTATACCAAAAATGGAATAAATAAAGGAATATATAGCACACCAGCGTGGTATAACCGGCAGCTCTGTAACCATATAATTGTATAAAAATATAATTCAATACAACATTCGCAACCGCTACTGCGACAGAACCGACCATAGTCGCACCGGTTTTTTTTGAGTAATACTCCACCCGCATGTACAAAGCATAGACCGACGTGAAATACACTCCTGCCGTCACAGAAGGAATAATACTTGTGCCATCCATATATACACCCGCTGCCAGGATCATCATGATTTCCGGGGCAAACAACATGCAAAGTACAGAGATCACTGCAAACATCGTTATAATCTGATTCGCCCTTTCTTTTACAGGCTCTTTATTATCTTCCTTCAAATGCTCATATAGCCATGGAGTCCATGAAGCCTCAATCGCCTGCCAGAAAATCTGTATAGTTGATGCCGCAGTATAGGATACTCCGTAAATCGCCGTCTGCGCTTTTCCCACCATATTCGTTATCATCACTTTGTCTCCGCTGGCCAAAACATTCATTGCCAGAAAGTGAGGCACCAGGAAAATATTAAATTTGAAAGCATATTTTATATATAATTTTTTTATTCTGAAACCCGTCTTGCAGAGCATAACAATATACATTATGGCACCGACAATGATCGTTATTATTTCAGTCGCAAAAACTTTTGCAAAAGCCTGGTTTTCTATATCTGACAAAAGGACAAAAATTACTCCAAATGTCATCTGAAACAGGGTAATTCCAATCGTCAGTACAGTAAGTAATTTATATTTAAATTCAAACCTCTGTCTACAGGACCAATACGAATATGCCGGAAAGAACAGCATATATATAAACATCAACAGCATAAAAGTATCTGAAAGTCCTATATACGGGTGCAGAAAATTTTTCAAAAGCGAATACAGGCCAAAACAGACGATTGTGCAAAAGTTTGCCAAAAACAGAACCGATATTGTAAATTGATCTCTGTCTTTTTTAAATTCCAGCATTCCATTATTAAACACTCCCTGAGATAAATTCAAAGTTGCAATAATAATAATGATATTCTGCCATGAAGTAAAATTTGTAATGATCCCATATTGTTCCGGCTCCACAATTCTGGTAAAAATCGGGGTGCTGACCATAGCAATCCCCTTTTGACAAAACTTTGCAAATATCAGAGCAATTGACGCTTTTTTTGCCGCCGACATTTTTTCCCAGATATTTAGTACTTTCATAAATATCCGACCTTTCTCTGAAGAAATATTTCATAACAATGCTTCAATGGACGCTCTCAAAAACTCATAATATGCTTCGTTCATGCTTTTGGCTTTCAATAATGCTTCTTTCTGTTCTTTTCTTAATAACTCCAGATTCATCAGTTTATCCATTATCTTTTTTATGGCAGAACTAACCGTTTCTCTGCTGCAGTCAATACAGTGATCGTATCCCAGTGTCCCATATAAGCCCTCAAACTTTCTGCTGTATGAGACTGGAATTACCGGAACTCCCGCCGAAAATGCTCCTATGGTTGCGTGCATTCTGGAACCAATAAAACAGTCAAGACCGGACATATAATTTTTAGCCTGAATTGGATTCTGGAACTTCGGAGCAAGAACGGTATACGCGTACTGCTGATGCAGTTCCTCCGCCAGCGTATACTCTGTAAAACCCTTTTTGTTATACACATGAACAATCAAATGAACTGCAATATCTCTCTCCTTTAGTTTTTCAAGCAGACGCATAACCAATTCTTTATATGGAAGTTTGACATTCAATTTCGGGTTTTCAGAATCATTCTTCCACATCAACAATGATACATTGAGTCCGATATTGAGCTTTCCTTTGATTCTATACTCACAGGAACTTGTTTCATAAGACAAATTCATAGCCAGATCACTTGTCAGCAGAATGTCATTTCTTCCGGTCATCCGTTTTGCATATTCCAGAGACAGCGAATCTCTGGTCACTACCTGATCTGCTTTCTTCAGAATATATCTGGCCGCAATCTGAACACTTTTTTTATAGAAGGGGCCTATAGTTTGAGGCCCCATGATCAGACGACGTTTATTTTTAATGGATATGAATTTGGGAAGAGAGTACAAATAGAAATTCTTTATACCATATATATCCGAAAAGCTGTCGCCATAAGTCAGGTCAATAATAAGATCACATCGCTTAATATCTTTGTTTAACTTTTTCAGTCCGGCAAAACCCGTCCTTATGCGCACAATATATTTGATTTTTATATCATCCCTGCCATCCCCGCTTTTTATATGATCCGCTGCACAATCAGAATCATCGGAAAACAGCCAGTATTCAAGCTCACAACCAAGCTCCTGCTTTATTCTCCGCAACATTTGAATCTGTGTAAATGCCAATGCCGTAACACCAAAATTAACAGACTCAAGCGCAATCCCAAACAAACCAACAATTATTTTCTTCATAATTCTTTTCCCTGCTATGCTCTTCCTGTCAATACATACAATCTGAAAATTATGTCTCGTTTTCTTTCAGGCCAAAAAACTTGTTTTGACAATACCAGGCGCATCCTGCTGATTATATTTCTGTCATAACCGGCCAGTAAATTTACCAGTTCTCTGTTTTTTGCCGGCATAATATCAGAGTATCCTTTCAGTAATTCCAAGGCTGCCTTTTTATGATAATTTTTCTTTGACAAACAAAATATTCTCCTGAATTTTGTCAGAATATTCTTTTTCCTATGATAGGTTCCAACAACGTTTCCCCCATGAATTCTGTACGATATATGCGGTTCCGGATCATAGACTATACTTCCTCCGACGCATAGACATACTTTATGAATCCAGGCATCGTGAAGAATCCCTCCCCCTTTAAAATCCGGCCTGTACTTCATTAAATTATCATACAACGGGCGATTAAACACCATCGTTGCCCCCTGCGCATAACTGAAGATCAAAGCGTTTCCCAAAGTTGACGCCACTGCTGTCTTCCCAGGCTTCTCCCATAAAAGTTCTCCCTGTCTGTCTACTTTTCTATGAGAGGAAAAATATAAAAGAGGCCTTCCATAATTTTCCGTTTTCTGTATCGCCTGCACCGCTTTTATAAGCTTGTCGCAGTCCCATATATCGTCCTGGTCTGCAAACGCATAATACTCATATTCACCCATACGCTCAAGCAGATTCCAGAAACTGTCCGCAACTCCTGTCTGCTTCTCTTCCCACACGAAAATATCGTCATACCGCGAATACATCCTCAGCAGCTCCACGGTTCTGTCTGTTGAACCATCATCTCTGATATACAGATCAACAGCCACCTGGTTTTGTTTCCGAATACTTTCAATCTGTTCTTCTATAAAATCCGCCCCGTTATAGGTTGACATCATCACGCATACTTTTATCATCCAGCCTGCTCCCGATTTTCTGATCTTCGACTTTTGTTACGATTTATAATGGCTTTTCAACGCGGCTATCATCAGCTCTCTGTGCGCCTCACATTCTACATAATTAAGGAGGTTTCTGACCGACCGGGGATTTCGATACTGCCGAAAAACGAATTTCCCACCCGTCAGCCTGTTTACCGCTTTAAACCAGAAATTATTTCCATGTAATACGCAAAGATAATTTCCCAGGTTCTCCGCCGCATACTGCATATAATTTTTGCGAACAAACTCTTCATCCAGAATCTGTTCCGATCTTTGCCGGAATTCACGGTGAAGACGGGCTGCTGTTTCTCCGGAAGCCAGGGAAACACTTCCGTCCTTCCCTTTTACAAAAGGATAAAACCGCAGCCTTTTATTTTCTCCGTCCAGGCAGATCTCCAGCAACATGCCCGTATTCCAATACTCATTGTCCGCACCGTCAAAGATAAAGTTGCCTTGTCCGTATACCAGCTCCGCATTATGATACGATTCCATACATCCTATACAATGGGTATGCTGGGCAATGACCAGATCAGCGCCTTTTTCAGACATTTTTCGAAAAACTTTCTGTATTTCCGGCGAAGGATAACGATAGCACTCTTTGCCTCCATGATACAAGACTATTAAAAAATCGCACTGTTTTTTTAAATTAAAGATATGATCAAAACTGCTTAACACATCAAATGGATTCGCACCCGGAGTTTCCTTTCCTGCAATTGTAAATTCATGTTCTGCGCACGCATAAACGCCGATTTTCAGACCATTCTTCTCAATAATACAGCCACCGGAAGCCTCCTCCAGATTTTCCCCCGCACCCACATAAGGAATCCCGGCTTCTCTAAGTAAAGAAACTGTTTTCTGATATCCCGTAACCCCGTGATCCATTATATGGTTATTTGCAAGAGTCAGCAATGAAGGTTTCAGATTTGCCAGTCCATTAATTGCCTGCTCCGGCATCCTGAGGTTCGGGCCGCATTTCCTGATCGGTGCAGCTTCGTCCGTTAAAGGGCCCTCCAGATTAAAGATTCTCACATCACTTTCATCCAGGACTGATCTCAGACCTTCATCTGCAAGTTTCTCAATATCTCCGGAAACAAAGTACTCTTTGTTACTTTCTGTAACACATATGTCAGCTCCAATTATAATCTTTAACAATTTAATTATCCTCTGAAAAATCCAAATTTTATTTGCCCCGCGCGAGCTTCAAATCCACCTTGCTGCCAAACATCCGCTCGACTTCCGGCAGGCGGTTACGGTCAAATCCCGAGTTGGGATAAAATGTCAATTCACCAAAATATACTTTTTCATTCACACAGTACAAATCAACTCTTATAAAAAGATGATTTTGGGACAATCGCTCCGCAATTTCAAACATTTCATCCATACACCGGGGTTTGGGAATCGTAAAACCTTCCGGAGCCTGTATTCCCCATTTATTATATCTCATAAATCTCCAGTTTCGGTCAAAGAAATAATACTTTGGAGAACCGCTGCTTCTGTCCGTACATACCAGCACGTACTCCGCCCGGCCGGAAAAACAGTAAAATTTATAGTCCATCAAGTCTCCGGAGTTACCGTCTGTCAAATATTTTTCTGCTATAATCCTCCTTCTTACGTTTTTATAAGGCCATTCACGCCAAAGGAGATAATAGTTCTGAGCCAGACCTTTCTTCAGCTCTCTTTTCGCTTTTCTAATATTCAGCTTATCCTTATCGCTGCATATACATATTCCCAGACCGGAATTATGATTGCACTTTAATACAAATTGATCAGGAAGCCGGTCGAAATCTATCTTTTCCGGGTCGTCCCAGACTCCCAATGTTGGTATAATATATTTTTCCCCGATAACGGAAGCAACATATTTCTTAACTTCGTATTTATCCACCATTCCGGTATACTTTGGATTATGGTCATTCAGTTTCAGCCACTGCATTTTCTCATTAAAAGTCTGCGGTGACTCAAGATCAAGTTCTTTATGCATTAAACATCTATATAGTTGTTTCAAATACTTTTCATCAGGCAATGAATTGTAGCATCCCAACATTGACAGGTAGTAAACTCTCGAGTCTCTGTCAGTAAAAAACCTTCGCAGCAGCGATATCATTTTTTTCAGCTTCATTTATATCCCCTTTATAAACCGCTCATTTCAGCCGCTCTCCCCGCAGAACTGCAAGAATCCTTGCCATATGCACATCCTCATTATATTCTTTGCAGCATTTCTCTCTGGCATTCTTACCCATTTCCGTACTTAATGATTCATCATCAACAAAACGCATCAGTCTTTCTGCCATTTCTTTTGAATTCTTCATTTCAAAAAGAAACCCTGTTTCCCCATCTACAACGATTTCAGCCAGGCTGCCGACATTCGATGCCACAACAGGCTTACCGTGAGCATAAGCCTCAATCACCGTATTGGGCATATTTTCATACCAGATCGCCGGGCAGACAATACAGACCGCTCTGTTAATCAATTCTGTCAGTTCATCTCCTCTTTTAAAACCGGTAAAAACAATTTTATTCTCCAAACCATTATCCTGAATATAATTTGAAAGTTTGCGATCTTCCGGTGAATCCGACAGCGTTCCGGTAATTTTCAGCACATAATCTGTGTTTTTCAGGTATTTCATTGCTTCTATTGCATAAATGACCCCCTTTTGATGTGCCATTCTTCCCAAAAACAAAAAATATTTATCATGTTCATAACAGGGTACCGTTTCTTCTGTATTAATAAATGTGGGGATGCATACAATCCGCCCTTTTTCAATTCCTCCCTCAATGAGTTTCTTTTTACTGAACTCACAGGTGCATACGAAAGAATCAACAGCCTCAAAAATTTTAACCGCGCGGTACAGCTTCATTGCCAAAATCCGAAGCATCGTCCCGCTGACAGAGCCTTTTACGCACCGATATTTCAGCGCTTTTCTGTAATCCCCATGTATACATGATTCGCAAATCTCATTTTCACACAGAAAATCATATTTGGGACAGAACATAAAAAAATCCGAGATTCTGTGAACCACCCGTATTCCTTCTCTTCGCGCCGCTCTGATAATGGACGGAGACAAATGATTAATTTCATGAAGAATAAATATGGCATCCGGATCCGTATCCTGGATTAATTTTCTTAACCGATGCTCCGCATCATAATTCCATACGGTAGCCCGAAACATTCCCATCATATTCCCGACCGTTTTTTTCGTATCCGCATACATCAATTCTTTTGAACGAGGTTTCGCAAAATACCGACTGTACGGAGTATCCGCATTTTCAGGATTGCTCACCGAAAAAGGAATCACTTCGATCCCTCTTTTTTCTGCGGCATCTATAAATTTGAACATATATTTCTCCGGACCACCGGCAATGAAATAACGATAATTCGCAACAATGATTCTCATTTATTGTTCCCCTGCTCATCAAGAAACAGCTTTTCATACTGTCCCGCTATTTTATCCCATGTGTACCCCAGTTCAATTCTTTTTCTCGCTTTTCGACCAAATTCAGAAATTTCTTCCATACTCATGTGATCAGCTCTGTTAATCAGTTCCGCCAGCTCACCCTGCTGCCTTTTCCAGTAAAGAGCGCTGTCTTCTGCCACCTCGCGGTTAAAGCCGACATCCACGAGAAGATTCAGCTTTGTATTTCCGAGTGCTTCAAGAAGACTTGGATTCGTGCCTCCGACCGTATGTCCATGAAGATACGCAAACGCGTTCCGCCGTATTTTTTTCAGTAGCTCCTGGTCGTAAACAGTGCCGACAAATTTGATTCTTTTATCCTTTTTAAAATGCAGTCCCATTTCCAACTGTTTCAAAAATTTATCATTCGCTGTTGTAATAATAGCCAGATCCTTCTTTGAATGTGATTGCATAAATTCCCGTATCATCACTTCAAAACTGTTTTCAGGAACAAAACGCCCTACAATCAGATAATATTCCCCTTTTCCAAGCCCATGCTGCGCATACCAATTTCTCAATTCCTGATCAGCGTCTGAAGGAACATCTGGTGTCAAATCCGCACCGTAAGCAATAAACGTTGTCCGTGGACTGTATTTAGCATACTCCGTTTGAATATATTTTTCTATATTTCTGCTGTCGCACACAAGCAAATCCGCACAGCGAACCATCATGCCTTCAGAAATTTTCCAGTATTTCCGAACCGCTGCAGACCATTTTGTCCTCAGCCATTCATGCCCGTCCGGATTCACATATACCCTGCCCCCCAGCCTATGAACTTTTTTGTTGAAAAAAGCCGCAAAAGGTCCGATCCTGCAGGCCAGAATATATACAATCGGTTTGCTGATTTTATGTTTCTTTATGTGTTCCAGACAATATTTCAGCGCTGCTACATCGTAATAAATCGCCTGAGCCGGTCCAATATTCGGCACCCTGATCTGAAAGGAATGAGCATTATGATAAACAAATTCTTTCGTCACGGTTCCTTTCCATGCAATGTGATATTTTATTTTTTTATTTTCCTGATGACATTCTGTAAGTTTGTCAAGAAAAGTTTCATATCCGCCGTAATTCCCGCAGCCTTTGCTGCCTATAATATAAACATGCTGAACCGTCATTTATTTTCTCCAATATAAAAGTCGAAAGGCACTTTCATTATATCATGAAAATGCCTTATTGCAACCTGAAAACAAATTTTCCTCAATACCCCACATAACTGATATTCATATCCACATTCCCCGTAATCCCGCTGACCTTTCCCTTCGAGGTATGCTGCCACAGATCGTATCTCCCGCTGTAGGTGCAGCTTCCGCTGTACTGCGCCACCCAGATGCAGTAGCTGTTCAAAGCGGAAGCGTTCAGTTGATCGCGGAACCAGCTCTTGCTGGCATACACGCCCGCTTTATAGCCGCCGTTTCGCACCGTCTGGCAGAACGCTTTCACGATCGCCGTACGGCTGCTCTGGCCAAGCCCGTTCGCTCTGCCGTTGGACGCGCTCTCCGTATCAATGAAAATCGGATACGCCAGATGATAACCGGACACCAGCGACATGGCCATACTTGCCTCTTCTACGGCTTCCGCCTCCGTCACGGCCTGGGTGAAGAAATAAACGCCCACTTTAATGCCCGCTTTGGACGCACCGGAAATATTTCTGCGGAAATACGGGTCCTCCACAAGGACGCCGGTGGAAGAACCCCGGTAGCCTACACGGATGATCGCAAAATTAATCCCGGAAGCCGCCACTGCTCCCCAGTCGATATTCCCCTGATATTTTGACACGTCGATTCCCTTGTTGCCGGAACTCTGGGCCAGGCTTCCGTCTGCTGCAAAATGGTAGCTGACACCGCCGATCACCTGATCGCCGGTCACCGCCTGATACTCTTCATTATAATAATATACTTTTCCGCCGATGGTCTGCCAGCCGGTATAGCGCGGAGCCGTATAGAAGACCTCCTGCGCCGCATAATCCCTGACCGTCGCTTCTGTCTGTGCCTTATCGTCCAGATACAGAACGTTTCCGGACTTGTCCTTCAGCGTTTCGGACGCATTCGCCGGCTCTTCTGCGGATACTCTGCACTTCAGCGTTTCTTTCGCCACGGCGCCCATGCTGTCTTTTTCATACGTGATCTCCGCCGCGACCTCCGCTGCGCCTTTTGCCTTTGCGGACACGGTTACGGAGTCCGTCTTCTTCTCCGAAAGCGCCGCCACCGATTCGTCGCTGCTGCTCCATTGAACCGCTTTGATCACGGACGGATCACCGGACAGAGCGAGAACGAGCCGGAAACTTCCGGATGCAGCGCCCGCGGAAGGATAAAGGACCACCGTCTCCGGCAGCGACACGCGGACCGAGGTTTCGGAAACCGTACCCGCCGCAGCCGGAGCCGCCGCCAGCAGAAAGCCCGTCCCGCCTGCAGCGGTTCTGCTTCTCCATGCGGACGCCGCCGCAACGCTCTCCGCCTCCGGTTCTTCTTCCATGCCGGGTTCACCGGCTCCGCTTTCATCTTCGCCGGTCCCGCCTTCGTCCGGTACGTCCTCTCCGGCTCCTTCCTCCGGAAGCGATACGGCAGTCTTCGTAAGCGTCACGCTCTTTTCACCGGAAGAAGACGCTTCGGGGAACTTTGGCGCACTCACATCCGACTTCTCCACCTTTGAGGTAATGACCCTGCTCTCAATCAGCGGTACCGTATCCTTCAGCGTATTCTCCTCCGGCACATTGTTTACCGCCGTATCTTCGGCCGCCGTATTGACCTGGCTCTCCTTCTTGATCTCAGCCGCTACGTCGACCTTCTTATATTCGATCTTATCCTTGACTTCAACCGTAACGGAACTTTCCTTCAGCGTATATCCTTCCGTTTCCTGAAGTTCTACCGTATATTTCCCCGGATCAATCTTGCTGATATACAGGATCCCGTCCTGGTCCTTATCTTCATACTCGGAAACCGTACTTTTTTTCTCCGGTTTTACCGTGATCTTAAAGGGAACTCCGGTCACCAGCTTTGACTCCTGATCCTGCACCTTCACCTTCAGATCCTTCTCTATGGAGGTTCCGACCAGCGACAGTTCTCTGGGTTCCTCCTCCCTGGTTTCCTCCGGCGCCTCTTCCGGTTCTTCCGCGACAGGCTCCTCCACATCCGGCTCCGGCTCTTCCTGCGCCACCTCAATGATACGGGCTGCCTCGATCTCCCGGGGAAGCGTCTCATAGCCATACGCCACATATCCTCCCGCACAGATGCTCCCCACTGCCGCCGCGGCAGAGACAACGGCAGCCGCCAGCTTCACTGACGGCTTTCTCCTCCCTTTCTTCCCGATTCTGCTGAATTTTCTCACAAATCCGGACCATTTCATCTTCCCGTTCCTCCCCAGTCACATGCATCCAGTATAACATGTTTTCCTCTATCCGGCAATTCCTTTCCTGCGCCTCTAATCCCTCCGGAACACATCCCGTGTATATACTTTTTCCGCCACATCCTCCAGCTCCGCGTCATAACGGTTCGCTATGATCGTGTCACAGCGTCTTTTGAACTCCGCCAGATCGTTCACCACCAGACTGCCGAAAAAGCGGCTGCCGTCCTCAAGCGTCGGCTCATACACAATGACCTCGGCGCCTTTCGCCTTAATTCGCTTCATAATCCCCTGAATCGAACTCTGCCGGAAATTGTCGCTGTTCGCCTTCATAGTCAGACGGTAGACCCCCACCGCCACATGTCTGCCCGGCACGCCGTTTCTGCCGTTTGCCCCGTCAAAATATCCGGCTTTCTCCAGCACCCGGTCCGATATGAAGTCCTTGCGTGTCCGGTTCGCCTCCACGATCGCCTGAATCAGATTCTCCGGCACATCCGCATAGTTGGCCAGAAGCTGCTTGGTATCCTTGGGCAGGCAGTATCCTCCGTATCCGAACGACGGATTATTATAATGGGTCCCGATCCTGGGATCCAGACACACTCCGTCTATGATGTCCTTTGTATTTAAACCGTGTACTTCCGCATAGGTATCCAGCTCGTTAAAGTAGGACACCCGCAGGGCAAGAAAGGTATTGGCAAAAAGCTTCACCGCCTCCGCTTCCGTATAGTCCATAAAAAGCGTCGGAATCTCTTCCTTGATCGCCCCTTCTCTCAGAAGTCCGGCAAACGTATGCGCCGCCTGCTCCATCTGTTCGTTTCCTCTTGGCATCCCCACAATGATCCTGGAAGGATACAGATTGTCATACAGCGCCCTTCCTTCCCGCAGAAACTCCGGCGAAAAGAGCAGATTTTCGTATTGATATTTCTCACACATCCGCTGCGTAAAGCCGACCGGAACCGTGGATTTCACGATCATTACCGCCTCCGGATTACAGTTTTTCACCAGTCGGATCACCTGCTCCACAGTACTGGTATCGAAATAGTTCTTCACCGGATCATAATTGGTAGGGGTAGAGATCACAACGAAATCCGCCTCTCTATACGCCAGCTCCGCATCGGTAGTCGCCGTCAGATCCAGCCGGTGTTCTGCGAGGTACTCTTCAATCTCCGGATCCACGATCGGAGAACGGCCGGAATTGATCAGGTCCACCTTATCTTTTACGACGTCCACCGCGTACACTTTATGGTACTGCGCCAGCAGCACCGCGTTAGACAGGCCCACATAACCGACCCCCGCAATGGCAACCGTATATTTTTCATTCATCTTTATCGTGCTCATCCAAGTTTGATTCCTTTCTTATAAAGCTTTTCAAATTCCGCAAGCATCCTTTCTTCTGAAAAACAGTCCTCCACCCGTCTCCGGCTCTCCCGGCCTTTCGCTGCAAGGGTCTCCGGATCCGACAACGCCAGGCGGATCGTCTCCGCAAGCGCTTTCCCGGTGACCGCCCCGGCGATATATCCGCAGGATTCCGGGATGATTTCCGGCATGGTGCAGACCGGAAAAGCCGCCACCGGCGTCCCGCAGGCCATGGCCTCGATGCTCGTCAGGCCAAACGTCTCATACACCGACGGATTCACCAGCAGATCCGGCAGCGCGTAAAATTCATTCAGTTTTTCCTGCTCCTGCAGATAGCCGAGATAACGGATCTCGAATTTGGTATCCAGATTTTCCAGAGCAACGCTTTTCTTTCCCGCAACCAGCAGCAGATAATTCTCCGGTTCCGGAAGCAGCCCCAGCGCTTCCAGCAGATGCTCCATCCCTTTCAGCTTTTTCTGCGGATCGGACGCGATGAAACCGACGATTTTTTTCCCCGGAGCCAATTGATATTTTCTGCGGACTTCTTCCTTGTCCAGCAGCTTCCAGCGCGCCGTGTCCAGACTGTTATAGATGCGCACGCAGTCAAGTCCTTTTAAATGAGAATCGTCAAACTGCCGCTTCATCCACTCTGACGGAACGGTGAAGAGAATCTTCTGCTTCCGGAACGACTTCTGTTTTTCCCTGAAGAGCCGCCCGGACACGTCCCTGCGAAGAGCCGGATAATTTTTAAGACAGCCGCAGGAACTGCACCCTTCTTTCCACAGACTCCTGCAGCCGTGCGGCGACGCACAGTGGCCGGTCATGGCCCAGAAATCATGAAGCGTCCAGATCAGGGGACGCATGGCGGCAAGCTCCTCAATATCCCGAATACCCAGAAAATTGTCATGAGGATTGTTCAGGTGCACCACATCAATCCGATGTTTTTCGATAAAAGACCGGATATACCGTCTGCTGTACCAGATATGAAGACTCCGATTGCCATGATTTCCCGTAATCAGGCGGTTGAAAAGCCGCAGAAGGCGTGAGCTGTAAAGCACATGGACGCCTTCCGGCAGCACGGAACGGTTCAGATCATAGCTGACGATCTCATATACCTCATGCCCCCTTTTCTTCATTCCCTGAAAAAGCTGAGAGGTTACTTTTTCCGCGCCGCCGCAGCGATACGTCGTATTCAGATACAGAATCCTCATCTTATCTCAGAATCACTTTCTTAAAGCTCTTTTTACCCCGCTTCACCACCAGGCCCGCCTGTACCTGCTCCATCGTATAGGAAGCGCCGATATCCGTCACTTTTTCTCCGTCCACCGTCACACCGCCCTGCTGCACGTTTCTCCTGGCCTCCGAGCGGGAAACGCAGAGACCGGATTTGTGCACAATGGTCAGAATATCCGCCTTTCCGTCCCGGAAATCGTCCGCGCACAGTTCGGCGGTCGGCATGTCCTCGGCGCTGCCGCTGCCGAACAGCGCCCGGGCACTGGCCTTTGCTTTCTCCGCCTCTTCCTCACTGTGAACCAGCTTCGTCAGTTCATAAGCCAGAATCTCTTTCGCTTCATTCAGCTGGCTTCCCTCCCACTGATCCATGGCATCGATCTGCTCCAGCGGCAAGAAAGTCAGCATCCGCAGACATTTGAGCACATCGGCGTCCGCTACGTTTCTCCAGTACTGATAGAACTCATACGGCGTCGTTTTCTTCGGATCCAGCCATACGGCCCCTTTCGCGGTTTTGCCCATCTTGCTTCCCTCGGAATTGAGAAGCAGGGTGATGGTCATCGCGTGCGCGTCCTTCCCCAGCTTCTTGCGGATCAGTTCCGTTCCGCCCAGCATGTTGGACCACTGATCATCCCCGCCGAACTGCATATTGCAGCCGTATTTCTCATAAAGCTGCAGGAAATCGTAGCTCTGCATAATCATATAGTTAAATTCCAGGAAACTCAGCCCTTTCTCCATGCGCTTCTTATAGCACTCCGCGCGGAGCATCGTGTTGACGCTGAAATATCCGCCCACATCCCGGATCATTTCTATATAATTCAGCGGCATCAGCCAGTCCGCATTGTTCACCATCAGCGCTTTCCCGTCGGAAAAGTCAATGAATTTGCTCATTTGCTCCCGGAAGCAGTCACAGTTATGCTGTATCACCTCCGGCGTCATCATCTGGCGCATATCAGTCCTTCCGGACGGATCGCCGATCATCGCCGTACCGCCTCCGATCAGGGCGATCGGCTTATTTCCGCCCTCCTGCAGGCGTTTCATCAGACAAAGCGCCATAAAATGCCCCACGTGAAGGCTGTCCGCCGTGGGATCAAACCCGATATAAAAAACTGCTTTCCCGTTATTGACCATCCCTCTGATCTCGTCCTCGTTCGTCACCTGGGCGATCAGTCCCCGGGCAACCAGTTCATCATAAAGCTGCATCGTCTCATACTCCTTATCTTTCAACTGAACAGGGAAAAGGCGCGCTCCTGCCTGCAGGGCCTTCTCTCTTACAGGGAATTTCGGCGGAACTTTCTGTAAGATAAAAAGAGCTCTCTTCCTTAAATAAAGGACGAGAGCCGTTTCTTTCCCTTCATCGCTGTTCCATACAGGTATTTTATGCAGGAAACGCCCGCTTGTCAAGACCGAACATCATTTCGGCAGGACATTTTTAAAATACCGAATCCAATTGCCCCCGACCACCTTTTCGGCATCCTTGACAGACATTCCTCTCTGCAGAAGCGCCGCCGTCAGCTCCGGCACATGGCTGTGATTGATCAGACAATCGTTATGGCTCCCGCTGAAGGTATACTTTGGTTCCGCTTCCGCATAGGAATCGCAGAAGTCCAGCCCCAGCCCTACTTTGTCGATGCCAATCACCGACGCCTCGTACTCGACATGCCGGCAGAGCATCTCCAGAGGATCTTTGCCGTCCGCGCAGCCAACGAGCAGATCGCATCCGTTCAAACCCATCACTCCTCCCTGCGCCGCCAGGCTTTTCATCTGCGCATCGCCAAGATTCCGGTAATGAAAATGTATACGCCGGCTGTTGGAATGCGTTGCCGCAAACGGCCTTGCGGCAATCCTGCGCACCGTCTCGTATCCGTCGTCATTCAGATGGCTGACATCCAGAAACATCCCCAGCCGTTCCATCTCCCTGACCGCCTCGATTCCTTCCGGCGACAGTCCGCCCGAAATCTGCATCTTCCGGCCTGCTCTACAACAACCGCTGGCCAGATCGTTTCTCCGGCTCCAGGTCAGAGACGCCCCTCTCACCCCCAGCTCCCACAAAATCCGCAGCAGCTTCAGATCCTTCCCGATACAGTCAAGTCCTTCCATATAAAGCAAAATGCCGATCCGGTCTTCCCGGAACACCCGCTCCATATCCGCCGCGGTCCGCACCAGACAGAACTCCCCGTTCTGGTCCACGGCTTCCATCAGAACGCTGATCTGATCCAGCGCCGCCCGCAGCCCGCCCTCCGGAAGCTGATCGTCCCTCAGATAGACGGACGAGACAAGCAGATTCAGGCCCCCTGCCCGCAGATTTTCCAGATAGTGCGTCCGGAGCGGATTCCGCTCCCCGTTCTGTACCCGAAAATACAGCTCCCCCGGCAGATCCAGATGGGCATCCACCACCGGCGCGCGCCGATGCAGCTCCTGCGCCTGTTCCATATAGTCTTCCCTGATTACCATCTGTCTTCCCCTCCTGTCCTGCGTTCCGCAGTTTCCTTTCTTTCCTTAATATAATATTCTTCTCCCCCGCGTCAGGTTCCCGGGATTTCTCCGCGGCTGCCGCCGGCTGTTCCGACCGTCTTCCGCCAGAATCTTCCGGAAACTCTCTGATAAATTCCCGCCGTACCCCTACGCCGTCTCCCGCATATACTATCAAAAAACGTTTCTAAACAGACTATGAAAATCCTTATCGCCGGTATCCCTCAATATACCGCCAACTACGAACACGCTCTCACGCTCTGCGGCGCCGATTTTGATACCACGCTTTACCCGGCGGACCTGTCTTCCTATGACCGGCTGCTTCTGCCGGGCGGCGGCGACATCCACCCTTCCTGGTTCGGTCAGGAAGATCAGGGCTCCCGGTCTGTCGACCCGGAGCTGGACCGGCTGCAGTTCCGGCTTCTTCTCGGCTTCCTGCAGGCCAAAAAACCGGTCCTCGGCATCTGCCGGGGGCTGCAGATCATCAACGTCGGCCTCGGCGGCAGCCTGATTCAGGATCTTCCCACGGCAGACGGCCACCGCTTCGACGGCCGCGATCAGCTCCATACCGTACGCTGTTCCGGCAATTCCCTCCTGTACCGCCTGTACGGCGGCACCTGCCTGGTCAACAGCGCCCACCATCAGGGGCTGGGACGGATAGCTGCGGGGTTCGACGTGACGCAGACCGCCCCGGACGGCGTCGTTGAGGCCATTGAGCACCGGACGGAACCCGTCCTCGGCGTCCAGTGGCACCCGGAACGGACGGACCGCTTCCCGCCTCATACAGGCGTCGCCGACGGCGGAAAACTCATTCGTTATTTTGCAGAGCGGATGTGACCGCTTTCACAATCTCCCGGATATCCATATGCTCCCCGTCAATGGTCACATGCGCGTACCGCTCATACAACGGCGTCCGGGCCGCCATTAAATCCTCGAGCGTCTGACCGGGCTTTAATACCACGCCTCTCTCGTGCAGATCGCCCAGACGCTCTTTCAGGCTCCCGCAGGACAGCCGGAGATAGACCACCGTGGAGATTTCCCTCAGATGCTCCATCGCCTCTTCTCCGTAGACCGCGCTTCCGCCGGTGGCGATCACCGAACGGTCCGCCGCAAGCCCGGCGTTCACCCGGTTCTCCAGCTCCAGAAAGCCCTCGTCCCCCAGCTCTGTGATCAGCTCATGAAGCAGTTTTCCGGTCTGTTCCTGAATGAGCAGATCCGAATCCACAAAACGATACCCCAGCACCTTTGCCAGAACGACCCCTACCGTACTCTTGCCCGCTCCCGGCATGCCGATCAGCGTAATATTTCTCTTCTCCATCTGTATCTCCTCAAACTTTTCCTCCGGCCTGGTCCGCCCCTACCTCCATATGCGGAACGTCTTTACCAGCCATGCCATGACCCGATAGCGGATATCCTCCAGTTCTGCGGCCGCCTTCTCCAGCTCGCTCCGAATCTCAATATGCTGGGGGCAAAGCCTCTCACACCGGCCGCAGCGGATGCATTTTGACGCCGGATTCTGCCGCCTGCGGAACGCGGTTGTCATCAGATATTCTTTCCTGCCCACTTTCGGACGCTCCGTATACATCTCGTTGTAGCAGCGAAACGTCCCCGGAATATCGATTCCCTGCGGGCACGGCATGCAGTACCCGCACGCCGTGCAGCCAACCTTCACCTTCCGGTTAATCTCCTGCTTCACCTGCTCATACAGCGCCCGGTCCGCCTCCGTCAGCATCCCTTCCGCAGCCTCACAGGCCGTTTTCACATTCTCCTTTACCATCTGCAGCGAGTTCATCCCCGACAGTACAACCGTCACCTCTCTCTGATCCCAGAGCCACCGAAACGCCCACTCGGCCGGCGAGCGCTCCGTCTGCGCCATCAGTTTCTTCGCCTCCGCGGGGAGCAGCTCCACCAGCTTGCCGCCCCGCAGAGGCTCCATGATGATCACCGGAATCCCCTTCTGCCCGGCATACGCAAGCCCCTCTCTTCCCGCCTGTGTATGCTCATCCATATAATTATACTGAATCTGGCAGAAATCCCAGTCATACGCATCCAGAAGCTTTTTAAAATGATCGGAATTGCCGTGATAGGAAAATCCGATGTTATGGATCTGACCCAGCCGCAGCTTCTCTTCCACCCAGTCCTGTACGCCTTTTTCCCGCAGAACTTCCCAGGTTTCCGCGTCGTTGAGCATATGCATCAGATAGTAATCCACATAGTCTGTCTGCAGACGGTTTAACTGCTCCTGAAAGCACCGCTCCAGACCGGCGCGGGACTTAATCAGGTAGTGAGGCAGTTTCGTCGCAATGTACACCTGAGAGCGGCAGTCGTTCCGTTTCAGAATCTCCCCCAGCGCCGCCTCGCTTCCGTGATAGACGTAAGCAGTGTCAAAATAATTCACACCGCTTCGCACGGCCTCCATAATCTCTCTTTCCGTCTTCTCCAGATCAATTTTCCCGTTCTTCTTTGTAAAACGCAGACACCCATATCCAAGTATGGACAGCGGTGTCCCCTTCCTGTCGCTTCGATACTGCATCCCGATTTCCTCCATCCTGCAATATCCCCAGTCTACCAGACCGGCGCACAGGCGTCAATGCCTGTATGCTGCCGCCGGAAGTTCCCTTGTTTCCGCTGCCGTTTCCACATACCGGTTCCCATCCTGACAGCGTTTATCTGAACGGCGATAATATTTTCAGATAATTTAATTTTTTTTAAAATAAAGCTTGACAAATACATTTTATGTGTTATAATAAACACATAAAACAGAAGAGAAAAGAAAGAAAACAAAATAATCCGGAACAGAGGAGTAGGATAAGGAGGAGATTCCAATCAAAACTTAACGATATACCCCATAATATAACAGAAAGGAAGGTACGGACCACCGGTATTATAAGATTTTCAAAAAACTGAATAGATTTTCTTTTTAATTGTAATTACCAGACGGTAATAATAAATGCTTTGAGAAGGTAAAGGAACATACCTTGATAATAAAAAACCCGCGTGAAAGCCCATAAAGATTCAGCAGGAATTGCATATGGCGAAAGGTCGGAAGATGACCGCAGATCAAGGTCGTGTAAGACCATAAAAAGATAGAGAGAATACATAGAAAGAGAGGTCAGGTCCATTGGAAATGACAGTTTGACAGGCGATATAAGAATTCGCAGAGAAGATTCTTATATCGCCTTTTTCATACTTTTTACCGATATTTCCGTCTCCAGCGTTCAAAATCCCAGGTTTTCAGAAACCGCCCGGCTGCGTTCCATCCGTTCTCAAACAGCGCGCGGCTGTCCTCGGGACCAAGATCAAAGTCTACCGCGCTGATTTTGCGGCGCGCTTCTCCTTCTCCGACTGCGGCAGGAATGCCGATAGTTCTTTCAAAATCCCCTGCAGAAAGATGATTATTGTCAATGGCGTCCAGACAGGTAGAAACGATCGCTTTCAGATAATCAATGAGGTTGGACTGCGCCTGACAGGCACGGCTGCTGCAGCGCTCCCTTTCGTCCAGAAATTTAAAACCGAACGTAGGGCGCGACGGCATCCGTTTTCCGTCGTCCAGAAGCCATACAGGATAATTGCTGAGCAACCCGCCGTCCACCACCAGATGCTCTCTGCCCGTCCGGTCCTTCCAGCGGACCGGTTCAAAAAAGACCGGGATACTTACACTCATCCGCACCGCGGGCGCGATGCAGAACTCCTCCGGCTCCGCCGCAAATTTTTCCAGATCATCCGGAAACACCAGCAGTCTTTTCTCCGTCAGGTCGCTGGCCGTGATCTTCAATTTCCGTCCGCTTTCCGCCACATCCCCGAATCTGCGCATCCCTTTCCGGTTCAAAAGCTCATCCATCCAGTCTTCCAGATCATCCGTGTTGTAGACGCCGAGATTTGCGAGAAGCGAGAAACTCCTGCCCAGAACTCCGAAATAATCCGGCAGATCTTTGCCTTTGAACCTCGTATAGTCCAGCGTTTCCAGCTCTTTTTTCAGTTCCTTTCCGGTATATCCCGCCGCCAGCAGGGCCGCCACAACCGCTCCGGCCGAGGAACCGGCCACATCAGCAAACTGCCAGCCGGCCTGTTCCATCCTGCACACCGCTCCCACATGCCCGATCCCGCGGACACCTCCGCCTTCAAATACCCCATTGCATATCTTCAACGCAAGACTCCCGTGTGATGTGGTTTTTATTATTGTATGCCGATGGGAGGAAAAAGACAAAGGGAACGTCCGCGGTTACTTACTCATAATCCACTCCTTCCCGCGGCAGATAAGCCGCCCTTATCTCATCCGACTGATCCGATTTTTTCAGTAGAGCGAGCGTCTCAACATGTTCACCGTTGTCCAAACCTATACTTAAATCATTTTCAATAATCGGCAGCTTAAACCGAATTGATTTAAGCCACTGACCATTGGGTTTGCGTTCCTCATAAATCTGTATTTCTGCAATCAACGCTTCGATAAGCTGTCGCCGTTCCACATCGTTCATAGCGAAATACAATTTGTCAAAATAAATCAATACCTTGTAAATATTATCCCCTGTGATTTTCTCGGCTTCGATGGATGTCTTTTTGGCTCTGGCGTCCATCAACTGCGATTCCAGTTCTTCTATCTTATCATACATCCGATAAAGTCTGTCATCAAGGTCTGCCTTTCTTCTGATATAATGTCTGTCATCGGGATTGAGGTTATCAATTTCCTCAATCAGCTTCGATTTGATGGCATAATCTTGACGGAGCTGTTTTTCATAATTGGTTATCTCTTGGTCTATGGCGGTCGTATCAACTTTCATGTTGATTTTTTCCTGCATCATTGCCGCAAAATGGGGATTGCTGACCAGCTTTACTATCACTTCGGCTACGGCATCGTCGAGAAGTTCTTCCTTTATCTGCTTTCTGTAATCGCATTTATGCCCCCGCTGCATACCACGGTGTTTACACCCATAATAGAAGAAATCCTTGTATTTCGTTCCGTCCTTTTTGTATTTGATGCTCTTGTTCCCATACATCCCCGCTCCGCATATGGGACACTTCACAATCCCAGAAAGCAGGTGCGTCCGCTCGTTCTTTCCCTTATTGACGTGTTCATACTTTTTCGCCTGTGCAATCAGTTTTGCCTGTGCCGCATTCCAGACATCTTCTGGGATAATCGCTTCATGCAGCCCGTCTACCAAAAGAAAATTTTCCTGTTCCACAAGATGGTATTCATTCCGTGTCCCGTGGACTTTTTCTGTTTTCCTGCGTCCATAAGCAATTTTACCGCAATAGACTGGATTTTTCAATATCAGTCGGACTAAGTGGGCATCAAAAAGAGGGTTCTTCCCATTCTGACGCTGTATCTTGCGGATGCCGTGGTTTTCCAGATATTTTGAAATCCCGTTTGAGCCAATATCCGTATTCACATACTGGTCATAGATGGTTCGGATTGCAACCGCTTCTTCTTCGTTAATTTCCAACTTGCCATTTACGAGCTGGTATCCATATGGCGCAAATCCGCCGTTCCATTTCCCCTCTCTGGCTTTCTGGATTCTACCCTCCATTGTCTGGACACGGATATTCTCACGCTCAATTTCGGCTACCGCCGACAAAACGGAAATCATCAGCTTGCCCGCATCTTTGGACGAGTCAATCCCATCCTCCACGCAGATTAGATTCACGCCGAAGTCCTGCATGACCTGTAAAGTGGAAAGGACGTCTGCTGCATTTCTCCCAAAACGGGATAACTTGAATACCAAGACATAAGAAATGTTATCTTTTCCTGACTTTACATCCTCCATCATCTGTCTGAATTGCATACGCCCCTCAATGGATTTACCCGATTTCCCTGCATCCTCATACTCGCCTACAATTTCATAATCATTGAAATCTGCATACGCTTTCATCCTTGACCTCTGTGCGTCCAGTGAATAACCGTCAATCTGCATGGCGGTGGAAACCCTCTTATAAGTGTAAACCTTTATTCTTTCTTTGTTCATAATAACAGCAACTCCTTTTTAACCAAAACCGTGGTATTTATTTTCTGCACTTAAAATTGTATCAGCGGTTCTCTGAAACAACAAATGTGCGATTTTGGTGAATATTAGAGTCGCTGTTATATTCTTTGTTATGACTGGCATCGGGCATACCGTCTATGCCCAGTTCAGAAGCGTATTTCGCTATCAGATTTGCCAGCAGGTCAGCTAAGCCGTTCCACTCATCGTCAATGAGCATATTCCGATACACCCCCTTTATTTCTTTGTCATAGCAAGGCTAATGGCAAGAGCCTTGTCAACTCTTGCCATTATATTATCGGGCATTGTACCCATATGGTTTTTAAGCCTTTGCTTATCAATCGTCCTTATCTGTTCAAGCAGGATAATAGAATCCCTGTCAAGCCCCTCAACATCTTTTACCTCGGTATGTGTCGGCAGTTTCGCCTTTGTCTGCGTCCTTCCCGTAATTGCCGCAATAATGACTGTGGGGCTGTGGCTGTTGCCTATATCGTTGGAAACGATAAGTACGGGTCGTGTGCCGCCCTGCTCCGAACCGACAACGGGATTAAGCTCTGCGTAGAAAATGTCGCCACGCTTAATAGTCCTGTCCATAGTGTCTGACCTCCTATTTTGATTTAGGCAGGAATACCCTGCCTATGTAACAGCCAGACGCAAGGCAGTATTTAAGGTCGGGAGAGCATAAAACAAGCTCTGTTCCATTGACCGCCCTGCATCTGGCTTTATGATAAAAGGCATTTTCTATTTGTCCCCG
>CAJUNR010000029.1 GCA_910587765.1 uncultured Lachnospiraceae bacterium
ATAAAAGCACTATTTAATTATCAAGGTTCATCTTTTTGCCGCTGCTTTCGCGACGGCTTTGATATATTATCAAATCTTTTCTGCTTTGTCAATATCTTTTTTTGCTTTTTTTCAGCTTTTTCCGACATCGGCTTTCCGGCAGAAAAGAACGGAGAAAGAGGGATTTGAACCCTCGCGCCGCTATTAACGACCTACTCCCTTTCCAGGGGAGCCCCTTCAGCCACTTGGGTATTTCTCCAAAGTGCCTGTTCAAAAACAGACTGTATTTATTTTGACCCACGCTCTCACGTGTGAAACGGAGAGAGTGGGATTCGAACCCACGCGCCCTTACGGACAAACGGTTTTCAAGACCGCCTCGTTATGACCACTTCGATATCTCTCCATAAGCGACATGTGATATTGTATCAGCAAGCTCCGGTTTTGTCAACCACTTTTTCTCATTTTTTTCATTTTTTACTACGGTCTTTTTTTCGCTTCCGAAATCCTGCGCGCGGCAAAAATTTCTGCAATCTCCAGATCCTCCGGCGTCGTGATTTTCAGGTTTTCATAGGAACCCTCCACAAGACGCACCGGACATCCGCAGACATTCTCAACCACCATGGCGTCGTCCGTAATCTGAATCCCCTGCTCCAGAAGATCCTTTTCCTTCTCGATCACTTCCCGGTACGCGGGAATGATCAGGTCCGCCGCAAAGACCTGCGGAGTCTGAATCTGCCAGACCAGGCTTCTCCTGGGCGTCTGATGGATGCATCCCTGCTCATCCGCAATCTTGACCGTATCTTTGACCGGCATCCCCACCACGCAGGCACGGCTTCTGCATACCTCGTCATACGCCCGTTTCAGCATCTCGCCGCTGATAAACGGACGGGCCCCGTCATGGATAAATACATATCCGTTCCTCCAGCCGGCTCTCTCCAGAACACGGAGTCCTTCCCATACCGAATGATATCGTTCCGCGCCCCCTTCCACCACGGCTCTTACTTTCCCGAAACCGTACTTCTCCACGATCTCCCGGCGGCAGTAGGGAATCTGTCCCTTCCCCACCACAAGGATCACATCGTCGATCACCTCCGACTGTTCAAAAACATCCAGAGAATACCAGATCACCGGCCGCTCACAGATTGTCAGATACTGCTTCGCCAGCGTCGTCCCCATCCGTTTCCCGCGTCCTCCTGACAGTGCGACTGCCGCACAACGTGCTTTTTTCATCTTTTTCTCCTATCTTTCTCCCAGCCTGAGATTCGGGACCGCATTCAGATCAAGCCCATGACGGACGCCCTTTCGATACTCATAATACGCCGCCGCTCCGATCATGGCCGCATTGTCCGTACAGAGAACCGGCGACGGCTGACAGAATGCAATCTTTCTCTTCCTGCACGCTTCCTCCATCATGCGGCGGAGCGTCGAGTTGGAAGCCACCCCTCCGGCCAGCGCAAGTTTCGGAATGCCCTGATCCCTGACAGCTTCCATGGCATGAGCCACCAGCACTTCACAGACCGCCTTCTGAAAAGAGGCCGCGATGTCCGCCTGCACGATTTCTTCGCCTTTCATCCGGCATCCGTTGATGTAATTCAATACCGCCGATTTGACTCCGCTGAAGCTGAAATCATAGGGAGAATCTTCCACCTTCGCCCTCGGAAAACGGATGGCGTCCGGATTGCCCTCCCCGGAAACCCGGTCGATCTTCGGTCCGCCCGGATAGCCCAGGCCGATGGCTCTTGCCACCTTGTCAAACGCTTCTCCGGCCGCGTCATCCCTGGTCCGACCAAGAATCTCGTAGGTTCCGTAATCCCGGACCGTCACCAGATGCGTATGTCCCCCGGACACCACCAGACAGATAAAAGGCGGCTCCAGATCTTTATTTTCTATATAATTAGCGGAAATATGCCCTTCAATATGATGCACCCCGATCAGAGGCAGCTTTGCCGCATAGCTGATTGCCTTTGCCTCCGCAACGCCCACCAGCAGCGCCCCCACCAGCCCGGGACCGTAGGTCACTCCAACGGCGTCCAGCTCCTTCAGAGTAACGCCCGCCTGATTCAGCGCCTCCTGGATCACATAATTGATCTTCTCAATATGTTTTCTCGAAGCGATCTCCGGCACAACGCCGCCGTACAGCGTATGCAGCGCAATCTGGGAGGAAATCACATTCGACAGCACTTCCCTGCCGTTTTTCACCACTGCCGCCGCAGTTTCATCGCAGGAACTCTCGATCGCCAGGATCAGTACATCCTTGTTGTCTTCCATCTCACCCATCACGCTTCCTTTTCAAATTCCAGTTCCACGGACTTTCTGTCCTTTCCTGCCTTTGCCGCCGGAAAGATCTTCCGCACTTCTTCCATATACTCTTCCGGATGCGTCAGAGACGGACTGTAATGCGTCAGCCACAATTCTTTCACTTCCGCTTCCTTTGCAAGCC
Organism: uncultured Lachnospiraceae bacterium; assembly: GCA_910587765.1. Lineage (GTDB taxonomy): Bacteria > Bacillota > Clostridia > Lachnospirales > Lachnospiraceae > Hominiventricola. The sequence continues at coordinate 2,420 of CAJUNR010000029.1, forward strand.
TTGCCGCCTCATAGAAGGTCATGTGCCGGTACTCTCTCGCCTTTGCCTCTTTCTCCTTCTCTCCGTACATCCCTTCACAGATAAACAGATCGGAGTGCATGGCATGTTCCACAATGGACGGGACCGGCCTGGTATCCGTACAGTACGTAAGCTTGATTCCTTTTCTCGCCGGCCCAAGGACCATCTCCGGAGTAAAGGTCTTCCCCTCCGCCAGGATCGTCTCCCCCTTCTGCAGCCGGCTCCAGTACATTTGAGGAATTTCCAGCCTGAGCGCCTCTTCCGGCTGAAACTTTCCCGCGCGGTCCAGTTCCAGCGTATACCCATAGCACGGCACATTGTGATGAACCCGGAAAGCCGTTAACCGGTAACCGTTTAAATGAAATTCTTCCTCCGCGCCGTTTATTTCCTTAAATAAAAGCGGAAACGGAAGCTCCGGCGCGATCACGCGCAGCGCGTTCACCACCCGTTCCAGCCCTTTCGGGCCGATCAGCGTCAAAGGTTCCGTACGGTCCGCATTTCCCATCGTCAGCAGAAGTCCCGGAAGCCCGCTGATGTGATCCCCGTGATAATGAGTGAAGCAGATCACGTCAACCGGTTTAAAGCTCCAGCCTTTTTCCTTGATGGCGATCTGCGTCCCTTCCCCGCAGTCAATCAGCAGACTGCTCCCGTTAAAGCGCACCATCAGGGAGGTCAGCCAGCGATAAGGAAGCGGCATCATGCCGCCGCTTCCCAGTAAGCATACATCAAGCATGTTTTCTCCTAATATTCATTCCGCAGTCCCTTTTCCGGCAGCGGACTGCCATATTACAACAGTTCTGTATCTTCTTCTACCGCGGCAGGAATCTGAAAGCTCCTGATCAGGCGGTCATAACACGCCTCGCACAGATCAAACGTATGAGTTTCACCGTCTTTGCCGGAGAAATAGCCCCAGCGGGCTTCCCCTTTGAAGACTCCTTCCTGCACGATTCCGTTTTCCAGTTTCAATTCGCGTCCGCACTGATTGCAGACAATTTTCTCCACCGTTCTTTTATCAGGTTCCAGATACCAACGCATCCACTTTATCCTCCTCGTATGAGATCATGTTGCTATGATTCCGGCAGAGCCTCTGTGAGTCTCTGCTTACGTGGAGATTATATCGTTTCTCTTTCCGCAAAGGAATAGGAGATCGCTGGTCATGCTTCCGGCGGCCTGCCGGGGGAAGCCCCTTCCCGCTTCCACATGATCAGAGCATCCTCCACAGGCCGTTCATAGAATCGTCTGCGGACCCCCTCCCTGACAAATCCAAGACTTTCATACACGTGAATCGCCGCGAGATTTCCCGCCCGTACCTCCAGCGTGAACGCATGCAGACCACATTTTTTCCCTTCGTCCAGAAGCGCTTCCGTCAGACGTTTTCCGATTCCTCTGTTCCGGTACGCCTCCTCGACCACAATGTTCGTGATATCGCCCTCATCCAGTATTTTAAGCAGTCCGGCATAGCCGACCACTCTGCCCTCCTCCTCGGCGACGAGAAACAGATAGTCCGGGGAGCCAAGACTCTCTTTCAACTGTTCTCCGGACCAGGGCACGGAGAAATACCGCTGTTCCAGCCCGGCCGCCCCCGTCAGGTCCTTCTCCTCCATCCGGCGTATCATGGCTTTTGTCCCTCTGCGGCCTGCTCCTGCGCCGCCCGTTCCCGTTCTGCCTGAGACAGTCTCAGATAGTCCGGCCGATGCTCCGCCGCGGTCTGTACCCGGCCTTCTCTCATATACTCAAGCGCCAGCGTTCCTATGGCTCCCGCTCTCTGTTTGTTCAGATGGGCCGGCGCGAAAGAATACCGCCTTCCCGCCGCCTGAAATTCCGCCGTCAGGATTTCCTCCAGTCTGTTGCGGTAGACCGGGACCCCGTCCCCGAGAAAGATCACATCCCGCCCAAGCCCGCACAGTTTTTCGGCAATCTCCCTGATATCCACAGCCGCGGGCGGTTCCAGACGCTCCAGACGGTTCCCGCGAAACTCATAGACGCCGGTATACACCTGATCTCTTCTGGCATCCATCAAAGGGCAGATCAGGCTCTGCGTCCCATACAGGTTATACGCCAGTCCGTCCAGCGTCGGAACCGCCACCAGCGGCTTGTCCAACGCCAGACCCAGTCCTTTCGCCGTCGCCGAGCCGATCCGCAGGCCGGTGAAAGACCCCGGGCCCGCCGCCACCGCAATGGCATCGATACGCTCCAGATCCAGCTCCGTCATCCGCACGATCTCGTCCAGCATGGGAAGCAGCGTCTGGGAGTGCGTCTTCTTATAGTTCACGGTATATTCCGCCAGAAGACTGCTCTCCGGACCGTTCTCCTCCACGATGGCCACGGAAGCCACCAGCCCGGAGCTGTCCAGCGCCAGTACTTTTTTTATCTCCTGCCCGCTACCCGCGCGCTCCATCCTGCAGCACCTCCAGTCCTTCTACCGAGATTTTCCGATAATCAAAGCCTTTCTCCATGTCCTTCTCGATCGTAATCCGGCAGACGTCTGCCGGGAGCAGTTCCCGGATCCGGTCCGCCCACTCGATCAGGCAGACCCCTTCTCCATAGAAGCAGTCCTCGTATCCGATCTCTTCCATCTCTTCGATATCGCCGATGCGGTATACGTCAAAATGATAAAACGGAAGCCGTCCGCCTTCGTAGATCTGCATGATCGTAAACGTAGGGCTGTTCACCGGTTCCAAAATCCCAAGCCCCGCAGCGACGCCCTGGGTGAACACCGTCTTGCCCACGCCCAGATCGCCCGTCAGGGAGATCACCGTACCGGGACCGATATGCTCTCCGATCCTCTTTCCCAACGCAAACGTTTCTTCCGCGTAATATGTCTCTGTCATAACGACCTCCCGGGCCTTTTCCGGAAAGGGACCCTGAAAATATACGGTCCCATTCCGGACTGCCGCCCTTTTTGTGCTCAGGAACGCGAAAGGATATCCAGCTTCCGATAACCGTCCATCCGCTCTACAACCGCCTGCATATCCGGCTCCGCCTGTACAAATTCACAGTCGGACCAGATCCGCGAGGTCTCCTCCCGGATCTGCGGGAGATCACGGATATCTCCTTCGCACGTGCGAAGATAATAGTCTTCCATCAGCGTACACGCGATAAAATCCGTCTCCGCCGGCTCTGCGTTTTCCACATTTTCAAATCCGCCGCAGAACGCATAGATACATTTATCCAGGAAAATATGCATGCAGGTGAACATGGAATTTCCGTTCATATCAAAAACCTGCAGCGCCTGATTGTCGCCTGTATCGACCTGGTTCGCCGTATCCGCAAAGCTTTCCGAATCGCCGAAATCATAGAAACGCGTGATAAAATCCTGCAGATATTCACGCTCTTCCTCCGTAAGATTTCTGACGAGGCCCTGACAGAAGAGGTCCAGTACCCTCCTCAGTTCTCCCAGAATCCCGCAGCCCGGGCAGACGGACAGGCGCTCAAAAACCGTCTGCAGACGGGCGACGCCCAAAAGCCCCCATATATAATTCTGGCAGTTGCTCAGTTCTTCCGCTTTTTCCGTCACCTGCTCCAACAGTTCATTGTAGAGCAGATCTTCCTCCTCCAGGGTGCCGATCTGCTCGTCGCAGTCTTCCATGAGCACTTCCGACTCGTCAAACACCTGATCAAAATTGCTGTACAGCGTGGAGGCCCGCTCCAGGTACAGCCGGGCGCGTTCCAGATCGCCTTTTCTCTGGTACTCTTTTCCTCTTCGGTAACAGATCTCCGCCGTCTCCGTCAGCTCCGTTTTCTCTTCCCACGCAGCCTCCTGTTTCTCCTGTCTGACCGCTTCGCTCTCCTTCTCTGCCCTGCCTCCAAAAAGATTTTTTAAAAATCCCGCCATTGTTTCTCTCCTTACCCTTTCATAATTCACTTTTTCAAAACCGGTCCGAATGCGGACTGTTTCGGAGCCGGGTCACAGCTTCATCGTCAGAGCGATCCGTTTCTTTGCCGGATCCACGCTGACCACCTTCACCTCCACTACGTCTCCTACCTTTACCACTTCCAGCGGATGTTTGATAAAGCGATCGCACATCTGAGAGATATGGACCAGACCGTCCTGATGGACGCCGATGTCCACAAACGCGCCAAAGTCAATGATATTCCGCACCGTTCCTTTCAGCACCATGCCCGGCGTCAAGTCTTTCATGTCCAGCACGTCGCTTCTGAGCACCGGACGGGGCATCTCGTCTCTCGGATCTCTGGCCGGCTTTTCCAGCTCTGACACGATGTCTTTCAGAGTGAGCTCCCCGATTCCCAGCTTTTCGGCCATCTGTTTTGAGCCGCCGATCCTGGCGGAAAGCCCCTTTAATCCGCCGCCGGCAATCTCCTCCGGGGAACAGCCAAGCAGGGTCAGCAGCTTTCCTGCCGCCTCATAGCTTTCCGGATGGACGCTGGTGGCGTCCAGCGGATTGGTTCCTCCGGTAATCCGCAGGAAACCGGCGCACTGTTCATAGGCCTTCGGTCCCAGCTTGGGTACTTTTAAAAGCTGGCGCCGATCCGCAAACCGGCCGTTGGCTTCCCGATAGGCCACAATGTTTCTGGCCAGCGTCTTTGTGATACCCGAGATGTATTCCAGCAACGGCGCAGAAGCAGTGTTCAGATCGACGCCGACTTTATTGACCGAGTCTTCCACAACGCCGCCCAGTGCCTCGCTCAGACGCTTCTGGTTCATATCGTGCTGATACTGTCCCACTCCGATGGCTTTGGGATCAATCTTCACCAGCTCTGCCAGCGGATCCTGAAGCCTTCTGGCAATCGACGCCGCACTTCTCTGCCCCACGTCAAAACCCGGAAATTCTTCCGTCGCCAGTTTGCTGGCAGAATAAACCGAAGCGCCCGCCTCGCTGACAATCACATATTGTACTTTCTGCGGAATCTCTTTCAGCAACTCTACAATTACCTGTTCCGACTCTCTGGACGCCGTTCCATTGCCAAGAGAAATCAATGTAATTTTATACTTTTCAATCAGTTTTTTCAATACTGCTTTTGCTTCTTTTACTTTGTTCTGCGGCGCCGTCGGATAAATGACCACCGTATCGAGCACTTTGCCGGTCGGATCCACAACCGCCAGCTTGCATCCGGTACGAAACGCCGGGTCCCAGCCAAGAACCGTCTGTCCGGCGATGGGCGGCTGCATCAGAAGCTGTTCCAGATTTTTCCCGAAAACCCGGATCGCTCCTTCCTCCGCCTGTTCGGTCAGAAGATTCCTGATCTCCCGTTCGATGGCCGGTGCGATCAGACGCCTGTAACTGTCCGCGGCGGTTTCTCTTAATACCTCCGCTGTATAAGGATTCTCTCTTGTAATCACCTGTTTGTCCAGATAGCGGAGAATCTTCTCTTCCGGCGCTTCGATCTTCACTGTCAGAAGCTTCTCCGCTTCCCCGCGGTTCAAAGCCAGTGTGCGGTGCCCCGGCATCTTATTCAGAGGCTGTATAAAATGATAGTAGGTTTCATAGACCGATTCCTGCGTCTCGTCCTTCGCCTCCGAAATGATATTCCCCTCTTTGAGCGTAACGCCGCGGATATAGGTGCGGTATTCCGCCACATCCGATATGTTCTCAGCGATGATATCCTTTGCTCCCGCCAGCGCTTCCTCCACGGAAGCCACGCCCTTTTCTTCCGACAGATACTTTTCCGCCTCTTGCTCCAGCGGATAGTTCGTCATCTGCAGAAGGATGACATTCGCAAGTCCTTCCAGTCCTTTTTCCTTTGCCATCGTCGCCCGGGTCCGCCGTTTGGGACGGTAGGGCCGATACAGGTCGTCCACCGCCACCTGCGTCTGAGCCGCCTCGATCTGCAGCCTCAATTCTTCCGTCAGCCTCCCCTGCTCCTCAATACTGGAGAGGACCTGCGCCTTTTTATCCTCCAGGTTGCGCAGGTAGGCCAGCCGTTCGTCGAGCCTGCGAAGCTGCTCATCATCCAGCGCACCGGTGACTTCCTTGCGATAGCGGGAGATAAAAGGAATCGTGTTCCCCTCGTCGATCAGGTTCACGGCCGCCTCAACCTGCCATTTTTTCACCTGTAATTCTTCGGTCAGTTTCTGTAAAATATCCATACTGCTCCTCTATACTTTCAAATTTCGCCTGTCTACTGACTATTTTATCCAATTCCGCTTCTTTAGGCAAGGAATATTTCATATCAATCCTCTTTGTCCCGGTCTGCACCTGCTTCCCGCATAATCGAGTAGGGAAGATTCAGTATGCACAGGAAACGGCATCGGAGCCATGTATCCTCCGATGCCGTTTTTGTCTGTCCTCTTATTCCAGCGCACGCTTAATCGCCGCCAGAAATTCATCATATTCTTCAAATGCCGGGATATCCGGGTTGTCCTTTCGTATCTGTTCGGTCGTGCGGAACAAAAAGCCGGCCTTTCCGGCCCTTATCATCCCCAGATCGTTAAAGCTGTCTCCGGCGGCAATCGTCTCAAAACCCGCGGACTGCAGCGCCTTGACCGTCGTCAGCTTGGAATCCTCAACCCGCATCTGATAGCCGGTAATCGCCCCGTCTTCGCCAACCTTTAAGCGGTTGCAGAACAGAGTGGGCCATCCCAGCTTCTCCATCAATGGCGTTGCAAATTCCGTAAAGGTATCGCTGATGATCACCACCTGCGTCAGCGTGCGCAACTCGTCCAGAAATGCTTTCGCTCCCGCAAGAGGCTCTATGCCCGCGATGGTGTTCTGAATCTCTTTCAGTCCCAGATGATGTTCCTTCAAAATATTCAGCCGGTAGTTCATCAGCTTATCATAATCCGGCTCGTCCCGGGTAGTCTTCTTTAACTCCGGTATCCCGGTTGCCTCGGAAAACGCAATCCAGATCTCCGGCACCAGCACGCCTTCCAGGTCCAAACATACGATGTCCATACTTATGTCTCCTGATTCCAATCCCGCATCTGCCCTGGCAGACGCCGTGATTTATCTATCCTTCCACGCGGATCATGCTGATAATTTCTGCGCCTTTTGCCCGCTTCGCATACTCCGCTTCCGTCATCACCGGTGTGATAAAGCCGATCTCCCCGGAGATCCCCGCATGAATCCGTTCACCGTCTCCGAACAGCTTCTCGGGGTCTGCGTCCGACTTCATACGCAGGAAGAAACGCCGGTTCATCTGCTCCATGGACGCCAGCTCCAGCTTATGCGGATCCCAGAACAGAGTGATAATTTTGCCCAGATGTCTCGCCGCATCCACCATATCGCCGGCCACCGCGCTGGCTGTCGGAAGTTTCCCCGCTCCGCTTCCGTAGAACATGGAATTGCCCAGCATATTTCCTTTGACAAACACGGCGTTAAATACGTCGTTGACTACATAGAGCGGATGCTCGCGGTGTACCATGGCCGGACTTACCATCGCGCAGTAGGTGTCCCCCACCTTTCTGCTGATCGCAAGCAGCTTGATCGAACGGTTCAGCTTTTTCGCGTACAGGAAATCTTCCGACGTGATTTTCGTAATGCCTTCCGTGTAAATATCCCGAAAATCCACCTGATTGCCGCTGGCAAGAGAGGTCAGAATCGCAATTTTCCGGCAGGCGTCCCATCCTTCTACGTCCGCTTCCGGATGAAGCTCCGCATAGCCCTTGTCCTGCGCCTCTTTCAGCACATCCATATAGTCCAGGCCTTCCCGGTCCATCTTGGTCAGCATATAGTTGGTCGTACCGTTGAGAATACCGGATATTTCCAGAATCACGTCTGCAGTCAGTGAGGAGTTCAGCGGACGGATGATCGGAATGCCGCCGCCCACGCTGGCCTCAAACAGGTAATTTACCTGATGCTCCTTGGCGATCTGAATCAGCTCCGCCCCGTGCTCCGCCACCAGCTCTTTGTTGGAGGTACACACGCTCTTTCCCGCCTCCAGGCAGCGTTTCGTAAATTCATACGCCGGATGCAGTCCGCCCATGACTTCCGCTACAATGCGGATCTCCTCGTCCGTGATGATGTCTTCAAAATCGTGCGTCAGCACTTCCATGACCGGATCCCCGGGAAACTCCCGCAGATCCAGTACATATTTAATCCGGAGCTCCTGCCCCACTTTTTTGTCGATACTTTTTTCGTTGGTCCGAATCACTTCAAAAACTCCGGAACCGACGGTGCCGTATCCCATAATCGCTACTTTTATCATTCGGTATTACTCCATGCCTAATATTTTCAAATAATGTACGCTCTTCTGCTCCTCGATCTTCTGGATCATGGCAGAGACGTCTCCGGTTGTCGGTAACACTTCGATGCTCAGCGTCAAAGATGCCACGCCGTTGATCGGTATGCTCTGGTGGATGGTCAGAATATTGGCGCCGAACTCAGCCACAATGTTCAGCACCAGCGACAAAAGCCCCGGCTCATCCTCCATCTGCAGGACAAAAGTGACGGTCTTTCCCTTCGCCTCGTCATGGAATGGAAAGATATCATTCTGGTATTTGTAATAAGAGCTCCGGCTGATGCCCACGCGCTCCACCGCCTCCTGCACAGACAGGACGCGCTCCGACTCCAGAAGCCGTTTGGCTTCCACAACCTTTAAAAGGACCTCCGGCACCGCTTTCTCCCGAATCACAAAATACCTGCTCTTTTCCGTCATCTTTTACTCCTCCGGGGTCAGATTCATCCATTTCAGATAGGCGTTGATCAGCGGATCGAGCTTGCCGTCCAGCACCCCGTCCACATTGCTGACCTCCGCGTTCGTCCGATGATCTTTGACCATCGTGTAAGGCTGCATCACATAAGAACGAATCTGGTTTCCCCACGCGATATCGCTCACTTCTCCGCGGATGCCGGACAGCTTCTCCTCCTGCTTCTGCTGTTCCAGAAGGTACAGCTTGGCCTTGAGCATCTGCATGGCCTTGTCCTTGTTCTGATGCTGAGAACGTTCGTTCTGACACTGTACCACGATTCCCGTGGGAATGTGGGTAATCCGGATCGCAGACGACGTCTTGTTGATATGCTGTCCGCCGGCGCCGCTCGACCGATACGTATCCACACGCAGATCATCGGGACTGATCTCGATGTCGATCTCGTCTTCAATGTCCGGCATCACATCCAGAGAGACAAAGGAGGTCTGCCTCTTTCCCTGTGCATTGAACGGAGAGATCCGCACAAGGCGGTGAACGCCTTTCTCCGATTTCAGATAGCCGTATGCATTCTCCCCCCGGACCTCGAAGGTCACGGATTTGATTCCCGCTTCGTCCCCGTCCAGGCAGTCAAGGACTTCCACAGAAAAGCCTTTCCGCTCCGCCCATCTGGTATACATCCGGTACAGCATGCCTGCCCAGTCGCAGCTCTCCGTGCCGCCGGCTCCCGCATTGAGTTTCAGGATCGCATTGTTGCGGTCATACTCGCCGGACAGCAGCGTCTGAATGCGCATGGATTCCAGCTTCTGCGCAAAATCCTCCAGTTCTTCCTGAATCTCCGGAATCAGAGACGCATCGTTCTCCTCATAGCCCATCTCCAGCAGCGTCTCGATATCCTCGTACTGTCCCTGCAGACTTTCAAATCGTTCCTTTTCTTCCTTGAGACTGTTCAGCTCTCTCATGCCCGCCTGAGAACGCTCTACTTCATCCCAGTAGCCGGGAGCTTCCATCTCTCTTTCCAGTTCTTCAATCCTGAGCGTTTTTCCAGCCAGGTTAAAGTGAATCCCTTAATTCTGTCAAGGGCTGTGCATAGTTGTTCAGTGTATACTTGAACTGATCCAGTTCTACCACAACGACACCTTCTTTCTTATTTTGGGTTCCGTAATTGTCCCTTCATCACATGGTCAGGAGATCAATGTCCGGCCATATCCATGTCCTGACATCGATCTGTGCGCTAAAGGGACAATTACTGTTTTTGAGTTCCGTAATTGTCCCTTCATCACACGGTCAGGAGATCAATGTCCGGCCATATCCATGTCCTGACATCGATCTGTGCGCTGAAGGGACAATTACTGTTTTAAAGTTCCGCATATGCTGTTTTATTTTCTTCCGCAGCACTGTTTATACTTTTTGCCGCTTCCGCAGGGGCAGGGGTCGTTCGGATAGACCTTCTGGGCCGCCCGCTGCACCGGCTTTCTGGCAAGGGAAGCATCCTTATTGGTTCCGGTTACTTTGGCGACTTCCTCGCGCTCCGCCTTCTCCTCCACCTTGATATGCATCAGGATGCGCACCGTATCCTCCTGGATACTGTTGGTCATGGCCTCGAACATCTCGTAACCGCTCATCTTGTACTCCACCAGCGGATCGCGTTGTCCGTAGGCCTGAAGGCCGATGCCCTGACGGAGCTGCTCCATATCGTCGATATGATTCATCCATTTACGGTCGATGGTCTTGAGCAGGAAGACGCGCTCCAGTTCACGGATCAGCTCCGGATTCGGAAATTCCGCTTCCTTGGCCTCGTAAAGCCTCGTCGCCTCCTGCTTCAGCGCATGCTTCATCTCCGCCTTATTTTTGCAGCCCAGGCGCTCCGCCGTGACGGCTTCCAGCGGAATGACCGGCAGCAGCGTCTCGTTCAGCCCCGTCAGATCCCATTCCTCCGGATCCTGATCGTCTCCGACAAACGTATCGACCGTGTTCTCGACGATATCCGAGATCATCTTATAGATGGAATCCCGCATGCTTTCTCCGTCCAGAACCCGCCGGCGCTCCGCATAGATCACTTCCCTCTGCTCGTTCATCACCTGATCGTATTCCAGCAGGTTCTTGCGGATGCCGAAGTTGTTGTTCTCGATCTTCATCTGCGCCTTCTCGATGGCGTCCGTAAGCATCTTGTGTTCGATCTCTTCGTTTTCCGGTACGCCCAGCGCGTTGAACATGCCCATCAGCCGCTCGGAACCGAACAGCCGCATCAGATCGTCTTCCAGAGAGATGTAAAAACGGGATTCTCCCGGATCTCCCTGACGTCCGGAACGTCCCCGGAGCTGATTGTCGATACGTCTTGCCTCGTGGCGCTCCGTACCGATGATCTTGAGTCCTCCTGCGGCTTTGGCTTCCTCGTCAAGCTGAATATCCGTTCCGCGGCCTGCCATGTTGGTGGCAATGGTCACGGCCCCGTGCTGTCCCGCCAGCGCCACGATCTCCGCTTCCCGTTCATGAAACTTGGCGTTCAGCACTTCGTGCTGGATTCCCCGCTTCGTCAGCATCCGGCTCAGTTCCTCGGAAGCCTCGATCGTGATCGTGCCTACCAGCACCGGCTGTTTGCGCGAATGCGCCTCCTCGATGGCGTTGCAGACCGCGAAAAGTTTCTCTTTCCGCGTCTTGTAGACCGCGTCCTGCAGATCCTTCCTCTGCACCGGACGATTGGTGGGAATCTCGATCACGTCCATACCGTAGATGGCGCGGAACTCCTTTTCCTCCGTCAGCGCCGTACCGGTCATGCCGCATTTTTTGGCGTATTTGTTGAAGAAGTTCTGGAACGTAATATTGGCGAGCGTCTTGCTCTCACGCTTCACCTTCACATGCTCCTTGGCCTCGATCGCCTGATGCAGGCCGTCCGAATAACGGCGTCCCGGCATGATACGTCCGGTAAATTCGTCCACAATAAAGATCTGGTCGTCTTTCACTACATAATCCTGATCGCGGAACATCAGGTTGTTGGCGCGCAGCGCCAGTTCCATATTGTGCTGAATCTCCAGGTTCTCAGGATCCGCCAGATTCTCAATCCGGAAATACTGCTCGACCTTTTTGATTCCGTCCGCCGTCAGATGCACGATTTTATCCTTCTCGTTGACGATAAAATCGCCGGTCTCCTCGATCTCTTCTCCCATGATGGCGTCCATCTTGGAAAATTCCTTGCTGGCCTCGCCTCTCTTGAGCGTATGCGCCACATAATCGCAGAGCTCATACAGCTTTGTGGACTTGCCGCTCTGACCGGAAATGATCAGCGGAGTCCGCGCCTCGTCAATCAGAATCGAGTCGATCTCATCAATGATGGCGTAGTGCAGATCCCTCTGCACCAACTGATTCTTGTAGATCACCATATTATCACGCAGGTAGTCAAAACCCAGCTCATTGTTCGTGATATATGTGATATCGCAGGCATACGCCGCACGGCGCTCCTCCTTGGTGGAACTGTTCAGCACCACTCCCACCGTCAGTCCGAGAAACTCATGCACCTTGCCCATCCATTCGGCGTCACGGTTGGCCAGATAATCATTGACCGTGACCACATGGACGCCTTTTCCTTCCAGCGCGTTCAGATAGGCCGGGAGCGTCGATACCAGCGTCTTTCCTTCACCGGTGCGCATCTCCGCGATGCGTCCCTGATGGAGAATCATGCCGCCGATCAACTGCACCCGGTAATGTTCCATGCCGAGCACGCGCACCGCGGCTTCCCGGACAGTGGCAAACGCCTCCGGAAGCAGATCATCCAGCGTGGCGCCCTCCGCAAGCCTCTGCCTGTACTCCTTCGTCTTGTCCCGCAACTGCTCATCGCTGAGCGCCTGCATGGAAGGACGCAGTGCCTCAATCCGGTCAATGACGGGCGTGATCAGCTTTAACTCCCGCTCACTGTGAGTCCCGAATAGTTTGTCAAATATTTTCATGCCGTTCTCCTGTCTTATTTCGCAGTGTCATTTAAAATATTTTCCTTTTCATCCTGAATCCCTGATGGATCATCAGCATTCATCGCCTATTATATCACAAAAATAAGATTTGGCAAATGCTCTTTTCAGCACGCAAAAAAGGATGCCGCAGCCCCTTATGAGCCGCAGCATCCTTTTCCTTCACAGAACCGTTCTAAAAGAAGAGCTTCAAAATCTGCTGGAACGGCCATGTGAACACGGAGTAGTCAAAATCGTTGGACCAGCGCGCAAAATCCGCAATGGTTGTCGGAAGGCAGCTCACCGTCAGCGCCTGGCCGAAACTCAGCAGCAGACCGGCCGTAACGCCCGCAAGCACCGCGCCTCTCCATCCGCCGGTGGAATTGCCAAAGACGCCGGCGGGACCGCCGCCGAAGAAACAGGTAATCACCGGCGGAGTCAGCGCGTAAAATCCAACCGCGCCGAACAGCACCACGCAGAGGATGACTGTGGTCAGGCAGCTCAAAAAACCGAGCATCACAGCCGTCGGCGCAAAGTTGAAGACAACCGGACAATCCAGCGCCGGAACCGCATCCGGGACAATCTTCTCGGAAATTCCTTTAAATGCTTCCGTAATTTCCGCAATCATCATGCTGACGCCGGTCAGAACGATCGTGATCCCCACGCCAAACATCACTCCCTGTGAGATGGCGTACATATAGGCAGCGGTGCCGCCGCTGATCTGTTCCTGCACCCATGCCGGACCGGCCAGAGTGACTCCGATCAGATACAAAAGCGTCATGATAATCGCGGTGGAAACCGTAATGTCCTTCAGGAAAGAAAGCTTCTCCGGAATTTTAAGCTCTTCCGAGGATTCCTTCTCATATTTTCGGAAGGCTCTGCCGACCAGGGCGCCCATAATCACGCCGAAAGACGTCGTATGCCCGTATGCCAGATCGTTGGTTCCGGTCACTTTGCGCATAAACGGCTGCACCAGAGCCGGGCTCAGCGTACAGTACACGCCGAGCAGGATGCCGCCCGCGACAATCAGCATCGTCTTGTTGGGGCTGGCGATCACTTCAACCGCAAGCGCCAGATAGACCAGGGCGATAAAATAAGTCTGATGCGCGGTCAGGTAGACGTATTTAAACTTTGTCAGACGGGCCAGCAGCAGATTGACGGCGAACCCCACCACCATGATCAGCGCAATAGAGGAAGCCCAGTCCGCCTCAAAAGCAACCTGCCCGATTCCGGACGCGGACGCCTCCACATGGAAAATCTGATTCAGAATATCGGCAATCGGCATGACAATGCCGGCCAGCAGCGAAGTCCCCTGCGAGAGAATCAGATATCCGATTCCTGTTTTCAGAGAACCGGTAATCACATCCTGCAGAGGTTTTTTCTGCAGAATCAGGCCGGCCATCGCGACCAGACTCAGCAGAATAAACGGCTGATTGAAGATGTACGCAGTGATAAAATGAACAATTCCGTTTAATGCAACCATAGTTTCCCCCTCTTTCCTTTTAGATGATATTTTTGGATTTCAAATATTCTCCGATCTTTTCCTTCAGTTCATTTTTGTCCATCAGATTCTGAATCACGATCACATCCGGACAGCATTTGCGCGCGTCGGCCGCAAAGCTTTCAAAGGTCACCATCAGATCACAGGTCGCCCCTTTGGCGCGCGACAGACTGGTATTTTCCACCTTCACATGAAACGGAAGCTGAAAAGATCGAAAAGCTTCATTGATATTCATGCGCAGCAGCGTGCTCGTCCCTACCCCCGCTCCGCATACGGTCAGCACTTTCAGGTCTTTCATGGCCATCCCCCCTCTCTTCTGCCTACAGGTTCCGCATGCGCCTGTAATACTTGTCCACCAGCGCATCGTTGTGTTCTTTGACATCGTCCCGTTCATAAGCCAGATGACCGTTGTAATACACATCCGGCGTAATTCCCTGCTTCAGAAGATTGTCACAGGTCTGTACCAGAAGCGCCGCCAGCATATATACGACCGGTATCGTGGAAGTCGCCCCGACCTTCACATCCAGACCGTCCAGCTTCACCGCCGCGTCCCCGATCAGCGAACAGTTGTCAATCACCACATCCGCAATGTCCTTCAGTTTTTTTCCGCTGGAATGCTGTGTCGTAAGCTGATCCGCATAGGTGACATTGGTGAACGCGATCACCGGAAGCCCCATCTCTTTTGCCGCCAGCGCCATGTCCACCGTTCCGGCGTTATTGCCCGAATTGGAGAAACATACCAGGACATCCGGCGGTGCGAGACGATTGTACTCGGCAATCACCCGGCCGATCCCTTCCACCTTCTCCAGATAGCTGGTCTTTGTGATCTCGTTGATTCCGGACACTGCCGATTCATGGATCGAATGCACATTGGCCAGTGTGGCGCTGCGCCAGAACACATCCTCCGTCACCAGACCGGAATGACCGCAGCCAAACATATGGATCAATCCGTCCTTTTTTGTACATTCGGTGAGAAGCTCCGCCGCTTTCATGATGTTCTCTCCCTGGGTGCGGTATGCCCGTTCCACAACCTCGTTCATAATCTGAAAATACTGCTGCCATGCCTGCATAAATTTTTCCTCCTGATTCCTGTTCCGCTTAGAAACCTGCATCCATCAGAATCGTTTTCACGATCTTACGCGGTTCTGTGATGGATGTGCCGATTACCACGCTGTGCGCGCCCGCATCCAGCGCCTTTCTCATCTTTTCTCCGTTTGTAATGCGTCCCTCGGCCACAATATACGAGACTCCCGCATCCCGCAGCTCCCGGATGATCTCATAGTCCGGCTCCGGGCTTGGCAGATGTCCAAACGGCAGCGGATTTTTGGAATACGGCGTGTAGCCGGATAATGTGGTGCCCACCATGTCCGCTCCGAAGTTCCACGCGGCCACTCCTTCCTCCACTGTGGAGATATCCGCAATCACAAACGCGTCAAACTCTTTTTTGACGGCACGTATGAACTGTTCCAGCGTCAGCTCGTCATACCGCTCCCGTATGGTTCCGTCCACGGCTACCCCGTCCGCACCGGCTTTCAGAAGTTCCTCCACCTCTCTGAGCGTCGGCGTAATACGGAAATCCCCGGTGATCATATCCCCGCTTTTGTATATCTTCTTCAGGCCGATCACGGGAACGTCCACCGCCGCTTTGACCGCCGCCACATTTTCCCAGTTGGTCCGGATGGCCTTTGCTCCTCCGGCAATGCAGCTTCGCGCCACACAGACCATTGTCTCCGGCTTCCCCATCTCTTCATTAAAATCCGGTCCCGCATAGCAGGACACGATCAGTCCGCCTTTCAGCCGTTCGAGTATCTCTTTTTGATTCATTGTTCATCCCTCCCCTGTTCAAGGTCTCTGTCTCTAAAATCCGATATCGCCGTAAACCGCCGCGTTTTTCAGCCGCTCCATATTTCCTTCACCAATGATAAATTCTGCAACCGCCTGAAAAAGGTCCAGATGCTCGTCATCAGTCCGCGCGGCAATGGCAAAAACGACATAAACCGGATCGTTGGACTCGTTGCCGAAATGGATTCCGTTCTCATACGTTACAATCGCAATACTGTTCTGTTTTACATTTTTCTCGGGACGCGCATGCGCCAGAGCCACGCCCGGCATGACGACAATATACGGTCCAAGTTCTTTTACCATCTTGATCATGGCGTTCGTGTAAGCCGGCATAATCGTCCCCGCCCGTTCCAGCAGACCCCCGGCCTGACGCACGGCAGCCTCCCAGTCGTCCGCCCGCTGTCTCAGCACCGTGGTAGCCGAACTAACATATTTTCTAATGGACATATGATTCATTACCTTCTTCCAAATATTGATACAGCTTTCGGGGCGTATCCGCTCCGCACAATTCGTGCACGGCAACGGATTCCAACAGCCTTAAAAGCCCCCGCAAAGCCTGGATATGGGACCAGTTGTCGACCGGCGCCAGACAGAACACCAGATACACCGGATCATTGGAGGGATGATGGAAGCACACCGGAACCTTCAGCGTAATCAGACTCATCGCCAGCCTTTTTACACCCTTTCCCACCTCCCCGTGCACCAGCGCCACGCCCGGCATGATAACGATATACGGTCCGGCATTCTTCACGCTGTTCACGGCGGACTCAGCAAATTCCTCCGTCACATCCCCCGCATTCACCAGAATCTCGCAGGCCTGTCCCACCGCATCCTCCCAGTCCCCGGCTTCCCGGCGGCAGCGCAGGTACTGCGGCTTCAGAAGCTGGGACAGAGACGGCTGTATCCGATCCATACAGACGCTCAGCCCGTTGGATTCCAGGCAGTCCGCCAGTCCCGCGGTAAATGCGTCCATGTCCTGAATCTCACAGTGCGTCTGCACTACGCGGACCACGTCCTCAAAGATGTTCATGGCATTGTCCTGATTCTGCTCTCTGCCCCCATACTGCAGAATCATCTCTTCAATCCGCTCCCATTCCTCCTCGTCAGGAATCGGCGACACTTTCACCCATGGAACGGGGCAGTCGGTCAGCGGAATGCCCGTAATGACAAAATCCACGTCTGCCGGTTCCAGCATCTGCTGATTTTCGCATGTGACGATGTCCGCGACACAGATATTGCGGAACCTGGAACGCACAAGTTCCCGCAGAAGATTCGCCGTCCCTGTCCCGTGCATGCAGACGACCGCCGTTCTCACCGCCGGCATCGAACGTCTGCACCGCTCCAGAGAAGCGCAGAAATGCAGGACAAGACCGGCAATGTCATCCTCCGTGATGCCTTTTAACAGCTCACTGTTCAGTCTCGCCAGCGCCCGTTCCAATGCTTCAAAACATTCGGCATATTCCTGGCGGATCCGCGGCATGCCGGGATTTCTGACGGCTATGCCGTATCTGAGCCGGAATACCGTAGACCCCAGAGAGGTCTGCAAAGCTTTGCACAGTTCTTCATCCCCTGCGAAATCAATGCCCATCTCCGCATTCATCTCGTGTACCAGGCAGTCCATCAGAAGCTGCACTTCCACCCAGTCCTCCTTGAGATAAGGTTCCGGCATCACATATTCCGCACTGATCAGCAGAAAAGAGAGAACACACACCTCGTCCTTCGGCAGACGGAGCTGAAATTCCTCATGGATCATCTCTGCAATCTGCTCCGCGTACCGGTACTCCCGGGTCGCTTTGACCAGAGAACGGTCGACCGGCATAACCGTCACCAGTCTCCCCTCCCGTATCCGCGTGAGCGCCACGGCAAGATTGAGCACAATCATGCGGAACGAATCCCAGGTCAGCCACTTTTTCATAAAATCCTTTTCCGCTCTCCGTATCATTCGCACCAGAATCTGCACAATTCCGTCGCAGAACAACTCTCTCGCCCACCGCTCCACCATGTCGGGACTTTCGGCCGTTCCCTGACAGATTCCGGTAAAATTCACATGACTTTCCAGTATCTGCACTCCCAGACGCCGGATATCCTGTTCGCCGCCTTCCAGAGAACTCCCTTTTCCCGCCCTGCTTTCCAGACGGACGCCGCTGCCCGTAAGATCCGCCTTCAGACGGATCATATCTTTGTTGATACTGCTCTTGCTCACGCTCATCTGATCCGCAAAATACTGTCCGGTCAGACGCCTGCCTCCTTTGGCCAGCATCAGAAGGAGCATGATGCAGCGTCGCTCGGCGGAGGTCATCACGTAATCATAGGCACTCAGGCCGGCCAGCTTTCGTTCCAGCTTTGCCCTCTGCTCCTGGTCAAGCGTCATGCGCATGCCCTCGGTTCCTTCATACCGCGGAAGACGGAAGCCCTCCCTTTCCAGAAAGGCGTTGGCCTCATCCATCTCATAGCGTACCAGCCGCGGGGAGATTTCCAGATACTCGGCCAGCTCCGCCACCTTATAAAGTTTCCCGTCCATCAGTTGTCTGAGAATCAAAACCGTTTTTCTGTTCACCCTGCACTCCTTACAGACTGCGCACCCTTGTACGAAAACGCTCGATCAGACGCCGATTGTATTCATCTCCTCCGGCGCAGTTCCCGCTTCTGAATATTTCGGGTTCCATCCCCTGCTCACGCAGTTTCTGACAAGCCGACAGCATAACGGCGTCCGCAATCGCCAGCGATGCCACACTGGATACCGGCCCCGCCTTCGTGCCGTCCGTACAGACGGTGACGCACGCGTCGCCCGCCGGCACATGGCTGTCGATACACACGTCGCACACATCCGGCAGATGCAGTCCGTCTCTGTGACGCGACGGTTTTTTCCGGTAGCAAAGAGAGGTGATTCCGATCACGCCCGCTCCCCGCGTTCCGGCAATCTGCGCCATCTCAATGGCAAACGGATTGATGCCGCTGGTCGATACCGCCAGAAAGCAGTCCCCGCTCCCCACATCAAAACGCTCCGCCACCAGCTTCGCATAGCCGCTCATTCGCTCGATCCTGCTGCTCTTGGCAGCGCCTTCATGCAGCATGGTGCTCGTCTCAAAGATGGGGCAGACCGCCCCCAGACCGCCCGCCCGGTAGAAAAGCTCTTCCTCCACCATATGGGAGTGGCCGCAGCCAAATACATACAGCAGGCCTCCCGCAGCCAGCGTATCCGCCAGCATCTTCCCGGCCCGCTCAATGCCCGGCCGTTCTTTTGACCAGATTGTATCCAGTATACCGGTCACAGCCGCCGCGTATTCCGATACAAAATCCATGTGTTTTCCTCCTTTCTCTGTACCCTGTGATTGTCCGGAAGCGGATTCGGGCAGTGCAGTCGCTGCATCTGCCAATCCTCCTGCTGTTTTTATTATACACAGTCCCTTTCTCCCCGAAAATATGATTATCTTCCCATAGAAATCGACAAATTATACCACAATACAGGAAACCAGATGTTTTTATCCGTGTTTTTGCATAAAAATCGCACCGATAAAGCACATTTATTACTGCATTTTCAATATTTTCCGGTAATTTATTTTGTTTTTTACTGGTATTATTTACATGAACTGTCAAGACAAATCAAATCGACCAGGGAAGGTTTCTTCCCTGCTCGTCGCGCGGGGTGCGTGCTGCAAAGCAGCAAATTTCCTTACGCACCCCGGCGCAATCGAGTAGGGAAGATTCATCTTCCCCTACTCGCGCACCGGGCGTCCGTCAGCTTGCTGACATATTTTATCTGGACGCCCGTGTGCATAAAAAACGGACCCCGGCAGGCGCCGAGGTCCGTTGATCCTGTACATATGCCCGGGAAAAACTTTTCCCGTCTCGATTTTTATAAATCCGGCTCCAGAATGCCGTAGGTGCCGCCTCTTCTTCTGTATACTACGTTGATCTCATCGGTCTCCGCATTTACAAAGGCGAAAAATGCATGTCCCAGCAGTTCCATCTGTACGCAGGCGTCTTCCGGATACATGGGCTTGATATCGAACCGCTTGGTCCGGATGATCTTAACCTCCTGATCTTCCGAATCCTTCTCCAGAAATTCCTTCTGGAAATTCCCCCCGCCCTGCTGTCTTGCTATCAGCTTGTTCTTGTACTTCCGAAGCTGGCGTTCGATCACTTCTTCTACCAGATCAATTGACACATACATGTCCGTGCTCGACTGCTCCGACCGGATGATGTTGCCCTTCACCGGAATCGTCACTTCGATCTTCTGACGCTCCTTCTCCACGCTCAGGGTCACATGCACTTCCGTATCCGGCGTAAAATAGCGCTCCAGCTTCTTCAGCTTCTCCGTCACCGCCGACCGAAGGCCGTCTGTAATATCAATGTTTTTGCCGCTGATGATATAACGCATAGAACCACTCCTTTGCTTTTATTCTGCATTCCGGCGCTTTCCCACAGATTACCCCCGTGCAACCGGATGCCTGTCTCTATCATACCATCATTCTCGGGATTCCGCAACGAATTTCACAACCTCGCGGTAATTCACCGGCCCGCCGAACAGATCCAGCGCGCTCCCGATCGTCACATTCAGCCGCCCCCGCCCGAGTTCCTTCAGTTTCCGCAGATCCGCAAAGCTTCCCACGCCCCCCGCGTACGTGACGGGAATCCCTTCCCAGGCGCCCAGAAGACCGGCCAGATCCTCCTCGATCCCGTTTGCCTTCCCCTCCACGTCGACCGCATGAACGAGAAACTCCGCACAGTGCTCCGCCAGTTCTGTCAGTACCGCTCCGTCAATCGCCACGTCTGTGAATTTCTGCCAGCGGTCCGTCACAATATAATAGTCCGCCCCCCGTCTCCGGCAGCTCAAATCCAGCACCAGATGTTCTCTGCCCACCTCTTTTTCCAGGGCCTCGAGATTGTCCCGGCGGAGTTTTCCGTCCTGAAAAACACTGGAAGTCACAATCACATGGCTGGCCCCCGCGTCCAGATATGCGCAGGCGTTCTCCCTGCGGATTCCGCCGCCGACCTGCAGGCCGCCCGGATACTCCCGGAGGGCGAGCAGCGCCTGCCGTCTCGTCTCTTCGTAATACTCCGTCCCCTCCTTGTTCAGCAGGACGACATGCCCGCCCCGGATGCCGTCATCCCTGTAAAACCGCGCATAAAAGCCCGCGTCCTGCTCCGACACGAAGTTTTCTTCCGCCCGGCTGCCTTCGTCTCTGAGGCTTCCGCCGACGATCTGCTTTACTTTTCCGTTATGTATGTCAATACAAGGCCGAAATTCCATTTTTCCCCCTTACATCTTTTGCTGTATTTTATTCATCTTCCCCTACTCGCGCATCGGGCGCCTGTCAGCTCTGCTGACAATCTTCCCTGGGCGCCCGTATGCATAAAAACAGGGGCTGCATCCCGCAGCCCCCATCTTTTACGGCAGGTCTGTTCCGGCGCCGTTCCCCGCAGTTCCGTCGGCTGTACCGTTCGTCTCCGCATTGCCGTCCACCATGGTTCCGTCTCCGGTCATATCATTCACCAGATCGTCTACCACATCGTTGGCGTCATTTCCGATTTCCTCCAGGAGACCGTCTCCATCTACGTCCGTATGGTCATAGACGCCGTCCCCGTCGGTATCGAAAAGAATGTCGTCCACATTGACCCCGTTTTCTCCGGTGCCGCCGTCCGTAGTGGAGCCATTATTCTCCCCGGCGGTCCCGTTGTTATCCGTGGTAGTTCCGTTGTCCGCTCTGCCGCAGGCGGTGACAAATACAAGTGTCGCCAGTAACAGCATATAAGCGCAATACTTCTTCAACTGTTTCATAAATTTCTCTCCTTTTAATTAAAATAAAGATTGCAAAACAGTATTTGACCTGCTGTTACTAATATGGACAACAATTCTTTTTTTATTCATTTTTTTAACAGATATCCGCTTCCGGTCGGGATTTCATACCGCCCCGCGTTTTTACGACTGCGCGTCGATCACGTCGCTCATCTGATAATATCCCGCCGGTCTGCCGGCAAGAAATCTGGCGGCCGAAACGGCGCCCTTTCCGAAAATCGCGCGGGAATAGGCCGTATGGCTGAATGTGATCACTTCGTCGGTCCCGGCAAAGATCACATCGTGATCGCCCACGATCGTGCCGCCTCTGACAGCGGAGATCCCGATCTCCTTTCTGTCCCTTTTTTCTCTGGTTTGGCTGCGGTCAAATTTATATTCATACACATTGTCCAGAGATTCATTGATGGAATCCGCCAGAGCAAGCGCAGTGCCGCTGGGCGCATCCACTTTCCGGTTGTGATGCTTCTCCACAATCTCGATATCGAATCCCGCGGGCGCCAGTACGCCCGCCGCTTCCTTCAAAAGCTTCAGGAGCAGATTCACCCCGAGAGACATATTGGCAGACCGCAGAACCGCCACCTTTTTGCCGGCCTCCTCCACTGCCCGAAGCTGCTCCGCCGAAAGTCCGGTCGTGCACAGCACCATGGGAATCCGGCGCTCCACGCCGAACGCAAGCAGTGCGTCCATCGCCCCGGCGGAAGCGAAATCAATAACGACGTCCGCCTCCACATCGCAGTCCCCGACAGAGGCATAGACCGGATACCCGTTGTCACGGCAGTCTACCGGATCGATGCCCGCTACAATCTCCATATCCGTTTCTTCCTTTATAAGGCCGGTCACCACCTGGCCCATATGGCCGTTACAGCCATGCATAATCACTCTGATCATCTGTCTTCCTCTCCTGTCTGTCCCCGCTTTCCTCCCCGGGGAAACCGTTTATTTTGCCTTCAGACCGAACGCATCCATCGCCGCCTTCAAAGACTCCTGATGCGCTTCCTCCATCGTGGAAAGAGGCATCCTCAGCGGTCCCACTTCCCAGCCCAGCAGATTCAGCGCCGCTTTCACCGGAATCGGATTCACTTCGCAGAACAACTGGTCGATCAGCGGAAGCGCCTTTAACTGAAGTGCCAGACTGCCCGCCAGATCTCCTTCCATGAACTTCGCCACGATATCATGCGTCTCGCGCGGCGCAATATTGGAAAGCACGGAAATCACGCCTTTTCCTCCGAGAGACAGAAGTGGTACGATCTGATCATCGTTGCCGGAATAGATATCCAGTGAATCTCCGCACAACTGCGCGATCTTCGCCACCTGAGAGATATTGCCGCTCGCCTCCTTGACCGCCACAATATTCTCCACATTTTTCGCCAGATAAGCGATCGTCTCCGGAGCGATATTCACTCCGGTCCGCCCCTGGATGTTATACAGAATGACCGGAATCTTCACGGAATCCGCAATCTTCTTAAAATGCGCGATCAGTCCTTTCTGCGTCGCCTTATTATAGTAAGGACTCACCAGCAGAAGTCCGTCCGCTCCGTATTTTTCCGCCTCCTGCGACAGATAGACTGCCGTCTCCGTACAATTGGAGCCGGTGCCCGCGACTACGGGAATCCGTTTCGCCACCTTTTCAATCGCGAAGCGGATCACTTCCAGATGCTCCTCATGCGACAGCGTAGAAGCCTCTCCGGTCGTCCCGCAGATGATGATACTGTCCGTTCCGTTCGCAATCTGAAATTCCAAAAGTTCTTCGAGCTTTGCGTAGTTCACTGCTCCCGTTTCTGTCATTGGCGTAACGATGGCAACCCCGGCTCCTGTAAAAATCGACATACTTTTCTCCTCCTGAAAATCTTTTCTAAAAAATCGAGCAGGGAAGATTCATCTTCCCCTACTCGCGCATCGGGCGCCTGTCAGCTCTGCTGACAATCTTCCTTAGGCACCCGTATGCATAATGAAAGAGGCGTGCACGATGTACGCCTCTCCAGAACTCCATATAATGAAATGATGTTCCCGGCACAGAAAAAATGACGGGACATTTCGATCCGGATAGCGCTTCATCTGCCTCAGATGACAGTCATGTGGTTCTTCACCCCATGCCCAAGCAACAGATCCGCAGGAGATCTGCCCTTTCGGCGTTCCTCCCTTTCCTCTGTCTTCTCCTGTGCCTGCACACATCTGCCAGCATACTCATGATTCACGCAACCTCTATCTCTCTCATTCAGATGTCTTCAATATAACACCTTCTGATTCCTTTGTCAACACGGAAAGCTCATTCCTTCAGCGCTGAGATCTGATACACCCGGTCCGCCCAGTCCATGATCTCACGGCAGAGCCGGATCCCCGTAAAGATGATTTCCGTATCATCGGAAGCCTCCTCAAGGACAGCGCGGATATCCGAAACATCCGCAATCCCGTAATCAAGAAGTCCGAGGATCTCATCCAGAACCAGCACGTCGCACTCGCCGGTGGCCAGCACTTTCTTGGCAAAATCAAGACCGTTTTTCATGGTCATGATTTCTTCTTCCCGCTCCTTCTCGCCAAGCTCCTCAAACGCGGCTTCCCGGCGCTGAAAACGGAACAGCTTGATCTCGGGTTCCAGTCTCTGGATGAAGCTGATCTGCTCCGGCTGTTTCCCTTTCAAAAACTGTATGATGATAACCGACTTTCCCCCGCTGGCCTCTCTGATCGCCTGGCCGAGCGCCGCCGTCGTCTTTCCTTTTCCGCTTCCAAAATAGATCTGTAATTTTCCCCTGTCCATAACTTCTCCACTTTTCCCGAACACGAAATAGAATCCTTTAGATTGTTCTATCTTACACCAGCACAGGAAGAAATGCAAGACCCTCCGGTTAATCCAGATACTCAAGTTTACTGACAGATACTTCGTATGCTACTCTGCGTTCGCTTTCCTCCTCATCTATCTTTTTCATGTATTCTCTGCTCTGAATCCTGCCCCAGATCTGAGTGTGGCCGCCCACCTCAAAGCCGGAGGCAAAACGGGCGTTTCTCCCCCAGCAGATACATGGAATATAATCGGATTTGCCGTATGGACGGTTTACCGCCAGCAGAATATCCGCGATCTCTCTTCCCAGCGGAGTCTTCCGGTAGACCGGCATCTTACAGATGAAACCGTCCAGAAAGATCTGATTGGTCTTGGCATTCTCCACTTCTTCGTCGATAAATTCCAGCTCCCGCACGAAAACGGACAATACCAGCCGGTTCTTCTTCTCCTCATGGCGGTTGTAGGAACGGAACTGTCCGGTCGCCTGGATGTATTCTCCCCGGTAGTCCCCGTTCACATCAATCAGCCTCTCGGAAATCATCAGCGGTATCACATCACAGGAATCGCTCAGCCGTTTCACGGATACATTCAGCATATAGAAGCCTTCCCCAAAGACTTCATGGCTGAAGGAAAAATCCGACACGACTTCCCCCACGATGGACACCTGGTTGTTTTCAATAATCTTATCTGACATAATTTGGTTCTCCCTTCTGTTTGACGAAGTGTCTCTTTTCGTATTTTGTCTATAATATATATTCAGCACCTCTTTCAAATATTCCTGTTTTTTCAAAATTTATTCCATTTTTTTCAAAACAGCGCTTTTCTGCCGCGTATTTTTCCAAATAACGCTTGTTTTCCCGGGAAAATGTGATACACTATTAGACTTGTAGAGAATGCGCAAGAATTTGATGAAGATAAAGATGAGGATTGATTTTATGAAGCGTGAAGATGTAAGAAACATAGCGATCATTGCCCATGTGGATCATGGAAAGACAACACTGGTAGACGAACTTCTGAAACAGAGCGGCGTCTTCCGCGCGAATCAGGAAGTCGCGGAGCGCGTCATGGACTCAGGCGACATTGAACGCGAGCGCGGCATCACGATTCTGTCCAAAAATACGGCTGTCTTCTATAAAAATGTGAAGATCAACATCGTCGATACTCCCGGACATGCGGATTTCGGCGGCGAGGTGGAGCGGGTGCTGAAAATGGTAGACGGCGTCATCCTGGTGGTGGACGCTTTCGAGGGCTCCATGCCGCAGACAAAATTTGTGCTGAAAAAAGCGCTGGAACTGGCTCTCCCGGTCATCGTCTGCATCAACAAAATCGACCGGCCGGAAGCCCGCCCCGCGGAGGTCATTGACGAAGTGCTGGAGCTTCTGATGGATCTGGACGCTTCCGACGAACAGTTGGACTGTCCCTTTGTATTCGCCTCCGCAAAAGGCGGCTATGCCACTCTTGATCTGGAGAAGGAGGCCAGAAACATGACTCCGCTGTTCGACACCATCCTGGACTATATCCCGGCTCCTCAGGGAGATTCCGAGGCGCCGACCCAGGTACTGATCAGCACCATCGACTACAATGAATATGTAGGGCGGATCGGCGTCGGAAAGGTGGACAACGGAAATGTCAGCGTCAATCAGGAAGTCGTCATTGTCAATCACCATGAGCCGGATAAGATCAAAAAGGTGAAGATCAGCAAGCTTTATGAGTTTGACGGGCTGAACAAGGTTCCTGTAACGACCGCCACCGTCGGATCCATCGTCGCCATTTCCGGTATCGCCGATCTGCATATCGGAGATACGCTGTGCGCCCCGGAAGCGCCGAACGCCATTCCGTTTCAGAAAATATCCGAGCCGACGATCGCCATGCAGTTCAACGTCAACGACAGTCCTCTGGCCGGTACAGAGGGGAAATACGTTACTTCCAGGCATTTAAGGGACCGTCTGTTCCGGGAGCTGAATACGGATGTGAGCCTCCGTGTGGAGGAGACGGAAAATACGGACAGCTTCAAAGTGTCCGGCCGCGGCGAACTGCATCTGTCGGTTCTCATCGAGAACATGCGCCGGGAGGGCTACGAATTTTCCGTCAGCAAAGCGGAAGTGCTCTATCGTTATGATGAAAAAGGGAAAAAGCAGGAGCCTATGGAACTTGCCTATGTAGATGTGGACGACGAGTATGCCGGCAACGTCATCCAGAAACTGGGCGAACGCAAAGGCGAGCTTCTGAACATGCACACCAACAGCAGCGGTTCCACCCGTCTGGAATTTTCCATCCCCTCCCGGGGACTGATCGGATACCGGGGGGAATTTATGACCGACACCAAGGGAACCGGTGTTCTGAACACGATTTTCAACGGATACGAGCCCTACAAGGGCGATATTCAGTACCGCAAGCAGGGTTCGCTGATCGCTTTTGAATCCGGCGAGTCCATCACCTACGGTTTATTCAATGCGCAGGAGCGCGGCACGCTGTTCATCGGCCCCGGCGAGAAAGTCTATTCCGGCATGGTCGTCGGCCAGAACGGAAAGGCGGAGGATATTGAACTCAATGTCTGCAAGACCAAGAAGCTGACCAATACCCGCTCCTCCAGCGCGGATGAGGCGCTGAAACTGACGCCGCCGAGGATCCTCAGCCTGGAGCAGTGCCTGGAGTTCATCGACACGGACGAGCTTCTGGAGATCACGCCAAAAAGTCTTCGGATCCGCAAAAAGATTCTCGATCCGACCATGCGCAAGCGGGCGGCCATGCGCAGGGAACCGGTATAAAATTCTATTCTGGAGATTCGGCCGAAACGAAGGCCGGGACAGATGCCGGATTTATCATATCACAGCGGACAGCAAAATGCAACCGCCCGGACGCCCGGCGCAGGCAGCTCATCCTTCCACACCCCGCGGGAGTTTATGCCCTATGGGTACTTAATGAAGGGACGCAGCGGTACTCTAATCCCCGCCGACACTAAGGCACGTTTTGTGCCTTAGTGTCGGCGCCTCTCAATGGGTCTTCCAGGATGAACTGCCCGCATCAGACTGAAAACCGGCTCTTTATGCTTCTCCGTCCCTGAGCATCCTGTTTATCGCATATAACTTCGGCGACTGAATCACGTCGGACAGACGCTCATGTTCTATCCGGTCTTTATAAGCCTGCAGCGATTGATCGTCAAACAGCACCCATTGAATCAGATCCAGCTTGCCCGGATGTTCCGTCACAAACTGTTTTGCCGTTCTCACCGCAATTTCCGACGCCTGGTCGAGCGGGAAGCCGTAAATCCCCGTGGAAACCGACGGAAACGCAATGCTTCTGATCCCGTTTTTGACCGCAAGTTCCAGACAGGACCTGTAACAGGACGCCAGCAGTTCATGCTCTTTCGACCTGCCTCCCTTCCAGCGCGGCCCGGGGGTATGAATTACATACTCGCACGGAAGCCTGTATGCCTTGGTGATTTTCGCCTGCCCCGTTCTGCATCCGTTCAGCAACCGGCACTCCGCAAGCAGTTCCGGACCGGCCGCACGGTGAATCGCACCATCCACCCCTCCGCCGCCAAGCAGGCTGGTGTTGGCAGCGTTCACGATCGCCTGTACGCCGTGATCTTTCGTAATGTCGCCGCGCACGGCGGTCAGCCGGGTCATCCCGGCAGGCTCAGGCTCCTCCTCCCGCCACTGCGCATAGATATATTTTCTTGTCCAGTGAGGGTCCTTGTATTGACTGTATTCGCTCATCTGGCATCCATGGCACACATCATCTGCCATTTCCACGATCACATCCATCAGTTCCAGACGGGTTTTCCATTTGTCTTCAATGGCGTCAAAACCAAGCAGCGCTCCGAGGATATTTCCGGTAACGGCTCCTGTGGAATCACTGTCTCCCTTGTGATTCACCGCCGCGATCACTCCCGCGGAGAAATCATCCTCATGGCGCAGCGCGCAGTAAAGGGCGATTCCCAATGTTTCCTCCGCCACCCAGCCCTCGCCGATACGGTGGATGTTGGCAAGATCCTCTTCCCCGTTCTCCGCAAGGTTTATTGCAAGGTCGATGATATCCATAAGCTCTTTCAAATGCCTGTCGCCCCGGAAAATTTCTGCCGCCGTCTTCTGCGCCTCAGCGACGATCTCTTTTAAGGGCCTCTTATTTTCCGCAAATACAATCCGATTGATAATATGCGTCAATACCGCCGCGGGCATATATCCGAGTGAATGTCCATGGGTAATGGCAGCGATCTGCGCTCCCTCCATATCCAAATCTTCCATCTTGACCGAATGGTAGTTCAGCGCGAACGGAGCAATCCGCATAATCCCCCCGCAGCCCTTACTGTTGTTCAGCGGTTCTTCTGAAAAGTCATCCGCATGGCCGCTCCTTTGCTTTCTTAATGCAGACAGGCAGGTCATTCCCGGTGCGCGCAGACTGTACAGTTCCGGCACGTCGGCGAGCCAGGAAATGCATCCGGGCACACTGCCCCGCGGCACTTTCCTGCTTTCCTCATATGAGATTTCCTGTGTGCGCAGCCAGTCCTGATACGCCATCGCCACGTACGAGCTCGGCCGGCTCTGGATTCCTCTCATGCAGCCTCTCGTATCGCCGTAAAGCAGACCGTTTGCCGTAAACAGAGCCATCTGCGTATCATCAGAAATCAAAGCCCTGCCGGTTCTTTCGTCCAGCCGATATGCCGTGATCCCCTTTTCGCCATATGTCCCGAAGATCTGATTCTCATCCCAAAATTCAACGGCATAGCCAAGCGCATCGCCGACGGCGCCTCCGACCATACAGCCTCTGATCTGATCCAGGTTGACTTCCTTCTCACGGATCCTCTCCATCGCCTCCTCAATCGCCTGTCGATTTTCGTCGCGGAAAAAGTTATCAAAAGAGAAATTCCGATAAAATTCCTTAAAGTTGTACTGATTTTCCGTCCGGTCGAGCACGGCAAAATCGATCCGGCGGAACAAATCTTTTTCTCTGTGATTGTTATAATTGATTTCTTTAAGCGCTTTGTAAAACAGATCGGAGATTACGCGTGCGTCATTTCCGAAGGCTCCGCACCCCCATGCCCCGAGTATGAGAATCCTGTATCCGAGATATGCCGTGCATTTGAGCATTCCCATGATGCGGTGATAAACCATCTCTTCATACTCCGCTTCGCTCATCCCTTCCCTGCCGCGGGATACCATCGGCGCCGCACAGGTTAAGACAGATACCACCACGGTCTCATCCAGCAGTTCGCCGTTTTCGTCCTTGATGATCTCCACCAGCGGAGTGATCATCAGCGCGTCCGACCCCATACATGTATTCAGGCTCCGATTGTATCTGTAATACTTCTGCGCGCTCCCGCTCTCAAGCGACAGCAGGAGCGAACTTTTCCGGCACAGATCTTCTTCCTGCGCCCTGGCTCCGTTTCGCACTCCGCCGCCGGGGTTTACCGGATTGGCAAGGTTCAGCACCAGCACCCTCTGACAGTCCTTTGAGAATAGATGGGTGCTCTCCATACGCTTTCTGGCGAGCGCGAATGAATCCATATTCTCGCAGCCATGACCGCACCGGCCCCCCAGCACAAACGGCGGATTAAAATCTTCACGGTTTGCGTTGCGTTTCACTTCATCCGGCAGATACACCTGAATCTCTCCCATTTCCTTTCGGGAAAGCCTCAGCATTACTCTCTTTCCGTTTTTCTCATAGTACCCCTGTTTCAAAATCTGCAAAGTGTCCTCAAGCATGTCGATTTCTCTGCTTCTGTCTCTCATGATAAACAGCCTCCTTCTGCACGATTCATAATTCCGGTCAATACCGGCATCCCCTCTGTGCTTTACGGCATAAATGAAAGGGTTGTCCCGGCAATAATATAATAACACTTTGCCCTCTTATATGGTAGCCTGCAAAGCGACTTTTCTGCCCCCTGCCTTTCCGAAAAGCCTGTAACGTCTAAAGCCCGAAAACGCATACGCCCGGAAAACCAGATGTTTCCGGGAGCGGGCAGGGAAGATTTCTTGTCTGCCCGCCGCACGGGGTGCGGGCTGCAAAGCAGCAAACTTCCTTACGCGTCCCCGCGCACAAAAATAACCCCGGTGGAGTGATCCACCGGGGTCTTCAGAGCAGGGCTACAAGGATTCGAACCTTGAAATGACGGAGTCAGAGTCCGTTGCCTTACCGTTTGGCGATAGCCCTTTGTTTTCAACGAATGTTATTATACGACAGATTCCTCAAAAAGGCAAGTACTTTTTTTATTTTTTCCAAAATTTTTTCAAAACTATTTCTGAAGATTCCTCCGTCAATTCTTATGAATTTCTTCCCTGAATTTAGAAAACCTTTATCTCCATGATACATTTTCGTCACATTTCTCTGCTATGATAATACTCGTAACAGAAACACATCAGTATTTCATTCATAACACTTTAGGGGGCTTCTGAAAGGAGCCCCCGCTCCCTCGAAGAAAAAGGAACCCGGCGGGTTCCTTTTAATTGTCTCTACTGTTCCATCTGCCGGCCGAGAAAGCCTGCCGCGGAAGCAGCCACCTTCTGTTCCACCTCGCCCATTTTCACCCGGACGTCCCGGCCCAGAAGAATCACAGCGCCAATGGCGTCACCCTCGCTGATGACCGGACAGATCGTCTCTGCGGCAATTCCCTCCATGTCCTCCTGAATGACCGGGATAAACTTGCGCTCTACGGCCGAGGCCTGCAGACTCTCCCGCTCCTCGATCAACTGCTCGAGCTGCGGACTGATGGATTTGCCGTAATAATCTTTTTTCGCGCCTCCTGCAGTGGCAATGATGGCGTCGCGGTCCGTCACGCACACCATGTGCCCTGTCGTCTGCGCCAGGCTCTCCGCATACTGTTTGGCGAATGCGGACAGCTCTCCGATGGGAGAATATTTCTTCAGGATGATCTCGCCCTCCCGGTCCGTGAAAATTTCCAGCGGATCGCCTTCCCGAATCCTCAATGTACGCCGGATCTCCTTTGGCACTACTACTCTGCCAAGGTCGTCAATCCGGCGTACAATTCCCGTTGCTTTCATACAATCTTCCTCCAATGTCTTAAAAATATATGATCTCCGTTTTATGTCGTCTGTTTTCACAGGTCGTCTGAATCTAGTATTTGTAAGAATTGGATTTATATGCATGATCTTTTTCAATCAAAAGGGTGCATTTTATTCAGCAGCTCCGTCTTCATCTCAAACAGCCGATCCGAGAGATCCACATAGACTTCATGTGGATTCACAAGCCTCCTGGTCTCATCCCAGAGGGTATTCTGCTCCTCGATACAGTGCTCCCGAATATCCATGACCGACGGAGACTGATAGATGCAGTTGCCCTGATCGAACACTTTCACCATCAGTTCCTTCATGGTATAGGTTCCGCCCTTCAAATGCGTCTTCTTCCACGTCTCCAGCGGATCGAAGATCACCAGATCTTTCGACTCATCAAACCGGTCGTCCACCAGGCAGATCAGATCCGCCTTCAGTTTTCCGTTCGCCTTCTCATAGATCCGGTATATGGTCTTATTTCCCGGATTTGTGATTTTCTCCGTATTCTCGGAAAGTTTGATTTTAGGAACAAAGTCTCCATCCCCTGTCTTTACGGCCGCCAGCTTATAGACCCCGCCGAAAGCCGGACAGTCTTTGGATGTGATCAGATTCGTGCCCACTCCCCAGGACGTAATCCTCGCTCCCTGCGTTTTCAGGCTGTCGATCAGATATTCATCGAGATCGCTCGAGGCGGAGATAACCGCATTGTGGAACCCGGCCGCATCCAGCATTTTCCTTGCTTCCTTGGACAGATAGGCCAGATCCCCGCTGTCCAGACGGATTCCGTAACGGCCGTTCAGCTTCTTGGCTTTTCTCATCTCCTTGAAGACCCGGATCGCGTTGGGCACACCGGACTTGAGCGTATCGTAGGTGTCCACCAGCAGCGTGCACGCGTTTGGATAAAGTTCCGCATACGTCCGGAACGCCGTATACTCATCCGGAAAGCTCATGATCCAGCTATGCGCATGCGTCCCCAGCACCGGCACGTCAAAAAGCTGTCCGGTCAGTACGTTGGAAGTGCCGATACAGCCGCCGATCATGGCCGCACGCGCGCCGTAGACGCCGGCGTCCGGACCCTGAGCGCGGCGAAGGCCGAATTCCATCACCCCGTCTCCCCGGGCCGCATTGACCACCCGGGCCGCTTTAGTCGCGATCAGGCTCTGATGATTGATGATCGTCAGGATCGCCGTCTCTACCAACTGCGCTTCCATGATCGGTGCAATGACTTTTATCAGCGGCTCTCTTGGAAATACCACCGTTCCTTCCGGAATGGCATAGATATCCCCGCTGAAATGAAAACCCTTTAAATAATCGAGAAAATCCTCTTCAAATACCCCCACGCTTCTCAGATAATCCACATCCTGTTTGGAAAAATGCAGATTTTTGATGTAATCAATGACCTGATCCAGACCTGCCGCTATGGCATATCCGTTCCCGCACGGATTCGTGCGGTAAAAAGCGTCAAAGATTACCGTCTCCTGAACCGGATTTTTAAAATACCCCTGCATCATCGTCAGTTCGTAAAGATCCGTCAGAAGTGTCAGATTTTGTGTTGTGCTCATCGGAAACCCCTCCTGTCATAATTGCTCTTCCGTCCGGTTCATGCCCCTTTCCCTGGATTCTTCCAGGTGCTGTACGGACGGAGATTCTTTCTCACGGCTGATATTCAGACCTGTGTATCCGCTTATACCGTCTACGGTTCCTCTATCTGTATACTGCCAGATTTCGCAAAATCCGGTATAAGTAAGATCCAGGCCATACTCCGTCAGCCACAATTGACAGTCCTCAAACCTTTCCAGATCAAGACTGTCCGACAGAAAGGCGCTCTCTCCATGAAGCGCCGGCGTGTATCCCGCCTCCGAAAGCGTCCTGCAGCAGGCCTCTATGCACTTTGTCCGTGTCTCCCTGTCAAGCCTGTCCGCCCTGCCGCTTCGTTCCGGATTCGCACAGGAAACCGTAACGGCGATCGGACCCCCGACTTTGTATTTCTCTGCAAGACGTATGAGATATTCCGCCTCTTCCACTGCCTCCTCAACCGTGACCGCCTGAGAGAACAGGGAAAGGCCCGTCTCGATTCCCGCCCGGCGCGCGCCGGTTATATTTTTCTCCGCCTGTGCATCCGGCACAAGCGCTCCTCCTTCTGCATCTCTGCAGGCGCAGCAAATCAGCGCACGGTCGATCTTCGCCTCCGCCACCTTTTCCCAGTCGATCTCTCCGTTTTCTTCCGAGACTTCCACACCCGACCGGCTGATCTTCACGCCCTGTTCGTCAAACAGATGCAGAATCCCCTGTATGACCTGCGGTCCGGTTACTTTTTCCGCATCCGCGTTAAAATAACAGAGCTTGCCGTTCAGTTCCTGCCAGCCATAGTAACGATATTCTCCTGTAGCCACCGTCACAAACCGCGTAACAGGAACTTTTTCCCTGGTTGTCACCGTCATGGTTGCAGCTACAATTCCCAAATCTTCGGGCAGAAGATCTTCGGTCTCCGTCGGAGCCTTCTCCATGGCGCGTCTGCACTGATAGCGCACACGGTACTGATACTTCAGTACGTGATTCTTCCTTTCCGTCTCCACACAGTCCACATGAACCACTTCGTAGCCGTCATAGGCGCCGCTCAGATTCAGCAGTTTCAGTGCCAGAGCCTCGTCCTTTTTCCCCAGAGTAATGTTCCCGGTGCTGTATTTGTACTCATACCAGACGCCGTCTTCATATGCGTACTTAATATCTCCGGTGCGGTTTACATACATACTGGGAACTTCCTGCTTTCGCTCCACAATCTGATACGTATCCGGATCGTTCTCATCCACAACAGATTTCACCTTCTCGGTCACCCGGATCTCTTCGCGAACCGAAGCCACATATTCAAC
The DNA here is from genome assembly GCA_910587765.1 of uncultured Lachnospiraceae bacterium. Taxonomy (GTDB): domain Bacteria; phylum Bacillota; class Clostridia; order Lachnospirales; family Lachnospiraceae; genus Hominiventricola. The sequence goes on from CAJUNR010000029.1 coordinate 36,723, forward strand.
CGTGTCTTCCGGACGGGAACCGGAAGAATGGTACGGTCCCCGCAGGCTTCCGAATCTGCTCCCGCCTGCGGCGTCTGAAAACTGTCGCTCCTTTGAGGCTTCCGTTCCCGCGGAGACACTCTTCTCCTTCTGAATTTCCTCTTCATACTGCTCAGACTCCGGCCGGGAAGACGCCGTTCTTCGGCTCTCCCTGTCCTCCTGCCCGGATTGTTCGGGATCGTCGGTTTCCACAGACGATACCGCCGCTTTTGTAAATCCTGCGGATACCGGTCCGGATCCTCCGGAATCCCGCTCCTGTTCCGCCGGCAGCGCGTTCTCCTCTGCCGGCCGGTAGCCGCTCGGCAGAAGCAGCGCCGCACAGATCAGGCACGGAACCGCAGCTTTTCTCCATTTCATTGCGCTTCCCCTTCCGGTTCGTCCGCCGTATCGCCCGATACGGTATCCTCTGTCTCTTCGGCCGCCGCGTCTTCCGCCTCCGCTTCCGGTTCACGGAAAATGCGTTCAAAGGTCAGCGTCTCGAGCGCCTCCTCGTTGGTTGTAATCTCCGCGCTTTCTACAAGCGGCTGATACCATGCGTCGTACGCCTCTCTCTCCCTCTGAGACAGCTCGTTCTCTCTCGCCGTCTCCGTCGCTTCCTCGTCAAACGTGCTTTCCATATAGACGATGTAATAATAATCTTCCGTCTCGATCAGTTCTGAAAATTCGCCTTCCACCAGGGCGTCTGCAGCCGCGAACACCGCTTCGTCCAGACTGGTGCTGTCTTTTCCGTACGTGATGGAGGATGCGCTCATCTCATGCGCCTGCGCGGCCGCCTCCAGATCGCCTCCCGCCTTTGCCTCGGCAAGAACCGCCTCCATCTGCTCTTTCTTCTCTGCCAACTCCTCCTCCGTCAGTTCCGTCTCGTTTCCTTCTTCATCCACAGTACCGGCCTTGGAGTTTTCCACATAGGAAATGCGTTTCTGTGCGACGGATTCCGGATCCACTTCCGTATCGATGGTTGCAGCCCGATTCTCATAGACTTTATTCTGCAGCGCCATCAACTGCAGCACATGCGTAACCGTCGCCTCATCCGCCGACATGGCTTTCAGAGACTTGCTGTCATTTGCCGCCAGAAACGCCTTTGCCGCCTCAGACGCCGCGTTCTTCTCCTCTTCCGTCAGGGAGACGGAGAGCTCCTGCGCATGCGCTTCCACGACATAATATTCCTTCAGGGTTTCCACAACCGTATCCCGTATCGTCTCGCCGTAGGGAGTGCCCATCCCCATCATGTCCTGGTTCATGAAATCTTCCCCGAAATACATGCCGTAAGTTCCCTGCATCTGTGTCTGCTGATAGCGGAGATAAAAGTTCACTTCTCCGAGAGGAACGGACACTCCGTCCACATTCACCGCCTCTGCCGCGGAATCCGGGTAATACTTTCCGGCACATCCCGTAAGCGCCGCCGTCATCACCAGCAATATCGCCAGAACTCCTGCCATATTCTTTTTCATTTTCCAATTGTCCTCCTGATTTCATTTCTACTGTAAGTTATCGTTAGATTATAAACTTTTTTTATATTCAAAGCAACTCCTTTAACACAATTTTCACATCAACCTGATCCATAATCTCCGGATTTTCCGTAATCTCCGCAGTCTCCCGCCACTCCCGGCTAATTCTTTCATATTCCTCCTCTCTTGCAAGTTCCGTAAGACGCTCCCGCCAGTAGGCGGTTCCCTCCTCATCGTAATCGCTCGTATGCTGCACCACAAACCATCCCTCTTCCGTCCAGACCGGATCCGAGACCTGCCCTACCTCCAGAAGCCTTGCCGCGTCCAGCATTCTCGGCTCGTGCCCGTCGCCTTCGTTGCTGCTGCCCATACTGCCTTCTATGGGAGTCAGCCCTGCCGTTTCCGCGGCTTCCTTCAGACTTCCCGTTTCCCGGGCCGCCGCGCATACTTCTTCGGCCAGGCGGGCGCGCTGTTCTATCTCTTCCTCCGAAAACGGAGTCCGGTTGCCCTCGGCGTCTTTCGTTCCTGTTGTGGAAATCAGCACATAGCAGATTCCCTCTCTGTGCGCCTCTTCTTCGGAAATCTCCGGTTCATAATCCGCCACCGCCGCCTGTGCAACCAGCAGGGACAGCTCCCTCTCCGACAGCCTTTCGCGGACAAATTCCTCGTCCGCGCCCGCAAAATCCAGAAGCGCCTTGTGATAAGCCCCCATAAAAGATTCCGCGCGCTCCGCAATCTCCTGCTTTTTGCCGTCATCCAGCGATACGTTGTACTCCTCTGCATGCTGATTGGCCAGATGAATCCGGCAGACCGTGTCCATCACCTCTTCTTTCAGCCTGTCTGCCATAGTCGTACCCTGCTCTTCATCCGCCACACGGCTCCACATGTCGTCTCCGTAGCGCTCCAGCCCTTCTTTTTCCCACTGCATCTGATTCATGCGCACATAGAAATTCCATTCTCTCAGGCTAACTGCTTCGCCGTTGACCGTGAACGCAGCCGGCTCATCCTGTGCGCCGCCCCGGCAGCCGCACAGAAGCATGCACGCTGCCAGTAACAGCGCCGCCCTCTTTCGCATCCTTCCCGTCCCTCCTGTCTGTTCTCCCGCCTCAGGCCTCCAGAAGAATCTTCATCCGGTCCAGAATCTGCGCGGTCAGCTCCAGAAGATTTTTCCGACCTTCCTGTCTGCCGCCGATCTGATAGACAAACTGTACCGGTTCTGTTTTCTTAAAGGTCAGCGCTCCTTTCATCTGCCCGATCAGCTCCGGTATCCTCGCCGGATTGATTCCCGCCTTTTCATACATGATAAACAGGATCTGATCGTTTCTGCCCCGAATCTCCTTCATGTACAGTTCGTGCGCCTGTCCCCGGATCCTCGTGATCTCCAGAAGATTCAGAACCGAGCCGGGCGGCTCCCCGAAACGGTCGATCAGTTCCTCGAGCATATCGTCCCGCTCCGCGTCGTTTTCCACGGCCGCAATCCGCCGGTAAATATCCAGCTTCAGCGCCTCATTCCTGATATAGCTGTCCGGAATATAGGCGTCAATCTGCAGATCCGCCACCGTCTCAAATTCTTCCGCTTCCTCTTTTGCCTCTCCTTTCATCCGCAGCACCGCCTCGTTCAGCATCTTGCAGTAGAGATGATAGCCCACCGCCTGCATGTGACCGTGCTGCCGCTGCCCAAGAAGCGTCCCCACGCCCCGGATCTCCATATCCCGCATGGCAATCTTGAAACCACTGCCAAGATCCGAGTATTCCCGGATGGCATGGAGCCGTTTCTCCGCCACCTCTTTGAGCATTTTATCCTTTTTATACATAAGAAACGCATAGGCCGTCCGGTTGGAACGCCCGACTCTTCCTCTGAGCTGATAGAGTTGGGACAGGCCCATCCGGTCCGCCTCATGGATAATGATTGTGTTGACGTTGGAAATATCCATGCCTGTTTCAATGATCGTCGTAGACACGAGCACATCGACCGTTCCTTCGACAAACTCATACATGATCCGCTCCAGATCCTGCTCCCTCATCTGTCCGTGCGCACAGGCTACATGCGCTTCCGGCACCAGTTCCTGAATCCGGCACGCCACATCCGCAATCGTTTCCACCCGGTTGTAGACATAATAAATCTGTCCATCCCTGTTCAGTTCCCTGTGAATCGCCGCCCGGACCATCTCCTCATCATATTCGCACACATACGTCTGCACCGGCATCCGGTCCACAGGCGGATCCTCCAGAACACTCATGTCCCGGATACCGGCCAGACTCATGTGCAGGGTTCTCGGAATCGGCGTTGCGCTCAGGGACAGGACGTCCACATTGAGCTTCAGCTTCTTGATCTTCTCCTTGTCCGCCACGCCGAAGCGCTGCTCCTCATCAATGATCAGCAGTCCCAGTTCTTTATATTCCACATCTTTCGACAGCACTCTGTGGGTACCGATCACAATATCCACCAGTCCCCGTTTCAGGTCCTCCAGAGTCTTCTTCTGCTGGCCCGATGTGCGGAAACGGCACAGCAGATCAATCCGCACCGGAAATTCCTTCATCCGCTGTACAAACGTATTGTAATGCTGCTGGGCCAGAATGGTGGTAGGCACCAGATAGACGACCTGACGGCTCTCCTGCACCGCCTTAAACGCCGCCCTGATAGCGACCTCTGTCTTCCCGTAACCCACGTCCCCGCAAATGAGGCGATCCATAATCTTGTCGCTCTCCATGTCCTTTTTCATATCCCGGATCGCCTTCTGCTGATCCTCCGTCTCCTCATACGGAAAAAGTTCTTCGAACTCCTTCTGCCAGATCGTATCCGGCCCGTAGACATACCCTTTCTCAGACTGCCGGGCCGCATACAGCTCCACCAGATCCTTTGCCACCTCCTGGACAGCGCCCTTCACCTTTGACCGGGTTCTCTTCCAGTCCTGACCGCCCAGAGAATTTAACCGCGGCACCCGGGAAGCGTCCGCGCTTCCGTACTTCTGGATGGCATCCATCTGGGTGGCCAGAATATAGAGACAGGAACCTTTGCTGTACTCGATCTTCATATAATCTTTCACGGTCTTGTCAACCGTAATTTTCTCGATGCCTCTGTAGATTCCCAGCCCGTGATTTTCATGCACCACATAGTCCCCGACGGACAGATCGGTAAAACTGCTGATCTTTCTCCCTTCGTACGTTTTCTGTTTTCTCCGCTTTTTCTTCTTCTCTCTTCCGAAAACGTCTGTTTCCGAAATAACCGCGAAACGGATCATCGGGTATTCATAGCCGCGGAACACATTTCCATGCACAACCATGATCTCTCCCGGCTGCACCACGCGCGTCTCTTCCTCGCTGTAAAAAGCCGCAAGCCCCTCCGATAAAAGTTCCTCCGCCAGACGCCTTCCCCTGGTCCTCGAAGCACACATGAGAACCACCCGGTATTTCTCCCGCTTCCAGCGTTTCAGATCTTTGAGAAGAAGCTCAAAATGATTGTGATACGACTGAATGGAACGGGTCTCCAGACGGTAACGGCTGTGAAAATCCATCCGTTTATCAACCGTCTCCAGCGTTCCGAGCGCCGCCCCTCTCATTTTGCTCAGCCAGAACATTACCTGCGCGCAGGAAAAAATCTCCTCCCCCTGGCCCTTCCGGATCTGTCCTTTCTCCATCCGATTCTCGAAATTCTGACGGTACTCCTTCTCCACCGTCTCGCCCCGTTCAAACAGCCGGTTCACCTCGTCCAGAAAGACAAGCGAGTCCGGACCGCGGACATAGTCCAGCAGGCTGACCCCGCCGCAGTGATGCTCTGCCGGATCCAGCTCCGCCGCCGGATACAGAACAATTTCCTGCAGGTTCTCCAGCGACCTCTGACTCGCCGCGTCGAAGCTGCGGATGGAATCCACCTCGTCGTCCCACAGCTCGATCCGCACCGGGTACTCTTCGGTCAGCGGATAGATATCCAAAATCCCTCCCCGAACGGCAAACTGTCCCGGAAATTCCACCTGCCCGGTACGCTCATATCCCATCCGCACCAGACGTTTTTTCATGGCGTCCATCTCGATCACGCTTTCCGTCCCCACAGACACCGTCAGCTCTTTCTGTTTCTCCAGCGGAAGCAGCGGCGCCATACACGCGTCGACGGTCGTCACGATCACCGCCGGCTGTCCCGACAACAGCCGGCTCACCGCCGCCATCCTCTGCCGCAGCAGCTCGTTCCCCTGAATGTCCGCATGAAAAAAGAGAAAATCTTTTGCCGGATAACAGTACGCCTCCTCTCCCAGCGCCTGATATTCCTCATAGATTTCCCTGGCTTTTAATTCACTGTACGTAAGAACCAGTTTCACTTTCCTGCCGCGCCCGAGACTGTACATCAGATGGGTTTTCTGGGATTCCACACATCCCGTAAGAAGCACCAGGCCCTCCTTCGCGGCAAGCGCTTCTCTGACCTGTGTAAAGACCTCCAGCTGCAGCAGAGGTTCATAAAAAGTATCCATCTACCGCTCCTGATTAAATTCATTCATTGCCCGGTCTGCGCCCCCCGTAAGGATGAGCACAGCCGCCTGCGCCGCGCGTTCATACGCTTCCTGCATGTTCTTTTCTTCCTCTTCCGGAAAACGGCTCAGCACGTAATCTGCCAGATCGTATCCCTCCGGCTTCTCCCCGACTCCGATCCGGATTCTTTGAAACACCTGCGTTCCCAGATGAAGGATGATATTGCGCATCCCGTTGTGGCCGCCGGCGCTTCCCTTTTTGCGGATCCGCAGTCTTCCGGGATCCAGCGCGATATCGTCGTAAATCACCAGCAGCTCTTCTTCCGGATCCGTCCGATAGTAATCCACGACCTCCCCTATGCTCTCCCCGCTCAGATTCATAAATGTCTGCGGTTTCATGAGCAGTACTTTCCTGCCTTCAATCACACCGGTTCCGCACAGCGCCCGGTGTTTCTTCTGATTCATCTCGATTCCGTATTCCGCGGCCAGCCGGTCGATGACCTGAAATCCGACGTTATGCCGTGTCCTCTCATATCTGCTGCCCGGATTGCCCAGACCTGCGATCACATACATCTCTGTTCTCCATCCATTCTGTCAATTTATCCATGTGTATTTTACATGACGCTCCCCCGTTTTGCAAGCCCGCGAATGAGACTTTCGCTTTATCCGACTTCCCTTCATAGCGGAGAAAGGCCTGCGGCATCTGCCGCAGGCCTTTCTCCGCTATTCCTACTCCTCAGCCGGCTGCATGATCGCTTCCTCATACCGGTCCAGGATCATCGTCTGAATCGAATCCCTTGTAAGGGAATTGATCGGGTGTGCGATATCACGGTACTCCCCGTCCGACGCTTTTCTGCTGGGCATTGCAATAAACAACCCCTTCTCTCCTTCAATGACTTTAATGTCATGAACAACGAACTCTTCATCAATCGTGATCGATACAACCGCTTTCATCTTGCCTTCTTTTGCCACTTTACGAACCCGTACATCTGTAATCTTCATGATAAAAACTCCTTTTCACCTGTCACACTATTAAAAGTCCGTCTTATACGACATACCTTTCATTATTTTCGATAACAACTTTCACACCATTTTCACCCACATAACGGGAATTTGCCCGGATTGTGTCCCGGCTCTCCACAATACAGTTCTCAATATAAGTATTGTCGCCCAGATACACATCATTCAGAATGATGGAATTTCTGATCACACAGTTGTTCCCCACAAAAACCTTCTTGAACAGAACGGAATTTTCAACTGTACCGTTAATGATGCATCCGCTCGCGACCAGACTGTTCTTCACATTCGAGCCTGCATTGTATTTCGCAGGAGGGAGATCCTGCACTTTGGAATAGATATCCGGATATTCATGCAGAAAATGATTCCTTATCTCCGGTTTGAGAAAGTCCATGTTTGTCTGATAGTACGACTCCACCGAGGAGATACTGTTCCAGTAACTGTCCATGCGGTAAACATAGATTTTCTTCACATTCTTGTAACGGATCAGGATATCGCGCACAAAATCATAGCGGTCTTCCTGCGCGCACTTTTCGATCAGCTCGATGAGCTGACGCCGGCGGATGATGTAGATCCCGCACGACACCAGATGCGCGTCCGTCGCCATGGGCTTTTCTTCCATATCAATCAGCCTGCCGTCTCCGTTATCCCTGACCACGCCGAACCGGCTCATATCCGTGCCTTCCGGCATGTCCCTGCACACGACCGTGATATCCGCTTTTTTCTCGATATGATATTCCAGCACCTTATTGTAATCCATCTTGTAGACGCCGTCTCCGGAAGCGATCACTACGTAGGGCTCATGACTCTGCTTCAGCCAGTCCAGATTCTGATAGATACAGTCCGCGGTCCCGCGGTACCAGAAATTGTTGTCCGCTGTCACCATGGGGGTGAAAATATACAGCCCTCCCTGTTTCCGTCCGAAATCCCACCATTTGGAGGAACTCAGATGCTCGTTCAGGGAACGGGAATTGTACTGCGTCAGCACAGCCACCTTCTGCACATGGGAATTGGACATATTGCTCAGCGAAAAGTCGATTCCCCGGTAACTGCCCGCCACCGGCATGGCCGCTATAGCGCGCTTTGTGGACAGCTCTTTCATCCTGTGGTTATTGCCCCCTGCCAAAATAAGTCCGATCGCTCTCATGCTCTGTCACCTGCCTTAATCAATGTCCCGCCGCTTTCGAGCACGCCGTTCGGATAGTCCTCCCGTTCGGTTCTGCCAGACACCGCGGTATTCAGACCGATCTGTACTCCGGACGGAATCACCGTATTCTCTCCGACGGTCACAAGCCCGAAAGAATACACCTTGGGATTCACTCTGTTCGGCACGTTCTCCCCGGTACCGAGAACACAGTTCTCACCAATCCGCACTTCCTCGGCAATAATCGCTTTGTCCACTCTGCAGCCGGCTCCGACGACCGTGTTCTTCATAATGATGGAATCCCGCACAACAGCCCCTTTGCCCACTGTGACGCCGGCTCCGATGACCGAATTTACCACCGTTCCTTCGATACAGGAACTGCCGCAGACAATACTCCGCTCAATAAAGCCTTCCTCCGACACATAGAGCGGCGGCACCGCATCACTCTTGGTGTAGATCTTCCAAAATTCCTCATACAGATTGAACTCCGGAATAATGTCGATCAGCTCCATATTCGCTTCCCAGTAGGAGCCCAGGGTCCCCACATCTTTCCAGTAACCGTTGTACTCATACGCAAACAGGCGCTCCCCGTCTGCAAGACACTCCGGCAGAATGTGCTTTCCGAAATCGCAGTGCGGAACGTCCTTCATGCGGATCAGAGCCTCCCTCAGAAGCTTCCAGGTAAAGATATAGATGCCCATGGAAGCCAGATTGCTTCTGGGATTCGCCGGCTTCTCCTCGAACTCGCTGATCTGCCCGTGGTCGTCCGTAATCACAACGCCGAAACGACCCGCCTCCTCCCAGGGCACCGGCATGCACGCGATTGTGACCGCGGCCTCGTTCTCCTTGTGATAATCCAGCATCACTTCATAGTCCATCTTGTAAATGTGATCGCCGGAGAGAATCAGAACGTAATCCGGATTATACGTGTCAATATAATCAATGTTCTGATAGATCGCGTTGGCGGTCCCGGAGTACCAGTCGCTGCCGGCGCTCTTCTCATAAGGAGACAGAATCGTCACCCCTCCGTTATTGCGGTCCAGATCCCACGGCATGCCGATTCCGATGTGCGTATTCAGCCGCAGGGGCTGATACTGCGTCAGCACGCCCACGGTGTCAATGCCGGAATTGATACAGTTGCTGAGCGGAAAGTCGATAATACGATATTTTCCGCCGAAAGCAACCGCCGGTTTCGCCACCTTTGCGGTAAGGACCCCCAGCCTGCTTCCCTGCCCGCCAGCCAAAAGCATGGCTATCATTTCCTTTTTAATCACGCTATCACCTCTTGCTGTAACATTATAATGCCTTGATGCCCCTATTATATCACACCTTTTGTAAATAGTGAATATTTTCGTCTGAAAATCTTCCTGTTTTTTTGCCGTTTTTTGATTATTTTCTCCTTCCCAAATAATAAAAAAGGCACCGTTTCTGCAATTTTTTCGCTTTCTTTCACACTCCTTTCGACCGTTTTCTGAAAACGCCCGCACTTCTTCCCGGCTGCGCATTGATTTTTCCGCCAAAGACAGTATAATGGAAACAAAAAAAGGAGAGTTTCCAGAATGTACCAGATAGATTTTCACACCCCCATCCATGTCCATTTTATCGGCATCGGCGGCATCAGCATGAGCGGGCTGGCCGAGATTCTTCTGCGGGAAGGCTTCACCGTGTCCGGCTCCGACGCCGCCAAAACCGCCCTCACGGAACATCTTACAGCACTCGGCGCTTCCGTAAGTTACGGACAGTGCGCGGAAAACATCCGCCTCCAGAAGAACATCGGCGCGGTCGTATATACCGCTGCCATCCGCCCGGATAATCCGGAATACGCCGCCGCCAAAACCGCAGGCCTTCCCATGCTCTCCCGGGCGGAGCTTCTGGGGCAGATTATGCGCAACTACAGGACCGCCGTCGCCGTCGCCGGAACGCACGGCAAGACCACCACCACTTCCATGCTCGCGACAGTTCTTCTGGAGGCGGAAACGGATCCCACAGTTTCTCTGGGAGGCATCCTGCCCGCAATCGGCGGAAATATCCGGGTCGGACATTCCGACACCTTCCTGACCGAGGCCTGCGAATACACCAACAGCTACCTGTCCTTCTGCCCCACCGTCAGCATCATACTGAACATCGAGGAGGATCACATGGACTTTTTCCGCGATCTTGCGGACATCCGCTCCTCCTTCCGCCGGTTTGCGCAGCTTCTGCCGGCCGACGGGCTTCTGATTCTGAACGCGCAGATCGAACATCCGGAAGAGATTACGGACGTCGTCCGGGCTCGCGTCGTCACCTTCGGCCTGACCGGAGAGGAGGATTACTCTGCCGAACCGAACAGCATTACGTTCGATCCGCACGGCTGCGCCTCCTTTCTCCTACTCCATCAGGGAAAATCCGTCGGCCCTGTCAGCCTGAACGTGCCGGGGCTTCACAATGTATCCAACGCGCTGGCCGCGCTGACCGCCGCGCTGGAGCTTGGAATTTCCTTTGACACGGCCGCCGCCGGACTGTCGTCCTTCCACGGTACCGAGAGACGTTTTCAGTACAAAGGGCAGGTGGACGGCGTGACCGTCATCGACGACTATGCGCATCACCCGACGGAAATACGGGCCACGCTCACGGCCGCCTCCCACTATCCCCACCGGGAGATCTGGTGCGTTTTCCAGCCGCACACCTATACCCGCACGCAGGCGTTTCTGAAAGAGTTCGCCCAGGCCCTCTCCCTGGCCGACCATGTGGTTCTCGCGGATATTTACGCGGCCAGAGAGCAGAACACCATCGGCGTCAGCTCCCTCGACCTTCTGAGAGAACTGGAAGCGCTGGGGACGGACTGCCGTTATTTTCCGTCCTTCGATGAGATTGAAAAATTTTTATCGGAAAAATATGCCCCCGGCGACCTGTTGATAACTATGGGGGCGGGAAATGTGCTGGAAATCGGGGAAAACCTGCTTTCCAGATAGAGTTATCCACATTATCCACATGCTTATCAACATAATAAGTTGTACGGGCATGTGGATTTTTTCGTGGATAACCGATTTACATAATATTTTCTGGTTTCCGACCGTAAATTGCCCGTTTTTCCTGTTTTTCCGTCGTTTTTTGTCGAAAACCTGCCCTGCTCATCCCAACTTTCCACCAGGTTATCCACATTATCCACATGTTCCGTTCACCGTCCTGTCCATATCTCCACCGGTTCCCGGGGCTATTTCCTTTTTTTCGCGGGTGTGCTATAATGAACGTCAGCGAAAAAAGTGCCCACAGAAGAGGAGTATCGACCGCCATGAACCAGTTCCGTCTGAAAACCGATATCCCCGCCGGCATGACCGGCGTCTCCAATCTTTTTCTGGATTACTACATGCCGAAAGCCAACGGAGAATATGTCAAAGTCTATCTCTATCTGCTGCGCGCGCTGAACCATCCGGATATGGAACTGTCCGTCACCGCGTTTGCCGACGCTCTGGAACATACGGAGGGCGACATTCTGCGCGCGCTGAAATACTGGGAGAAGCAGAAGCTTCTCCGTCTGGAATGCAATGCTGCCAGGGAACTTCAGGGCATCTACCTGCTGCGGATTCCCCTGCCCGACGACCGGACGGAGCCTCTGGTCCAGGAGACGCCGAAACCGGCGTCCGACGGCAGGACTCCTCCTCAGAAGAAATCCTACAGCCCCGATGATCTGGCGGAATTTTCCAGTCAGAAAGAGTGCCGTCAGCTTGTATTTGTATGTGAACAGTATCTGAAGAAAACCATGAGTCCCATGGAAACCGAGACGCTGCTCTACTTCTACGACCAGCTTCATTTCTCCGTCGACCTGATCGAATATCTGGTGGAATACTGCGTCTGCAAAGGGAGCCGCAGCATTCACTATATCGAGAAGGTGGCGCTTGCCTGGGCCGAGGCAGGCATTACCACCGTTGCGGAGGCAAAGGAACGGACCACGACCTATACCCGCGGCTGTTTCGCCGTCATGAAAGCCTTCGGCATCAACGACCGCAATCCCGTGGACCCGGAATTAAAATACATTGAGAAATGGCTGTTAACTTATGATTTTACGTTGGAACTGATCCTGGAAGCATGCACAAGGACCATGGAACGCCTTCACAAGCCGAGCTTCCAGTATGCGGACCGGATCCTGAAGGAATGGAGCCGGCATAAGGTACATACGCTCGAGGACGTAAAGGCGCTCGACGCCGAACACCAGAAGCGCGGCAGACAGACGAAGACGGCCCCTGCCGCCCGCTCCACCGGCTTCTCCAATTTCGAACAGAGGGACTATGATTTTGACGCCCTGGAGGAACAGCTTCTGAACAGCCAGCAGATCCGCCAGGAAGTATAAGGAGGGCCATATGCCGCTGACCAATCAGCAATACGACGCCATCATGCGCGGTTACGACCGCAGACAATATCAGAACTACCGCACACAGCGCCGGCGCACGGAAGAGGTTCTGAGCAGGCTGCCTCAGATCGGCGCGCTCGAGGAACGCATCTCCTCCTGCAGCCTCGAACACGCGCAGCGGCTCATCGCGCTTCAGGAACAGGAACCGGACGGGAACCATCGCCATATACTGGAGGATCTGCGGGCGGAACTGGACAGGCTCTGTCTGGAGAAAAAACGGCTTCTGACCGAAAACGGCTATCCGGCGGATTATCTGGACATGCCTTACACCTGTCCGGACTGCCGGGACACCGGATATATCGGCCGGCAGAAATGCCGCTGCTTCCGCAGGGAGGAAATCCGTCTCCTCTACTCCGCCTCACACCTGGAACATGTGCTGTCGGAGGAAAATTTCTCCACGCTTTCCTTTGACGTCTACGACGAGGAACAGAAGCTGCGCATGCCCTCCGTGATCCGCATCTGCCAGGATTTTGTGGATACTTTCGGCGACGGCGGAAAAAATCTGCACTTTTACGGCCCGGTCGGAACCGGCAAGACATTTTTATCCAACTGCATTGCCGCAGCGCTTCTGGAGCAGGGATATTCCGTTGTCTATTTTACCGCCTTTCAGTTCTTTGAACGGTTCTCCCTCCCGGTCGCCGCCGATGGCGCGGGAGCGGCCGCCCGCCACGAGGCGCTGCTTGACTGCGATCTTCTGATCCTCGACGATGTCGGCACGGAGCTTGCCAACACGTTTACCGTATCCCGCCTGTTTCAGGTTCTGAACGAGCGTGCGCTGCGCAGACGATCCACGATTCTGTCCACCAACCTGCCGCCCAAGGAGTTCCGGGACACTTACAGCGAACGGATCTTTTCCCGGATTTCTGCGTCGTATACGCTCGTGAAATTCTCCGGAAGCGACATCCGCATCCGCAAAAAAATTTCATGTTCCCTTTGAAATCCCTTGACGATATCCGAGGGGAAATGTTATAAAATTCATAGCAGGACTGTTGTTTTATTTTACTGTACATATTTTGGAGGAGCGATTATGAATATTCAACGCAGTGAACGTGTTCTGGAAACCATCCCCGTAGGCTCTCTGGGCATCATTCCCCTGCCAAGCTGCCGTGAACTGGGTCGGAAAGTGGACGGCTACCTGGTGCAGTGGCGGCGGGAAAGCGCCAACGAACACAAGAATACCATTGCCTTTCAGGGATACGAACGCGACTCCTATCTGGTCAGCACGAAGGTCCCCCGTTTTGGCTCCGGAGAGGCGAAAGGCATCGTCCAGGAATCCGTCCGCGGACGGGATCTGTACCTCATGGTGGACGTGTGCAATTACAGCCTGACCTACCGCCTCTACGGGAAGGAGAATCATATGTCTCCGGACGATCATTACCAGGATCTGAAACGCATCATTGCCGCATGTGCCGGCAAGGCGAGGAGAATCACCGTAATCATGCCCTTCCTCTATGAGAGCCGGCAGCACAAGCGTTCCACCAGAGAATCTCTGGACTGCGCGCTTGCCCTGAAGGAACTTGTGCGCATGGGCGTGGACAATATCCTCACCTTTGACGCGCATGATCCAAGAGTGCAGAACGCCATCCCGCTCCACGGCTTTGAAACCGTGCAGCCTTCCTATCAGTTTATCAAGGCTCTGCTGGGCAACGTGCCGGATATCCAGGTGGACAGCGACCATCTGATGGTGGTAAGCCCCGACGAAGGGGGAATGAGCCGGGCCATCTACATCGCCAACGTTCTGGGCGTCGATATGGGCATGTTTTACAAGCGCAGGGACTACACGCGGGTGGAAAACGGCCGCAATCCCATCGTGGCGCACGAATTTCTCGGCAGCAACGTGGAGGGAAAGGATATCATCGTCATCGACGACATGATCTCCTCCGGAGAAAGTATGATTGACGTCGCCGGAAAGCTCAAGGAGCTGCGTGCGGGGAGAATCTTCCTCTACTCCACCTTCGGCCTCTTCACGAACGGTATGGGAAAATTTGACAGGGCTTTTGAGGAAGGCATTTTCTACCGCCTTCTGACAACCAATCTCGTCTACCAGACGCCGGAGCTTCTTGCAAGGCCCTATTATATATCCTGTGAAATGAGCAAATACATCGCGCTCCTGATCGACACGCTGAATCACGACGCTTCGATCAGCGATCTTCTGGATCCATACGAGCGCATTCACCGGCTTCTGGAACGATACAAAAGCGGCCGGCTTTAAGAGGACTGTTTATGAAAAATTTTATCTTTATCTCTCCCGGATTTCCGGGCAACTATGAAAATTTCTGCATCGCTCTGAAGGCGGACGGCGTCCGCGTGCTGGGAATCGGCGACACTCCCTATGACGCTCTCTCGTCCGGACTCCGGGCTGCTCTGACCGAATATTACCGGGTGGAAAACATGGAGGATTATGACGCCATGTTCCGCGCCGTGGCCTTTTTGTCGTTCCGTTACGGGAAGATCGACTGGCTGGAAAGCAACAACGAATACTGGCTGATGCAGGATGCCAGACTGCGGGAGGATTTCCATATTACGACCGGTCTGCAGCCCAAAGACATGGCTCTGATCAAGTACAAATCCCGCATGAAGGAAGGCTACAAAAAGGCCGGTATCCCCACCGCCCGCTGGCATCTGGTCGACGACCTGAAAAATGCCCGCGCCTTCATCCGGCAGGTGGGGTATCCGGTCATCGTCAAACCGGATTCCGGCGTAGGCGCTTCCGATACCTGGAGAATCAATGACGAACAGGATCTGAAAAGCTTTTTCTGCAACGTACCGTCCGTCCCTTATATCATGGAGGAATACGTGCCCGGAGAGATCTGTTCCTATGACGCCATCGTAAACAGCAAAGGAAGCGTTCTGTTCGAGACCGGCAACATCTCTCCCATCTCCATCATGGACTGTGTAAACGACCATGAATCCATTCATTTTTACATCGTGGACCAACTGGCGGAGGATCTGCGGGAATACGGCCGCGCCTGTCTGAAAGCTTTCCGCGTGCGCAGCCGCTTTGTCCATCTGGAATTTTTCCGCCTGACCGAGGACCACGCTTATCTGGGCAAAATGGGGCAGGTGGTCGGTCTGGAAGTCAACATGCGCCCCTCGGGCGGGCCGACGCCGGATATGATCAACTACGCCTACAGCACCAACTGCTATCAGCACTATGCCGATATGATGGTCTATGACCGGCTCCGGCACAGAAGCCGCTCCACGCCCTGTTTCTGCGCGTTTGTGGGACGCTGGAAGGAGGTTCCCTACGTCCATTCCCATCTGGATATCATCCGCACGTTTAAGGAGCAGCTCAAGACCGCGGAGGAGCTTCCCGACGTGCTGGCGCACGGAATGGGCAACCATATCTATCTGGCAAAACTGGAGCACAAGGAGGCCATGGAAGAATTTTTCCGCTACACGATGGCCGTTGAGACGCCCGTGGAGGACGCCGCCGGCGGACCCGAATCACGGGCAATAAAAGAAAGACAACAATAAAGGACAGGACTTAGCTTATGCACATACAGGAACTGAGCTGGTACAGCGAACGGCTGCACCGTGATATGCCCTTGAAAATTTACGGCCATGCGGGCAAACCCTGCCTGGTCATCCCCTCCCAGAACGGCAGGCACAATGATTTTGAAGGATTTGGTATGGTGGACGTCTGCGCCCCGTGGATCAACGCCGGAAAGCTCCGGCTTTTCTGCGTCGACACCATTGATTCCGAAACCTGGTCCTGCGAATGGAAAAATCCCCGGGAGCGGATTGAACTGCACGAACAGTGGGTGCAGTATCTGATCCGGGAAGTATACCCTTTGATGGAGCAGTACGGGGGAGCGGTCCGCTCCATGACCGTCGGCTGCAGTATGGGCGCTTTCCACGCAGGCAATCTGTTCTTCCGCTTTCCGGACCGTTTCGACGCGACCATCTGTATGAGCGGCGTCTATGACGCGGCCAACATTCTCGGCGGATATATGGACGATCTGGTATACCTCAATTCTCCTTATCACTGTCTGCAGAATCTGCCGGCGGAACATTACTACAGGGAGCTTTACGGCCGGAGCCATATCTTCATCTGCGTGGGGCAGGGAGCATGGGAAGATGAACTGCTGGCGGACACGCGCAAGCTGGACAGCGTGCTGAAAAGCCGCCGAATCCCGGCCTTTGTCGATTACTGGGGATATGACGTCAACCACGACTGGAACTGGTGGCGCAGACAGATCGTATATTTTCTCGGAAAAATCATGTGAGACAGGTCAGAAAACCGCAGAGAGCCCCTCGGGCAGGACCTCTGCGGTTTCTCTGTTTTTACTCCGTCATATTCTCCCATTCCGCTTCCTTGAAACCGACCCGTACCTGATCCTTCCCGATCAGCAGCGGTCTTTTCACAAGCATCCCGTCGGTCGCCAGAAGCGCGAGCTGCTCTTCCTCCGTCATATCCGGAAGCCGTTCTTTCAGATTCATGGACTTATAGAGCAGTCCGCTGGTATTAAAAAAACGTTTCAGCGGCAGACCGCTCCTCTGATACCATTCTTTCAGCTCCTCCGCCGTCGGATTCTTCTCTTTTATATCACGGTCTTCAAACTCTGTCCCATGGTCCTCCAGCCATTTTTTCGCTTTCCTGCAGGTCGTGCATTTGGGATATTCCAGAAACAACAGTGCCATCTTCTTTCCTCCATTCCTGTTTTTCATGATCAGGAATATTCTATCACCTTTCCCGCCGTCTGACTACAGCGGAGCCGTATTTTTATCGGGGATTTATTGGGCACGCCAGGAGACGCCGCGCGCACACAAAATATTCATTTGACATTTCCGTCCAGTGAACCTACAATATGCAGAGAATCTTTTTTGGAGGTATGATTATGAAAAAATTAACGGTACTTTTTCTATGTCTCGGACTTCTGGCCATGACGGCCGCCGGATGCGGCTCAAAGGACGAGAAAACAGCTCAGCCGGAGGACAGCCAGACAGAGGCGCCCTCGGACGACGCTCCGGAATCCAAGGCAGACAGCAGCGCAGACGGCGAGCTTCTGGCAGGACTCCATCATGTAGAGATCGAAGTTGCCGACTACGGAACCATCTCTCTGGAGCTGGACGCAGACACCGCCCCCATCTCCGTCACCAACTTTATCAATCTGGCAAAGGACGGCTTCTATGACGGCCTGACTTTCCACCGCATCATCAGCGGCTTCATGATTCAGGGCGGCGACCCGGAAGGAACGGGAATGGGAGGCTCCGTTCAGAATATCAAGGGGGAATTTGCCAATAACGGTGTGGAAAACGATATCTCCCACGTACGCGGCGTGATCTCCATGGCAAGAGCCATGGACCCCGACAGCGGCTCCTCCCAGTTTTTCATCGTACATGAGGACAGCACCTTTCTGGACGGCGATTACGCCGCTTTCGGCCACGTAACAGAGGGCATCGAAGTCGTGGACCAGCTTTGTGAGGACACACCGGTGCAGGACGACAACGGCACCGTAGCGGCCGACGACCAGCCGACGATCACGGCGGTCAGAGTTATCGACTGACCGCACGGCCGCAGGAGTGTGCGCCTGTCCGTTCCAGGTTCTGCAAAGAAGATCGGTTCGTGCAAAAGCATTCCGATTCGCGGCAGGCGCTTTTGTCCAAAGGACATTTCGTCTTACGGGAGATTCGCGGAATTTCCCGTAAGACAAAGAAAGGAAAGGTTACCTATGAGAATCCGGCCATATATTCCAGACAGGGATTACGAGTATTTGTCAAAATGGATCGACACTGAAAAAACGCACGCTTTTTGGTGTGCAAATCTTCTGCCATATCCCCTGACGCCCGAATCTTTTCATGATTTATTAGAAAAAAATTCCATGGACAGAGCGGACAGCGCTTATGTGGCAACTGAAAATAACGGGCGCCCGGTCGGCTTTTTCTGCTACTCTGTTAATCCGGAAGACAATCTCGGATTTCTTAAATTTATCGTCGTTGACGGAACAAAACGCGGGAAAGGTTATGGAAAAGAGATGTTGAATCTGGCATTACGCTACGCCTTTGAAATCACCGGCGCAGACGCTGTTCAATTGAACGTATTCGACGAAAATCCTTCCGCGAAACAATGTTATGAAAAAGTCGGTTTCGTGCAAAAAAAGACGGAGCAGAATGCACTTGTATATAAAGGCGAATTATGGAGCAGATGCCGCATGGTAGTTTCAAAATCTTCCTGACTTTATTATATTTGCTTTCCGTTGAAAAAGAAATGGGATTCTGTTTCCCGGGCATGATGCTCTAAGTAATAATCATAACAACTGACAAGCCCCATCTGTAACTGTTTATCACAACAATTTTCCTTTCTTTTTTCCACGCAAAAATACCACCCTGAATATTTACAAGGCGGTATCTCCCATACAATAGAAATCCCGTTTTACAGTCTTTCTATTATCATAAAATAAAAAAGTGCATGATATTGATTATCTCTCTACCATGCACCTAAAGTTATTGATACTATGAAATTTTAACATCTAAACCAACCTTAACAACTGCACCAGCTCATACGGTTCAGATTCTTTTGATACAGTCTGTCTTGTATCAAACTGCTTAAAACCATAACTTTCATAAAAGGAAAGCAGTTTTACTTTATTTTCCGCTTCTACGAATGCCACCATGCCGCCCGCCTGATACTGTAAAGCCTGTATCTGCCTGATTGCCGCTTCAAGAAATTCCTTTCCGGTTATCCTGCCTATTGCCCTGTCATTATAATTTTTTCCGAGCTGTGCAATTAAGTAAGCCGCCAGATTATAGATCTGCTCTCCTTTGTCTATCTCACTAAACCTTGCCAGTTTACGCTTCACCGTATTGCTGAACGGCTCCGCCCTTACAACAAGCGGCTTTATTGTGATAGAAAAATATCCCAACAGTTCCGCATCTTCCAGTGACAACACTAAATATGTAACTGCCTGATGTTTCTATGCAAATTCGACTGACTGCTGTTTCAAAAAGCACTCAACATCCTTATTTAACGGACAGGAAAACCCGGAAAGGAACTGTAACAGCTTATCCTCTCCGAGCCGTCCATCATCGTTCTCCAAATACTCACGAATGTTCAGCACAATAAAATCATTCGCCTGCTGCATCCGCTTTCTTCCTTTTCTCCATGAATTTTACTATTTCATCTGCTCCCTGTAGGTAAGTCACATTGATCGGAACACGAGGTGTCCTGTCGTTGGCAGATGCTTCAATCGCATCAGCAAACATCTCCACCTGCTTCTGGCCTGATATAACAAAATTCTTTGTAATGCTTGAAGTTGCCATAATAAACACCTCCTTTGTTAGTATGGCTCATTTTACAGCATACATACTTCCCCGACTATATTGTACGGTTTTATCATCACTTTTGCAACAAAATATTTATGAATTTTTTATGCCCCTAAATTGCAAAAGTAAATTCTACTCGTTGTTTCTTCAATAGAAGTTACTTTTACACAGGTTGAATTTAATCCTGCATATACGTTATGATGTCTTTGCCCCTGACAGCAGTGGAAGGAGACATCATAAGTAAATTTATTCCAGGAAACCATAAACACCTTACCTCTGCAGACAGACTTTACATTGAACGCCAGCTGAATGCCGGTACTTCCTTCAAGGAGATCGCCCGCTACCTCTGTAAAGATCCCAGTACCATTTCCAAAGAAATCTGCTCCCACCGTTTATCGGACTTCTATCCCGGCAAGGGACTCTTCCTGAATGCCAAAAACTTCTGTATCCACCGCTTTCACTGCCAAAAGAAAAATGTCTGCAAAAAGATCATCCTCTGTCATATCAAGTGTACTTCCTGTCCTTCTTGTAACCAGCATTGTAAAGACTTTGTGAAAGAACGCTGCCAGAGGCTTGACCGTGCCCCTTATGTCTGCAATGGATGTGACAGGAGTCATTCCCGCTGCACAGTCCCACATAAGTACCATTATGACGCTCTCTTTGCTGACCGCAAATACCGGGAAACCCTCAGGGATTCAAAGTCTGGCATCAGCCTCTCAAGGAAGCAGCTCCACCGTATTGACGAGGTCGTCACCCCTCTGGTCCTGCAGGGGCACTCGCCTTATCAGATTGTTGTGGAGCATCCGGAACCCGGACTCTCTGTACACACCATCTACCAGTACATAGAACTCGGCCTGCTTTCCGGTCGCAACATCGATCTGAAACGAAAAGTCAGGTTCAAAGCACGCAAATGCCATAAAACCCAGATCATGGACCGGCAGGTGTTTTCCGGCCGCCTCTACAGCGATTTCCAACAGCTCCCGCCTACGCATGTGGTTGAGATGGATACAGTCAAGTCTTCCAGGGATTCTAAAAAATGCATCCTGACCTTCTATTTCCGGGATGAGAAACTGTTTCCTGCGTATCTTCTGAACCGGTGTACCAAAGGCGCTGTCCGGGCTGTTTTTGACCGTCTGGAAACTCGGTTTGGCACAATGACCTTCCATATCCTTTTTGAAACCATCCTGACCGACAGGGGCGGCGAATTCGGCGACCCGGAGGCACTGGAGGCCGGTATGGATGACTGGCAGCGTACCAGCATTTATTATTGCGATCCCATGCGCAGCGGCCAGAAGGGCGGCATTGAAAATGTCCATACAAAGCTGCGGGAGATCCTTCCCAAAGGCACCAGCTTTGAGTATCTGACACAATGGGATCTGAACCTGATCGTGAATAACATCAACTCCGTCCCACGTCAGAGCCTGCTCGGACTTACCCCATACCGGGTGGCAAAAGAAAACTTCGGTATTCAGGTAGCAAAGCGTTAAATCTTCATAAAAACCAGATGCAGCCGGTAGAATTTAGTCCTGCACACGACATTTGCTACCGGTTTGTCTGCTATACCCTGTTTTAGAATATCTGCCCGGATTTCACTTTATTATAATCCAATTTTCTATCCCATGCTTCAAAAAAGTTGAAGAAATCAGCAAATTTTAAAGGGCGGTAGAACTTACTCCCGCACTGGAATTTACTTTTTCAATTAAGTATTAGTACAGAATTTCAATAAAATCCGCAAATTTTCCAAAGTTCTCCAAACAAACACGGAAACTCTTATACTATCACGCAAAACTCGGATACTATCACGGAAACTCCCGACTTTTGCCTGATAGTACGATTTTCTCCCCAATTGCCACTTTTTCAGCGGCGTCAAAAAACACAAAAATGGAGATCCACCAACCACCGTGATGAACCCCTCTACGCCCAAAATCCCTTGATTTTAAGCCATTCTTCAATACTTTTGCCTGTTAGTATCAAAAATCCTATGGCATCAATTGGAAATAGCCGCCTGTGCCGCTGTTAGATTATGATGACTTTTACCCCTGGGGTAAATGATTTACCCCTTTTACCCCACCTGTGCGGAATTTACCCCACCCCATTTTGCGATTCGACAAATCGACAAATTAGCCCCTTGCCTTTATGCGGAATCCGCTATAAAATGATTTCAGCGGAACGCTCCGCAGCGTTTGACAGATGCGGGGGAATCTGCTACAATAAAAGCACAAAAGGGAATACTGCCGATAGACGGTCAGCCCAAATT
>CAJUNR010000030.1 GCA_910587765.1 uncultured Lachnospiraceae bacterium
TGCGACCTCCTGGTCCCAAACCAGGCGCTCTAGCCAAGCTGAGCCACACCCCGCTTTGGATATCCGCTGACGGACACATACTGTATTATATAAGAAGGTCGCACAATTGTCAACAACTTTTTTCACGAGTTTCGCCTGTTTTTCGCCTGTTTTCGTTGTATCCTTCACCGTTCGTGCGTACGGAAAAGAGCCACCCGATCCCAACTTCAATCGAATGGCTCTTTCAATTGTCAATCTGAAGTTTCACCTTAATTATCTCCTTTCAAGATTATTTCCGGATACTGCCAGATTGCACGGATCCTCTGTTCAGTTTTCTTTCCGCCGATTCTTAAATTCTCTCTTCCTTTCGGCTTCCGACTGATGATCTGTCCTTTCTCGTCAGACAAATCTTCTCTTCCGCTTCTGTCCGATCTCTTTAAGATGACTAAAATTTTATCTTCCCATTGGACCTTTCCTCCGTTCCAGAGACTTTTGTATCTCTTTCTTGTTGGTGTCTTTATATTACATCAATTCATTTTATTTGTCAATAGTTTTCTGAAAATTTTTTAATATTTTTTCAGTAGACTATTTTTATCGGTGCAAAAACAGTGCCGTCAGATTTCTCCAGGGGAACGGTCCTCCGTTTACAGATAACCCCGCATCTGCGAATCCGGAATCCCCATCTGCTCCCGATATTTGGCAATGGTTCTTCTCGAAACGGTGATTCCTTCCTCCGCCAGCAGTTTTTCCAGCCTGGAATCGCTGAGCGCATTTTCCCTGTCTTCTTTTTCGACCAGCGTCCGGATCCGGCTTTTCACATCCTCCGCCGAACTCCCTTCCTCTTTCGACACTGCTGCCGAAAACAAGTCTTTTAGCAGCACAGTCTTCTGATATTGCAGGTATTTTCCCCGGAGTGCACGGCTGACGGTGGAGGAATGGATCTGCAGCGCCTGCGCAATTTCCTCCTGCGCCATGGGCTTCAGCGCTTCTCCCCGCAGAAAATATCCGCTCTGGCGCTCCAGAATCTCATAGACAATTCTCAGAAGCGTCGTCCTGCGCTGCTCCACGCATTCCAATACATGCTTCGCGCGCCGGAATTTTTCTTCAAAGTATTCCTTCAATTCCGGATCCTGCGCCTCTTCCATCATATGGATATAATAATCGTTCAGACGGTATTCGCCCATCCACCGGTCGTTGAGCTCCGCTTTCCAGCCGCTGCCCTCCCGGACCGCGAGAATATCCGGAACGATGTATGGCGTCTCCCTGCCCTCTCCCGCCAGCGGTCTGGGGTTCAGAGTACTTAAAATATGCATATATTCTTTCGCCTGCACGGTAGAGATGTGGAGCTGTCTGGTTACTCTGCTCACATGCCCTCTCAGAATCTCGTCCAGATAATCCTCCGTCATCTCGTACAGCTTCGGGTCCTGCGCTCCCGCCCGCCGAAGCTGAAGAATCAGGCATTCGGACAGATCTTTTGCGAAGATTCCCGCGGGCTCCAGTTCTTTCAGTTCTCTCAGGCACCGCTCCACCAGAGCCTTCTCATAACCCGTCGCCTCCGCAATGTCCTCCGCATCATACGGAAAATATCCGCTGTCATCCAGGCATCCCGCCAGATACCGGATCAGTCTCCGCTCGTTCTCGCTGTAACAGCCGTGGGGAAGCTGTTCCATGACCAGGCGTTCTCTGGTCCACTGCTCTTTTGCCCGGACATCCCCCCGCCGGTCCACATCGTCGTCCTTTTCCCGGATCTGCTCTCCGCTGTACTCGCTGTCTTCGCTGCCCTGTTCATAAAATTTCTCCAGATTCTGCATAGTCTCTTCCTGCCGGTCCATGGATGCTTCCAGAAGAGGATTCTCCAGATACTCGGTCTGCAGAAATGCGTCCAGCTCCTGATTCGTATATTCCAGGACTTTCAGGGACTGGATCTGCGCCCCTGATAATGTCTGTGCCTGCTCCAGAATCAAACTGCTCTGCATGTCGTCGGTTCCTCCTTGTCTTTTGTGTGCTGAATCCTTTATTAATTATATTCTATTTTTCCTTTCTTTACAAGATGACAGAGAACGGAGTTTTATACCGTCATACCGTCGGCGCCGACCGCAGCCGCCCTGTGATATACTTCCGGAAAAGGGCCGCACGGCGGGCAGTTTTACCAAAAAGGAGGGCAACGTATGATCGACTTATCAAAATGGATTTACGCGCAGGACATCGCAGAGTGGCTTTCGCACAGGCCGCCCCTGGATATACCGGAACAAACAGACTGTATTCTCTCGGCGCCGCACCGGACCTTCCGGGAAAAGCTGGAGGGCCTGCGTAAGCTTCGGACCGAAAAGATGCGTCCGACGGTCCGCAGCGTTCTGGAGGAGTATCTGGATCTGGGAGAATATCTGGAGAAACAGCTTTGCTGTACAAGGCGGATGTTTCATGAACTCTACGAAACAGATATTTTTTACTGCGGACGCAGAGAGGGATTTTCCGAAAGAAAGATTTTCCGGGCGCCCAGGGCGGGAATCGTACATTTAAAGAGGCAGATTCAGGAGCGGGCGGCGCAGTGCGGGACAAAACCGGAAGAATATTTCGGAATCCTCTATGGATTCTGCGACCGGACCACCAAAAGCCTGGACCATCGGTGGAGCTTTGTCACGAATTTTAACGGGGAGGTCCTCTACTGCCTGTCGGAGCGTCAGGAATACAGGGGACGGACAATCTGCTTTGGAACCGGGGACTACCATTATATCAGGCTTCCCTATGACTCGGGCACTCTGGTGGAGTTGACGGACAATCCGTTTTTCCCTCCCCTGAAGGGCGTTCTGGTCAATGAGGCGGAGCCTTGGGAGGAGGCCTTTGGCCGGGCGGATCAGTGGCTTTTGTATCCGGATGATCTGCATGACGGCTCCTCCGCAGGGATCGGGGTCATCCCCCTGAACGATTATGCCTCCATCGCCTTTGGGGCGGATTTCCTGCTTCCCTTCCGGCAGTTTCTGCGCAGATGCGAAGGGGAACTCCCGGCAAACGAGCAGTGGCTGTCGCAGCTTGGACGGCTGGCGGCGGCGGATAAAGGCCGTGTTGTTTCCCGCATCCGTAAGGATTCGCAGCCAAAAGGGAGCTCCGGCCCGTATGAAAAGGCACGGCTTTATGTTGCAGAGCTGGAGAAGGAGCTCCATCTCTCCATATCAGAAAGGTCTACGTCAGATGGGTCTTCTCTGAACTGGTAGAAATAATCCTCCGGATGGTCCTTGAGATATTCGGCCTCTTGGCAGAGACTGACGGCATCCTCGCTGCGATCCGTCCGGTTATCATCCGCCCGGATATCGTCATCCCCGGTGAACAGGAAGCAGGAGCGCAGGCTTACGCCGCGGCTGCGGACTTTCTCCCGGCTTTGGCGCATCTGCTCCTGGTTGGTCCAGGACCTGGGCAGCAGACGGTTTATCTCCGCTTCCAGCCCCTCCGGAACTTTTTCCAGCAGACGATAGCGAAGCATGTAGGACAGACGCCGGAGAATTTCCAGAATATAATCGCTCCGATTGGGTTCTTCCATGCAGATGGCCATGTCTTTGGCATGTGCCGTCAGGCCGCTGTTCTCATCCCGGCAGGCTCTCTGGTTGCATTTCAGTTCTATGATGGAAATGATCCAGGGGTCGGAGACATCCTGGGTACAGGAAAAGGCGACAAGATCGCATTTTGGCCGTTTCGTTTCTCCCGGAAAACCCGGGAGAGAGGTTCCCCGTTGATACCAGCTTCCGGGAATGGTCATCTCAAAATCACAGACTACGGTGAAGTATTCTTTGGGAGCGGATTGTCCGGGCACGGGAAAGACTTTTTTATGATCCTGAAAATCCCGGTGATTTCTGGCGATGATGGTCTGGTTTTGGCGCTCTTTGGGCGATTTATCTTCGGAGGATTTTGGGGATTTGTACTTTTTTTCTATGGCGTCAAGCAAAAGTTTAAGCCGTGTTTCGTCCATCAGGAATCCGGCTCTTCTTTCATTTTCCAGGGGGATTTCCTGCGGCAGGTCATTCGTACCGTCTGTAAAAACCGTATGATATTCTTCCTGCAGCCTTTCCCGGGATTCCTGCGGCACATACTTGAGATAACCAGAGGAAGGGGGTAAAATCAGATCTTCTTCCTCAGTGGGAATATCGCAGAGACGCCCGCCGTTTGCATATACGCGGAGATGTGTTTCCGGCTTCTTATTGCTACTGCCCCGGGAAGGGCCGCAGATAAAGACCTCCGGGCGGCTGTTCAGGGTACGGATAAGAGCGGTGGGATCATATGGATTCATAGTGCAACCTCCTTTGTATGAATTTTTCATGCACCTATTATATTCCAGGGGAGGCAGACTGACAAGAGCCGTCCTACTGTCGTCGCGCATCGCGGACCTGATATGTTATACTGTTAATATCCAGGCCGCCGGACGCCCGCATCAGACTGAAGCCGGCATAGGTGTGAACAGCAACCAGAAACGAGGAGGTTTTCCATGAATGTCTACGATTTTATAAATTCAGAGGCCATAGCCGGACACTGCCGGGAGCTTGGGCATTCCTTCACGCCCCTGCAGACCGCCTGTCTGATTCATCGAAGCAGCAGGCATACGTTTGAAGAAAAGCACAGGGCCTACGAATGGGTGATCGAGCATCTGCCCGATGAGGAGGCGGATCTTGACCTTGAGGCGGCCGGCGGCAGGAGCGTGAGCCTGCGCTGGTTTTTGCGGGAATATATGCGGCTGGAGCGCGCCTGTCCGGAGAACTGCTTTTATCCGGATTTTGGCCGGGAGGCGGCGCCTTCCCTTTACAGTCTGGGATTGTCCGGAAAGGAATGGGAGATTCTCAACGGATTTGACCAGGTCTGCTTTGTGTGCCCCACGCCATTTGGCAAAGGGGATATCGTGTGGGCGCCCTACTATGAGGACAAAAGCCCCTTTGTCTTCTTAAATACGTGGTATGAGGGCATGGATGAGGAGGAGAGGGAAAAGTATGTAAACAGCCGGTGCAACGGCGCTGCGGATATGACGGCAGACGGATATTTCCAGGATGAAAACGGCAGGATTTACTGGGAATGTATGCACGACTATATGGGGCTGGAGTATTACCGGGGAGATCTGGGCGGGAAAAAGAGAATCCTGAAGGCTCTGGGCAGTTTTCTGAAGGATGAGATCGACGTGGGACTTTTGATGAATGCTTACCACATCCTCATGAGCGAGGAGCATATCCTGCAGGTTCGGGGCCGTATGAACATTACCCGGGAGGGACTGTATCTGGCAGGGCTTGTACAACAGGAGGGGAAACAATGAATACCTATGTCATCAGCGATATCCACGGCTGCTATGAGGAATTTATGGCCATGCTGGACAAGATCGGATTCTGCGGGACGGACCGGCTGATTCTGGCGGGAGATTATGTGGACCGGGGAAAGGACAGCCTGCGGATGCTGCGGTGGCTGGAGCAGAAGCCCGAAAATGTGTATACGATCCTCGGAAACCACGACGAGGGGTTTGCGCGCTCCGTAGAGCTGATGGAAGGGCTTGACCGGAAGCTGGGGCTGCAATCCGACCCGGATTCCCCGAAGGAAGGGCTTGCCCTGTATGAATCTCTGCGCTATTATATGAGAAAAAGAGGTCTGGCGTCCGCATATTTTGACTTTTACGGTACCATCCGTATCCTTTTGGAGAGAAAGGGGGCGACCCCCGGCGATCTGTACCGGTGGATGGAAATGTTCCGGAAGATGCCTCTGAGCTATGAGCTGAAGATAAAGCAGCGGACCTGTGTGGTGGTGCACGCAGGCTATGCACAGCGTCTGGAGGACATTGTGGGGGCAGGCTATACCTCTCTGGAAGAATTTTATCTTCAGGCCAGAGAGGAGGCGTATCGGCTGGGCGGAATGCCCCACGGGATGGTGATCGCCGGCCATACGCCCACTTTCATACCGGGAGAGTTTTCCTTCAACGAGGGCCGGGTATTTCGGCATTATAGTGTGGAGAAGGACTGCGTATTCTATGATATCGACTGCGGGTGCGCTTACCGGCGGAAGGATCCGTGGGGCCGTCTGGCCTGTATCCGGCTGGAGGATGAGAGGGTATTTTATGTGTGAGGGACCGTGTCAGGGGATTTTCTGGTTTACCTGCTCCTTTGCAGGAGAAGAGGAACGGTGTGATTTTTCAGAGACGGAACTGCTGGCTCTTGCGGTTCCCTGCGGGGAAGTCTGTACGGAGGCTTTGCCGGAAGGCTTTGTCTTCAATTCAAGAAAGGGAGACGCCTTTACCCACCGGAAAACCTGGGATTTGCTTACAAAAAGGCGAAAGGATCTGCGCCGGTATGCCTGGAATTATTTTCCGAGGGGACGGGTGGAGATCCGCCGTGGGAAAGCGGTGATTTTCATGAATCCCTGTATCCTGTCCTGTGAACATTTTCGGGAGAAGCTGGTGGAGCGGTTTCATCTGGAGGGGATGAAGGTACAGGTAGCGGCGGACTGCTCCCGGCACTATCACTGCCACGGGGACGAGCGAAATATTTGAGAAAAAACACAGACGGAAAAAGAAAGGAGGAATCAGAGTCATGACAGAAACGATTGTATGTGAGAGCAGATTAAAGAAATACGGAGAGGACGCGTTTATGCGGCACCGGGAGGAGGTCTGCGCGGCGGTGCGGACCGTCTGCTTCTGCCTGGAATTTCTCCAGAATGAGGAAAACTGGAGCGGAAGGCGGGCTCTTGCGAGGGAGCGGTACTGGTACTCTGAGCGTTTGACTCCGGAAGAAAAAGAGAAAGACTGGGAAAAATATGACAGCGGCGCCCGCCAAAAAGCGTATCGGAAACTGAAGAGCGCGCTGAAGGAACGGAAATGGCGGATAGGGGGACAGGAGATCCCTCTGAGAAATTTTCTGAGAATGGGACTGATGCTGCTGACCGAAAAGGCAGGAACCGACGGAATGGGGGACGAGATCCAGCTTATGGAAAGTCAGATGGAGATCAACTGTTTTCAGGATTTCCGGGAGTTTCTGGAGGCTGTATATCTGCTTGGATTCGCGGAACTTTTTAACAGACAAAGGATGGACGCCGGCTCTTCTCTGGAGGGGGAACACCGGGACGCGGAGCGTTTTCTGAAGGCGCTGGAACCGTATATCCCTGAAGAGGGACAGGCGGATTACGGCCTTTTTGGCAGGGAACTTTTGCAGGAGCAGGCGCGGGAGCGGAGGAAGGCGATGGAACGGATCATGGAGGAACGGGAGGAGAAGCTTACCCGGGCAGTGGAGGAGATCTCCCTTTTTCAGCTTTTCCGGGAGGCCATGGAGCGCATGCCGGAGGAAGAGTTTGAGAAGCTCGTGACGCCGGACCGCGAGGAGGAGGATATCTGCGGCTGGGAAGAACTGTCCGGGGACGAGCAGGAGTCCATCCGCCGGGAACGGCGAACTAACAGAATCCGTAATCTGGCCTCCGCCTTCGTCTACGGAGGAAGCAGAGCCAGACATCGGCTGCTTGGGCAGTTCTCCGGGGAGGAACAGATGCTCGTCATGGAACAGTGGATGGCAGCGTATTATCCGCGGGATGAGGAGATGCTGGAGAGCAGGCTGGGCAGAATGGCCTGGGTGGCAGGGCTGGAAGCGTACTCGCAGGAAAGGGACCGCGTCATAAGAGAAGCCATGGAAAAGCTGCTGGGAAGACCGCTTAGGAATGACGGATGAGGAGGGAGCATATGGAACAGATGCAGGAAATTATAAGGGAGAGGGCTGTGCAGTACGCGGAGGAAGCGTTTGCGGAGCATGGAGAGGAGGTTTCAGCGGCATTTGACTGTATCATGACGTGCAGATTTGTGGCCAGACAGTCCGGACTTCTGGCGTTGGATGAACTCGCGGAGGACTGGAAGGAAGAGGAAGAAATTCCGCTGAAAAGTCTGCTGATCGGCATGGTGCTGGAAATTGTAGACGCCGCGGACATGGAGGTCTGGGAGGAGAAGGCCTGCCGGCGGATCCTGGAGAGCGGATATTCCGGATATGAATGGTACATCGCCAATCTCTATGTGACGGGATGCAAAAATCTGTATATGGGCGTCCATCATACGCAGTATTACCTTCTCTGCCGGGCGATGGTGCCCGAGTGCTGGCTGGAGGACTTCGACGACTACTGGGAAAGCTGGACGAACGAGGATCAGAGAAGATATGAGGCCCATATCGAAGACTGGGTGCGGTACGTTTTCCCAAGGGAGGCCGCGATCCGCGCCGCCTTTCACAGAAGATTCGGGGAGATGGAGCCGGAAGGCCTTCAGCGGATCCTGGAGGAGCTTCCGGATAAGATTCTGGCAGCCGCGCTGGCAGGAGCCGGGGATCCCCTGCGGAACCGCTTTCTGGAACAGATGTCCGCGGAACAGAGGAAGGCTGTCATGGAGGAATGGTATCAAAACAGGAGTGATGAATACAGTCTGCGCGATATCGAAAAAGCCATGGAGCGGATGACCATGGCGGCAGGCCTGATGGGAGCGGCCGGGGAGTAGGCTTTGCGCCTACTCCTCTTCGCCGGTTTCACGGAAGCAGATCTCATCCGGCTCTCTCAGGTAGCCGATCAGGTCGATGGAAGAAAGCCAGCTTTCCAGTTTTTCGTCCAGCGCCCCCGGGTCCGTCTCCGTGAGCTTCCCGTTGATGTAAACCGCTCCGTTTTCCCGGATCTCCATTCTGCCCAGAAACAGGTTGTCGGACTGGTAGAAGGTGGGGATCGCCCGGGTAATCTGTCCCTTTTGATCCTTTTCCAGACAGATCAGCATGAAGGGGTCCAGGAACAGGTCGCCGTAAAGGTCCTTGCCGGCGGCCATTTCCACCTGGATGGAGTCTTCGTCCTCATCGTTGATATAGACGGACAGATCCCACTCGCCGGACTTTTTGATCGTGGCTCCGGCGGGACCCACGACTTTCAGAATCTCAGCCATTTTCTTTCCGTTTTGCATCTGGATACTTGCCATAGAAACTTCTCCTTTTCCATGTGTTTTACAGGATCGGCATCCGTATAACATAGAGCGGAGCCGATGTGTTTGACCGAACCGACCCCAGTATAACAGAGAGAGAAGCCGACGGACGCCATGGTAATGACGGGTCAAACGGTGTCCTGCGGACATTTTTGTCAAGACTCATGGATGCAAAAACGGAAAAATTCTGGCACGTCACACTAATGTCGCTTACATAGGACAGGCGTATGTTATACTCTTCCTGCAAAGGCGCACATTGACAGCAAAACAGCAGGAGGAGAATGCAGTTGGATTATTTATGTATGGCAGTGCAGAGGAAGGTAACGAAAAAGCAGAGCTTTGGCAGCAGGGAACAGGCCCGGGAGTATTTCCGGGAGAATTACGGGGCGGACTGCTGCATCGAGGAAAAAGGAGAGCTGAAAAAGAAGTTTCTGGAAAAGCTGCTTTCCGGAGAGAGACAGATGATGCTGCATCTGGCCGGCATTTACCGCAGGGGCAGCGGCTTCTGGGTTCTGGAGGAAACCTATTATTACAGAGGGCACAAAAGCGCCGGGGCGGAAGGAATCCTGGAGGTGAGGAATCAGCTTCCGAAGGAACTGACCGCAGACAGCATCTCCCTGGACATCTGTTCGGAGAGCGCGGAGACGCCGGAGCGGTTTTTGAAGAAACTGAGAAAGCTGACGGCGGAGGCGAGGAGAAATTTCCGTGCCGCCAGAGAAGACGAATGAGGGGGAACTTTTATGAAAGACAAAAACCGGCTGCCGCGCATCGAGCGGCAGCTCCTGCTTTATGATTGTGTGTGCCGGTGCGAGATTACCATGTTCGGTATTGTCTGCGAGTTTTATCCTTATAATATGCGTCTGCTGCAGCGGGATCTGGCGGATCTTCGGGACGCGGGGCTGGTAGCCGTGAAGTACTCGAAAAAGGCAAAGGGGTATATCAAGACCGGCGTGCCTGCCTTTGAGCAGAAAGCAAAACCCCGCAGGAAAGCCTATCTGGTGCGGCTGAACCGGCTGGGAAGGCTGATGTCGGAACTGGAGAATGAAGACGTCCCCTGGGAGGAAAAGAAAGAAAATCGGGAGAACGGGGAGGAGCAGGAATATTTTACCGCGAAGGATTCCTACAACCAACTGTTTCCCGGGCTTTCGGAGCGCACCAGACAGCGGGATTTTGAGGTGCTGCGCAATATCGGATATTGGGTGAGCTACAATGCCGAGGAGCATTATTTTGATCAGGGAGAATTTTCTTTTGCCTGGTGCGACGCGCCCAGGGTGATCGATCGGGATTATCTGGAAGGAAACTGGTAGAGGGACAGCAAAAGAGCGGCTGCTTTGACACGGCCGCTCTTTTGCTGCGCTTAATTCATCACGCTGGAAACATACTCGATCGACGCCAGATCGTCTCCGGAGAAGATAAAGTTCAGCGTCATTCCGCCTTTTTTATAGGCGATTTTCTTGTCATCTTCTTCGTAATCATCCCCGTAGGCTTTGATGATGTCCTCCCTGCTGCTGGAAAGATCAATGCCCTCCGACGTTCCGACCGTATCGTCCTTGAGGATCACATAACCCACATAATTGTCCTCCCCATCCGGATAGGTCGTGATCTCAAATCCCGGATAAGTGTACAGATAAGCCGTCCCCTGCGCCGCGCAGCTTGGTTCCTCAAAGATACTCTTGGGCTCGCCCAGCGCGTCCGCGATCGGCGCCATATCCATGTCCACGCCAATGCTGATTCCGTCGGTCTCGAATACATATCCTCCAGCGCCGGACTGCGAAGAATCTCCGGAAGCGTCCGCGGACGGACTGTCCTCCTGCTCCCCTGCGCTGTCCTGCACTTCCTTTTCCTTCTCCTTGGACCCGCATCCGCTCAGTCCGAGAACGGCGATCATCGTCACCGCCACGATTCCTGTTATCCATCTCTTTTTCATACCTGAACCTCCTGTCGCTTAGTTTTTATTGTCAAGTTCCCGAAGCTGCCTGTCGATCTCCGCACGGTAGTCTGAAAGCTTCTCTTCCCACCTGGCTTCCAGCTCCTCTTCGCCTCTGCGGCTCTGAAGCCCGCATTCTTCCAGCAGAATTTTTCCGAAATAACGGGACATCTTCTCCGCTCCGGACAGATTCAGATGCAGACCCGCGTCGTAGGTATCCCGGCTGTAATCCAGCCCGATCTCCTCCGTCACATCGAGAAAATTATAATATTTGAGTCCATGCTCCTCTGCATAGTCCCTGATCTGCACATCCCATTCTTCGTACCAGTACGGATGCAGGCTCGGCGCTTTCACGAGCACCAGCTCCACACCAGATTTTTCACACAGTTCTGTCATCTTATCCAGATAATAATACGCGTTCTCACCGAAGCGGTAGTCCGAAAGAATCCTTCCCTCCGGCACATTCTCCGCCGGCTTTACGTCGACGCGCATATAATACCCGTTATAAGTCACTTTTTCCTTCTCCCAGAAATACCGGAGATCGTCCTTCGTCAACTGGTTCCAGCGGCTGTGATACCGCAGAAGCGGAAACACATACTCGATAAAATGTTCATCCTCTCTCATGGACGCCAGAATACATCCGATCTTGGACCCGGACCAGCGCATGCCGTCCAGGGTCATCCGGTTGTATGCTTCCTGCTGAGGCTCGTTGAACTCCATCGCCAGAACGTTGAATACCACCACATCCGGCTTTTCATATTTCAGCGTCTCTTCCAGCAGATAATAGGACTGCCAGATCAACTGCTGCGCGCTGCCCCGGATATAGCTGTTGATACCGTACTCCTCCCAGAGAACTGCGGGAGAAATGTTTTCGTACAGTTCGCAATCTCCGATAAAGATCACATCGTGATCTTTCTCCTCATCGTAATACTCCTGTACCATGCCTCCTTCCGTTACGTCATCCATATATTTCGGCATCAGCAGACGCTGCAATAAGTACAGAATGACAGCAAGCGCCAGAATGGTAAGAACAATTCTTACCGTTTTTCTCCTCCGCCGTCTTTTTCTTCCCTTCATACCGTCTCTCCTCAAGCGGCGGCAAAGCCGGGCTTCTCCGCCGGTTCCGCCTGCTCATCTGCTTTCTGTAATCAGTTCCCGATATTCCTTCTTCAACTCCCCGCAGACTTCCACCGCACGTTTCGCCATCAACTGCATGAGATCCAGATACCCGCCCCCGATCTCATAATTGCCATGAATCACGGAAAGCTCCGTACATCCAAGAAGGATTACCTCCGCGCCGCCTCTTTTCAATTCCTCGGAGGCCCCGTTAAAAAGCTCCATCTGCGGCGGACGGCCGGCTTTGACATTGTGATAGATCAGATGCATGATCTGCTGCTGCTTCTCTTCCGACGGCAGCAGCAGACGGCAGTCCGAGGACGCAAATGCCTCCTGGAACAGTCCGCTCGCCAGAGTCCCCGACGTAGCCATCAATCCCGCCGCATGAATCCCTCTCTCCAGAAGATACATGCGCGTCTCCCGAATCATATTGATAATCGGCACCGGAATCCCTTCCGTCAGCTCCCTGTAGAAATAATTGGATGTAATGCAGGGAATGGCAATCAGCTCCGCCCCCTGCGCCGACAGCTCCTGTCCGATCCGGATCAGATCCGGCCGCGGATCCGCCTTCGTATGATCGAGAATGAACGACGTCCTGTCCGCTATCTGCGGACAACTGTGAATCAGCATCTCGATATGCTCCTGATCCGTCTGCGCCTTTGTCATCTGCGTGACCATCTGCATAAAAAGCGCAGTCGCCATGGGGCCGAGCCCTCCGATGACTCCTAATTTTCTCATCCCTGTCTCACCTTCTTTTCCGGCTGCTTTTCACACCTCCGTGCGTCCGGCCGGCGCGCCTGCAAAACGCAGCCTTCCCGATTCCCGTTACTGTATCCCGGGATATCTGGACCTGTCATAGTTATGCGTGCCGTCATGGGTATCGGAATACGCCATCAGCTCCGCATCCGTCTTATAGAAAAATGTGGAACCGTCCACTCTCCTGCAGGTGTCAAAGTGGTGCCAGCCTTCTCCAATGTCAATCAGGTTCCAGTAATGCATGGTCGTAGGCGTCGGTATCTTCTCGATGTCCATATTCTTGATCCCGGCTCTGGTCAGCAGACACTTGGCCGTCATGGCATAAACATAGCAGTCGCCCTTGCGGTCCACAAGGCCTCTGTACGCCCCCTGGACCCAGTTTGTCTTGGGCGTGCCGTCAAAATAGGCAATTTTCTCATGGCACCAGTTATAGATTTTCTTCGCCTTGTCAAGCTCGCTCAGCGTCCCAGAGTCGCCGAAAAGCGACGACAGAATCTTGTCCGCCTCCGAGTTGACCAGTTCCTCCGTTATATTGTCCACCGACACCGGTTCCACGTGCACGACCGCCGACGCGGAAGCCTCGTTTCCCGCGCTGTCCACCGCCCGGTAGAGCACCTCATAATCCCCTTCTTTTGCGAGATCCACTCCGTCGGCATCCACCTGAAGTTCCACATCATCGTCAATATTATCCGTAACCGTGATGCCTTTTTTGTAGGAGATGCTTCCGCCCACGGGAACAATCAGATCGACAACGCCGGAGATAACCGGCGGCTCCGTATCCACCGTAACCTTCAGCGACGCGGTCTTCTTTGTGACGTTTCCCCCTTCGTCCGTGATGAGGAGCAGTACCTCGTGATCGCCGTCGCTCTCTCTGTCCGGCTCCTCTTCAAACTGTACCGTCGTGGAGGTCGCATCCTCAATCTCCTCGATGAAATCTTCGGCGGAGATCTCCTTCCCCGCATAAATCGTCCGGTCCCTTGTGACCACGACCGGGGCAACGGTGTCCTTCACATGGAGGGTGGAAGTCACTTCCCTGCCGAAGATTCCGATCACCACTTCATAATCGGCCACGGTATCGAGCGCCGTATCCCCGTCAAGCCCGGAGACAATCTCCGCCGTTTTGCTCCGCCAGCGCAGGAAGTCTTCCAGATCGGGACAGGGTTCCCCCGCCTCGACCGTCACGTCTTCCTTCACGCACATAGCCGGGAGCAGCACATACGTCCCAGCAACCGCCGCCATCATCAGCAGAAGCCAGCATATCAGGCCGGCCAGGAAGCGGGCCCGCCTGCGCTTCTTTCTCTTTCTGCGGACATGCGCCTTCCTCCTCTGCTCGTCGTGTCTTCTGTATTCTTCCTGCCTTTTGTATGTTTCCTGCCTTCTCTGCGTTTCACGCCGTCTTTGAACTTCACGGCTTCTGCTTCTGTTCCTTCTCGCCTGTCCCAAAGATGACCCCTCCCCTCACAGCACAAAGTCTCCCTCAAGCCTCTCTGTCAGATCGAGAGTGAAAAACGTTCGCACAACATGGTGACCGTCGTGACGATCAGCAGATAATCAATCTCATATGCTCCCATCAGTTTAAAATCACTCTGCCGGTAAGTCTCCTTCATTTCCTTTACATAATCCGCATCAAAGATTCCGTATTTGCGGATCAGCGCGTCATCCAGAAATTCCCTTCCCCCCAGGTGCTTGATCATGGCAGACATGCCCGGCGCCTGAAAGGGGAATTTTTTCCGTTTGAGAATCTCATCCGGTACAATCCCCTGGGATGCCTTTTTCAGAATATATTTTTCATTCACACCGTCCAGTTTATACTTGTCCGGTATGGAAGTGACAAAAGAAAGCAGTTCCACATCCAGAAACGGATGCCTTCCTTCCACCGAATGGGAAAAGAACATCCGGTCTCCGTGCTCACCCAGCAGATGATCGGACAGACGAAGCTTATAGTCGATATAAGACCGCCGCTTCTGCGTGCTGAGCCCTTTGACGCGCTCTACATTGATCGGGCTTTCCGCCCAGGCGGAAAAACGGTCAATCTCCCCGCGCACGTCGCTGCTGTAGATCTTTCTGTGTATCTTACGAATCTCCGGATGAATGCGCTCATAGCGGAAATACGGATCGCCCCACAGCCGTTCGTTGCATGCGCATTCCTCCGCGGACATGCTTCCTCTCTGCATGCTCCGGAACTGGTCGACCATATATCCCGCATAGCCGTAGAAAAATTCGTCGGAGCCCTGTCCCGTCAGCACCGCTTTGGCCGGAGAATCCTGCACCAGCGCCGACAGCAGATACGCCGCCACATCATAGCTCTCCTTGACGGCGGCCTCCGAGTGATAGATCACCTCCGACAGATTCTCCCAGATCTCTTCCTCCGCCACGTTGGTATGATAGTGCGTCGAATGAACGCAGTCTCTGACGATCTTCTGATAAGGGCTTTCATCCAGTTCCCCCGCAATCTCCGCGGAGAACGAATAATAACTGTTCAGCAGATATTTTCCGATGTAACAGGCCACGACCGAACTGTCCAGGCCGCCGGAGATGTAAAAACCGATCGGAACATCCGCTACCAGTCTTCTGGATATCGCTTTCTTCAGCAGCTCCCGAAGCCGTTCCACGTAGTACGCCTCGCCCTTGTCCTCTTCTTCCGGGCTGTAGACGACATCCCAGTATTCCATGTTCTGCGGCTCCTGCCCCGGCAGAATCCGCAGCATATGCCCTCCTTCCAGGGAATGAATCCCTTCAAAGAAGGTAACCGGCGAGACAATGCCGGGATAATTCATCAACTGGTCCACCGCTTTTAAGTTCAGCTTCCGCTCCACGCCCGGATATTCCAGAATCGCTTTGATCTCCGACGCGAACACCACCCGGTCGTCCACCATGGTGTAAAAGAGCGGCGCGATACCGATCTGGTCCCGTACCAGAAGCAACTGCCGGTTCCGGTCGTCGTACAGCGCAATCGCAAACTGTCCGTTCAGACGGCCCGCGAAATCCGTTCCGCACTCCTCATACAGATGGAGAATCACCTCCACGTCCGTTCCGGTCCGGAAGACATGCCCCTTCGCCAGCAGTTCGTCTTTCAGACTCTGATAGTTGAAGATTTCTCCGTTGCAGATCATGGAAACGGTCCGGTCCTCATTCTGGATCGGCTGCATGCCGCCGTCGAGATCCAGGAAACTCAGCCGGTTAAATCCCAGTCCGATCTGGTCAAGCACCAGCGTCCGGCTTCCGTCCGGTCCCCGGTGACGGATTTTCTGAAGCATCCGTTCAAGGATCCCTTCCTCAATCGGCCTTCTTTCTTTTCGATTATAGATTCCGCATATTCCGCACATAACTTCTCTCTCCTGTCAGAGTCCTCTTTTGTATCCTTCTTCTCAATCCTCTTTTTCCGGATACCGCATCAAAACCGATTATAGATAAACTGGCTGGCATCATACCCGATCCCGTAACTCCCCATCAGGAGAATCAGAAGGAACAGCCCGGACCACACGGCCGCCCGCATGGCATACGGCTGCCGCGCGATGATGTCCCGCACGCTGCCTTCTCTCTGCCACAGGCTGACAAGAAGCATCAGCGCGCATCCTGCCGCCACGATCCCGTAATCCACCCCTGACAGCCCCAGCTCCAGCAGCGAGCCGTCCCACAGCACCTTCCAGTTGGAAGCCGCAAACATGGAAGCAAAGGTCCGAAGCGTCGTGGACACGTCCGTATAGCAGTCAAACATATTCAGACAGCACACGAGCAGAAACGTACGGCCTGTCTGAAACAATTTATATAGAAACGTTCCGCTCCAGGAAAAGCGTTCATGAAAACGCGCGTAGAGCGGTTCAAATTCCTCAGAAATCATCAGGACCGCAAAATTCGCCAGTCCCCAGACAATAAAATTCCAGCTCGCCCCGTGCCAGATACCGGTGGCAAACCAGACCACAAAAGAAGAGACATACACCGGAAGGCGTCTGCCCACCACATCTCCGAAACGCTTTCTGGAAAACTTCGAGAAATTCTGCATGGGTTTGCACACCGATACCGGATAAAACACATAATCCCGGAACCAACTGCACATGGAAATGTGCCATCTGCGCCAGTATTCTTTCAGCGATCTGGAAAAATACGGCTGGCGGAAGTTTTCCTCGACCGTGATCCCCATCACCTGAGCGATGCCGATCGTGATATCAATTCCTCCTGTAAAGTCCGCATAAAGCTCTATCGTATACAGCAGCATGCCCGCGAACGCATAGGCTCCGTGATAGGCGCCTGGGTCGCCGACGATCGTACTGACGCCGGCCAGAAGCCGGTCCGCAACGACCATTTTCTTAAAATACCCCCAGAGCATCCGCTGCAGGCCGTAACATACCGTTTTGCTGTCAAAAGAATGATTTTCGCAGAGAGACTTCGACAGGTCCTGGAAACGGCTGATCGGCCCCTGGACCAACTGCGGAAAAAAGGCGACGAACAGGGCGAATTTAAAAGGATTTTTTTCTGCCGGGACCGTCCCGCGATAGACATCGATCAGATATCCGATGGACTGAAACGTATAATAGGAGATTCCCAGCGGCAGAATCAGCGTCAGGAAGGGCAGCTTCCTCCCCTGTCCGAGCGCCTCTAGTATCCCGTTGATGTTGGAGATAAAGAAATTCGTATACTTCGTTACCGCAAGTATCCCTATATTAATAAGAAGACAAGTAAGCACCCATCTGACACGGATGCTTTTCTGTCTGTCCTTATATGTTTTTTTCTCATCGGCGGACATCTCACTCTTATGCTCTTTCAGATAAGCACGCTGACGGTCCGCATTCTGCTCAATCCGGCATGCGGCATAATACGTCGTAAGCGTGGTCGCCATGATATAAATCAGATAATCCGCTCCTGCAATAAAATAAAAGACATAGCTTGCCGCCAGCAGGAGCATCCATTGATACTTTCCCGGAATCAGATAATACAGCACAAAAAGAACGGCGATGAATCCCAGGAACTCATACGATGTAAAGAACATAAGCCGACTCCCTGCCGCTACTCTTCGTCTTCCAGCTTCTGAATCAGCGCGTACAGTGCCTTTGCTGAATTAAAGTTCTCCGGCTTGATATTTCCGGCCGTGATCGTCACGTCAAACACGTCGTTGATCTCCGCGATCAGCGTCACAATGTCAAAAGAATCGAGGATCATATGGTCGATCAGATGTTCCTCCGTTTCAAAGTCAACGTCTGCATGTAAGGATTTCAGGATTTCAAGTAATTCTTCCATGATTTTTCTGTCCTTTCTCTCGTTTTTCTGCGGTCACACGTCTTCGTAACGGCGTTTCAGCGTGATCCGGTCTATCTTTCCGTTTGCCGTAAGCGGCATGCTCTCAATTCGGAAAATCCGGTTGGGAAGCATGTAGCGCGGAAGCTTTGTCTTCAGTGTGACCGTCAGGTCTTTTTCGGAAACGTCTCCAACATAGTACAAGACTATCTTTCCCTTTTTTGTATCGTAAATACAGGCCGACATCCGAATCTCGGGAAGCATGTCCACATTCACTTCAATCTCCCCCAGCTCGATCCGGTGTCCCATGTGCTTAATCTGATAATCTCTGCGTGATACGAATACCAGTTCGCCCTCTTCATTATAGCGGCCAATATCGCCGGTCCGGTAGATCAGTTCCGGATACGCCCGGTTCAGAGGATTCTGTACAAAAGCCTGCGCGGTACGGACCGGATCGTTGTAATAGCCGAGCGTCAAAGCCGTGCCCCGGACACAGATCTCTCCTTCTTCCCCCTCGCCCGCTAAACGGCCGTCCGCGGTCAGGAGCAGAATCTCGCGGTTCTCAAAGGGATGCCCGATGGGAATCACCTCGTCCTCCGCAAACTCCCTGTTCACCCTGTAATAGCAGCACATGCCGGTGCATTCCGTCGGACCGTACAGATTTGTGAAGGTCGCCTCCGGCAGAGCCTCTCTCCACCGTCTGAACTGCTTGATCGGAAAGACCTCGCTCCCGAACGCCACCGTGTGCAGATATTCCGGCTTTATCGTCTGGAAGGTGTCGAACGCGCTCACCATCGTCAGCGCTGATACCACCCAGCAGATGGTATTGATCTTATGCGCATTCAGATATTCCACCAGCGCTACCGGAAAAGAAAAACAGCTTTTCGGAATCAGATAGGTGGTTGCGCCGAATTTAATGGTCGGATACAGTTCCTTCAGACAGGCGTCAAAATATAAAGGCGTCTGACTGCCGAATACCGTCTCCCCGTTAAAAGCCAGCACTTCCGAAAGCTGTTCGATATAATCAATCACCGACCGGTGACAGGCGGCGACTCCTTTGGGCACTCCTGTGGAACCGGACGTGAATACAATATAGATCGGATCCGTGTCAATTGCTCTTTGGTGAATCTCCTCCAGCGCGCCCGCCTCGGGTTCCGTGCGGATGATATCGTCATAGAGGACGATCTCCCCTCCTTTGAGGTCGAACGCCTTCGCCTTTTCCGCCGTCGTCCCGTCGCAGATGACCAGCGGAGACTGCACGTTGTCCAGAATCAACTGGATCCTGCCCGCCGGCATCTCTTCGTCTATGGGCACATAGAAATCGCCGCCGGCAACCGTCCCGAAAAATGCCGTCACTTCCCGCGGCGACCTCTGCATGAAGATCACCACCGGCTTCTTATAGATTCCTTTTATATGGAGGTAACTCCCTATGCTGCGGCACCGGTCATATACCTGCCGGAAAGTAAGCGTCTCCGTACCGTCGGAATAAGCCTCTTTATCCGGTCTTTCTGTTACAATCTGATATAAATAATTCAGTACATGCTTCTGCACGATCATTCCCCGTTTTCCGCTTTTGTCTTACCCGTGCGGCCGGAGCCTTCCGGTCACGCGATTGCCTGTAGAATTATAGCATAGTTGCCTTTTGTTTGCAAGGTTTTTCACGTCAAAGGGGTACCCGGCTGCGGGCACCCCTTTATTTATGCGCAGAGGGGAAGAAGCCTTCCCTCCTCAATTACACAGAGCCGACGGATCAGCCGTTGATCATGAAGGACAGCAGTTTGTCGATGTCCTCTTTCTCATATGCGATGATCTCCAGCTCCGGAATCTCTCCGTTCGAGAAAATATTTGCCAGAGACACATACTGACAAAGCTTGGACTTCAGGTTCAGTCTGTCTCCTTCTCCGGTCACCAGTTCTACTTTACCTGCACAGCTGTCTACTACTTCAAAAAATTTGTTTACGTCTTTAATGTTCTGTACTTTCATGTTCTTAATCTCCTTTCCTTCTTTACGCCACCCATTATACTGAACTCCCCCAAAAATTGCAAGTGCTTTTTTCCTTGATTTTCCGGGAAACCCGCTGCGCATCCGGGCGGATTTGTTCATCTTGTCTCCAAAGCGCGTCCGCAGTCGGCTCTTTTCGTCGCTTTCAGATGCTTTGATAATCAAACAATTATTGACGGGAGGAAAAAACTTATAATTTCCGAATGCTTTTCTCCGTAATTTCGATACGTTCTTCCTTCAACAGACGCCCGATCGCCCGTTTAAACGCATTCTTGCTCAGGGAAAACTCCCGCCGGATCACCTCCGGGGAAGCCTTGTCCGTGAACGGCAGCACTCCGTCGAACTCCTCGATCACCTTCATCACGGCCTCGGCGTCCGCATCCATCTGCAGATATCCCTTTTCCCGGATGCTCAGATTCAGCTTGCCGTCCGGCTTCACAGCCGTCACCCTCGCCTCTACCCGGTCGCCTACTGCCGCCTGGCCGAAAAACTCCCTGCCGGGTATCAGGCCGGAATAACAGTCGTCCACCGCCACGAAGGCGCCGAAGTTCTCGCTGATCTGATAGACTGTTCCCGACACTTTGTCTTCCTTTTTATAAGGGCTGTCCTTTCTGAGGTAGTCGTACACATTCATGGTCGCGCACAGCCTGCCGCTTTTATCCACATAGAGCGCCGCCAGGCACCGTTCTCCCGCGCGGACCCGCCGCGTCTGCTGACGGAAGGGAAGCAGCAGATCTTTCTCCAGCCCCCACGCGAGAAACGCCCCGATCTTCGTCACTTCCTTCACCGTAAGCCAGGCCGCCCCTCCGTCGAGGACAAGCTCCGGCTTCGCCGTGGTAGCGATCAGCCGGTCCTGAGAATCTTTATAGAGAAACACCTCCACCTCATCTCCGGTCTGCGTTCCCTCCGGCACCTGCCTGCGCGGAAGGAGCACGCGCTCCTCCGGCCGCTCCGCTTCCGCCAGATAGACTCCGAAGTCCACCTGTTTTACCACTTTCAATCTCTGTATCTTTCCCAACTGCATATCGTCCTGCTCCTGTCTGTCTTCACTCTGCGTCCGCCTGCCCGTCAGAACCCTGAAATTCCACCGCGGCATAAACTTTCCCGGCCTCATCCTTCATGAAAATCGTGTAGCCGTCTTCACATATCCCGATCTCCGGACAAATTCTGTCGTTTAATACCGCCGAACGCCGGTACTCCGCCCGCATCCGCCGGATCCGGAATCCTTCCGGCAGATACTCCTGCGCCAGCCGGACATACTGTCCGTTATTGACATGACGGTTCACATCCAGATGATACGTGCGAACCGTAAAGGGTTCTCCCGGCGTAAGCGTCCCCGGCGCCTGAATCTCTCCGGCGTCCCCTTCCATCATCATCCCCGGTTCCAACTGATAGGCCCTGCATATTTCTTCATCAATACGCGCCGGACGCATCCGCCTGCTGTCCATAAACACCCATGTGCTGTCCCCGCAGGCCGCCATCTTCCCGTCCCCGTCCATCAGCCGGAAATTTCTCCGGCCTGTCACTTTTCCAAATTCATACGGCCAGGTCCCGACCCGGACGGCTTCCGCCAGAAGCGGACAGCGGAAAATCTGAATGTTCCAGGAACGCAGAACCCACATTCTTTCCCTCTCCTCCAGATAACGCATTCCCACGCCCAAATCCTCCGAATGGAAGGTGCTGCAGTCCTGAAAGGCATTGAGAATCCCCGTCAATGTCATCCTCTGATTCTGATCTACTTCCGTAAGCCGCACTCTGCTGTCATATTCGTACATACTGCTTTCCTCATTCCCAAATCGCTCCGCTCCTGTACGGCAGCGGACGATTCCTCCCGCAGCCGCTCAGCCCGGCCGAACAGCCGCTTCCTCTCTATTATAATCGCAAAGCCTGTA
Organism: uncultured Lachnospiraceae bacterium; assembly: GCA_910587765.1. Classification (GTDB taxonomy): domain Bacteria; phylum Bacillota; class Clostridia; order Lachnospirales; family Lachnospiraceae; genus Hominiventricola. The sequence continues at coordinate 21,849 of CAJUNR010000030.1, forward strand.
AAAATCTACCACGACTTTCACAGATGGAAGAGAACGAACAGGCAGATGCCCGCCAGTACAATTTCCAGCCATTCACTAATCCCCCAGTTCTTTTTTCTGGCAACAACATATACCAGAAGCATCGCAAGCCCGATCCACATTCAAAAACCCTTCTCCTTTGTGCTTCTTATAGTCACATTATAATTCTATCAGTCAGTATTTGCAATGCACTTTTTATCTTAATATAAGAAGGGGTGATACGAATGAAAAACATTGATTATGCTGCCATGGGCGGACGCATCCGCAGCGCGCGCCAGGCTCTGGGGCTGTCGCAGTCCGAGCTGGCCGAGAGGTGCAGCCTGTCCATCTCCTTTCTCGGACACATCGAAAGAGGGACGCGGAAAATGTCTCTGGAAACACTGGTAGCGATCTGCGACACGCTGAATCTGAGTGCGGACTATCTGCTCCAGGACGAGCTCCCGGGCAGCGACGCCGTCATCGGCAATATCATTGCGTCCGTAAAAAAGCAGGGGCCTTATCAGTATGAGCGTTATCTGACCATCATCAAAGCTCTGGCCGAAATCTCCGACAAACTGTGACGGCGGCCGGCCCGAAGACGTCAAAACCCGGAAGCGCTCCCGAACGGTTCCCGGACATGCAAAAGCCATCCGATCACGCAGTCATCGAATGGCTCTTTCTTATGTCGCGTCTGATTTCACATCATGTCAATCGAATGAACGCCCCGCAGCCTGGACAGCTCCTCGATGTATTCGTCGCGGTCCAGATCTTTGGGCAGCCGGATCGTCGTCAGGATGGTAAACGACTGCATCCCGCCGGACTTATCGACGTCAAACCGGTCCACCTTGCAGCCGTCCATTTTCAGATGATGCAGAAACTCGGCGGATGTTCCGCCCTCCTCCGCTTCCACATAGAGAATGACGTAGCGGGAATGGCGGTAAATCTTCTCCTCTATATGCGGCAGAAGATGAAGGCCTGCCAGAAGGATCACCGTAGCCAGAACGGCGCCGTCCACAAATCCGATCCCCACGGCAAGTCCGATGCAGGCGCAGAACCAGATACCGGCCGCCGAAGTCAGCCCCTTTACCTGATGCCCCGACACGAGGATCGAACCCGCTCCGAGAAAGCCCACGCCGCTGATCACCTGGGCGGGCATGCGGGCCATATCCGAAATCCCCGGAAAACGGAGTTCTACATACTGCCCCGTCATCATGACCAGCGCCGCTCCGATACACACCGCCGCATCGGTTCTGGCTCCGCCGCCCCGCCTCTTGGCCCCCCTGTCGATTCCGATCACTCCTCCGAGCACCATGGCAGTCACCAGCCGAATAACTACATTTCTCAGATTCCACGCCGTTATGTCCGCAAAAAGCATCTTCTCTTTCCTCTCTATTGTTGCGTGGCCGCAGGATGCCGGCTCTTCGCTATTCCTCCACTTCCACCGGCTTCCACGCCCGTCCGAACTCCACGTCCCGGAAAAGCTCCGCCAGTCCCGTGATCTGCTTCAGCCGCAGGATCTCGTCCTGGTCCATGCCCAGATGCTTCGAGATCCACGCATCCGACCGTCCCAGATCATGCAGTTCCTTTATGATATTGCTCATCAGATCCACATTGTGGCTTCCTCTTGCCCGGTTGTGACGGATGGTGCTTGCCATTCTCTCGTCGATTGGCTTGTCGATCACCGATACGGGAAGCCTGCCCTGCTCCCGCTCAAAAATATCAGGATGATCCAGCATGACCCGGTAACGGTGAAACCCGTCTACAATAATATATTTATCCGCACTGTGATCGTAATAACAGACCACCGGCATCGTATATCCGTCCGCCTTAATGCTTTCGTAAAGCAGCTTCATCTCCGGCGGCGCCACTGCGTTGGGATTGTATGTATTCGGTTCGATCTTCTCTATGGGAACGGATACTACCTGGTAGGCCGGACTTTTATACTCCATAATCCATCTCCTCTATGCTTTTGTACTTTTCGCGGATCACATCAATACGCCGCTGCTGATCCCTGCTCATGCCGAATCCCATGAATCTGCATATGTGATCATTTTTCAGAATGCAGTAACACATTCTCTTCCAGCTCGGAATGTCTTTCGAGGACTTGATATCGTCCGTATGATCCGGAATCTTGCTCAGGAAGATCACCCGGGATTTCCTGTTCAAAGTATAGTTGGACACTCCGTTCCTGCGAATCCGGTACCCGTGCTCTTCCAGTTCCTGAATCGTCTCCTCGTCCAGACCGCCTCCGGTCTTATGCCAGAATTCGATGGACGTATTGAATTTCTTGATGTAATTGTTGCGGAGGCGCGCCGGAAGCGTGTCCAGCAGAAACATCGTATAGGATTTCCACGTATGGCCCTCCGGCAAAGTAACGTTCCGATAGCCCATGGCCTTCGTCCTGCCATAGATGCAGCCGAAATTCGCCCCCCTCACTCTCCCCACCAGTTTAACCCAGATCTGCGGATCAATGATCCGATACAGGTTCAGCGCGTCTTTGGAATAGTCGTTGAACGGCGACGCCACCCGCATCTGAGACACCTTCAAACCCGCCATATAGTAGAGATCATACAGACGGTTATAATCATACCCGAACAGCGCGTTGGCATGCCATACGTCTTCCGTAGACCAGTCGTACATGGGCGATGCGCACCAGACGTCCTTGAACTGCCTTCCAATCCAGCACTCCTCTTTATAGCCGTACTTCTTGTTGACAAATCCGCTGTAACGCTGCAGGGACTCGTCCGCCCGCATGCCGAGCAGGCAGACGGTCCGTTTTCCGCCGTGAGCAAGACGGTACCACCGACCGAACTGCTTCGCAAGATGCTCCTGATGCATCCGGTATTGGTAGGTGCTGACCGGATTGTTGTCCAGATTGATGACGTACTTCTTATCCGGCATCGGACGGACCCAGAGTTCTCTCTTCGTATCGTCCCACGGATACCAGTACATCTCATAGCTGCTGAGCGCCGTTCTGGTGGCCATGGGAAGACAGACCCAGTACAACTCCGCCTCGTCCTTATAGCGCTCAAACGTCCGCTCCACATACTCCGTGGTCACCGTATACTGCGCTTCAAAGTCCTGATGGAAAATTCCCACCGTCTTCCACGGATAATATTTTCTCCGGAAATCCATAATCAAATTCAGGAGCAGCCCGCTGTCCTTCCCTCCGGAGAATGAGACATAGACATTGTCAAATTCCTCGAAGAGCAGACGGAACCGCTCCTGCAGTATCTCGTACACGTTCTTTCCCAAGTATTCTTTCGTCATCTCGGCCACCTGCGATCCGTCTTTTTCCAAATAATGGAAATGATACTTTATAATTTATCACAGCCTTAACCGAAAATCAACCACTCTGCGTATCCTTTCTTGCGCACGCCTACCCATTGTCTGTAGTACCCGCAAACAAATAAAATAGAGAAAACAGTGCCATGCAATCCTGTTTAGTCACCAGTAAGCGGCCGGATCTCTTTATCCAGTGTTTTTCTGAGTTCCGCCATCATCTGTGCATAATATCTAAACTTGGGAAGGGCTTTTTCCCTTGTCGCCTTATAACTGGTAAAATCTACGGTTGCCTTTATCCTGCTCTCATTTGGTATCTCCCCGTTCCTGTAATGGTTTGCCGCATACATGACATCATCTTTTGACGCATACCATATCAGGCAGAACTCTGTAATCACCTGGTCGATGCAGTCCTGCTTCATATTCTCCACGATATTTAAGATGGATTTTCCTTTATATTTGTCCGCGTCTGTTTCAATCTCATCAACCAGCCCGGACATGATATCCGCAATCTTTGGATTGTCCCGGCGGAGTTCCTCCACATACTGCCGGATCTCGTCAATCTTCCGCCGCCGTTCTTCGGGAGTGATATTTTCTTCCCCATCGTCCGGCGTAACAATATTCTGAATCAGGTTAATGATGTACTCATAATCTATTTTTGTACTGCTGTATGCCATCAGCTCATAATCGGCATCTATCTGCTCAGATTCAGGCATATCCTCTTCTTTTTCCGGTCTGCTCTCCCTTATTTCTTCCAGCACATTAAAGTAATGCCCCGCGTAATCGTCATATTCCTCCTGTGTGATGCCGTATTCTTCAAGCATCCGCTCATCATAATTTGTAAATGACTTCAACTGGGCGAACAGTCTGTCAAAGTTCTGGAACATTCCGGCAAATACTTCTTTCTCTTTCAGCGACATCCCGGAAACTTCCGAGGGAGTCTGCGCCGAAACACGCAGCGCCGAGAGCGCTTTCCTGAACGCAGGCTCTATTTCGTCCCATTCCGCCAGCAGCGCTTCCTTCGTTCCTCCCGCTGAATACAGCTTGACTGCCTCATCCACACATTTTTTGAATAATACGGGAGCCTGAAAAGTCACAATCTGCCCATATGCTTTATTCTTATCATAAATACGGTTCGTCCTCGAAAAAGCCTGTATCAGGTCATGGGGCCCCATGGGCTGCCTGTCCATAAAAATAGCAGACATGCATGGGGCGTCAAACCCCGTAAGAAGCCGGTCTACCACAATCACCAGATCAAGCTGCTCGCTCCTTCTTCGGAATTTGCCTCCCTTCCTCGCAAGCCTTTTATTCAGATTTTCATTGTAAGCCTGAATCTGGGAAAGTTCATAGGTCGTCCCGAACATCCCATTATAATCGTCCAGGGAAGCCTGCATTTTCTGCTGGTTCACCTGAGAGCCTTCCTCGTTCTCGGATACAGAATAGGTTATGGCAAATTTAGGGAAATCCGGAAGCACCCGCTTTATTTTCTCGTCGATCACAAGAGAAGTCTCCCCGTTCTTCACCTTTGTCAGCAGCTCGTAATATTTCTGCGCAAACTGAATGGAGCTTGTTGTAAGAAGCCCTTCGTATGTCATTCCCCTGCCGTTTTGAAATCCTAATTTATGATAAGACCTGTTCAGGATGACATCCAGCACTTTCAGCATGTGCGTCTCATTGTCATAAGCATTTTTGTCCGTCTCGTCGGCAATATCCCTGGGACCGTTGTGTTCCACCTGAAATCCGAGAACGGCATTGTCATGAATCGCATTCTGTATCGTATACTTATGCAGCCTTTTTCCGTACAGTTCCTCGGTTGTCCTCGGCAGATCCCCCATCTGCGGATATGGATTCTCTGCAAATCTGGGCGTTCCGGTGAAACCGAACCACAGGGAATTTCCAAAAAACCGTTCCAGCTCCCTTTTCATGCCCGGCGTCACCGCCCTGTGGCACTCGTCCACGACAAATGCAATTTTAAGATTCCGTATTTTCCGATATTCCGGCGTGTCTTCCTGAAGTCTCTTCGTAATCAGCCTCTGCAGCTTCTGGATAGTCGTCACAATCACCTGCCTGTCGCCGGATTTCAGTTTTTTCTTCAGGTCATTTATATTGTCCGTTTCGTCAACGTCCACCAGATCGTTATTTGCATAAGCCCGAAACGCCATTGTGGTCTGGGTGTCCAGATCTTTACGATCAATCAGGAATACCGCCTTGTCAATGGCAGGGATATCCATCAGCAGATTCCTTGTCGCCTTATACGAAGTCAGCGTTTTCCCGGAGCCTGTCGTATGCCACACAAAGCCTGACCTGCCTGTTTTGGACGCTTCACGGATCGCTTCGATCGCATGGATCTGATATGGCCGCAGCAGGATCAGCTTTTTTGCGTCTTCATCCAGAACCGTATATCTCGCAATCATCTCGTGCGCCGCCGGGATGCTAAGGACGCTTTTTGCAAAATCCATGCAGTCCGTTACCGGATGATTGTCCTGATCAAGCCAGCCGCTGATAAACTTTGGGTTCAGCTCCGTGTCTCCTGCCGCGGAAAAATATTTCGTATTTACGCCGTTGCTGATCACAAACATCTGTACTGCCGAAAAAATGCCCGTAAATTTCCCTTCCCCGATATATTTCTTAATCTGCCAGAATCCGTCCATATAGGAATGCTGCTTATTTTTCAATTCAATATGGATCATGGGAAGCCCGTTGATCAGAAGCGTCACGTCAAACCGCCTGTCCCTTGCGGCAGCTTGTCTGTCCTCATCCGTCTTTAATGCGCTGTACTGGTTAATGACCTCATAGACGCTGCTCCCGCCCGCAATATGCTCATGGTTCATCACAACGAGGTGAAGACGCTCCGTATCCCTCTGCACATGCACCTGAACTTTCCCATTCTCTCCTACCAGCCATTCGCCCGCCCTGTAAAAGGATGAAAACTGAAGCTGGTTCTTTACCTGTTCAAATTCGCTTTCCGTCAGAGGTTCCCCATTCAGCCTCTCTTTATTGTTCTGCTCAAGGATATACTTGAAATTTGCCCACAAATCATTTTCCGTTTTCAAATCTTCCCTGTATACCCATTGGGAATCACCGTAGACAAGCTGTTCTATCAGTTTCTTTTCAATCATTGATTCCAATTCCGGCATCTTTATTTTCTCCTTGTTGTGATAGTCTCAATTTTCATGTAATTCAGAGCATTTTTAATGCAAATATACTTACGCTGGTGAAGGGTGATGAGGTGATCTATTTGTTGAAATAATCTACTAATTTTATTCTGTTCGGCAATTCTTGGAAGAAATAATTTAGCACCAAAATATCCCTCCGTTGTCATTCCAGTTAGTGCAGTTTGTGTTGATACACTTATAAGATACTTTCTTACTTCTAAGTGATAATTTAATTCCAATGTTGCAAAATGAGAATTTACAAGATTATTATTCAATTTCACTCTTCTTGTATGCCATGCAAATGCACTACCCACGCCATTTTTTCCGACACATACAGTTCTTGCAATCCCCTCTGGAACAAGTGACGACTCACCATAAATCAAATCATTTTCTTCAAGTAAATATTTTCCATCATTCACAGGTGCCAATCTATAAATTTCACCATCAAAAATGTCTTTATCATAGATATTTCCCACACCTATAATATTAATACCTGAACCATAATCTTCCTTACTTATATATACACCTGCATTATGATTTATCACTAAATCCCCCAACTTACGCTGTTCCCAAGTTAAGGTTTTGGATTTTTAGAATCTAATACTTCAAAATTCCGTTTCATTTTCCGGTTTTACCACAATCCACCGTCCATTCCTGTTTGAACCTTCCCTTACAAGGAACCCCTCTTCCTGTAATTCCTTGATTGCTTTCTGAATCATATTTAAACCCGACAATTCCGCCTGACCTACTATCGGCACATATGACAGTCTGGGATACCTGCAAAAAGATTCAAGACTTGCCACTAAAATGTAACATCTTCCTCTGTATCCAACAATTTTTTCAGTTCTTCAATATCCGGCAGTGCTTTCCGCAACTCTTCAGACATATCCTTTGACGTTTTATAGGTAGCTACTCCCATCGGTTTGGTATAATCCTGAATCACGTAATCCACAAAAGACTTATTCATATCCTTACAGAGAATAATTCCTATCGCAGGATTTTCATGAGGCTTACGCTCAAATCCGTCAAGGACACTCAAATATCCCTGTAGCTGTCCCAGATAGGATGTTTTGAACTTCCCTCTCTTTAATTCTACAGCGACAAGGCAGTTTAGTTCCCGATTGAAGAATAAAAGATCGATGTACTGATCCTCGCCAAAAGCATCCAAGTGATACTGATTACGAATAAATGCAAAGTCTTTTCCAAAAGTCAGAATGAAGTTTTTTACATTATGAATGATGGCGTTTTCCATGACCTTTTCATCCACATCGGCTTTATCTCTGGCATTCAGCTCCTCCACATTGATATAATCGAGCAGATATTCATCTTTGAATGTTCCTATAGCTTTCAGTGCCTGCTGTCCTGTGGGAAGAGTCCGTATAAAATTGTTCGGCAGACTTCCCTGATGATGGTAGTCATCTGCGGCAAGACTGCTCTTCAATGCCTCAACCGTAAAATGCTCATCAGCACACCGTCTGATGTAAAAAAGACGTTCATCCAAATTTTTTGCTTTTCCAAGAATTACCCTATGGTGAGTAAACCCTATATGTAGAAATGCATCTATCGGAAAATCTTTGAAATTTGGAACTTGCAAGTTCCAAATTGGCTTAATTGCATATTTTTCTATTTTGGACTTCATCAATTCCAAATTATCGGACATATTTTCTGCAATTTTTTCGGACTGTCCAACAGAATCCAATAGTTCCCATTCTTCATAAAATGTCCGCATATACCGAAGGTTTCGAGATGTAAATCCTCGAAGTCCAGGTAACTCTTTATCCAATTGCTCACTGATGGTCTCAATCGCTCCTTTACCCCAGAATCCGTTTCGGGAATTTAAGGATATGTATTTTCCAATGCCGTAATAAAGCATTAACTGTTTCTCGTTCACAGTTCTCGCAGCATCATATTGGCTTTGCAATATCGCTGTTTTTATTGCCATGACCGCTTCATTATAATTCTGTTTCCCACTCATAGTTAATCTCCCTTAGAAGTGAAATTTGTGGTTTCAAAAATGATTATTTTCAGTTTTTATTCTTCCTTTAAAAATATAACCATACCGTTGATTTCTTCTATAATGGCAAGGATTTTGTCACAAAAATATCGCCCATAATCCTTTTTGTTTTTTCCGTTGCTATCATATCCGCTAAACAAACATATTCTGGAGCATGAATTTCTTGATTTTCTTCAATCCATCGCACTTCCGCTGGTGAAGGGTGATGAGGTGGTCGAGGCGGCGGAAAAAAGCCCCGATCTGCTGCTGTTCTCGCATAGTGGACGGCATCATTAACTCCATAGATGCCATTTGCTTACCTGACACTTCGACAAAGGTTGATCCAGCTCCGACCAGTTCCCCATATCGCTTTAGTTCTCCTGTCCGGGAAAAAATGAAATAAGAGTCCAGTTCCCCTTTGTGCGGGACTATGGATTGAAAACCCTGATTAGTGCAGCCTTTTCGGGTTAAAATAGCGGTTTTTCCAATGCCCGCACGAGAGGTAAACAAAATCGTACCGGCAGGAAGCATCTTTGCGGAGCTACTGTCATACCCCAATTCAGTGATCTTCCTCTGACTGGATTCCAGATAGATTTGGTCAGCTATTTCAGCCGGAGCATACCAATCAATGTCTCCATCCCAGTATTCTGGATTACCCGTACTGGGAGTTCCTCCACCCACTATTTCGGCCAACTCCCCCAGCTTACGCTGTTCCCAAGCATCCGTAAATCCATCAAATCTAATTTCTGGAACATTTCTGCCATTTCGAGGAAACATATTTTGCAACATATATTTTTTTAGTTTTTTTACCTCTTCACACTTACGCTGGTGAAGGGTGATGAGGTGGTCGAGGCGGCGGAAAAAAGCCCCGATCTGCTGCTGTTCTCGCATAGTGGACGGCATCATTAACTCCATAGATGCCATTTGCTTACCTGACACTTCGACAAAGGTTGATCCAGCTCCGACCAGTTCCCCATATCGCTTTAGTTCTCCTGTCCGGGAAAAAATGAAATAAGAGTCCAGTTCCCCTTTGTGCGGGACTATGGATTGAAAACCCTGATTAGTGCAGCCTTTTCGGGTTAAAATAGCGGTTTTTCCAATGCCCGCACGAGAGGTAAACAAAATCGTACCGGCAGGAAGCATCTTTGCGGAGCTACTGTCATACCCCAATTCAGTGATCTTCCTCTGACTGGATTCCAGATAGATTTGGTCAGCTATTTCAGCCGGAGCATACCAATCAATGTCTCCATCCCAGTATTCTGGATTACCCGTACTGGGAGTTCCTCCACCCACTATTTCGGCCAACTCCCCCAGCTTACGCTGTTCCCACTCTTCCGTATACCCTTTGAACCTGATCTTCGGTTTATCCATACCTGTCACCTCTCAATCATCTGAATCAAATCGTTTAACGTTTGATTGATGCTTTCATCAGAAGAAGTCAGGTCTTTCATCATGGATACAAATTCCCCCTGAGTCCGGTTGATTTCTTCCTCTGTCTGCTTCATATCTTTCAGAAGGGCATTCAGGTCTATTTCTTCCTCCTGCTCGAAATTATCCACATATCTGGGAATATTCAGATTGAAGTCATTTTTTTCAATATCCTCAAATTCCGCAAGAAAGGACTCTTTTTCCACGGTTTCCCGCCTGTTGTACAATTCTATGACAGAATCAATATGCTCGTCCGTCATCGCGTTCTGCTTTTTCCCTTTTTCAAATTTTCGGGATGCGTCTATAAACAATACATCCCGTCCGTCCCTGTGCTTTTTCAGCACGATAATACAGGTGGGAATGGACGTGTTGTAGAATAAATTCGCCGGAAGCCCGATCACCGCATAGATATTTCCGGCCCGAAGCAGTTTTTCCCTTATCTTCCCTTCCGCCGCACCCCGGAACAAAACCCCGTGGGGCAGTACGATAGCCATCGTTCCGCTGCTTTTCAGGTGGTACAGGCCATGCAGCAGAAACGCATAATCGGCTTTCGACTTTGGCGCCAGCACGCCGTAATCGCTGAACCTCTCATCCTGAAGAAATCCGGCGGCTGCGCTCCATTTTGCCGAGTACGGCGGATTCATGAGCACCATATTAAAATCGGTTTCCTCATCCGTAGGCCAGTCCCCGTCGAGGGTATCGCCGTTGTGGAGCTTCTGGTTCTCTGGCACGATGCCGTGCAGGAACATATTCATTCTTGCGAGATTATAGGTGGAGGTCATCAGTTCCTGTCCATAATATTTAATATAGTCTGGCTCTGCGGCGTATCTCCTGGCATTCAGCAGCAGGGAACCGGAACCCATGCAGGGGTCATACACCGACAGCCCCCGCTTTTCCTCCTGCCCTGCAATCGCAATCCTGGTCAGGATTTTCGATACTGCCTGGGGCGTGTAAAATTCCCCCGCCTTCTTGCCCGTTTCAGAGGCAAACTGCCCGATTAAATATTCATAGGCATTTCCAAGAACATCCGAATCCGTATTCAGAAGGTCCGCCCTGTCAATTTCCCGGATCAAGCCCGATATGGTATCGCTCTGTTTCTGATCCCCTGTTCCAAGACGATTGGAATACAAGTCAATATCGGTAAACAGATCCGCAAACAACGGATCGCTCTGCTCAATGTTGTTAAAGGCTTTCTGAAGCTGCTCACGGCTGAACGCGTTATTCCTGGCCGCATCCGCAAAGCAAGTGTAGGTCAGATCCGGCTCAATGACATAATGGCACTCCTCCCTGACCTGTTCTTTCAGTTCTTCCGCGCTCTCATCGGCAAGCGCTTCCCGGTACGCCTCCAACGCCGCTTTTAAATTTTGCGGCCTTTCATCATAAATCAAATCATACACCTTGATCAGAAATGAATCCGACAGGTATTTGTAAAATACAATGCCCAGCAGATAATCCTTATACTCATTTGCATCCATTTTGGAACGCAGGATATCCGCACCGCTCCACAGCACACGGATCAAGTCCCTGCTGTTTTCCAATTCCGCCATCTCAATCCCTCCATTATTGCCTTTCAATTTCCACTATGTCATCCATTCCGCAGTTCCGTCTATTACGGTTAATTTCAGTGACCGGATAAATTATAGCATATGCCTGTCCAAACAACAATTATAGATTGCTTGAGAAAGATGGAACGGCATTCTCTGTTTTCAAAAAAAATTGGGAGTGAAATCTGTTTTGTTGATTTCATCCCAATTTTTCCGTGCTTTCATATGCTCTTGAAATAACGCCGGATCGTTTCCTCAATCCACCTTGCGGGATAATTCCCGCGTCCGGTCCGGCAGAATATTTTTATACCGGTACACGCTGAGCACCACCCCCAGCAGCACATAGGAAACCATAATTCCGGTTCCTCCGAGCGAGAAGAAGGGCAGAATCACCGCGGTCGGCGGAAGCAGCCCCAGATTCATCCCGATGCTCATTCCCGCCTGGAACAGATACACGATCCCGCAGCTCATGCCGAGAATCATCCCCAGTTGATTCTTCTGCCCGAAAGAAATGCGGAAGATTTTCAGGATCAGGAAAAACACCAGGGCCGCCGCCAGCACGCCCGCCAGCAGCCCGTAGACGCTGATCAGGGAGACAAAGATATAGTCGCTGTTAAACCCCGGAAGCTTCGTAAGTTCTGTAATGTTTCCGGCATCTGCGCCCAGCATTCTGCTGCCGGCCAGAACCCGCCGCATCTGAATTGTCAGATAATCGCCGTCCGCGGAATTGGTCAAAAAGGCCCGAATCCGCGCGGTCTGATAAGTAGCCAGATATCCCAGCACGCTCGCTCCGAGGAAAAGCAGCGGCGGCGCGGCCAGCAGCACTCCCAGAACGGCCAGCGCTCCCGTCCTGTGAACCCGGTACCAGCCTTTATGAACCGCCACCGCGGTCAGCGTCACAAAGGATATCCAGAGGATCACTCCCTGAGAAAATGCCGGAACCCGGAAGGCAAACCACGTGGGGATAAGCGCCCACAGGAGAATCTTCCCCATTCCCTTATACCCCTCTCCCCGGTAGGAATAAAGGAGTCCGCCAAAGAGCGGCACATACAGAACCATCAGCGCCGGCAGGAAGAAAAAGACGCTCCCGATCCGGATATAGCTCATGGCGCCGTTGATCCAGATGCCGCAAAACGATTTTCCGGCCAGCAGAAAGACCAGAAACGCCGCCGCTGCCGGTTTCGCAAAACGGGAGAGAATGCTGTAATCCAGACGGTAGACGGCCAGCATCGCCGCGTACCCCAGCGCGGTATACAGGATGTGGCGCCTCAGATATCCGTATCCGGCCGCCGGCATCTCCTGTGTATAAGCGCCCAGCGCCGCATGGAGCGCGATGCTCACAAGACTGATGACTCCCACCAGCACCAGAAGTCCCACGCAGATCTGCGGTCTGTGAATCCGGTCCAGCGACACGCCGGTCTCCACCGGATCCCCCATATCCCGAACCGCCTTTTCCATGGCCTCGTCCTCGAACATTCCTTCCGCCTCGTACGCTTCCGCCTGATCGAGGATGTGGTCCCTGAGCTCTCCGCTGATCTGTTCCCGCACTCTCGTACAGCGGATCTGTTCGGTCACCGTACACAGATATTCTTCCATCCGCATCAGACCACCTCCAGTGCCAGCACGCTCATCACCGCTCTGGAATATTCTTTCCACTGGGACTTTTTCTCCTCCAGATGCCGCCGTCCGTCCTTCGTAATTTGATAATACTTCCGCACCTTTCCCAATACCTCCTGCTCATAGGACAGAAGATAGCGCTTATCCTCCAGACTGTGAAGCAGCGGATACAGAGTTCCCGCCTTCAGTTCAAACACATTTTCCGAACGTCTGCGCAGGGTGTCGATCATCTCGTAACCGTACATGTCTTTTTCCGAGAGCAGTTTTAAAATCATCATTGCCATGCTTCCGGAAATCAAAGCTTTGTCAATCGCCATACCGTTCCTCCTTGTATAGATTCTCTATATATAGATTAACTATATACTATATCGAATATCTATATATGTCAAGAACTTTTTTGCAAATCCGCCCTGTCCTGTGGTAAAATAGAACCATTGAAAACCAACAGAAAGGATGAATTATTAGAATGAAAGAAGGAAACATGACCGGAAAAGAACTGATTGAACTGGCGCTGGAACTCGGCTTTGCCGACGCGGCGCTCATAGACACAGCGGATCTGGTGTTTGTCCCGGCGTTCCGCTCTCTGTGCGAAGAAAATGAATGCGGAAAATACGGCGCCAATTACGCCTGTCCGCCGGACTGCGGAACTACCGAAGAGATGAAGGCGAAAGTCCTGCGCTGGAAGCAGGCCCTTGTCATGCAGAGCATGTGGGACGTGGAAGACCCCCTGGACAGCGCGCAGATCAAACCGGTCAAGGCAAAGCACAACCAGCTTACCCGCCGTCTGATCGATCAGGCAGGCCGGCCGGGACTGATGATCGGCGCGAGCGGCTGCAGTCTCTGCACTCCCTGCGCCGTCACTGAGGGAAAGCCCTGCCGCTTCCCGGAGCTTCAGTATTCCTGCATGTCCGCTTACTGCATTTTTGTCAAAGAAATGGCCGAGCGCTGCCATATGGACTACGACTGCGCGCCCGGCATCACGACCTTCTTCAGCATGTACTGCTTTGATGAGCGCACGGTTCCGCTCTCTCAAGCGCGGTGATCTGCCGCATCTCAAGAGCAATCATGCCGATGGCCGCCGCTCCGGCCGTCAGATCCGCAATGGGACCCGCATACATGATTCCGTCGATTCCCATGAACATCGGGAAGATCACGATCAGCGGCAGCAGAAACAGAATCTGCCTCGTCAGAGAGAGGAAGATGCCCTTAACCGGCTTACCGATGGCGGTAAAAAACGTGGACGTCACCGGCTGTATCCCGTTCAGGAACGTCGCAAACAGGAAGATCCGGAAGTATCTGACGGCAAACAGAAAATATTCTTCCGAGCCGTCGCCGAAGATGGCGATAATCCGGTGCGGAAACAGTTGAAACAGGAAGAACGCCAGCATGGAGATGGTCAGCGCATAGCGCACCGTCCGGAAATAGACCTGCTTCACCCGCTCGTATTTTTTCGCCCCGTAATTGTATCCGGCAATCGGCTGCAGTCCCTGCGCCAGTCCGATCACAACGGAAAAATAGAGCATCGCCACCTTGGAGATGATGCCCGCGCAGGCCAAAGGGACGGATTCCCCGTAGACGGAGCGCGCACCGTAATAAGTCAGCGAATTGTTCAGTACGATCTGTACGATCATCATCGCAATCTGGTTAAAGAACGAGGACAGCCCCAGGGACATGACCGGAACCGCATACTCCGCCCGGATTCTCAGGTGGTGCTTTTCCAGCGTCACGGTCCTGCAGTGCAGCATATAGCGAAAGATCATGCCTGCCGCCGCGATCTGCCCGATAATCGTCGCCAGCGCCGCGCCCGCCATCCCCATCCCGAATCCGAAGATAAACAGCGGGTCCAGAACCGTGTTGATGAGCGCGCCGGTCAGGTTGCAGAGCATGGAATACCTGGGCGTCCCGTCCGCCCGGACCAGATGGGCGCCTCCGTTGGAATAGATCAGAAACGGAAATCCCAACGACGTAATCCTCGTATATGTAACGGCATAGCCCAGCACACTGTCCGGAGAGCCGAAAAAGCGGAGCATCGGCACCAGAAACGTCTGTGTCACGACGCACAGCAGCGTCCCCATCGAGAACAGCAGTACGGCCGCATTTCCCATATAATGAACCGCGTCCTCCTTCTGTCCGCGTCCAAGCGCCAGATTAAAGGAAGAGGCGCCGCCGATGCCGAACAGGAGCGAAATCGCCACGCAGGACGTCGTCAGCGGAAACGCCACATTGGTCGCCGCGTTCCCCAGTTCTCCGATACTCCGGCCGATAAAAAACTGGTCCACAATATTGTAAAGCGCGCCGACCAGCATGGCGACGATGCTGGGCACCGCAAACTGCCGGATCAACTGCTCCACAGGCAGGGTACCCAGTCTGTCCGCTCCGGAAACTTTGATCTTTTCTTCCATCCTGTCCTCACTTTCTCCTGATCTCGGGGAGAAATTCTTCCGTATCCTGGCAGAAGACGCCTCCCGCCCTCTGAACCAGCCTTGCCATCAGCCGCCGGGCTTTCTTCTGATCCGTCTCCTGAAACGTCACCGTGCAGACCTGATCCGCCTGCTGCTTCTCCATATAAGAGCGGAGCGCTTCGTCCCGATACTCTTCCTCGAGAAACTCCAGATCGAGCGGTCCGCCTTCCGGCAGCCCGATTTCCAGTACCCCGGCTTCTTTCCAGAACTGTACGTCCTCCTCATCTTCCTGCAGCAGACAAGTATAAAGCCGCTCGAGAACCGGCCCGCCCGCCGACAGATACAGCCATTCCAGCCAGATCTGCGGTGTTTTTTTCTCCTTTGCCTTCTGTTTTCCTTCTTTTTTCATAAGTTCCTCCGCATTTTCGCGCTACAGCCGAAACGTATCTCTGGACTGTATCAGCACACGCACATCGCAGCTTGCGCACCGCACTCCGTTGACCTTCAGCTCATAGGACGCCTTCACTTCCATCCGGTCGTCTTCCGCAAGAACCTCCACCTTCGTCGTATAAGTATCCATAAGAAAGCTCCCGTAGGGAATCGCATAGGTGCTGCTCTGATGCTTCTCTTCCTCAAATACCATATTCACGGTAACCGGCCCCCGTTTCTGAAGCTCCAGCCGGTGTTCCTTCACCCGAATCCGGTTCCTGACCGGCTCCGCGATCCCTTCCAGCCGTTCCTCATAGAGAACATAGTGCGTCCCGTTCCGCTCATAGTATTCTCCGATGTGCACCATCTCGATGGTATCTTCTTCCCCATCGCTCATATGGAACCCGGATATCGTCACCATCACGTCTTTTGTCATTGTCTGTCCGCTCTCTTTCGCACGTTCCTGTATTTATCCATTGTATCCGTTTTCTTCCGGTTATTCAAGTCCTTTCAGCCATTCAAAGCGCACTCTGACCGGAAGTTTGTCCGGATTGGGCAGTTCGCATGTGAGGCTCCACCAGGCGAGGCTTTCCACCGGCTCCGCCAACTGCGTCTCTTCGGTCCCGCTCTCCCAAAAGCACTCCGGCAGCACCGCACAAACCGCTGCTGCCGCCAGCAGAATGCAGATCCATATTCTTCTCATTGATTTCTTCCCTTCCGTTTCCGGCAGCGTGGTTCCTGCCGCCTTTATCCTCATTATGGCCAGGATACGTACCCCTTATACCTTCCGTCTGCCGTAATCACAGAGATTCGGCACGATTCCCTGTTATACCAGGCATTCAGAAGCTGATGAACCGGCATCCCCTCCTCCGGCTGCTGCTCCTTCGACGCTTCCTCGCCCGCCGGCCCTTCCGTCACAAACAGAAGCGTCCCCCTGGAGTATGCCGCGTTTATCTGAATCTCCTCCAGAAGCCCGGGGAAATCATCCCGCTGCAGAATTTCTTCCGAAAAATAAAAATTTTTCAGGTGATTAAAGTCCATGTTTTTCTGGTTGTATTCCCGGTATGTCTCCTTCGCCCCTTCAATGGACATGCTCTCCGTCTCAAACGGCTCCTCGCCTTCCTCGCCGGAAGAGCCGAATCCGAACGTCAGATGCCAGGCTCCGCCCTCGCCCGGGTCCACTGCAACGGCCGTGACCAGGCTTAGCTGCTCCAGCTCCTGGGAACTGCAGCCGTTCAGCAGAAGGCAGAGGACAGCGCAGCCCGCCGCTGCCGCCCTTCTCCCTCCCGGCCGGTTCTTAGCCCACTGAAACAGCAGCAGCACAATCTGCAGAGGCGTCAGGATCCGGTACAAAAGCCACTGTCCCCACTCCACACATTCCGGCAGACAGGCGGCGCCGAAAGCCAGGGCGACCGGCACCAGAAGCAGTCCCTTCCGCCTGCGGTCCGGCTCCTCGTCCATCAGCGGAGCGAACAGGCTGCTGCAGAGGAGGAAAAAGCCGATGATCCAGCCGAAGACAAACAGCGCGTCCATCCTGCCGATGACGTTTCCCGGAAAATGCGCCAGCGTCATGGCGGAGGCAACCGGATAGACCAGCCCCGTATGTCCCGCATTCCCGTAAATGGCATGGGAAAACGCCGCAAAGCCGCACACCGCCGCCGCGCCCGTAAGCCAGATACCGCGGACGGTCCGGTGAAAATGCTCCTGGTCCCCGGTCCTTCCCCGCAGATGCCAGAGGCTCTGCGCCGCGCCCAGCCAGCAGAACAGTTCATAGCCCAGCGCCCACTGTCTCCGGCCGAAGGAAAAGCGAAGCCGCAGCAGCCGCCCTGCCTCCACTTCGCCGAACATCAGCAGCGACAGGAACAGGATCAGGAACAGAAAGAACGGAAAAAGCACCTCGCTGACTCTGAGCCGGCATTCCAGTCCCTTATACATGTTGTAAAAGCAGAACAGGAAGAACCACAGAAGAATCACCCACAATCTGGTATCGGTCAGCAGAAAACTCTGCACCAGAAGACCGGTCAGGCGCGCCAGCATCGTCCCCAGAACCCAGTAGTTTACATAACACAGCCATTTGACGGCGCCGGAGGACGGGCGGGGCACGCACGCCGCCCCCCACAGATACAGGCCGAGGAAAAGCAGCGCCAGCACAATGCTCCCAGGATTGTCCCGGTTCATGACAAGCGGCGGAAGAAGCGCTCCCAGACTGATGAGCGCCGCCGCATAGTTCCGATACAACTGTCTGGAAGATATTTTATGATTTGCGGAAAACATCTCAGCTCTTCTCCTTCTTTTTCAGTTTCAGCCTTTCATCCCGCCTCGCAAAGATGGGCCTGTTCTTCATCATTCGGAAAGGGTAACGGAACAGAGCGTCCCTCTTGTCCTCGTAATCATTGAGATCCGCCGCCACATAGGGCATCAGATACGGGATGCCGAAGCTGTTCAGATGGGAGAGATGAATCAGTACCCACAGATACGAGAGAAGTACCCCGTAAAGTCCCAGCCAGGCCCCCATGAAAATGCACCCGTATTTCAGAAGACGGAAAGCCGAAGAAAATTCCTCGTTGGGGATGGCGAACGAACAGAGAGCCGTAAACGCCACCACAATCACCACAATCGGGCTCACTACATTGGCCGCCACCGCCGACTGTCCGATGATCAGACCGCCTACAATGCCGATGGTATTGCCGATGGGACCGGGCAGCCGGATCCCCGCCTCGCGGATCAGCTCAAACGAAATCTCCATCAGCAGCACCTCTCCCAGAGACGGAAAGGGGACTCCCTGTCTCGCCTCCGCCATGGACAGAATGAGATTCGTCGGCAGGAGGCTCGTATGCCATGTCGTCACCGCCACATAGATGGCCGGAAAGCTCATGGCCAGAATCGCCGCAAAAAACCGCAGAAGCCTGGCAAAGGTGGCAGCCTCAAAACGGTTGTACCAGTCGTCGCTGGTCTGGAAGAAACTGTTGTAATCCGACGGGAAGATCAGCACGGTAGGCGAATGGTCCGTGACCAGCACCACACGCCCTTCCAGCACGGCGGACGCGGCCCGGTCCGGACGCTCCGTGGCCTGGAACTGAGGAAAGGGCGACAGCCAGTGCTTCTCCGTAAGCTGCTCCAGCATTCCGCTGTCCAGAATCCCGTCGATCTCATACGCATCCATCCGTTCTTTAATGGTGTCCAGCAGATCCGGATAGACCAGATCTTCCATATAGACAAGCGCCGTCATGGTATGGGAACGCGTGCCGATCTGCTGTTCCTCTACTTTCATCCTCGGATCCCGCAGTCTTTTGCGGATCAGCGCCACATTGAGCTTCTCGCTCTCCGTAAAGCCCTCTTTGGAACCGCGCATGACCTTCTCGCTCTCGGCCTTCGACACCCCCAGTCCCGGGTAGCCCTTGCTGGAAATCTTATACACCTGGTCGTCTCCCGCAAGAAACAGGATTCCGTTGCCTGCGAGAAGCGCGGCTTCCGCCTCCTCATAGGTCGACAGCGGCTGCACGTCCGACAGGCCGATCACATGCTCTTCCAGCATCAGGTTGCTGACCGCCACCTCCACATAGACCAGCAGCCCCTCTTTTTTCCCGTCCTCCAGAAAAACCTGCCGGTTCAGAATATCGTCACATTTTTCAAACCGCCGCTTCACCCATGCCCGGTTTTGATCAAGCAGCGGAGAAATATCTCCCATACGCGGACCTCCTCGCACAAATTTCCTTACGCACCCCTGCACAATCAGGCGCCTGTATACCATCGAGCAGGGAAGGCCCCTTCCCTGCCCGCGCATCGGGCGCCCGTCAGCTCTGCTGACAATCTTCCTCTGGCGCCCGTATGCATAAAGTAAAAAAGGACTGCCGGCCAATGTGCTGCCGACAGCCCCATTCCTGGGCATAGTATTTCTGTTTTCTGTAAATTTATACGGTTTCGCTCATTTACTGGCGGCGCACATTGTAGGGCACCGTCAGATAGACCTGTTTCGCCAGTCTCGCGGCTTTCACGGCGCGGTACGCTTTCCTCGCCTTTCCCTGAGTATCGAAGATTCCGAATACGGAAGGACCGCTTCCGCTCATCATGGCCCCGAGCGCTCCCCCTTTTATCATATATTTCTTGATCCGGTCAATGACCGGATGCGCCGGAACCGTGACTTTCTCCAGCACGTTGCCCATATGGGCGCAGAGTCCGGCCAGGTCTCCGTCTCTGATATCGCCGATCACCGCGTCCACATCCGGGTGCTGCTCCGGACGCAGATCGTTGGCGTGCAGATTCTCGTACACAAACCGGGTGGAAACATTGATCCCCGGTTTGGCAATGAGGATATAGCATTTGGGCATGGGCGGCAGTACTTTCAGTTTCTCTCCGATCCCTTCCGCGAGCGCGGTGCCCCTCAGCACACAGTAAGGTACATCCGCCCCCAGCCGTACGCCCCGCTCCATCAGTTCTTTTCTCGACAGTCCCAGGCCATACATCTGGTTGAGGCCCCACAGCACCGCCGCCGCGTCCGAACTGCCTCCCGCCATCCCCGCCGCCACCGGAATCTTCTTCTGGAGCTGAATCGAGATGCCGTCCGTAATATGAAATTCGTCCATCAGCAGACTGGCCGCTTTGTAGACCAGATTGTTTTCATTCGTCGGCAGGTAATACAGATTGGTCTTCACATGAATCCCCGGCTGCTTCACCTTCCGCACTTCCAGCTCGTCGCAGAGGCTGACCGTCTGCATGATCATCTTTACTTCATGATATCCGTCCTCTCTGCGCCGCAGTACGTCCAGAGACAGATTGATCTTCGCCAGTGCTTTTAAATAGATCTTATGCATTCTTTCGCTTGTTCCCTTCCCCGTTTTCTCATACGAACAGTTTAACAGGTATCCGCCCGATTGTCAAAAACCCTTCCGCGCATCCGGATTATCGCGCGATCTCCTTCACCATCAGCACCTTCTGTCCGGGCGAGAGATGTTCTTCCTTCAGTTGATTCAGTTCCATCACTTCCCCGCAGGTGGTGGCGTGGGCTTTGGAAATATCCCACAGCGTCTCTCCCGGCTGTACGATATGGATGACCATCCCGGGCATCCGCCGGATACGGTCCATGTCAAGCGGCGCCTCCTCCAGATCCTCTACCAGTTCCAGGCGGGCCGGCTCATCCAGAAGCACCTGTATCTGGAGAACCGCTTTCATCTCCAGTTCCTGCGCATCCAGCATTGTCACCATCAACTGATCCAGACAGAGGAAGACCTTCCACTCGCAGGAACCGCCGTCCTCCTTAAACTCCGCCGTGTGCTCAAACGGGAAAGGCTGCACTCTGCAGGCAAGCGGCTGCGCGTCGTCGGAAGCGGCGTACAGCACCCAGAGTTCCACAGTCCCCTGGATGAGCACTCCCTGCTCCGTCCGCTCCGCATGATCCTGGTGGACCAGCGCGCCGCAGGTCAGAATCTGCAGCACTTTCGGTTCCGCGTCCTCCAGCTTCATGCGCCCATTCACTCTCGCCCTCGAGTCCGAGATGTTTTTTACAAAATTCCATTCGTACGACTGCTTCCTGGGCAGAATCTCTCTCGTCAGACTGTAGGCGTCGCAAAGCACCTCGGAGGAGAGATCTTCAAAATACCGGAGGAACAGATCAAGAACCGCGTCGATCCGCACCATCCGCGGTTCCCCGTCATAATCCGCCTGAAGCTCCAGTTCTCCTCTGAGCAGCGTAACCTCCGCCTTTCCGATCAAATCCGAGCGGCACTCCCCGCATTCCACCTCCTGATGAAAGGGAATGCCCTGCTCCAGCCACTGGATCCGCCCCGGTTCGTCCTCGCATTCGTACAGGAAGAAAATCATAAGCTCTCCTTTGACCAGAAGCCGCCCTTCTTCCTGACGCACCTCCGTTCCCTGCAGACGCATCTCCCGCCAGAGAATCCGGCGGATGTTCGGCCTTCCCGGCGGAAGATTCATCTCTTCCCTGATACGCAGCGTATCTTTTTTATGTACCGTCTCCTGCTGCAGCCGTACCGGACAGGTGCGCACATACAGGTCCTCTTCCTCCGGGCGGCTGTTCATCAGCGGCACCGGCTGTTCTTTCATCGCCTCCGCGTGCAGCGCAAGCACGCACTTTATATTGGCCTTCCGCGAATGAACCGCGGATGCGTGGAGGTCTTCCAGATTCCAGCAAAAATCCAGAAGATCCCCTTCCTCCAGTTCATTCAAAAAAATTGTCTCATCGACCGGTATCGTCCCCTCCAGAACCTCCGGCAGGCGCTCGCTGCCGTCTCCGATATACAGAATCCGGTAGAGAAACATGCCCCTGACCTTCACTTTCCCGGCCTCTCCCTTAATCTCGTCCGGGCGAAACTCTCCCTGACGGTGGATGACGCGGAAGATGTCCGGTTTCTGATCCGGTACATTCAGATCCTCCTCCAGCGTGATCTGACTGACTGCCCTTCCTCTTCTGTGGTTCAGCGTCACATATTTACGTTCCAGTTCCATAGACCGATCCTTTCTTCCACTCTTATTTAAAAACTACCGGTTGTTCCGTCTGTTCCAGCTTCAGTACAATATAAGGACAGGTAGTCGCCGCAGCCGTCTCCTCCCCCTTGCCGGGACCGATCAGCTCCGTATCCACATAAACCGCGTTGCTGGTCAGGTACAGATCCTCGACAACGATGCTGTAACCGCTCGTCTGCTGTTCTCCGTATCCGACACAGATATACAGATCCCCTTCATCCTCGTATGTCACCTTGAACGGAGTGATCTTCTTCTCCTCCAGCACATTCCTGAGTTCTTCCGGAACCAGCTCCGGATCCAGAACAGTGAACGCAAGATCCGACACCTTCTCCTCATCCTGTGTCTGCACACCGCATCCGGTCAGTATGCATACGGCCAGTATCGCAAGACACCACTTCTTCATGCATACATCTTCTCCTGTCTGTTTGTTCTATCCTATGTGGAAAAATCCTGATTCAGACCAGTCTTATTTCTTGTATTCTGAATGTCCATCTATTATAATATACTGAAAAGGGCCGAATGGTTCCAGACGCCCGTTCATTAACAGGATTAGGAGGATTTACCCCGTGCACTTCAAAATCGCAGAAGAAGACAAGACCAACCACCGCTACAGCGGTGTTCTCGCCCACCCAACCTCGTTTCCGTCTCCCTACGGCATCGGCGACATGGGACAGGGCGCCTATGATTTCATCGACTTTCTGGTCCGTTCCGGACAGCATCTGTGGCAGGTGCTCCCGCTGGGCCCCACGACGGTCGGAGACTCTCCCTATCAGAGTTTTTCCGTCTTCGCCGGACAGCCGCTGCTGATCAGCCCGGATCTGCTGAAGAAAGCAAAACTTCTGACCGAGGAGGATCTTCGGGAAATACCGGATTTTGATCCGGATCATGTGGAATACGAAAAGGTTCTGACCTATAAAACCGTGCTGCTGAAGAAAGCCTTTGCCAACTTCCGCCACACTGCGGACAAGAATCTGCTGGAGGAATACGACGCGTTCTGCAGCAGCAACGAATTCTGGCTTCTGGACTACTGCCTGTTCATGGCGGGAAAAGATCACCACGGCGGACTTCCCTGGTATGAATGGGAAGACGGGCTTAAAAATCCCTCTCCCAAAGAACGCAGAGAATGGAGCGATATCCTGAAAGCCGACGTGGACTATTACAAATTCGTTCAGTTCCTCTTCTACAGCCAGTGGTATGACCTGAAAGAGTACGCCAATCGAAACGGAATCGCCATCATCGGCGACATCCCCATCTTCCCATGCTGGGACAGCGCCGACGTCTGGGCAAACAAAGAGATGTTCTGTCTGGACGCCAAAGGTTTTCCGCTGGAAGTAGCGGGCGTTCCGCCTGATTATTTCAGCGCTACCGGCCAGCTCTGGGGCAATCCGCTCTATGACTGGAAAGCGCATAAGGAAGACGGCTACCGCTGGTGGGTGGAACGCATCCGCAACCAGCTCGACCAGGTGGATTACGTACGCATCGACCATTTCCGCGGATTTGAGGCTTACTGGGCGGTTCCCTACGGAGAAGAGACGGCCTTGAACGGCAAGTGGAAGAAAGGCCCCGGCGAGGATCTGTTCCTTGTGATCCGCGAAGCGCTCGACGGCGAGCTCCCGATTTTCGCCGAGGATCTCGGGATCATCACCCCCGAAGTGGAACGCCTGCGGGACATGTTTGAATTTCCGGGCATGAAAGTCCTGCAGTTCGGCTTTGAGGGCGGAGAGAGCACCTTCCTGCCCCATCAGCTTGATACCCGCAACTGCATCTGCTATACCGGTACCCACGACAACAACACCAGCCGCGGCTGGTACGAGAACACGAGCGAACAGAACCGCGACAAAGTCCGCCGTTATATGAACACGGACGCCGGCAGCGTCAGTTGGGATTTCATCCGCACCTGTCTCGGAACGATCGCAAAATACGCCATCTTCCCGGTCCAGGATCTGCTGAAGCTCGGAGCCGAGGCGCGCATGAACGTCCCCGGAAGCCCCCGCGGCAACTGGACCTTCCGCTTCCGCTCAGGGCTTCTGGACGAGGGAATGGCCGCCGGGCTCAAACAACTGACCGAGCTTTACGGACGGTTCGGCTGACGTACATACAGAAAGAAGGTTACCCCTTATGATACGATTGATACTGGTTGTCCTGACCCTTCTGCTCTACCTGCTTCTGGGCATTCCGGTACTGCTGATCGAGTGGCTGATCGGCCGGTGGAATCCGCGCTTCCGGGATATCAGCTGCCTGCGCATGGTACAGGCTGCTTTCAAGCTGATTCTGTGGTTCTCCGGCGCGGACATCACTTATATCGGCAGGGAAAATATCCCCACCGATCAGGCAGTCCTCTATGTCGGCAACCACAACAGCTATTTTGACATTCTTCTGACCTACTCTCAGTGTCCGGGGCTGACCGGTTACGTCGCCAAATCGGAGATGCTGAGATACCCGCTCCTGCGGGACTGGATGAAAAGGCTCTACTGCCTGTTTCTCGACCGCACCGATCTGCGCGCCGGCCTGCAGACGATCCTCACCGGCATCGACTATATCAAGAACGGCATCTCCATCTGCATCTTTCCCGAAGGGAGCAGAAGCAGGGACGGCAAAATGCGGCCCTTTAAAGAAGGCAGCATGAAGATGGCTTCCAAAACCGGATGCCCCATCATTCCCATCGCCATCACCGGCTCCGCGGAGATGTTTGAAAACCATCTGCCGCGGATCAAACCGTGCCGGGTGATTGTGGAGTACGGCGCTCCCGTGTTCCCAAAAGAACTTCCGAAAGAACAGCAGAAATTTCTCGGAGCCTGCATCCAGCAGAAGATCCAGAACATGCTTGATCAGCATCAGCTATAAATGAAGGAGATAAATATTGTATGAAAATTGTTGTACTCGCAGGCGGCATCAGCACGGAGCGCGACGTATCGCTCTCCAGCGGCAAAGGAATCTATCAGGCGCTGAAAGAAAAGGGACATCAGGTCATCCTCCTCGATGTTTTTCTCGGGCTTGCGGACTCCCTGGAGCCGTCGGAGACACTGTTTGACCGGGCGATTGACTGGAGCGCATCGGTGCGGGAGGTTGCGGAAAAAGCGCCGGATCTCTCGCAGATCAGAGCTCTGCGTCCGGACAGCAGCAGCCTGATCGGTCCCGGGGTTCTCGAGCTGTGCAGCCTGTGCGATATCGTATTCCTCGGACTCCACGGAGCCAACGGAGAGGACGGACGGATTCAGGCGCTTTTCGATCTGATGGGGATCCGCTATACCGGAACCGGTCATACCAGCAGCGCCATCTGTATGGATAAGCACATCACCAAACAGATGTTCCGGGGGTTCGGCATTCCCACGCCGCCGGCCATCATTCTCAGAAAGGGAGAAAGCTTTGAACTGCCCCGGGAGATCGGCTTCCCCTGTATGGTCAAAACCTGCTGCGGCGGATCCTCGGTAGGCGTCTACCGGGTGGAGAATGTATTTGATCTGGAGAAAACTCTGGAAAAAGCGTTTGCTCTGGAAGACCGGGTGCTGATCGAACGGTGCGTGATCGGCCGCGAATTTTCCATCGCCGTCGTCGAGGGCCGCGCGCTCCCCGTCATCGAGATCGCCCCCCTCCTCGGGTTCTACGATTATAAGAACAAATACCAGCCCGGCAGCGCCGTCGAGACCTGTCCGGCCGATATTCCGCCGAATCTGTCCGCACGGATGCAGAGACACGCGGAGGCCGCCTGCGCCGCCGTGGGGATCGAAGGATACGCCCGCGTGGATTTTATGCTCGACGAACGCTCAGGCGAAGATTACGCTCTGGAAGTCAACACCCTTCCCGGCATGACGCCCGCCAGTCTGCTTCCGCAGGAAGCGGAGGCGCTGGGGATGTCCTATGCGGATCTCTGCGAGTGGATCCTGCGGGTATCGCTGAAAAAATATGAACAGGAAGCAGAGAAAGGAAACGGGCCTGCATGAAACATTTCACAATCCGGCAGTTCATGGACGCCTGCCGCGGAACCTGGTACGGTCCGCCGGAACTGCTGAACCATCCCATCCAGGGCGTCGTCGTGGACAGCCGCCTTGCAGAAAAAGATTTTGTCTTCGTGGCCACTGCGGGAGAACGGGTAGACGGACATCGTTTTATCCCTGCCGCATTTGAAAAAGGAGCCGTCTGCGCCGTCAGCCGGCAAAAGCTCGATGAACCGGCGGGACCGTATCTTCTGGTGGAGGAACCCCTGCAGGCGCTGAAAGACGGAGCGGAAGCTTACCGCAAAACACTGCGCATTCCCGTCGTCGGCATCACCGGCAGCGTGGGCAAGACCAGCACCAAGGAGATGATTGCCACCGTTCTGGAACAGAAATACCGGGTGCTCAAGACTCCCGGCAATTTCAACAACGAGATCGGCGTACCGCTGACCATCTTTCAGATTGACACACATCACGAAGCCGCCGTCCTGGAGATGGGCATGAATCACTTCGGAGAGATGCACCGCCTGAGCAGAATCGTCCGCCCGACGCACTGCGTCTTCACCAACATCGGCGTCGCTCATCTGGAGCATCTGGGAAGCAGGGAAGGCATCCTCAAAGCCAAACTGGAAATGCTCGACTACGCGGCAAAGGACGCTTCCCTGTTCGTCAACGGAGACGACGACCTTCTGACCGCCCTGAAAGACAGAGCCGTCACCTTCGGCCGGAGCGCATCCAGCCAGGTATGGGCGGATCAGGTGGAGAATCTGGGACTTGACGGAATCCGCTGCACGATTCACGCACAGGGACAGGAGATGGACGTTACCATCCCCCTCCCCGGCGTCCATATGGTCTACAACGCCTGCGCGGGCGTCTCTCTCGGCCTCTCCCTCGGACTGTGCATGGAAGAGATCCGGCGCGGAATTGAAGCTCTGCGGCCTCTGAGCGGCCGCAGCCGCATCCTGCACACCGGCGCGTATACGCTGATCGACGACTGCTACAACGCCAACCCGGTATCCATGTGCGCCATGCTGGAAGTGCTCGATCACGCCTCTACGAGAAAAGTAGCCATACTGGGCGATATGGGCGAACTGGGCAAAAATTCGGAAGCGCTTCACGCATCTGTTGGCGAGAAAATACGGAGCCTCCGCACAGATGTAGTCGTCACCATCGGCCCTCTCAGCGAGGCGCTTCACCGCGCGGCATCCTCCTGTGCGGCGCTCTGCCTTCACTATGACACCGTGGAAGACTTTCTCGAAGACAGCGCGCACGTACTGAAGAACGGAGATTCCATTCTGGTCAAGGCCTCTCATTATATGAAATTTGAACAGATTATCGCGGCGCTGTCTGTCCAGGCGTAATCTTTCCCATAACAAAACAGGGTGTCGGAAAATACGGCTCCGGCCGTATCTCCCGACACCTCCGTCAGGTTTCTCCGATCAGTGTCTTTGTCTCCCTCTGTCCTCTGCCCGCGGCCTCCGGTCTCCTCTTTTCCCGGATGTAACGGACAATAAACGGTTCCATCTCCGAACGATTCTTCCCCATAACAAACGCAAGCTCCCCATAGAGCGCATCTTCCGTCATCTTCAGATACCGCTCATCCGTGGCTCCGATCTTCTTCCCCTGAGCAAGCCGCGTCCGCTTCCGCTGATACAGCGTCTTGATCACCGCCACCCACTGACGGTAATCACAGGAATTTAACGCCTGCTTATAACTCTCCTCCCGCAGCTTTTCATTGGCCACTCCGATCTCCTGAATGTCCGGAATCTCATCCAGCAGCTCCCACGCCTCCTGTTCCGTAATCACTTTCCTGGCGTTGGCATCCTTCTTGTCCACCGGAAAATAAACCCTGTTCCCCTTAATATTCAGCGGCGCCAGCACGTAGTAAAGCCGCTTCTTATCGGCACCTGCAATATTCAGATGTGTAATATCCTCAATCCTGCAGATTCCGCTGCGACCGTAAATAATGTATTCACCTTTCTCAAACATGATTATGCCCTCCTGTCAGAGCCACGCTTCTGTACCTGCCTCGCAGTACAGCTCTACAACCTGTCACATATCCGGCGGATTTTATACACACGAGCGATAAAGTTTACCGTCTTTTCATGATAACGACGCTCGTGAGTCGGCGTTATTTGGCAAATTTTAATATTGGTCCGTATAAATCGCCGTGAAAAAAAACCTGCATGTATCTGTGAACATGCTGGTTCCTTCTGTATCTACTCACCCGTTAGCCCCTGATTTTTCAGACATTTCCTCCAAATATAGATTTATTATACCAAATTTTCAAAAATTTAGTAAGTGTTTTTTCAGTTATTTGAAAACTTTGTCAGTATTGCACAATTATAATATGCTTTTTTTATGTAATACAGCCAAAAGAATGGCCTCACACAGCCTGCGGAACCTTTTCCGTGTATTGCGCATATTCTGCTATAAGAATTTTATAAACGTATAAGGAGGCCTCTGCATGGAGCACCTGCGCAACCTGAGTCAGCTCAGGCCCGGCGAACGCGCCCGCGTAAAACGTCTGACGACTTCCGGCGCCATGCGAAGACGTCTGCTGGACCTGGGGCTGATCGAAGAAACCGCCGTCATGTGTCTTGGCAGAAGTCCTCTCGGCGATCCTTCCGCCTATCTGATCCGGGGAGCCGTCATTGCCATCCGCGCCAGGGACAGCCGCCAGATTCTGATCGACGCCGGATGCTGAACATTCTCTTTCACACCGTCATACCAAATCAT
The DNA here is from genome assembly GCA_910587765.1 of uncultured Lachnospiraceae bacterium. Lineage (GTDB taxonomy): Bacteria > Bacillota > Clostridia > Lachnospirales > Lachnospiraceae > Hominiventricola. The sequence continues at coordinate 50,847 of CAJUNR010000030.1, forward strand.
GATAAGGAGCGCGTATGGGTCTTACCAGTCATTCAACCGGAACAAAAGCCATGGATACGGAACTTACGATACAAAAGCAGCATCCCGACGACAGGGTTATCGCCCTGGCCGGCAATCCGAATGTAGGCAAAAGCACTATTTTCAACAGCCTGACCGGCATGAAACAGCACACCGGAAACTGGCCCGGCAAAACTGTGGCCAACGCCCAGGGACGGTATACGGATCACGGACAGACTTTTATCCTTGTAGACCTGCCGGGCACCTATTCCCTGATGGCGCACTCCGCGGAAGAAGAGGTTGCCCGGAATTTTCTCTGCTTCGGACATCCTGACGCCGTAGTCGTCGTCTGCGACGCCTCCTGTCTGGAACGCAACCTCAATCTGGTCCTTCAAACTATGGAAATCTCCTCCAGAGTGGTCGTATGTATCAATCTGATCGACGAAGCGCGCAGAAAAGGCATCCGCACCGATCCCGAACGGCTCTCGGAACGGCTTGGCATACCTGTAGTGACGACGGTGGGCAGAGACCGCAGAAGTCTCCCGACGCTCACAGAAGCCGTACGGAAAGCGGCGGCGCTTCCCCCTGCTTTCACCGCTCCCGTCCTTTACCCTGCCCCCATCGAGGAAGCCGTCTCTCTTCTGATTCCTTTTCTCTCACAGGCCGGGGAACGGCAGATCAATCCCCGCTGGCTTGCCCTCCGGCTTCTGGAAGCCGACGACTCTTTGACGGAAGCAATCCGTTCCTGCCCGGATTCTGACTTTCTGGAAACGCCGGAGCTTCAGGACGCGCTCTGTCAGGCCCGGACGATGCTCGCCGAATACGGAATCGGACCCGAAACGTTCCGGGACCGCATCACCGCCTCCCTGATCCGCCGCGCGGAAGAACTGTGCGCAGACGCTGTCCATTACCGTCAGGACCCCTGCACGTTTCGCGACTGGAAACTGGACCGGCTACTGACCGGACGGCGGATCGGCTACCCGGCCATGATCCTCCTGCTGGTCTTTCTCCTGTGGCTGACGATCACCGGCGCCAACTATCCGTCTCAGGCGCTCTCAGAGCTCCTTTTCGGCTTCCAGGAAATTCTGAGCAGGCTTTTTTGTCTGCTCCGCGCCCCGGCCTGGCTTCACGACCTGCTCATTTCCGGAGTGTACCGGGTCGTCGCCTGGGTCGTCTCCGTAATGCTGCCGCCGATGGCCATCTTCTTCCCGCTGTTCACGCTGCTCGAAGACGTCGGATACCTGCCCCGCCTTGCCTATAATCTGGATCGGCCCTTTCAGTGCTGCCATGCCTGCGGCAAGCAGGCGCTGTGCATGGCCATGGGGTTCGGCTGCAACGCCGCCGGAGTGACCGGCTGCCGGATCATCGACTCCCCCCGGGAACGACTGCTGGCCATCCTGACCAACAGCTTTGTCCCCTGCAACGGCAGATTTCCGACGCTGATTGCGTTGATCGCCATTTTCTTCGCCGGAATCGGAGGCGGCTTCTGCTCCACGCTTCTGTCCGCCTTCTTCCTGACGCTTGCGATCCTCCTGGGAATCGGCATGACGTTCGCCGTCACGTGGCTGCTCTCCGTCACATGGCTGCGCGGCGTGCCCTCCGCCTTCACGCTTGAGCTGCCTCCTTACCGCAAACCTCAGATCGGTTCCGTTCTCGTGCGCTCGGTCTTCGACCGTACGCTGTTTGTGCTGGGCAGAGCCGCCGCAGTCGCCGTACCGGCAGGAGTTCTCATCTGGTGCATGGCCAACATCCATACAGGCGGGACGAACCTGCTTTCGCTGTGCGCCTCTTTTCTGGACCCCTTTGCCCGTCTGATGGGACTGGACGGCGTCATCCTGATCGCTTTTCTTCTCGGCTTTCCCGCCAACGAGATCGTCATGCCGATTATTTTCATGGCTTATCTGACTCAGGGGACTCTGACGGAACCGGGAAGTCTGGCTTCCATGAAGCATCTGCTTCTCTCCAACGGCTGGACGCTTCATACCGCGCTCTGCACGATCCTGTTCTCCCTGTTTCACTGGCCCTGCTCCACGACACTTCTGACCGTGCACAAGGAGACAAAAAGTCTGCGCTGGACCGCAGTCGCCGCCCTGCTACCCACCGCCGCCGGTATGCTGCTCTGCATGCTCTACACCGGAATCCGCCGCCTTCTCTTCCTGTAGCCGGAAACGGCCGGATTCCCGTGCCGGCGGAACGCTTCGCCCGGCACGAAATCTCCCTGTCTTTCAGACCTCCGTTCCGGACAGAAAACTGCAGGCGGCAAGCGCCGCCGCTGCTCCGTCCGCCGCTGCGGTCGTAAGCTGACGGACCGTCTTCGTCCGGCAGTCTCCGGCCGCGAAGATTCCCTCGGAGGAGGTAAGCGTATCTTCCGAGGCCGCAATATATCCATGCTCGTCCAGCGTCACCAGCCCGGAAAACGCCCGGTTATCCGGCTCCTGTCCGATGGCAATAAAAAGCGCCTCTGCCGGAAGTTCCCGCCTCTTTCCCGTGCCGTTCTCTTCCGTCACAACCGCCTCCAGACGCGCCTCTCCTTTCAGGGCGGTCACCCGGCTCTCGATGATCCATACAATATTTTTCTTCGCGCGCGCCGCCGCCAGCAGTTTTTCCTCCCCCCGGAACTGTTTTCTCCTGTGAATCAGGTACACGGTTCTGCAGTACGCGGACAAGAACAACGCATCCTCCAGCGCAGTATTTCCCCCGCCTACGACGGCGACATCCCTGCCTCTGTAGAAGGCTCCGTCACAGGTGGCGCAGTAAGAAACCCCGGATCCGGTCAGTTCCTCCTCCCGTTCCACCCCAAGCTTTCGGTTTCTGGCTCCCGTGGCCAGAATCACCGTCCGGCACTCGTATTTTGACTTCGCCGTATATACGGTTTTAAAGTCCGCACCCTCCTGAATCCGGCATACTTTTTCAAATCTTAATTCCGCACCCAGATCCGCCGCCTGACGATAGAGCCCTTCCGCAAATTCGTAACCGCTGATATTCCGAATGCCCGGATAATTCTCCACTTCGGACGCGCTCATGATCTGTCCGCCGTAAACCTTTTCCTCCAGTACAAGAACCCGCCTTCCAGCCCTCACCCCGTAGATCGCAGCTGTCAGTCCGGCAGTCCCCGCCCCCACAATTATAATATCATACATCCGATGTTCCTCCTGAACGTTCTGATTTTTCCTGTGAATCAGTATGAGAATTTGTCGGAGGTTTTATGCGGTACTTTTCGCTACGCCAGAAGTTCCGTATTGCCCGGATCGCATTTCAGGAGTTTTTCTATATCCCGGAGCTGCGACTGCGTATTCCTGATTTCCGCATTCACCCCCTTAAGGTCATTCTGCAGCTTTGTGTTATCGCCTCCGATTTCAACTATAATGCCCCTGATCCTGCCTGCACCCACGCTCCCCTCCTTCTCAAAACGGGCATAAAAAAGGAGCATCATCGCCCCGCATATAGAAAAATCACCGACATTTCTGCCGATGCTCTATGTAATATTATATTTTTCAGACTACAGGTTGCCGCTCCTTTATCATTACAAAATTTGTAAGAAAAACTCCCACACGTTCTACCTGTTGTTCTTTTACCACTTTATAACCTCTTTTTTCAAAAAACGGTCTTGCCGTAATAGACGCATGAGTAATAATACTCCCATGAACTTCTTTCTCCAGAACATTACAAATATCAGTAGCAACTCCTTTTCCCTGATAATCGGCATGAATATATAAACGATCAAGATAGCCCGTTCTATCTATATCTCCAAACCCCGCGATAATGTTATTATCGACTGCAACGACACAATAATGTTCTTGAAATGACTGATTCCATTTCTCCAAATCTATTTGTCCTGTTGCCCATGCATCCAATTGCTTTTTTGAATAATCCTTCGCATTCACAATGTGGACTGTATTATAAAAAAGTGCTGCAAGTTCTTTACAATCTGATGTTTGATATCCTCTAATATACATTTTCCCAACTCCAAGCATCCATTTGTTCAGGTCTGCAAACTGAAATTGTCACAACAGTTTCATATACAAAAGCGGATATGGATTACCTTCTTCATCAAATTCCGTTCTTTTGTATATTTCAAAACCCATATGTTCATAAAAACCAACTGCCTGCGGATTCTGTTCATTGACTGTGACTTCCCAAATTCCGATATTTTGAATGCCATATTGCAATAACTGCTTGCCAACCCCTTTTCCTCTTTCCACCGGAGAGAGGAACAACATTTCCAAACGGCCATTATCTGTTCCCATAAAAGCAACCGGTTCGCCACTCTCATTTTCAGCAACAATCAGATGTTCCACCCCATCCAAAGCCAGCGGAACATACTCCTTGATTTGCTTTACTTCTGCATCCGAAAGAAAAAGATGCGTTTCCCGAACAGAACTCTCCCAAACATTCAGGAGCGCTGTCAGTAGTTGCTGATTTCTGTTCTGCACTTCATATATGATCATCGTAGTATCCTTTCACATCCTGATTGTATTAATCATACCATAGTAAAATATTCGTCATTTCACCAATCATACAAGCAGATTCTCATCTCCCCACGATTTCATACAATCGAGAACAGACAAAAAACTCTTGCCGAGACCTGTTAAAGTATACTCTACTCGCGGAGGGACTTCACAAAAATCATGCCTGATAATAAACCCGTCTGCCTCCAGTTCCCGTAGCTGCTTCGTTAGCGAACTTTCTGTAATTTCCCCGATCTGACGGCGAAGCTGCCCGAAACGCCGGACATCACACTTGCCAATATACCAAAGTAGCTCAATCTTATATTTTCCTCCCAATAATTTCTGCACCATAGAAATCGTCCTGCAGCGGTTAACCGCCTCTTCTGATTTTCTCATTTTCCCATCTCCTTCCCTCAACATCATACCCCTTTTTGTGTCAAAATGAAAGGTACTTCAAAAAAGTACAGTACTTTTCTTTTTGGCATACTTTGTTATAATCGTCCTAACGAGACGATCATGTACAGGTTTGCCTCGTTGCCTGTACATAATATGATTTGAGGTGATTATCATGCATTATACAGGAACAATCTGGCGTCCGCCCTATGAAGCAGACTCGCTTCTGCTGGAAGTAACAGCGGGCTGTACCCATCATAAATGCAAGTTCTGTACCCTGTACAGCGATTTGCCATTCAAATTCAGAATGTCGCCTATGGAGGACATCGAAAGTGACTTGCTGGAAGCACAGATCCTGCGTACAAATCCCTATTCCAAGATGTTGACACGGCTGCATGGGAAAGAAAATCCAAAGCCAATTCAGCGTGTTTTCTTAACAGGAGCCAACCCGTTTGTCCTGAAAACAGAGAAGCTGCTTGAAATCGCATCACTTATCCATACATACTTTCCCTCTGTGGATTCCATCGGCTGTTTTGCACGCATTACAGATTCCGTAAATAAGACAGACGAAGACCTGATCCGGCTCCGTCAGGCCGGTTACAACGGGCTGACCATCGGTGTGGAAACAGGAGATGATGCGGCACTGGCCTTTATGCACAAAGGTTATACTTCCAAAGATATTCTAACCCAATGCAAACGATTAGAGCAGTCCGGCATTGAATATGCCTTCTTCTACCTGACCAGCATTTCCGGCAAGGGACACGGGGAAACCGGAGCAAAAGCATCCGCAGAAATATTTAACCAGCTCCGTCCGTTCCTGATTGGACCGAATATGCTGACAATTTATCCGGAATCCGATCTGTACAAAGAAATCCAAAACGGAAACTGGCAGGAAGAAAGTGAACATGAAAAATACCGCGAACTCCGTACCCTTGTGGAAAATCTGAACATATCCACATACTTTGCCGCAATGGGGGCTTCTAATGCATTCCAACTCAGGGGACATCTGCCGGAAGATAAATCAAAACTATTGAAATCACTTGACAAAATCATTTCTGGAGTCAGTGAAGACGATTTACGGGATTACAGAAAAAATCTTCCGCACTTGTAGTTCCGATGATCCGGCAGGGAACATCTTATTCTCTGCCGGATTACATTCAAAAACAGTCCGTTTATCAGCACGCCTGGTAAATCAGCACCTTTTGGCAGATACCCTTAAACTCCGGCATTCCGTTTCAAAAAGGTGCTGATATTATTCTGTATATTGGATACCATACTGTATGTGAAACAAATACAAACACAGGAGGTAACCGATATGATTTCTGATTTTTGGTTGGAACACCTTGACGAGTTCCTCGGTTTGATGCGTGAACAGCAGTATAGCCAATCCACCATCAGGCATTACGAAATCACTGCTGAACAGCTAATCAATGGCACATGGCAGTCTTACGAGGATGCAATCTCTTATTACCGCAATGAGTGTCCCCTGAGCAGGGAGAGATGTACGTCTTATCTGTCCATCCTCAAAAAACTCCAGGCTTACCACTTAAATGGTGCGGTACCTGTTTACGGCAGGATACAGTGCCAGCTGGAATACGTTAAGCCGAGCCTTTCAGAACCGCCAGAAGCTGCTCTACCGCAGCAATCAGTGGTGTCAGATCATCCGCATCCTTCTTTTCCGGTCCCGTTGCGGGAAGTCCCTTCGCCGCCGGAACCTCAGCCGGTACCTCCCTTCCTGCTTTCGGTTCCTGCTTTTCTGCTTCCAGAACTCCCGCTCCGTCATCCGCAGCCGCCGAGCTTTTTTCCTCCCCATGGGATGCCTTATACTGGTTAATCGCTTCCACCAACTGCTCCGGTGTCATGTTCAAACCATCCATGTTCAGATTTCTCACAGGTTTTTTACCTCCTTCATTCTTTTTATCATCAACTCCGGCATGACTGCCGGACGGAAGATGCGTTTCCTTCTTTTCTTTCTGATTCTCCTGACCGGAACCCGAAGCCGTAAGTTTCCCGCCTCTAAGTTCCGGTTCCTCAGAACTGTCGATGTTCAGTCTCGCCTGGTCACCGGCTCTTGCGTTTGCCACCAGCGCCAGATGGTTGATGACAATGTTGGTCTGGACCGCATCATAGGGCTGTCCGTGCCATTCTCCCGGCTCCTCGAGCAGATCCAGGTTATATCCGAGGGACAGCTCCTTCAGGCCGCAAGACTTCATGGCGTCCGTATTGTGGATGATGATTTCTGCCCGTACGTCTTCTCCGTCCGGATACCCGTCGCTTAAAATCGTCCCGATCTGCTCCCGGTCCACGTTGTTTTTACTGATCTTTCCGGCAGTGTGGGTAATAATCACAGGCTTCCCTCTGTACGTTTTCAGAGATTTCTCCGCAAAAACGTGCTCGGGAAGCCTCAGTTCCCTGCGGAGAGTCCCGTCAGGGTTGTGTATGCGTCCAGAGTATCAGCTATTCGCTTCTCTGCCGTTGGTTCATTTCTGCCGTGCTTCCACTTGACTGGAAGCTGGAAGCCGCCCTTTTACACCGGGCAGAACTGAAACGCTGTACCGAGTGCGGCG
>CAJUNR010000031.1 GCA_910587765.1 uncultured Lachnospiraceae bacterium
AGCTCGTCGGGCTCATAACCCGAAGGTCGTAGGTTCAAATCCTGCCCCCGCAATTCGAGTAATTCTTACTCACATGCCCAGATAGCTCAGTTGGTAGAGCAGAGGACTGAAAATCCTCGTGTCACTGGTTCGATTCCGGTTCTGGGCATTTTTTGTAATTTATATAGTCGGCATTTGAGAATCCGGTGCCGTTTATCGGTTACAAAAATGGGGTATTAGCTCAGTCGGTAGAGCACTTGACTTTTAATCAAGTTGTCCGGGGTTCGAATCCCCGATGCCTCATACTTTCAGAAGAACACCGTTGTTATGGCGGTGTTCTTTTCTATGCACACGGGCGTCCAGATGAAATATGTCAGCAAGCTGACGGACACCCGGTGCGCGAGTAGGGGAAGATGAATCTTCCCTACTCGATTGCATACAGGCGCCAGGGAAGATTGTATTGCAGTTTATTTTTTATGGTTCTCATAGAAAAGATGACAAATCTGAAAAAATAGGGTAAAATATAGGATATATTACCAAACAGCGGATGGATGATAATGTATATATTTTAAAATATTTTTCAGGAGGTATCTGTATGAAAAAGAGAGTCATAACCATCAGCAGACAGAATGGAAGCGGCGGAAGATATATCGGAGAAAAACTGGGGGAGGCGCTGAAAATCCCCTGTTATGATGAAAAGCTGATGGACATGGTGGCAAAGGAAAGCGGATTTGCACTGGACTTTGTGGAGGAAAAAGGGGAACGGATTACGGGAAGTCTTCTTTTTAACATCGCAAGCAGCCTCACATATGCGAATAATGTCTTTACCGGGAACGGTACTTCGCTGCAGGATGAGATTTATTTTATACAGAATCGTATTATCAAAGATCTGGCGGAAAAAGAGCCGTGTGTGATCGTCGGAAGATGTGCGGATTACGTACTGAGAGACAGAGAGGATTGTCTGCATGTGTTTATCGTCGCCGATGAGAAAAGCAAACTAGAACGTGCGGTGAAGTATTATGGGTTGTCGGAGAAAGACGCGGCTTCGGTACTGAAAAAGAAGGATAAAGCGCGTTATAATCATTATAAATATTATACGGATCAGGATTGGGGCATGGCTGCCAATTACGATCTGTGTCTGAACAGCGGACTCCTGGGAATTGAAGGCTGCGTCAAAGTGATACAGGATGTATTCAGCCGGTTTAACGATTGAGATCAGGCGTTAAACCGTATATAGCGGGTAACGGGACAGATGGCGGAAAAAAGAAAACGTTTCACAACCGAATTTTGGATTTTTGCAGGAGCACTGCTCCTGCTCTTTTCCGTGTTTCTGTGGAGACAGTTTTATGGATTTAACAAGAATGATGAAATCTTTTATATCAGCACGGTTTACCGTTTTTTCCAGGGAGACGCCATGCTGGTGGATGAATGGAATAATGTACAGTTATTTGCGTTTATCACCTATCCTTTGTATTGTTTCATTCGTTTTTTCCAAAATTCCAATGAAGGGATTGTCCTTATTTTCCGCATCGTCTATCTGATCTTTCAGGCGTCGGTAGCTGTTTACTGCTTCTGTCGTATGAAATCGGCAGGGTGGATCCGTATTCTGCCTGCTCTGTATTATTTTATAACAACACCGTATAATATTAACAGTCTGTCTTATAACACGCTTGCGTTCGGATTTGTTCTTCTGTCGTTTGTTACCGTCGCATGCACGGAAACGCCGAAAATCTTTGATTTTATCGTTCTTGGTTTTTTTATGGCGGGCGCGGTATTGGCAAATCCCTATGCGGTGCTGTTGTTTCTCATTTATGGCGCGGTATGTGTTGTTGTCTCGCTGATCTCTTCCGTGCGGAAACAAAGACAGAGTCGACAGCGCTCTGTTTCGCCGGCTGCTGTGGAGACGGAATCGTCCGGCAGAATATGTGGTCAGGCAACGATACAAGTTCCTGAGGCTTTAAGATTTAAAAATTATCTGTTTGTCTGTCTGGGAGCTTTTCTGATATTTGTTCTCTTTGTCTTATTTGTATTTTCCAGAGGAACGTTTGAGGAGATTCTGGAGTGTATCACCTATATTGTCATGGATTCAGAACGCCAGAAATCTTTCTGGGAAAAGTTTGTCCGTTATTTTATAAGGATACATCGGTACTATCGGATACCGCTTTATATGACCGGACTTCTGCTTTTGCTTTGGCTTGCTGACAGGGGGAAGAAAATACCTTCGTCCTTATATCTTGTTCTTATATTTTCAGCGACGATTCCCTCTATTCTGTATTATGGATTTTTCTGGGAGATGGTGGGAATCAATTATATGCTGATTCCGCTCGCTTTTGCGGGGTTTATTTCGTATCTGATCACAGAAGACAGAAACCGGAAATTATTTTACGGATGGTATCTCCCGGGACTGTTCTATACGCTGCTCGCTCATTTTGCGACAAATACGGGAATCTATACAGTGTCTGCGTCTTATATGATACCTTCCGCCGTTTCCATTATTTTTATAGGAAAAGCGGTCGGGGAGCAGAAGAAGACGGTATGGCTCCGGACTTTTGCGATAGCGCTTTTTTCTGTTCAGTTTGCAGCCGGAATTTATCAGAGAATTTTCTACGTGTGGGGGGACGATCATCTTCCGTATCTGACGCGTACGCTTTCCGAGGGACCGCTGAAAGGAATCCGCACTTCGGAGGAAAATGAGAAGCTGTATGAAGACGTTCTTATGGATTTGAAGGAAGTTCCCGTTACTTCAGCGGACAGGCTTCTGGTAATCGGAATTGCGCCGTGGATGTATCTGAGTACGGAAGCGGAATGTGCGGCGTATTCTACATGGGAGATTTCCGAGACGGACCCGTTGATTCCGGTTTACTATGAGATACGCCGGGAGAAGCTGCCGACGGTCGTCTACTTTTATGAATATGAAGAGAGCATACTGGAAACGGAAACGGCGTCTTATTTTATGGATCAGGGGTTTGAACCTGTCCGTATGAGGCGCGGGATACTGCTTTTAAATCAAGACTCCGCGGCAGGCTGACAGGGCGTCAAAGCGATTCAGGGTCCAATGTCTGAACGCATGGAGAACATTCATCGGGAAAGGATAAGAAATGATTGATTTTAATGTACCCCCTTATGTGGGAACAGAAATGAAATATGTAGAAGAAGCAGTTGCAAAAAATCATAAAATCTGCGGCGACGGTCCTTTTACGCACAGATGCAGCGAATGGCTTGAGGAGAGAACAAAGGCAGAGAAGGCGCTGCTTACAACTTCCTGCACTCATGCGACAGAACTTGCGGCGCTTCTTGCTAATATCAAAGAGGGGGATGAAGTCATCATGCCTTCCTATACCTTTGTATCTACTGCAGATGCATTTGTGCTCAGGGGAGCGCTTCCGGTGTTTGTGGACATCCGTCCGGATACCATGAACATAGACGAGGAGAAGATTGAGGCGGCTGTTACAGAGAGAACAAAGGCGATTGTCCCCGTTCATTATGCGGGAGTCTCCTGTGAGATGGACCGGATTCTGGAGATCGCAGAGAAATATCGCCTGGCTGTCATAGAAGACGCCGCTCAGGGAATTTTGAGCACGTATAAGGGAAAAGCGCTGGGAACGATCGGAGATTATGGTTGTTTTTCCTTCCATGAGACGAAAAATTACAGCATGGGAGAGGGAGGCGCACTGCTGATCCGGGATCGGAGAAATGTAGAGCGGGCGGAGATTATAAGAGAAAAGGGGACAAACCGTTCAAAGTTCTTTCGCGGGCAGATCGATAAGTATACCTGGGTGGATGCGGGTTCTTCTTATCTGCCGAGCGATATCAACGCCGCCTATCTTCTGGCTCAGTTTGAGCGGGCGGACGAAATCTTCGATGACCGGATGAAAAGCTGGAATCTTTACCGGAAACTTCTCTCGCCTCTGGCAGAGGAAGGAAAGATTGAGCTTCCCTGTCTGCCGGAAGGGTGTACGCACAATGCCCATATGTTTTATATTAAGGCAAAGAATCTGGAAGAACGCACGGAACTGATTCGTTTTTTGAAAGCAAATGATATCCAGGCGGTCTTTCACTATATTCCTCTTCACGGCTCGCCCGCGGGACAGAGGTTCGGACGATTTCACGGAGAGGATGTTTATACAACAAAAGAAAGCGAGAGGCTGACAAGACTTCCCATGTTTTATGGGCTGAAAGAAGAACAGGTGTGTTATATCTCAGAGAAGATTATGGAGTTTTACCATTAGAAAGACGAAGGAAACGCTATGAAAAAGATCGTGATTATCGGTGCAAACGATTTTCAGAATCAGTTGATCCTGAAAGCAAAAGAGATGGGCTTTGAAACACATGTATTTGCGTGGAAGGATGGTTCCACGGGGGAACGGACAGCCGATTATTTCTATCCGATTGATGTCGTAAAGACAGATCAGATTCTGAAAGTCTGCAGAGAGATCCGTCCGGATGCGGTGGCCTCCATTGCGTCTGATCTGACAAATATCGCTGTGAGCAAAGTAGCTTCCGCGCTCGGTCTGCCCTGCAACAGCCCGGAGTGTATCCGTATCTCCACCAATAAATACGCCATGCGGGAGGCGTTTACCAAAGCCGGCATTGCCACTCCGAGGTTCTACCGGGTCGATCGGATGGAAGCTTATCTGTATGGGCTGAGGCTTCCGGTAATTGTAAAACCCACGGACCGCTCCGGCAGCCGTGCGATTACAAAAGTGACCGATTTCAGCGATCTGGAAGAGGCGATCCAAAGAGCAGTCGAACAGTCCTTTGAGAAGCAGGCGATTGTGGAGGAGTTTATTGAGGGCGAAGAGTACAGTTATGAGGCGATCTCATACAAGGGGACGCATATGAAACTTGCCATTACAAAAAAATATACGACAGGGGAACCGCATTTTATCGAGACCGGTCATGTAGAGCCGTGCACGTTCTCGGAGGATATGCTCTATAAAATAAATTATGTGATGAGGAGGGCGCTGGATGCTCTCAAGATTACAGACGGAGCTTCTCACGGGGAATTTAAAGTTACTCCCAACGGAAAAGTACGTATTATAGAGATCGGTTCCCGAATGGGAGGAGACTGCATCGGTTCCGATCTCGTTCCGCTGTCCACAGGATATGATTATATGGAGATGGTCATTGATGTGGCCTGCGGAAAGGAACCGAGACTGATCAGAAAATCGGCTCCCAAACGGGCGGAAGTTCGGTTCCTTTTCAACAGGGAAGACGTGGAAGCGATGGAGCGTTATCAGGCGGAGCATCCGGAAAACATCGTGCGGATCAGTGAAATTGATCCGTCGAAGCTTGGCAGTGCGTCCGACAGTTCCACCAGAGCCGGTTATTATATTACAGCGGAAAATCTGTGACGGAAAAGAGGAGAAAAATGCGGTATTCTGTGATCATTCCTTGTTATAAATCGGATCAGACGATTGAACATGTGGTAAACCTCACAAGAGAGGAAATGAGAAAGCAAAACAGAGAAGATCTGGAGTTTGTTCTGGTGAATGACTGCTCTCCGGACGGAGGGAAAACCATTGAGAAGTTGAAGGAGATGGCAGAAAATCATGCGGACGTAAAAGTGATTGATCTCGCCGTCAATTGCGGACAGCACAATGCTCTGATGGCGGCTCTGCGCCATGCGGAGGGTGATGTGATTATCGGTATGGATGATGACGGACAGACGCATCCGTCCCAGCTTCCCGCGCTTTTTGAGATGCTGGACCAGGGATACGATCTGGTGTATGGATATTATCCGCAGAAAAAACACAGTTGGTTCCGCAATCTGGGCAGCCGTTTTAACGACCTGACCGTCAACATGATGATTAAAAAACCGAAAGAAGTGCGTACTTCCAGTTATTTTGTAGTGAGAAAATTTGTCAGGGATTATGCCGTCGAATACACAGGGAGTTATACGTACCTGCTGGGACTGTTCATGCGCTGTACGCAGAATATTGCCAGCGTGCCGATTCAGCATTTTGAAAGAGAAGCGGGAGAATCCGGATATACGTTAAAACAACTGATCCGTCTCTGGTCCAGCATCATTGGATTTTCCGTGGTTCCCCTCAGGGTTGCTTCCATTACCGGTTTTGTCTCCGCGGGCGCCGGACTTCTGGCGGCGCTGTGGATTCTGATTCGCAAATTTATTGATCCGAATCTGTCCATGGGATGGCCCTCGATCATGTGCGCGATTTTCTTCTTCTTCGGATTGAACTTTATGTTTCTGGGCATGATCGGGGAGTATCTGGGCAGGATGTTCCTTGGTATGAACAGAGAACCGCAGTATGTAATAAAGGCAACTTATAATATACAAAAGACCAAAAAGGAGGAGACGGATCTATTATGACGGAGTCCGGGAAAAGCAATCGTCCGAAAATATTACTTCTTTTGTCCCTGTCTCTGGTGATTCAGAGTCTCAGTTCCGTATTTATAAAATATGCGGGAAAATACGAAACGCTTTCCAGAGAATTTCTGTTTTTTTATTTTCTGGCCATCGTATGTCTCGGCGTTTTTGCCATTATGTGGCAGTTTCTTCTGGAACTGATTCCGCTGACGACAGCCTATCTCAGGAAAGGAATCCTGTATATTCTGATCCTGATCTGGTCGGTGATCCTTTTTAAAGAGCAGGTGACGATAAACAACATCATTGGCAGTATCATTATTATAGCGGGGATATGTATTCATGGAATGGATGAACATTAGTTATTTTCTGGCTTTTTTGTCTGTATTTGTGGCCTCCATTTCTCAGATTCTGCTCAAGAGGTCCGCGGAGATGGAACATAAAAATATAATCTTTAAATTCCTGAACTGGCGGGTGATTGTCGGGTACGGACTCATGTTCGGAACTACGATCCTCAATGTCTTCGCCTATCGGGGTGTGGAACTGAAGGTGACGCCCATGATTGAATCTACGGGAATCATATGGGTGACGATACTGGCGACGTTTCTTCTCGGGGAGAAGCCGTCAAAGAAAGTACTTCTTTCCATTGCAGTTACCGTAATCGGCATTATTGTGTTTTCTTTATAATGATGGGTGAATTATTAGAAGCTTTAAAAAAATATGCGGATTCCGATTATCTTCCCATGCATATGCCCGGTCACAAGCGCTGTACAGGAGAGATCGGCGATCCGTATTTTATTGATATTACGGAGATTGAAGGCTTTGACAACCTGCATCACGCAGAAGGAATCCTGCTGCGCGCGCAGGAGCGCGCGGCGGCCTTATATCACTCGGAGGAGACGCATTATCTGGTCAATGGGAGCACCGCGGGAATACTGGCGGCCGTATCCGGTTGTACGGACTTCGGAGGAAAACTTTTGATGGCGAGAAACTGCCATAAGTCCGTATATCACGCGGCGCTCCTGAGAGGACTGCAGATCGTGTATCTTTATCCACAGTCCACCGGTGAAATGGGGATAAACGGCGTCATTTTGCCGGAAGATGTGGAGAATGCTCTAAGCGGCGGCATGGACATTCAGGCGGTGGTGATTACGTCCCCTACTTATGACGGTATCGTCTCCGATGTGGAGTGTATCGCGAAGATTGTTCATTCCTTTGGGATTCCTCTGATCGTGGATGAGGCTCATGGGGCGCATTTTCCGTTTTGTGACCATTTTCCGAAAGATTCCATAAACTGTAAAGCGGATGTAGTGATTCACAGTCTTCATAAGACGCTTCCCGCACTGACACAGACGGCTTTGATCCATTTCAACGGTCCTCTGATTGACAGAGAAAGGCTTTGCAGGTACCTGACCGTCTATCAGACCAGCAGTCCGTCTTATGTGCTGATGGCCGGACTGGACGAGTGTGTGCGCTGGATTTCAGAAAACGGAGAAATTTTCGGGAAATTCGCTCTGGAACTTGAAAAGCTCAGAGCGGATCTTCGAGGTATGAGACATCTGAAACTTCTGGAAACGGACGGAATGGATCCGTCTAAAATTCTGATCTCTGTGCGGGAGACTGGTATGCATGGCCGGGAGCTGGCCGAACGGCTGAGAGAGGCATATCATATTGAGACGGAAATGGCATGCGGCACTTATGTGTGTGCGCTCACTTCCGCGGCGGATACAGGAGACCGTCTGGAACGCCTGAAGAAAGCATTATTTGCCGTTGACCGGACGCTGGATGAGCAAAAAAGAGCTTCCGGCGGGAAAAAGGCGGCGGTTTCCGATGAAGTGATAAGAACCCGGAGTGTCTGTACACTTCTGGAAGCGGAAAATGAGGAGACGATACGGCTTCGTCTGCCGGAGGCCGGCGGAAGAATCAGCGGAGATTTTGTAACTCTGTATCCGCCGGGAATACCGATTCTTGCTCCGGGAGAGATCATTACAGAGGCAATCGTCAGGAGAATCGAAGGTTATCTGGAAGATGGTCTGGACATAGAAGGGCTTTCCGGGGACCGCATACGGGTATTCAAGAGAAGGAAAAGAGAAGAGAATGGGTAAGATATTCTGTCTGATGGGAAAGAGTTCGTCAGGAAAAGACACCATATATAAATATCTGATGGGGGAAGACGATCTTCACTTGAAAAGAATCGTTCCCTATACGACCAGGCCCGTCCGTCAGGGGGAAGAAGAAGGCGTCGAGTACCATTTTGTGACGGAAGAGCAGATGCGGATACTCGAACAGGCGGGAAAGATTGTAGAACGGCGCGCATACCATACCGTTCACGGAATCTGGTATTATTTTACCGTCTGTGAAGAGCAGATGGATCTGGAAAAGGGCAATTATATCACAATCGGAACGCTGGAGTCCTGGCGCGATATGTGTTCTTATTTCGGCAGAGAAAAGATGGTTTCCGTCTATATAGAAGTGGGAAACATGGCCCGTATCAGGCGTGCGTTTGCCAGAGAAAAGGAACAGCCTCAGCCTGATTATATGGAGATGCGCCGGAGACTGCGGGCGGACCGAAGAGATTTTTCAGAACAGACTTTGAGAAAGGAAGGAATCTGCAGACGATTCCGGAATGAAGAACTGGGAAAATGTTTACAGGAGATAAAACTTTTCATAAAGGAAGAAATGCGGTATAATTAATCAGCGGGAGGTGAAGTGTCATGGCTGGATTTTCGGATGTGCTCGGACATGAACAGACCATATTGCATATGAAACATGCAATTGAAATGAATAAAGTATCTCATGCCTATATTTTAAGCGGAGAGAAGGGATCAGGGAAAAAACTGCTGGCCGGGCTTTTTGCCCAGACGCTGCAGTGTCAGAAAAGAGGAACGGAGCCGTGTATGGAGTGCCGGTCCTGCAAACAGGAAATGAACCGGAATCAGCCGGATATCATCCGTGTTGTGCATGAAAAGCCGAATACCATCAGCGTGGAAGAAATACGGACGCAGGTAAACGGAGATATCATGATCAAGCCCTACAGCAGTCCGTATAAGATTTATATCATAGACGAGGCGGAAAAGCTCAGTGTTCAGGCGCAAAATGCCCTGCTGAAGACGATTGAGGAGCCGCCGGTCTATGCGGTGATTCTGCTTTTGACAACGAATGCGGGGATTCTTCTGCCGACGATCCGCTCCCGGTGTGTGACACTTGATCTGAAGCCGGTCGCTCCGGGGGTTTTGAAAGAGTATCTGATGAGAGAGCTGGAAATACCGGAATACCGGGCCAATATCTGTACCGCGTTTGCTCAGGGAAATGTCGGAAAAGCGAAGAGGCTGGCTCTTTCCGGAGAGTTTTCCGAGATGCTCGAACATGCGGTTCATCTGGTGAAATATATTCAGGACATGGAGGTTGCCGATATCATCACCGATCTGAAGCGGATCGATACATACAAGATGGAGATCAATGATTATCTTGATATTCTGATGGTGTGGTATCGGGATGTGCTGATGTTCAAGGCGACCCGTGACGCGGATCATCTGGTCTTTTCGGATGAACTGATCAGTATTCGTGAGAAAGTAAAGAAAAGTTCTTATGAAGGACTGGAAAGCGTGATCAAGGCACTGGATAAGGCCAAGGTGCGCCTGAATGCCAATGTAAATTTTGAGATGGCTCTGGAGCTTCTGCTTCTGACCATGAAGGAGAATTAAAATGACAAAAGTAATTGGTGTACGTTTTCGGCGGGCGGGGAAGATCTATTATTTCTCCCCTGGAAAACTGAATATTCGGACGGGAGATCATGTAATCGTGGAGACGGCCAGAGGAGTGGAATACGGTTATGTGGTCATCGGTTCCAAAGAGGTGGAAGATGATAAAGTCGTTCAGCCTTTAAAATCGGTGATCCGTCTTGCGACAGCGCAGGATGACCGCCAGGAGGAAGGAAACAGGCAGAAGGAAAAAGAAGCGTTTAAAATCTGTCTGGATAAGATCCGCAAGCACAAGCTGGAGATGAAGCTGATCGACGCGGAATATACATTTGACAATAATAAAGTACTGTTTTATTTTACGGCGGACGGAAGGATAGATTTCCGGGAGCTGGTGAAAGATCTGGCTTCGGTCTTTAAGACCCGCATTGAACTCCGTCAGATCGGCGTCCGCGACGAGACGAAGATTCTGGGAGGCATCGGTATCTGCGGCAGGCCGTTATGCTGCCATACTCATCAGTCGGAATTTCTCCCGGTGTCCATCAAGATGGCGAAGGAACAGAATCTTTCGCTGAATCCGGCGAAGATCTCGGGCGTCTGCGGGCGTCTGATGTGCTGTTTGAAACATGAGGAAGAGACTTATGAGGAGCTGAACAGCCGTCTTCCGGGACCGGGAGATCATGTGACGGCAAGAGACGGAAGCAGGGGAGAGGTAAGTTCCGTCAATGTGCTTCGTCAGATGGTAAAGGTCATCGTGACGCTGGAAAACGAGGAAAAAGAGATCCGGGAGTATCGGGTAGAAGATCTTAAATTCCGGCCGAGACGCAAAAAAGAGAAGAACAGCAAATGGCAGGCCGAAGACAGGGAACTGAAAGCCCTGGAAGAACTGGAGCACAAGGAAGGAAAATCCAAATTAAATGACAAATAAGACAGGAATCCTTTATCTGTGCGCAACTCCGATCGGAAATCTGGAGGACATGACGTTTCGGGCTGTGCGCATTCTTCAGGAAGCGGATCTGATTGCGGCGGAGGACACCAGAAACAGCATAAAACTTCTGAACCACTTTGACATTCACACGCCCATGACCAGTTATCACGAGCATAACAAATATGAAAAAGGCCGTATTCTGGTCGGGAAGCTTCTGGAAGGTCAGGATATCGCACTGGTTACAGATGCGGGAATGCCCGGAATCTCGGATCCCGGAGAAGAACTGGTGCGGATGTGCCATGAAGCGGGAATTACGGTGACGGCTGTACCCGGAGCCTGCGCCTGCGTGACGGCGCTTGCGCTGTCCGGAAGGCCTTCCAGGAGATTCTGTTTCGAGGGTTTTCTCCCTGCGGATAAAAAGGAGCGCAGAGAACTGCTGGCAGAGTTTGCCGGGGAGACAAGAACGATCCTTCTCTATGAAGCGCCGCACCGTCTGAAGCGGACGCTTCCGGAACTTCTGGAGGCTTTGGGAGACAGAGAACTTACGGTTTGCAGAGAGCTTACCAAAAAGCATGAGAGCCTGTGGAGAACAACGCTGTCGGAGGCCTGCTCCTGCTATGAAAGTCAGGAGGCGAAAGGCGAGTATGTTCTGGTGATCGAAGGAAGATCCCGGGAAGAACTGATCAGACAGAGGCAGCAGGAGTATCAGGAGATGCCGCTTGCGGACCATGTCAGATTGTATGAGGAGCAGGGGCTTGATCAAAAATCAGCCATGAAACAGGCGGCCAGAGACCGCGGTATCACCAAACGGGAAGTATATCAGGCGCTGCTGCATAAGGAGTGATAGGATGGAGATCCTCTTAAAGGACGGAGAGCGTCTGGATGAGCTTCAGAGGAACGGATACAGGATCATCCAGGATCCCAAAAGATTCTGCTTTGGAATGGATGCGGTTCTGCTCGCGGGATTTGTAAAAGTGAAACCGGAGGAACGGGTACTGGATCTCGGTACCGGTACGGGTATCATCCCGATTCTTCTGGAAGCGAAGACGAAGGGGGCCTTGTTTACCGGTCTGGAAATTCAGGCGGAGAGCGCGGATATGGCCAGGCGGAGCGTGAGACTGAATCATCTGCAGGAAAAGGTTCGTATTGTAACCGGCGATCTCAGAGAGGCGGACCGGATCTTCGGGAACGGTACCTGTCATGTGGTAACCTGCAATCCGCCGTATATGACCAATCATCATGGGCTGAAAAATCCGGAACAGCCGAAAGCCATTGCAAGGCACGAAATTCTCTGTACGCTCGAGGATGTGGTATCTCAGGCTTCTAAAATACTGATGCCAAACGGCCGCTTCTATCTGGTTCACAGGCCTTTTCGGCTGGCGGAAATTATAACCTGTCTCTGCGCGCATGGTCTGGAACCGAAGCGGATGCGTTTTGTTCATCCATATGTGGACCGGGAACCCGGTATGGTGCTGATCGAGGCTCTGAAAGGCGGTAAATCCGGAATTACAGTGGAGAGACCGCTGGTGATCTATCAGGAACCGGGAAAATATGCGGATGAAATTTATGAGGTATACGGATATTGAGAAGCTGTCATGAGAAAAAGATGGCTTCTTTTCATATTATGAAGAGGATGGCGGAGAATGGAACAGAAAAATAATTTTGCAGAAGGAAGCGTAGCGCGCAATATCATGGGGATGGCTGTTCCGATGACGGTCGCGCAGATTCTGAATCTTCTGTATAATCTGGTGGACCGCATCTATATTGGACATATTCCGGGGGCGGATTCTCTGGCATTGACGGGAGTCGGACTGACGTTTCCGATTGTAAGTATGATATCGGCGTTTGCCGGGCTGTTCGGCATGGGAGGAGCGCCTCTTTGTTCAATCGAGAGAGGAAAGGGAAATCTGAAGCAGGCGGGAGAAATTATGCAGAACGCATTTCAGATGCTGATCGGAACGGGGATTCTGATCACGATAGCGGGATATGTCACGGAACGACCGCTCCTGTATGCGCTTGGGGGAAGCGATGCCACCTATGTTTATGCCAGCGCCTATCTGAAAATTTATCTTCTGGGAAGTCTGTTCGTCATGATCGCACTGGGAATGAACCCTTTTATCAATGCTCAGGGGTTCGGCAGAATGGGGATGGTGACGGTGGCGCTGGGAGCGCTCATCAACCTCATACTGGATCCGCTGTTTATCTTTGGGCTGCAAATGGGAGTTCGGGGAGCGGCGCTGGCGACGATTATCGCGCAGTTTCTGTCGGCTGTATGGGTGCTTCGTTTTCTGACCGGGAACAGGCCGTCACTGCGGCTGAAACTTTGTCTGAAAAAACCCGACTGGCGTCTGGTCGGCCAGATTGCGGCGCTCGGCATTTCCAATTTTATTATGAATTTTACCAACAGCGTCGTACAGATAGTATGCAACCGCCAGCTTCAGTATTACGGAGGCGATCTGTATGTAGGCGTTATGACCGTATTAAATTCGGTTCGGGAACTTCTGACCATGGTGGTGCTCGGAGTGGCGAACGGCGCGCAGCCGGTGATCAGTTTTAATTACGGGGCCGGGAGAAAAGACAGAGTGCGCGAGGGGATTCGTTTTATGACAGCGGTCAGCATCGTCTATACCTGCGCGGCATGGATGGTAACGCTCGCTTTCCCGGAAGTCTTTATCCGGATGTTTCATTCAGAAGCAGAACTTCTAAGAGCCGGTGTGCCCGCCATGCATATCTATTTCTTCGGGTTCTGTTTTATGGCGCTGCAGTTTTCAGGACAGACGACCTTTCAGGCGTTGGGAGAAGCCAAATATGCGATCACATTTTCTCTGTTTCGGAAAATTGTGATTGTGGTGCCTCTGACGCTTTTATTGCCCCTGATTCCGAAAATCGGTCTGAACGGCGTTTTTCTGGCGGAGCCGATCTCCAATCTGGTGGGCGGATGCGCCTGTTTTTGTACGATGATGGCGGTCATATGGAAAGGAAAATTAAGAGAATGAAAATCATTGCGCATATCCGTACGGATTTTCCGGAAAAATTCGGAATACCGAGACAGAGCGGTCTGATAGAGGATTTGAAAGGACAGATTTTCTTCGAGCCGGAATACCGGAATCCGCAGGCGGTGCGGGGGCTGGAGGCGTTTTCTCATATTTGGCTTCTGTGGCAGTTTTCAGAGTCGAAGAAAGAGCGCTGGTCGGCGACGGTGAAACCGCCGCGTCTGGGAGGAAAGAAGCGGGTGGGAGTCTTCGCCAGCCGTTCGCCCTATCGGCCGAACGACATCGGATTGTCGTGCGTCCGCCTGGAGAGAATTGAAACGGAAGGAGGATGCGGTCCTGTACTCCATGTAGCAGGAGCGGATCTGATGGACGGGACGCCGATCTATGACATCAAACCTTATATTCCCGTATCGGACTGTCATCCGGAAGCGACGGAAGGATACACAGGGGAAACCAGACTGCATAGACTGAAGGTGGATTTTCCCCGGGAACTGCTCGGTATCTTCCCGGAAGAAAAACGCAGGGCAGTCTGCGGCCTGCTGGCGGAAGATCCACGACCGGCCTATCTGCAGGATGAGGAGCGGATCTATGGACTGAGTTATGCGGGCTGTAATGTAAAATTTCGCGTCGTCCAGGATACCGTGTATGTGTGCGGCGTGGAGAGACTTCCTTCCAACGGCCGGGAAATCTGAGAAAACGCTTTTATTGGCGTTTCCCTAAGTAAAATCATACCGGCCGCCATGCATGGATTCAGGAAATTCCCCATAAGATGTAGCAATGGAAAAAATTACGGGGAACGGAATATGAATTATCTGTGGGCGGGTATGATGCTCGTGGCGATTGTGTACGGGGCTTTTCACGGGACGATCCCGGAAGTGACGCAGGCGGCTCTGGATTCTTCAAAGGAGGCAGTGACACTCTGTATTACCATGCTTGGAATTTTGTCCTTCTGGATGGGGCTGATGCGGATTGCGGAGGCTGCCGGCCTGATCCGGAAATTTACCGGAGCGATCCGGCCGGTTCTGTGCTGGCTCTTTCCGAGAATCCCCAAAGGGCATCCGGCGATGGAGCAGATTGCGGTGAATTGTATTGCCAACGTGCTCGGCCTCGGCTGGGCGGCGACGCCGGCGGGACTGAAAGCGATGGAGGAGCTTTCAAAGCTGGAGGACGAGCGGCGGGCAGCGGGCGGCCGCCGTTATCCTGCGGCGCCGAAAGGCGTGGCCAGCGATGAGATGTGTGTGTTCCTGATCCTGAATATCTCGTCGCTGCAGTTGATTCCGATCAATGTGGTTGCCTATCGGAGCCAGTATGGAAGCGTGAATCCGACGGCGATCGTGGGGCCTGCGATTCTGGCGACGGCGGTGAGTACGCTGGCGGGAGTCATTTTCTGCAAGGTAATGGATGGGAAGCAAAGAGCGTGAAAAACAGAATAACAAAACAAAAATACAGAATCAAACGTGTATCAAAAAAGGGCTGTCGAAAACGGACAGCCCCCTGTAAACCGGAAAATCAATCTGTATAAAATAAGATTCTTATTCAGAGAAAGTATATTTCACAATGTTTCCTTTGCCATCACCCGTTGTTATAACAGTATCGCCATCAGTATTATGCAGAATATCAATAACAGGAAATCTACCATTCTTTTTTACATATTCTTCGGGACTTTCTGCCTCTATTTCTATCCATTCTTTTTTTGCATACTGCGGTCCGCCGCAAGGATTAATATCTTCAATAAATACTTCATATTCGTTCATACGATTATCTCCTGTTTTCTGATTATATATAATATTTTTTATCTTTCCAGACGGTCCGAAATCCAATTATGTATTGTATTTCTCATAAACATATGTAGTGCTGGTATCTGTCATAAAATCCTGATTTATTATTTTGAATTTTATCACAAATATTTAATGGGTGCAATTATTGTTTTTGGAAAACAGGAAAAATGTATTGACAGAAAACATTGACAAGTTTAAAAGTTTACGGTATGATAAAAATTAATCAGAAATAAGATTAAATAAATATAAATTGATTTATTCAGGTGGAGGAAATCTATGGCGAAAGATGTGACTTTGGCAGATATAGCAGCGAAAGTCGGAGTGAGCACGGTGGCAGTTTCCAAGGCGCTGTCGGGAAAACCGGGGGTCAGCGACGAGCTCAGAGCCAGAATCAGGCAGGTGGCGGACCGGATGGGCTACAAAGCCAGTGCGTCGGAGAAACCGGCGGTGGTCAAGACTGGGAATATCGGAGTGATTGTTCCGGAAAATTATTACGGATACTCCTTTTCATTTTACGGGCAGTTATATGAGAAAGTGGTAAAGGCGCTGTATGACAACAGATATTACGGTATTCTGGAACTGCTTACAAAGGAGGACGAGAACGAGAACAATATACCGAAGGTGCTGCGCGACGGGAAAGTGGACGGGCTGATTTTCATGGGGCAGATGAAGGAAAATTATATACGGAAAATGGTCGCGCAGTCGGAAGTGCCGGTGTTTTTTCTCGATACGTACAGGCCTTCGATCATGCTTGATACCGTGATTTCCGACGGATATTACGGAACGTACCTGCTGACCGATTATCTGATCCGGCGCGGGCACAGGAAGATCGGGTTTGTCGGAAATATTGAAGCTACGGACAGCATCGCGGATCGGTTCTGGGGGTATCGGAAGGCACTCAGAGAGAATGATATCAAGTTTGAGAGCGACTGGGAGATTCCGGACCGCAGCAGGTACGGGAATATCGGGGACCGCATCCTGGACAGGAGAATCGGGATTGCAGAGGCTTACGTATGCAACTGTGATTATGCCGCTCAGGTCGTGATACAGGATCTGGAAGAGATGGGGTATACCGTACCGGAAGATGTATCCGTCGTAGGTTTTGACGATTTTCTGCCGATCGGCCGGGGGATGGATAAAGACCAGATTACATCCTACAGCGTGAATATGGAACAGATGGCGGTGACCTGCGTTCACTCTCTGATCCGCAAGATCGAGCATCAGAACTATATTGAGGGGGTTCAGATCGTAACCGGTAAGATGGTCGAGAAGAAAACGGTGAAAGACCGCAGATAGAAGTGTCAAAAGAACAGGGAATACTGTATGGAAAAGTTATGCCGAGGAAATCCTCGGCAATTTTTTTATCTATAAAAGTTAATATAAATCATATTTATTAACTTATATAAAAGTAATATAACATTAAAATAGATAATATATAGTAATTTTGCATAAAAAATGAGAAGAAAAATTAGTAAATAAAGCGAAAATGAAGATAAATTAAATATGTTATTGACAAGAGACATTAACATGTGTATAGTTAAATTAACTTAGATATGTTAATAAAAATTAAACGCAGCTTATACATGTAAAGACCGGAGCTTTTACTTATGAAATCAAAAAAGAGGATTCGGCTGGAGGACATAGCCAGAGAACTGAATGTCAGCGCAGTAAGTGTTTCCAACGCTTTAAGAAACAAAAAAGGGGTGGGAGAAGAGTTGCGGCAGAGAGTAAAGGCGAAAGCGGAGGAACTGGGGTATCAGGCCGCTAAAAGTGCAGAAAACGCAGCGTATGCCGTGCAAAGCCCCGGGAAAACATATTGCATCGGCATTATGATCGCGGAGAAATATATGAAAGAATTTCCTTCGTTTTATATGGATATTTATAAGGAAATTGTCCGTATTTTTTCGGAACACGACGGTTTGACCGCACTGGAGATTGTGGGAGACAGTCAGGAAAGCGCAAAACCGGCCGGCCGTTATTTTGCGGGTATCAAAATTAACGCGGTTTTGTTTATCGGGGAGATGGAAAGCACAGTTATCCGTGAGATACGCAGGAAAAAGAAAGTACCGGCAGTGGGAATTGAGTCTGCGCCAGCGGACCGGACGATGGATTCGGTAATGCTGGACGACTTTCATGAGACGAGGCGTCTTACGCAGCAACTGATTGACGCCGGTCAGAGGGAGATTCCATTTTATGGAGATCCATATTCTTCCGGAAGGATGCTGGACCGCTATATGGGGTACTGCAGTGCGCTGGAAGCCAATGGAATCAGGGAATGCAGAAACAGAATTTTGCCGGACGGCGGGGATACCGGGGACGGGATGGCTGCGGTTCTTCCAGGATACCGGCGGCCGGGCAGCGAGAGGATACTGGCGCAGAACGGAGTCGATCTTCTGATGAAACATTTACAGGGAGAAGAAACGAAGGGCCGCATGCAGACAGCCGAATGCCGGTTTGTAGAAACGGGAATGTGAAAATGGCGGCGGTCAGACTGAAAGATATCGCGGCATATCTGAATACCAGTGTGGTAACGGTTTCCAATGCGCTTTCCGGTAAAAAAGGAGTGAGCGATTCCCTCCGAAATAAAATTGTTATGACGGCGGAAGAACTGGGATATGATACGGCAAGGTATCATGAACGAAAACAGGAGGAAAAAATCAGATTGGGAGTTCTTCTCTCGGAAAATTTTCTTAACAGTACCTGTTCTTTTTCATGGATGCTGTATCAGCAGGTACTTTGCGCGGCTGCGAAGAGAAAAATTTCTGTTCTGCTGAAGTTTCTGAACCGGGATGTGCAGGAAAAGGAAGAACTGTCGGCAGAGTGGAGCAGTTCGATCGACGGACTGCTGGTGATCGGCAGGATAGAACCGCGCGGAGTAGAATCTTTCCTGCACGTACATAAAGTTCCAACTGTACTGCTGGGTTTTCAGGAATCGGGAGTGCTCCGTGATTCCGTGACGGTCAACGATTATATCGGAGCGTACAGGGCGGTGAAATATCTGCTGGAAAGAGGACATGAAAAGATCGGATTTGTCGGTGCGCTTGAGGCGGACAATCTGGTTCGGGAGCGGTACTATGGTTTTCGCAGAGGCATGGAGGAATACCGAAAAGAGATCCGCAGAGAATGGGTTCTGGATATCCGGGAACATACGGCTGGGATTCGGTTTCCGGAGCGTCTTCCGACGGCATTTGTCTGCGGCAGTCTATGGGGAGCGGCTCTGCTGTATGAGACATTGGGAGAGAGGGGCTGTAAAGTCCCGGAGGATGTTTCGCTGATTGTCTGTGATGATACGGATGTCCGAAGCCCGGAAGGAGATTTCTTTTCAGGACAGGTTACATTCTGCCGGGCGGACCGGCAGCGGATGGCGGAAACGGCGGTGACTCTTCTTCTGAGGAGAATAGAGAATCCGGATTCCGTCTGCCAGACAATCTATATAGACAGTGAGATTCAGGAAGGAAACAGTGTAAAAACAGAAAGATGATATTAGGGCGTTTTCAGCCTTAAAATAAAAACGAAAAAGGAGAATCAAGTTATGAGGAACGGGAGTTTGAAAAGGATACTATCGGTATCGCTTTCGGCGGCGATGGTTCTGTCGCTGGCTGCATGCGGGAAGAAGACACAGACGAAGAAGCAGGAGCTGGATGTGACCATCGACCAGATCCATCTGGGAACGGATTACACGGACATTGCGGCGGATCTGAAATTCCTGACGCACAAGACGGACGTCATCGATACGACGTTTCAGAAGTACATCGAGGAGTTTCAGAAATTGTACCCGAATGTCAATATCGAATACGAGGGGATTACGGCATACGCAGACGATATTACAACACGGCTGACGACCGGAGACTGGGGCGATATTTGTATGATTCCAATGACGGTGGACAAGGATGAGCTGGAAAACTATTTTACCAAAATGGGAGACAAGGCGACGCTTTCCACGATCTATGAGGGAAATATGCTGAATAACTATGCTTATCAGGATACGGTGTACGGGATTCCTTCCATGGCCAATGTACAGGGAGTGGTCTACAATAAGAAAGTATTTGAACAGGCGGGAGTCACAGAACTTCCGAAGACGCCGGATGAATTTCTGGACGCGCTTCAGAAGATCAGGGACAACACCGACGCCATTCCGCTTTACACCAATTTCGCGGCGGGCTGGACGATGACGGCGTGGGATGCCTACATAGACGGAGGAGCGACCGGAGATCCGGATTTCTCCAATACAGGGATCACCAAAGGGGAAAATCCGTTTTCGGACAGAGGGGACGGGACAGGTCCCTATGCGGTCTACAATACGCTTTACGAGGCGGTCAAGAGAGGGCTTACGGAGGACGACCCGACTACAACGGACTGGGAAGGCAGCAAAGGAAGGCTGAACAACGGAGAGATCGGCTGTATGGCGCTCGGTTCCTGGTCGGTGCTGCAGATGCAGCAGGCGGGAGACAATGGAGCGGATGTCGGATATATGACCTTCCCGATCACGGTCGACGGAAAACAGTACGCGGCGTCCGGTCCGGATTACAATTACGGCATTAACTGCAACAGTTCCAGAGATAACCAGATTGCGGCGATGTGTTATATCAAGTGGCTGGTAGAGGAATCTGGATTTGCGCAGAGCGAAGGCGGTCTTTCCGTCGTCATCGGAGATGAATATCCGGAGGCTTTGAAGGCGCTGGACGGCGTAGAGCTTGTGGTGAACAATCCGTCGGCCGAGGGCGAAGAAAATCTGTTTAACGATATCAACAACGATTCGGAGCTTGGACTGAATGTGTCGGGAGCGGTTCCGAAAGAGATCGTGGAAGAAGCAGTGTCGGGGACAAAGACGATGGAAGAGATGGTTGCGGAGTGGAATGAGAAATGGACCGCGGCCCAGGAAGCGAACGGTGTGCAGCATTAAGACAGGCGGGCGGGAGCGCCGTCTCCCGCCTCCTGCAAAGGAAAGGAGTGGGACGGATGAATGAAAAAAAGAGTTTCAAAGCGTGGATACAGTCGGGAAAAGTAAACCGGAATCTCTGCATTATTACGTTTATGTTTGTGCCGGTGGCGCTGCTGGTGGTCTTTACGTATATTCCGTTTTTTAAAATGATCGGCTTCAGTTTTTATGATATGAAATACATCGGCGACCGGGAGTTTGTGGGACTGAAAAACTATGTGGAAGTATTTACGAGAAAAGACTGTTTTCAGGCCTTAAAGCTGAGCCTGTACTACATTGTCGCTTCTTTTGTTCAGCTTGGCCTTGCGCTGTATTTCGCGTCGGTTCTGAGCTTTAAAGTAAAAGGCAGCGGGATCTTCAAGGGACTGATGTTTTTCCCGTATCTGGTGTGCGGGATTGCGGTCGGATTTATTTTTAAGTTTTTCTACACGAGAGGATTTGTCCTCGATACGGTGCTTCAATGGTGCGGATTCAAACTGGAGCAGCTTCCTTACTGGCTGAAGGACACGAGCATCAATAATATTTCGGTTGCGGCGACTTCCGTATGGAGGTATATGGGTCAGGGAATGGTCATGTTTATCGGGGCAATCATGTCCGTGGACGCGTCGCTTTATGAAGCGGCCGATATTGACGGCGCGAACAGTTTTCAGAAGTTTAAGGATATTATCCTGCCGAATATCAAGACGATCATCGTGCTGAATATGATTCTCTCCATTACCGGATCATTGAGCGTATTCGAACCGCCTTATGTTATCACCGGAGGCGATTTCGGAACCGGGACCTATTTCGTTATTATGAACAAGCTGGCCCATGAAAGCCAGAAGGTGGGACTTGCGTCCGCGATGGCGGTCGTGCTGCTGGGGCTGATTATGATTGCCACGCTGATTCAGAAGGGAATCGAGCGATATTACTTCGGCGTGGGAGACGCGGAACCGATCCGCGAGATCCGAAAACGCGAGAAACGTATGGCCATGACGGCAAAAGGGGGTGCGCAGTAATGTCGGCGGCAAAAGCAAAAAGGACGGTCTTCTCTGTCATAACTTATATCACTTTGATTTTCGGAGCGTTTGTATCCGTACTTCCGATCGTGGTCTGCGTAATCACCGCGTTTAAGACGCCGGAGGAATATGCGTCCACGAATGTGATGACGCTTCCGGTGAGCTGGGCGTATTTTGAAAATTTCATACAGGCGTGGTCGCAGGCGAATATGGGGATCGCTTTCCGCAATTCGATCATTATCCTTGTCTGCGTGCTGGCCGGATCGATTCTGACCGGCTCCATGCTGGCATATGTGCTCAGCCGTTTTAAATTCAAGGGCAACGCCCTGGTGCGGAACATGTTCCTGTTCGCCTCCCTGCTTCCGGGGATTGCGATGCAAGTATCGGTGTACCAGATCATGTACAGCCTTGGCTGGATCAATTTTCTGCCGGGATATATTATCATGATGTGCGGAACCGACATTATTTCGATCTATATCTTCATCCAGTTTTTTGAAAATATCCCGGATTCTCTGGATGAATCGGCGATCATGGACGGATGCACCTACTTCGGCGTATTCTTCCGGATTCTGTTTCCGCTGTTGAAGCCGGCGATCGTAACGGTAATGATCCTGAAGGGCGTGGGCGTGTACAACGAATATTATACGGCGAACCTGTATCTGCAGGATAAGAACCGGCTGGTCACGGTGGCGACCTCGCTGTTTAAATTTACGGGACCTCTGGGAAATCAGTATAATTATATCTGTGCAGGCGTGATCATCACGATGATACCGGCGCTGATCGTCTTTATCCTGTGCCAGAAGCAGATCTACGGCGGACTGGCCGCAGGCGCTGTAAAAGGCTGATATTTTAATAAAAATGATGGAGGAATGATATGAGCAGTGTTAAAATTACAGGAACGGCGGTGCCGAATATGCCCTGGCAGGAACGGCCGGCGGGCAGCAGGGAATGGATGCCGCTCTGGAGATACAGCGAGAATCCGATCATTGGACGCAATCCGGCGGAAGGAGTCGCAAGGATTTTCAACAGCGCGGTGATCCCCTATGAAGGAGCGTTTATCGGCGTGTTCCGGGGGGAACAGACCAACGGAATCCCGTATATCTATCTTGGAAGAAGCCAGGACGGCATTCACTGGGACTTTGACCGGGAGAAGATCGCTTTTCAGGACGAAGAGGGCAATGATTTTATGCCGCCGTACGCGTATGATCCGCGGCTGGTAAAGGTGGAAGATACCTATTATATCATCTGGTGCCAGGATTTCTACGGGGCGTCCATCGGCGTTGCCGGAACGCAGGATTTCAAGACCTTTACCCGAATCGAAAACCCGTTCCTGCCGTTTAACAGAAACGCGGTGCTGTTTCCGAGAAAGGTGAACGGAAAGTTCCTGATGCTGTCCCGGCCGAGCGACAGCGGACATACGCCGTTCGGAGATATTTTCCTCTCGGAAAGCAGCGATATGGTGTACTGGGGCAGACATCGGCATGTGATGGGAAAAGGCGGCGAATGGTGGCAGAACGTGAAGATCGGCGGCGGGGCGGCGCCGATCGAGACCAGCGAAGGATGGCTTCTGTTCTATCACGGCGTCACAGGAACCTGCAACGGCTATGTGTACAGCATCGGCGGAGCGATTCTGGATCTTGAGCAGCCCTCCGTCGTCAAGTACCGCTGCGACACCTTCCTTCTGACGCCGGAAGAGTGGTACGAGGAGCGGGGATTTGTGCCGAACGTCACCTTCCCCTGCGCGACGATCCATGATGCGCAGAGCGGAAGAATCGCTGTTTACTATGGCGCGGCGGATACGTATGTAGGACTTGCTTTCACAAAAGTTGACGAAGTGGTATCCTATATCAAAGAGCACAGTGTTGTGACGAAGACGGATACGGAGACAGGAAGACGATAAAGGAGCCGGAGGAACAGTATGCTGCGAGCAGAAGTAAAAGAACATTTGGAAACAGGGATTATACCGTTCTGGCAGGGCATGAAGGACGAAAGATACGGGGGATTCTACGGCTGGCTGGGATATGATCTGAAGCTGGACAAAGAAGCGGTGAAAGGCTGTATTCTGAACAGCAGGATCCTCTGGTTTTTCTCCAATGCGTATCTGGCGCTGGGAGAAGAATCGCTTCTTGAGAGCGCCGGACATGCGTTTCGTTTTCTGAGGGATCACTGTCTGGACCCGGAATATGGAGGCGTTTACTGGTCCCTTACATATACGGGAGAGCCGGAAGATACCACAAAGCATACCTATAATCAGGCGTTTGCCGTCTATGCGCTGTCCTCTTATTACGATGCGTCGAAGAATCCGGAGGCGCTTGAGATCGCCCGCGGCCTGTATCGGCTGGTGGAAGAAAGATGCAGAGACGAGTACGGGTATCTGGAAGCTTTTGAGCGGGATTTTCGTCCGGCGGACAATGATAAGCTTTCGGAAAACGGAGTGATGGCGGAGAAGACCATGAATACGCTTTTGCATATCTTTGAGGCGTATACGGAGCTTTACCGGGTGACAGGAGAAGGCGGTGTGGCGGACCGGCTCCGGTATCTGCTGGATCTTATGGCGGAGCGGATCTACAATCCGCTTCTGGGCCGGCAGGAGGTTTTCTTCGACCGCACATGGCATTCGCTGATTGATCTCTATTCTTACGGACACGACATCGAGACCGCATGGCTGATTGACCGGGGACTGGAGATTTTAGGAGACGCTGTTTATACCGATAAGCTTGCGCCGATTACCAGAACGATCACAGAAAATATATACAACAGAGCCTATATCGACCATTCTCTTGTCAATGAGGCGGAAAACGGCGTTGTCGATCCAAGGCGCGTCTGGTGGGTGCAGGCGGAAGCGGTGGTGGGTTTTCTGAACGGTTATCAGAGACAGCCGGGCGAGAAGAAATATCTGGAGGCGGCGGAGGATATCTGGCGTTATATCAAGGAGTATCTGATCGATCCAAGGCCGGGTTCCGAATGGTATTCGGAACTGGATCAGGATCGGAAGCCGGCGGCAAAAGCAATCGTAGAGCCATGGAAATGCCCGTACCATAACGGCAGGATGTGCCTCGAGGTGATGAGGAGGTTGGAGGATGCTTCATAAACAATATGAGGTGGAACAGGCCAGGGTAGACCGCCTGGTTTCGAGAAAGAATCAAAAGAGCAGTTTTTATAACGGAATCTATGACCGGTACGAATACCCGGTGCTGACGAGGGAGTTTGCGCCGGTTCACTGGAGATACGATCTGAACGAAGAGACCAATCCATATTTTATGGAACGGCTGGGAATCAACGCGGTGATGAACTCCGGCGCGGTTTATTTGAACGGCAAATATTGTCTGGTAGTGCGGGTGGAAGGAAACGACCGAAAGTCATTTTTCGCGGTGGCGGAGAGCGATACGGGAATTGACGGTTTTCACTTCCGGGATTATCCGATTGTTCTGCCCGATACCTGCCCGGAAGAAACCAATGTATATGATATGCGGCTTACAAAGCATGAGGACGGATGGATCTACGGCCTGTTCTGCTCGGAGAGCAAGGACAGGGAGAATCCGGATCTGTCCGCGGCGGTGGCCGCGGCGGGAATCGTCAGGACAAAGGATCTGGAGACGTGGGAGCGTCTGGATAATCTGAAAACGCTCCGTTCCCCGCAGCAGAGAAACGTCGCGCTCCATCCGGAATTTGTAGACGGGAAATACGCGTTCTACACAAGGCCCATGGACGGATTTATTGAGACCGGAAGCGGCGGCGGGATCGGATTCGGCCTGTGTCAGGATATCCGGCACGCGGTGATTGATGAGGAAAAGATCATCAGCAGACGGATTTATCATACGCTGACCGAAGCAAAAAACGGGGCCGGAGTGCCGCCTCTTCGGGGGAAGAGGTGCTGGATTCATATTGCGCACGGCGTGCGCAATACGGCCGCGGGCCTGCGGTATGTGTTATACGCCTTCGGAACGGATCTGAAAGATCCTTCCCGAGTGGTTGCGGAACCTTCCGGTGTCTTTCTTGTTCCGCTGGGAGCGGAGCGGACCGGAGACGTGTCCAACGTCGTATTTACCAACGGGGCAGTTGCCCGTGAGAACGGGGACGTCTACATCTACTACGCGTCCTGCGATACGAGAATGCATGTGGCGACGACAACGATTGACCAGCTGGAAGAATACTTGTTTGCAACGCCCAGGGATCCGCTGCGGTCGGCGGACTGCGTCAAACAAAGATGCGGACTGATCAGGCGGAATCTGGAACTGCTGGGGCGCGTATGAAAAGTGTTTCAGGGTAAGGGGATACTTTGTCGGAATAAAACGGCCATCCGGGCAGTCTGCGGACTGTCCGGATGAAAATCAGAAAAATGGCGGGCGCGGTATGAAACACTGTATAAAGGAGATCAGAGAAAAAACGTCCGGTATGAGCAGAAGAGAAGCGT
Source organism: uncultured Lachnospiraceae bacterium (assembly GCA_910587765.1). Classification (GTDB taxonomy): domain Bacteria; phylum Bacillota; class Clostridia; order Lachnospirales; family Lachnospiraceae; genus Hominiventricola. Next base: position 26,053 of record CAJUNR010000031.1, read on the forward strand.
GCTCGTATGTACTGACCTATTACTGGTATCATCTGCTGGGCGCTGCCGCTGCGGCCGCCCTGATAGTTGTATTTGCGGCGCATTATGGATTCGGGAATCAAAAGCCGCTGTTCACCTGCATCCTGGTGAATCAGGAGACGGACGGGACGAGGGATTTATATATACGGGACATGTTTGCCGAAAAATCCGGTATTCCGAAAGAGCGGATCGAGATTGATTCCGATTATCAATTTTCCTTTGATCGGTTCCGGATGCAGGGGGTAAATGAAAGCTCTTATGAGAAATTCTTTTTCCGGTGGAGAAATGAAGAGATTGACGCGTTGATTCTGTCGGAGAGCTTTTTCCGGCATTGTAAAGAGATGGGCGGATCGTTTTATACATTGGAGGAAGACGGAACGGAAGGCCTGGAGCTTTATATGGACGAAGGGCAGGCCAGGGCGGTAGTGCTGGGATACGACCGTTTTACGGAACAGGTGACCGGCCAAAAGGATGAGAAGCTGCTGCTCGCGTTTCCGGTGTCCGGGAAACGGACGGAAGAAAGCAGGAAATTTTTAGAGTTTGTGTGCGATGAGGTGGGATTATGAAAAAATCAGGGATTGCACATCCGTTTTTTGAATTTATGGGAAGTCTGGGGGACTGGATGATTCTGAACGTTTTGTTTGTGCTGACGTCGCTTCCGGTTCTTACGATCGGCGCGTCTCTGACCTCCTTCTATAAGGTCGCTTTAAGGCGGATCCGAAATGAAAGCCGGTATGCGGCGCGGGAGTATATGCAGTCTTTCCGGGAAGAATTTAAAGAGAGCACGAAGCTCTGGATGGTCTTCCTGTGCACCGGGTCCGTGCTTCTGTTCGACGTGCTGTACAGTAAAAATCTGCCCAACGCAGTTAATGTGCTCATCGGATGTCTTGCGGCTCTGTGGTGCTTTGCGTTCGCTTATGCCTTTCCTTTGCAGGCAAGATTTCAAAACAGTATCAAAAATACGCTGGCGAACGCGCTGCTTCTCTCCTTCCGCCATCTGCCGGCGACCGTTGTTATGGTGGTTCTGAACAGCGTTCCGGCTGTCTGCGTGGCCCTGGGGGCGTTTGCGGTTATGGCGGCCATGCCGATTTTCTGCATCATCGGATTCGCTCTGATCGTCTGGGTTAACAGTCTCTTTCTGACGGTTATCTTTGAAAAACTGTAACAGTTTCGGCCAGACAGAAGCGCCTGTTGGAAAAACAGCAGACATATCATTCACGATTAATATATGGAGGTAAAACATGCAGATCAGACCAGACCATGAGAAACTGTCGTATACCGGAAGGATTGACTGGAGCAATCCGGCGGAGCCGGTTTTTATCTATCCGTGTACTTCCGTGCGGATGAGATTTACCGGAGATTATCTGAAGGTTCATGTAAGAAACCGTCGGGCATACTGGGACAATTATCTGGGGTGCATTCTGGACGGGAGACAGTTTTCCTTCCGTCTCCCCGGGGAGGGAAGCGCGGTATGGGAGCTTCCGCTGGAGCAGGGGGAGGACAAAGAGCACGACGTCCTGCTCTTTAAAAGGCAGGACGCCTGCCACGAAGTGAGCTTTCTCGGAATTGAGCTGGACGAGGGCGGAGCGCTTCTCGACGTGCCGGGGAAGTCGGGAAGAAGGATCGAGGTGTACGGGGATTCCGTATCCGCGGGAGAAGTGTCGGAAGCCGTGGCTTATACAGGCAGCGAAGATCCGGAGCATCAGGGGGAGTATTCCAATAGCTGGTATTCCTATGCGTGGATGACCGCCAGAAAACTGGACGCGGAGATTCACGATATCGCCCAGGGCGGAATCGCGCTTCTGGACGGTACGGGCTGGTTTCATGAGCCGGAATATATCGGCATGGAGTCCGCGTGGGACAAGATCCGCTACAGTCCGGATCTGGGGGAACCTCTGGACTGGAAATTTGAACACTATCAGCCGCAGGTGGTGATCGTGGCAATCGGACAAAATGACAGTCATCCTGCGGATTATATGAAAGAGGATCGGCACGGAGAAAAGGCGAAACGGTGGATCCGGCATTATAAGGCGTTTCTCGGAAAACTCAGAGAGAAGTATCCGGATGCCTGGATCGTGTGCTGCACGACGCTTTTGCGTCATGACCGGGCGTGGGATCTGTCGATTGGACAGGCCGTGCAGGAAATGGAAGATGAAAAGATCACGCAGTATCTTTTCCGGAGAAATGGGGAAGGGACGCCGGGACATCTGCGCATACCGGAAGCGGAGGAGATGGCGGAAGAGCTTTCCGCTTATATCAATAATCTTGCGATCGAAGGATGGGAGGAAGAAAATGGGGGAAATTGATTTAACGAGGCTCAAAAACTGTATGCGCAGGGCGGCTGACGGAGAGCGGCTGACGATCGGCTTTTTTGGCGGTTCCATTACGCAGGGATGCGCGGCGACCGCGCATGAGAAAGCATACTCCCGCCGCGTGTTTGACTGGTGGAAACGTACCTTTCCCCAGGCGGAGTTTTCTTATGTAAACGGCGGCATCGGGGGGACCAATTCCCATTTCGGCGCTTCCCGGATCTGGCAGGATCTTCTGATGTATCAGCCGGATTTTGTCGTTCTGGATTTCAGCGTGAACGATAAGGCGGAAGAGGTGGAATTTTATCAGGAAACGTATGAGGGAGTGATACGGAGGATTTTGACCTGCCGGTCGAAACCGGCTCTGCTGATTTTAAATAATGTGTATTATGACAACGGGTTTAACGTTCAGGAGGCTCATAATGAGGTGGGAGAATGGTATCACATTCCGCATGTGAGCATGAAGGATACGCTGTACCGGAGCATGAAGGAAGGAATCTACAAGGAGGAGGAACTGACCGGGGACGGGCTGCATCCGGGAGACCGGGGACACGAGCTGGTCGCCGGGGAGATCACTGCGCTGCTCGATCAGATCAAAGCGCGGATGCGGGAGGAGGGAGAGGAGCTTCCGCTGCCCGGTCCCCTGACCGTCAACGCGTACGAGCAGGCCGAAAGGATTACCGTGCGGGAGCGGCTGCCGCGGCTTCTGGGATTTCGGATTGATACGGAGGAGAAGAACGGACATCTGGATCTTTTCCGGAACGGATGGATCGGAAGGAAGGCGGGCGACCGGATTGTGTTTGAGGAAGAAGCCTCCTGCATCGCCGTACAGTACCGAAAGTCCGTATGCCGGCCTGCGCTGAGGGCGAAACTGACGCTGGACGGCGATCCCGGGCAGATGTGGATCCTGGACGGAAATTTTGAGGAAGACTGGGGAGATTCCGCGCAGATTCTGCCGATTCTTCATCATGGGGAAAGGAAAAAGCACCGCATTGAGATCGAGATTGTGGACGATCATCTGCAGGACGCTGTGCCGTTTTATCTGCTGTCGCTCATTCTTGCATAGAAAATCAGGAGGTTTATTAAATATGGAAGCAAGGGAAATATATGAATTATGGCTGAAGGATTCTTACTTTGACGCGAAGACGAAGGAAGAACTGCAAAGCATTGCGGAAGACGCGGAAGAGATTGAGGAACGGTTTTACAGGGATCTGGAATTTGGCACCGGAGGACTTAGGGGGATCATCGGCGCGGGAACCAACCGGATGAACATTTATACCGTGCGCAAAGCGACCCAGGGACTGGCGAATTATATCAGAAAGAATCAGGGACAGGAAAAGGGGGTGGCGATTGCGTTCGACTCCCGGAATCTGTCGCCGGAATTTGCGGAAGAGGCGGCTCTGTGTCTCGCGGCAAACGGAATCCGGGCCAATATCTTTCCGTCTCTTCGCCCCACTCCCATGCTGTCGTTTGCACTGCGGGAACTGGGCTGTATCGGGGGAATTGTGATCACGGCAAGCCATAATCCGTCGGAATACAACGGTTATAAAGTATACTGGGAAGACGGCGCGCAGATTACGTTTCCAAAAGACGTGGAAATTATCAGCGAAGTAAACGCGATCACGGATTATACGCAGGTAAAAACCATAACCCGCAGGGAAGCGGAAGCTTCGGGACTTTACCGGGTGATCGGTCCGGAAATAGACGATGCGTATATGGAACGCCTGAAAAAGCTGGTCCTTCGTCCGGAAATTATAAAGGAAGAAGCCAATAATCTGAAGATCGTGTATACGCCGCTCCACGGCAGCGGGAATCTTCCGGTCCGCAGGATTCTCTCGGAGCTTGGATTTGAGAAGGTATACACCGTAAAAGAACAGGAGCTTCCCGACGGCGGCTTTCCGACGGTCGCTTATCCGAATCCGGAAGACAAACACGCGTTCGCTCTGGCGCTCGAACTGGCCAAAGAAGTCGATGCGGATCTGGTGCTCGCGACCGATCCGGATGCGGACCGCCTGGGGGTATACGCAAAGGACTCTGTTACCGGAGAATACGTCGGCTTTACAGGCAACATGTCCGGAATGCTGATTCTGGAATATCTTCTTTCTCAGAGAAAGGCGCTGGGCAGACTTCCGGAAAACGGCGCGGTTGTCACGACGATCGTATCGGGAAAAATGTCCAGAGACATTACAGAAGAATATCAGGTAAAGCTGATCGAGACGCTGACCGGATTCAAGTATATCGGCGAGCAGATCAAGTTGTTTGAACAAAATAACAGCTATGAGTATCTGTTCGGTTATGAGGAGAGCTACGGCTGTCTGCCGGGCACTCACGCCAGAGATAAAGACGCGGTCGCGGCAGTCATGGCTCTCTGCGAAGCTGCCGCCTGGTACAGACATCAGGGGCTTACCCTCTGCGATCAGATGAGAAAGCTGTATCAGAAATACGGGTATTATCGGGAAGATCTGTTTACGGTCACTTTAAAAGGACAGGAAGGCCTGCATAAGATTCATGAGATGATGGAACGGATACGGAAAGAGATTCCGGAGAACATCGGAGGAGTCCCGGTCGCGGAGTTCAGAGATTATGAAAAAGACGTGTGTCTGAACTGTGCGACGAAAGAACGGAGACCGACCGGACTTCCCAGGTCCAACGTACTGTATTTTGAGCTGGAAAACGGCGCCTGGTGCTGTGTCCGCCCGTCCGGTACGGAGCCGAAGATCAAATTCTATCTCGGAGTCAAAGGGGAAAGCGAAGAACAGTCCGGACTTCTGCTCCGCGATATGGCGGACGCAGTGAAGAAGCTGGCGGAATAGGAGGACAGCATGGGATTTTCAAAAGATTTTGTGTGGGGAGCGGCCACCAGCGCCTATCAGATTGAGGGCGGAGTATGCGGGGAAGGAAAGGGAGAGCATATCTGGGATATCTATGTCAGAGAATCCGGTCATGTGTATGAGGGGCATACAGGAAAGATTGCCTGCGACCACTGTCACCGGTTCCGCGAAGACGTGCGCATGATGAAGGAGATCGGCCTTACGGCCTACCGTTTTTCCATCGACTGGTCAAGGGTTCTGCCCGAGGGGCAGGGAACCGTCAACGAAAGAGGGATCGCTTTCTACAATGCGCTCATTGACGAGCTGCTCGGTCAGGGAATCGAACCTTACGTCACGCTGTTCCACTGGGAGCTGCCTTACGAGTTGTATAAACGGGGAGGATGGATGAATCCTCAAATCGTGGAGTGGTTCGGAGACTATGCGAAACTGATCGCGGAAAAGTTCAGCGACCGGGTCCGCTGCTTCTTCACACTGAACGAGCCTCAGTGCTTTGTGGGTCTGGCATACCTGACCGGGGAACATGCGCCGGGGCTTCGGATGCCGCTTAGGGATACGTTTGAGATGTCGCACAACGCGCTGAAAGCGCACGGAAGGGCGGTGCAGATGCTGCGGCAGTATGGGAGACAGCCGCTTCTGATCGGATATGCGCCTACCTGCGGGATGTGTTATCCGGAGACGGAGAGGCCGGAGGATATCGAAGCGGCAAGGCAGATGCTGTTCGCCCTGCAGCCGGACGACCGAAACTGGACCTGGAATGTGTCCTGGTGGTCGGATCCGGTGATTTTTGGGACATATCCGGAGGAAGGACTCCGACGCTACGAACCGTATCTTCCCAGGATCACAGACGCGGATATGAAGCTGATCTCGGAGCCTATTGATATTTACGGACAGAACATTTATAACGGAAGATGCATCCGCATGGGCGCGGACGGCGTGCCGGAGGATGTAAAGCGTCCGGAAGGCTTTCCGAAGACGGCGATTGACTGGCCGGTCACTCCGGAGGCATTATACTGGGGACCGAAATTTCTGTATGAGCGATATCAGAAACCGCTTTATATTACGGAAAACGGACTGTCCTGCCATGACGTGGTCTCTCTGGACGGAAAGGTCCATGACCCGAACCGGATCGATTTTCTGGCCAGATATCTGCGGCAGCTCAAACGGGCGGCGGCAGAGATCGACCTGCGGGGATATTTTCAGTGGTCGCTTATGGATAACTTTGAATGGGCAAAGGGATATTCGGAGCGCTTCGGACTGGTATATGTGGACTATCAGACACAAAACAGGATATTAAAAGATTCGGCGTACTGGTATCGCGACGTGATTAAAAATAATGGAGCGGATTTATGAGTGTTTTAAAATTGAGCCCGGGATGCAAGGACTATCTCTGGGGCGGAAGAAGGCTGATCGAGGAATATGGGAAGCAGTATACAGGAGACGTTCTTGCGGAAACGTGGGAGCTGTCCTGCCATCCGGACGGCCCGTCGGTCATCTGCAACGGAGAGTATGCGGGCTGTACTCTTGCAGAATACATCGAGGAGGAGGGAAGGGCGGTTCTCGGCACGCACTGCAGAAGATTCCGGGATTTCCCGATCCTGATCAAATTTATTGACGCAAAGGACAATCTGTCCATTCAGGTGCATCCGGATAACCGGTATGCCCTGAAAAATGAAGGACAGTACGGCAAGACCGAGATGTGGTACGTGATGGACGCCGGAAAAGACGCGTTTCTGTATTACGGGTTTCAGAAGGAAATCAGCCGGCAGGAATTTGAAAGACGGATTCAGGAGGACACCCTTCTGGAAGTGCTGAACGCGGTACCGGTTCAGAAAGGGGATGTTCTCTTTATTGAATCCGGAACGATCCATGCGATTGGAAAAAATATTCTGATCGCGGAGATTCAGCAGAACTCCAATGTGACCTACCGGGTATACGATTATGGCAGAGTCGGAAAAGACGGCAAAAAACGGGATCTGCACATCGAGAAAGCGCTTGCGGTTACCAACAGAATCCCGATCATGAAGGACAACAGCAGTTATCCCCATGTGGCGGACTGTGATTATTTCACGGTCGATAAACTGAACCTGGACGGAAAAGTGATGCAGGAACTTACAGGGGAGGTTCAGGAGGAGTCCTTTGCCAGCATTCTGGTGCTGGACGGGGAAGGAACGATCACATGTCAGGGGGAAACGCTGGAATATAAAAAAGGAGACAGCCTCTTTCTGTCGGCCGGAAGCGGAAAATATACGATGAAAGGGACCTGCGACGCTCTGCTTACGACCATTCGGGAGAAAGCGGCTCAGGTAAGGATCGGCATTGATATCGGCGGGACGGATACGAAGATCGGTCTGGTAGATATTCACCAGAAGGTCATTGCGTACGAGACCATAAAGACCCGGGCTGCGCGTCCGGCAGAGGAAGTGATCCGGGAGATCGGGGAGAAGGCGCTCTCTCTTCTGGAACGGCAGCAGATTCCCGTGGATCAATGCGTGGGCGCAGGCATCGGAGTGCCCGGAACCGTGGACAGAAAGCGCGGGATCGTTCGCTATTCCAATAATATCAGATGGGAAGACGTTCCTCTTGCCAGAAAGATGGGACAGTATCTGCCGATACCGGTTTATACGGCCAATGACGCGGACTGCGCCGCTCTGGGAGAGGTCGCGGCAGGCGCGGGAAGAGACTGTCAGGATGTGGTGATGATCACGCTCGGAACGGGCGTGGGCGGCGGCGTAATTCTGGACGGAACGGTCTATGAAGGAAAAAGCATCGGCGGCAGCGAGCTGGGCCATATGGTGATCGCGGAAAACGGGGAACGGTGCACCTGCGGGAGGAGAGGCTGTCTGGAAGCTTATGTATCCGTGCCTGCGCTGATCCGTGCGGCCGAACGGGCGGCCGGAAGAGAGATGACGCCGGAGGAGATCTTCTCCTCGGACGAAGAGGAAGTTCAAAAAGTGGTTGACGACTATATCCGCAGGCTGGGGATTGGAATTGTAAATATTGTGAATATCTTCCGTCCGCAGCTTGTACTGCTGGGAGGTGGGATCTCCGGGCAGGGAGCGGCGCTTGTAAAACCGCTGGAAGAGATCATCCGCCAGGGCTGCTTCGGCGGAGAGAAAGGCGGAATACCGGAGGTGAAAAGCGCGTTGCTCGGCGATCAGGCAGGCATGATCGGCGCAGCGAGCCTGATATAGCGGACTGCGGGGATTATCGTTTGGGCGGATAAACGGAAGGAAAGTGTAAAGGTCTCACAGAGCTTTCGGCAGGTTCCATTTGTATTTTTTGGCAAGAACGCGGATCACCACCACCAGCAGGGCGCTGAAGACCATTGCGATTTCACTTTTTATTCTGCCCAGAAGAAAAACATAGCATACGGCGCCCGCGAGCGATGCACAGGCATAGACATGCTTTTTCAAAACCGCCGGAATCAGTCCAGCCATCATATCCCGCAGAATGCCGCCGCCTACCCCGGTGAGAACGCCCAGAAATACCATCAGGAAATGATAATCTCCGAAGCCGGCTCCGATCGCGGTATCAATGCCTACGACAGTAAAGGCTCCAAGACCGATGGCGTCCAGCAGATTCATAATCTGTTCATAATATCTGGATTCCAGCAGTTCCATGCGGAAACGGCTGAATTTTACAATAAGGAATAAGACAAGTACGGATGCAAAAGCGGCCAGTACGTAGATCGGTTTTACAAACAGCGTCGGCGGATGGATGCCGATCAACAGATCCCTTATCATACCGCCGCCGACAGCAGTTGTGACGCCCAATACAATGATGCCCAGAAGATCCAGTTGTTTACGAATCGCCACCATGGCTCCCGAACAGGCAAATGCGGCGGTTCCGACGATTTCAACAATAAAAAATATAGTCAGACGCTCCGGCATAAGTAACTCCTTTATAAGACAGGTTGACAGCAAAATAACCGGATATATTATATTATGATTTCCCCGAATGATCAAGAAATGTTTTGCCAAAAGGGTTTTTCATGATATTCGTTGATTTTCTGACGGAATAAGGATAAAATAAGGGGGAAAAACAGGAGAGGGGATCTTTTATGATTGAAAGACTATTTAAACTCAGTGAGAACAAAACGGATGTGAGAACAGAGGTAATCGGCGGCATCACTACTTTTATGACGATGGCGTACATTCTTGCGGTGAATCCTTCCATGCTTTCCGCGGCCGGAATGGATGCTACGGCAGTGCTTATGGCGACGTGTCTGGCTTCTTTTGTCGGTACGGTCGTCATGGCGCTTCTGGCAAATTATCCGTTTGCCCTCGCGCCGGGCATGGGGCTTAACGCCTATTTTGCCTTTACGGTATGCGGAGCATACGGTTATGACTGGCGCGTGGCGCTTCTGGCGGTATTCGCAGAGGGGATTCTGTTTATCATTCTGTCGCTTACCAGCGTCAGGGAAGCGATCTTCAATGCAATTCCGGGGGGACTGAAAAAAGGGGTCAGCGCCGGAATCGGATTGTTTATCGCGTTTGTCGGTTTGCAGGGCGGACATGTAATCGTAAACAGTGATTCCACGCTCACCACATATGTGAGTTTTGCAGAGCAGTTTCATACGCTTGGTATCTGCGCTCTGCTGGCGATCATCGGAACGCTGCTGATCGCGGTTCTTCATACGCGGAATGTCAAAGGTTCTATTCTAATCGGAATTGTGGTGACATGGGTCCTTGGCATGATCTGTCAGGCGGCAGGCATTTACCGGGTAGATGTGGAAAACGGGTTTTATTCGCTGTATCCGACGTTTGCCATAACGGATTTTTCAGCGCTGTCAAAGACGTTCGGCCAGTGCTTTACAGGTGATTTTTCCAAGGTCAGCATCGCCAATTTTGTTGTCGTTCTGCTGGCGTTCCTGTTTGTGGATATGTTTGATACCATCGGAACACTGGTGGGCGTCGCCACCAAGGCGGACATGCTGGATGAGAATGAAAAGCTTCCGAATATCAAACAGGCGCTTCTGGCAGACGCAATTGCCACTTCCGCGGGCGCAGTGCTTGGCACTTCCACAACGACGACGTTTGTAGAAAGTTCGGCGGGAGTCGGCGCGGGGGCAAGGACCGGGCTTGCATCTATGGTGACCGGATTTTTGTTCCTGATTTCCATCTTCTTTGCGCCGGTTTTTACGGCGATTCCGGGATTTGCCACTGCCCCGGCGCTGATTTTCGTCGGCTTCCTGATGGTATCTTCGATCATCCATGTAGATTTTGACGATCTGTCCGAAGCGATTCCGGCGTATCTGTGCATGCTTGCCATGCCGCTTGCGTACAGTATTTCGGAAGGAATTGCCATCGGAGTGCTCTCTTATGTGGCGGTCAATGCATGCTGCGGAAAAGCAAAGAAGATCACGCCGCTGATGTATGTGCTTGCCGTCCTGTTTATCTGTAAATATATTTTCCTGTAGATGAAGATTGATTTCGCAGAAGGTTTATGGATGGATTTTTTGCGGAGAACGTGCGGGTGAATACTCGGTTAAGAACCATAACGTGAAGGATGCGGCATGAAGATAAGACAGAAATTTTCCAACTATGAAAAGATGAAGGACGAGATGGCAGGCACCTTTCTGCAGTATGATCAGGAGCGGATGATCCGAAAATTTGGTCTGGAGCATGACGGGGCTTTTCTGTATCTTGGCTGTCTGAACCGGCACTACCGGATCAACCGCCAGAACGGGCAGGTGAGCTGGTCGGAGGATGCCTTTCGGACAGAAGAAAAGGCAGATTACAATGAGGCCATGACCATATACGACGTGCTCTGCTGTTCCGGAGAGGATTGCCATCCCGCCCATGAATGGGTTAATGTAAAAAGCCTTTCCTCCGTCCGGGGCGGCACTTTGGAAAAAGGCAGTGATTTTTTCCACAATGCCGGGAAATATTTTGAAGGAAAGGCGGACGCGCTGAGCCGTGCATGTGAGAAGCTTGGAGGAAAAAGGCTGGAAAAGGGTGATGCGGCCTATGAACTGCCGTTGTTTCCGTTTCTTTCGACGATTGTACGCTTTTGGGATTCGGATGAAGAGTTTCCGGCCAGCCTGCAGATTCTGGTAGATAAAAATATCCTTGATTATATGCATTACGAAACGCTCATGTTTGCAATTTCACATTTATTGAACAGATTAAAAGAAGAGATGTGAGGAGGAGAAAACAGGGGAGGATTCCAGATGAATAATTTTAATGAGATTGCCCGCAGTATTGCAAAGGATGCGGTACAATATGCCGCGCAGAACGGAACGACGCTTGATTATACAAGGGAAAGTGTCGAGAACGTTGATATGTTTCTTGAAACTTTTCATGACAGTCTTGACAGCTATGAGGGCGATAAGGGTGCAAAAACCCTGTGGAATGCGGCAGTTTTGTTCGGAACCTATATCGGGGAGACGCTGCTGCGCTGCGGACTGGCGGAGAAAGGGTTTGTCTGGGTTGAGGACGACGGACTTCCCGTACTCAGCATTCCCGGCAGCGAGACTTCCGCTTCGCCCATTACCAAAGCCCACAAACGGATTCTTAACGGCGCGGAGGACAGCCTGAAAAGCTTTGTCGACGTAGTATTCTCTGTTGTGAACGGCGAATGGCCGAAAACAGGAGTGCTGCGGGTTCCTGATGTGGAAACGGCAAGCGGTGAGAAAACGGAGAGAATCGTTTTGAAAGAAACGGATTACTACATATCCCTGGTTGCGGAGGGGAAAGAGGATTTCGTGATTTTCAAATCTCATGATGGATTTTTTCAGTTTTACGGAGTCGGCGATCAATTCGTCTGCGAAGCCTGGTTCCATCTGAACGGACGCAGGGCGTATGCGCTGATTAATCCCGACTGCGCGGATACGAGGCGCGTAGACCTTGTCACGCCGTTTGGCCGGTATACTCCGAGAAAGCGGGATATTATTTCGCTGGAGCAGTTGGAAACAGCCGTGCATGCGTATTTCTCCAATCTTGAGGAAGCGGATTTTCTCGCAAAAGTCCCCTATGAGAAAATGGAAATGTAGACCGCTTTTTCTAATTGAATATGTTGTTTATCCACGGATGCAAAACGGAACAGGATTCTAAATTCCTGTTCCGTTTTGACGTAATCGAATCGGCAAAAGGAAGAAAACAAAAAATGAAAAATAAAATGAGGAGGGATGTCACATTTCCGTTTTGCCATGTGTTTTATTAATAGAAAGGCGTGATCTTTGATCAGGAGTCGGCAGATAAAAACGGGGACAGCCGAAGGCGGTGATATGTTGGAGAAAAGGATGGACAGCCTGGGTCAGAGCGTGGAGGAGGTTTTTGAGGAATATGGCAATATGCTCTACCGGATCGCTTTTGTGATGATGAAAAATGTTTATGACGCTGAGGATGTCGTGCAGGATACATTGATTAAATATATGGAGCACAGGAAGAGCGGAAAACTTTTTGATACGGGGGAGCATCGGAAAGCGTGGTTGATCCGGGTGGCTGTCAACCTCTGTAAAAACAGGCTGCGCTTTTATAAGAATCATCCAAAGATCGGGATGGAACAGTTGTCCCGGTATTATGAGGAAAGGGAAGATACCTGGCTGATGGACAGCCTTTTGCTTCTGCCGTCCAAATACAGGGAGATACTGCTTTTGCACTATGTGGAAGGGTATCCAGGCAGGGAGATCGCCGGAATGTTGAGACTTTCGGAGGCCGCTGTCAGGAAACGCCTGGAGAGAGGACGGGAGAAGCTCCGGAGGCTCCTGGAGGAGCAGTCGGTGCATTTATGAAAGGAGTGAGGCGTGTCATGGAAAAAAAGGCGTGGGATGAGAAAAGAAGGCCGGGGCAGGAACAAAAGATATCAAAGGAAAAGGAAGAAAACCGTCTGCGGGATGCAGTCTGCAAAATCGTGCCTGACGATGGGGCGAAAGAACGTATCATAGAAAGGGCGAAGGCCGGAAAACGAAGCAGGAGACGGCCGGCGCCCCGGATATCGGCGGCGGTTTTCGCGGTTTGTCTGTTTCTTGCCTTTCTGTGTCTGGTAAAGCCAGGGGTTGTCGGGGAAGAGGTGGTGGTCTATGCCGCCACGGAAGAACACGGCTGGCAGAAGCTTGTTGAGGGGGAACGGATCCTGCTAAAGATGGAGCCGTTTGAGATTCCCGAAGAAGGTGAAGATATCGAGCCTTTTGATGATATGGGGAGATGTACTTATTATCCTTATATTTGTACATTTCGGCTGGAAATGCCGGAAAATTACCTCTATGACAAACAGTTTATCACGCTCAGGGACGATTTTATCGGAGAAAGGGGAGGCAGGATCGAATGGCTGGTGGCGCCGGAGCGGCCGGAAGATGCGGGTCAGATCTTTCAGGGAGAATTATCGCTTTGGATCGTGGATGAAGACCGGGTGCGGATGGGTAGATTGGAGCTGGAGTTTACAAAAGAGGGTGGAAAGTGCTACGCAGAATTGAAACGTGTGTGGGAAAGTGAAGTCTGCAGAAAAAGAAAACATAAAAGTTGAAAGATAAGGAGGGGAGCATTGTATCACTATATAGGAAAGTGCATAAAACGACAGAAGAGCAGGAGCATTCTGGTGATTCTTGTAAACGGTGTGTTGGCAGTTTTACTGAATCTGTATTTTGGGATGATCGGCAGTTATCGAACACAGCTTGCGGAGCTGGCGGCAAATACGCCCGTCAAATGTACGGTCACCAATCCGGACGGAACGAGGGAGGTGGGCATTGCCGTAAGCAGCGATACCCTGCGGGAACTGCAGGCGGCCGGACAGATCAAGGGGCTGGACTGTTCCACCCGGATTAAGGCGGGTTTCGGGGAATTTGAAAAAGCCTTCTGGGAGGGAAATTTGAATCTGGATGTGAGCGCGGTTAATAAAATAGACAGCACGGTGCTGCCTCCTGATATAAAAGTTTCCTATCAGGAGGGATGGGACGAAACCCTCTTTGCAGGGGCGGAGAAGGTGTGCGTCCTGAGAAAGTCCGATATGGAGGAGCAGGACTTTTCCTGTGGGGATGAGATCCCTTTTACGGCGTACTATTACCTCTATAATGACGGCAGGAGGGATGTGGATATTCTGGAACTGGGATATCTGCGTCTGAAAGTGGTAGGACAGATCGACGATTCCGACCCGGCGGCCTCCGGAAATTATCCGGATATGCTGATGCCTTTTCAGGCCTTGTGGGACGAGTTCGAGGCGCGTCAGATTGATTTTACGGCGGAGGCAGTGTCTTTTTATGTGAAAGATCCCCTTGCTCTGAACGCTTTTAAAGAGGAGATGGGACAGATCGGGGAGTATGGCTTTTTTGAGATTTATAAGGGGGAGAACGCCAGGTTCTCTTACCGGGGAAGCGCCCTGTATGTGCAGGACGGCGTCTTTCTCACTATGGCGGAACGGCTGAAAACGGCGATCCGGATGCTCGCGGCGTTTCGGGTCCCCATGGGGATTCTGATCTTCGTCGTGGGCTATGTGATCAGTCATCTGCTGGTAAACGGCAGAGTGAAAGAGTTTGCCCTGTTCCGTTCGCTGGGAGTGGGATCTTTTTGCGCGGTGCGGGCGCTCTGGTGTGAGCAGATGGCTCTGGCGTTTGTGGGAAATATCATTGGAGGTACGGCGGCGCTCTTTGCGGGACGGCAGAGTATACGGGAGATTCTGACCGTATGCGGAGTAACCTTTTTCGGGTATCTGCTGGGGACGATGGCGGCGCTTGTGTTTCTGGCGCGGGAAAGGCCGTTGGAGCTTTTGACGTCGGAGTAGGATAACAGGCGTTGACAATTGCAGAAAGGTTCCGGGACAGGAGGGGGACAGAGGAAACATGAAAAACTGCGTAAAACAGATGCTGCGTACGCCGGTGCAGTCGGCGCTTATGATGATATTGATCATGATCGTGACGGCGATGCTTGCGCTTGGCGGCAATCTCTGGATGACCAGCCACAGGCTGGCAAAGGATTATGAGGATGATTTTATCACCATTGGGACGGTTGTTCAGAAACCGGATACGATGCGGGAACGTCAAGTATGGGATGCAGAGAAAGGGGACTATCTGCTGTACAAAGACGCTGTCTATCATCGGTATGTCACGGAGGAGGACCTGGATTTTCCGGAGGCGGTCTATCTCACAAAGCCGGAAAAGCGGGTGTACTGGGGGTCTTATACGCCGGAATATCTTCATGCGCCTAAAATGAATGCGTATAGAATAGACGATATGGGGTTTGTGGCGGAATTTTCTCCTCTGGAGGACTGTGTCCCGAATGAGTCTGTAAAGATTCGGATTACGAAGGTTTTGGGAAGCAGTAAGACGGAGGAGGGCAATATCTTATGGTTCTGTGACCACTATAATGAGGAGCCGTATGAACTGAAAGCAGACAAGACCTATATAGCGAGGATTTATGCGGCAGAATACAGACATGGAAAAAGGTGGGAGGAGATGGGAAGCGAGTATCCGGAACTGGGATATGCGTGTTCACCGGAAAACCTGACGCTGTATACCCCGGACGGAAGCAGGATCGATGATCCCCTTGAAGTCCGGAGCATCTATGAGGTTTCGGAAGGATTTTATAACACGGACATCGGGAAACGGTTTTTGGCACTGGCCGATATGTCGGTTTTCATGTATGATACACAGCCTGTGGTGGGGACGAACAGCACAGATCTGTTGATGCCTTTCTATGAGCGGAATGCCTGGGTGTACGAGGGACGATATCCTACGGCGGAGGAGTATGAGAACGGAAGCGCGGTATGCCTTGCGCCTGGAGTCTTTGCTGAAAACAACGGTTTATCGGTGGGAGATCAGGTGACGGCCAGACTTTATTTTACAGATGCCAGAAGGGGGCCTGAACATCTTCCGAGTTTCAGCTTTTCAATCGTTGGCCTGGATGGGAAACTGTTGGAGCCGTTTGAGGAGAAAGTATATACGATTGTCGGCCTTTATGATTATAAGCCCGGCGCAGAGGGGATCGGAGCCGATGAACTGATTGTGCCGCTGGAATCTGTCCATAATCAAATGGAAAATATTGTGGATTACGGGGCGATGGCGGATTTCAACACTTCTTTTCGGATCGAGAACGGAAAGATTGCGGATTTTCTGCAAATCAGCGCGGAACACGGCGCGGACAATCTTACCTTTACCTTTTACGACAGAGGCTATTCCGTCTTGATGGAAGGAATCCGGAATCTGAATAATATGTCGGTGACGCTGTTGGCCATGGGGTTGATCGCAGCAGTGATACTGACTTTGCAGATATCCCATATCTATGTCACAAAGCAGAAAAGGAGACTTTCGATCGAGCGTCTGATGGGGATGACAGGAAAACGGTGCAGACAGGTCAGTCTGTTGGGCATCCTGCTCCTTCTGCTTCTGGGCACGGTTCCCGGCGCAGCGGCGGGAACGGCGCTTGCCGGGAAGATCAGCGTGGGGGACGCCGGGCAGGGGAACAAAGATGCCGGGGAAGAAGCGGACCCGGGGCAGACGGAGACAGATTCAGGCAGCGAAACGGCTGCAGGACAGCCGGCAGACACAGAAGAAACGTTCAGCCGGAAGTACAGCAACCTTGGTTTGTCGGTTGAAAATGATATGGACATATCCGGTCAGAACAAGGGAGACCCGGCAGTCTCCTGTGCAATGGGCGCACTGGTGCTGCTTCTGGGTTTTGGATTTTCAGACATAAGAATGAGAAAGCTGCTAAGAGGAGAGCCATTGCATCTGCTGGAAGAAAGTGCGGAAGAAAAAAGGTGCAGACGCAGTCTGTAACAGAGAAAAGACGAAAATCAGTTCGGAATTTCGGAATACAGGAGCTTGCTGAACATATTGTTTTATCCGGAGCATGTAGTATAATACAATCAATACGGACAGCAGGAGGAACCACATATGACGGGACTGGGAACGTTGATCAACGCCGCCGCGATTCTGGCGGGAGGAATATTGGGACTGACTTTTGGAAAATTCATGAAGCCGCGCTATCAGGAGACGCTGACCATGGCCTGCGGCGTCAGCGTGATCTTTCTCGGCATTGCCGGCGCCATGGAAAAGATGATGACGGTTACTGCCGAGGGACTGGTAAGCGGCGGCACCATGATGATTATCGGTAGTTTTGTGCTGGGGTCTCTGCTGGGAGAATGGATGAACATCGAACAGCATCTGGAGGAATTTGGCGACTGGCTGAAAAGGAAGACCGGCAGCAGCCGGGATCATCAGTTTGTGGACGGTTTTGTCACGGCTTCTTTGACGGTATGTATCGGCGCCATGGCCGTGGTGGGCGCAATTCAGGACGGCATCTACGGCGATTATTCGATTCTGCTTGCCAAGGCGGCGCTGGATTTTATCATCATTCTGGTGATGAGCGCGTCTATGGGAAAGGGCTGCCTGTTTTCCGCGGTTCCGGTGGGGCTGTTTCAGGGCGCTGTCACTCTTCTGGCCAGGCTGATTGAGCCGTTTATGACAGAGGCGGCTCTTAATAATCTGTCCCTGACAGGCTCCATGCTGATCTTCTGCGTGGGCGTCAATCTGCTGTGGGGGAAAAAGGTAAAGGTGGCCAATATGCTGCCTGCGCTTTTGGTTGCGGTAATCTGGGCAGTATGCAGGGAATATCCTCTGTAAAAAATCGGCGCTGCTCTCATACATACCTCCTGCCAGCTTTAGCTAATTCTTCATCGGAAGTATGAATCTTATGATCTCCTTTGTCAACTTTGTTAATTTCTGTCAGTATAGCATGAAATAATATGGATTAAAAGGATAAAATCCGGAGGACTTACGGTACTTTGTCCGAAAGTTCCGCAGGCGGGCCTGGCCTGAAGAAAACCGTCGATGGAAGTCGGGGGATTTTTGAAATGGTTGAAAATATTGTTTTATCCAGGCCATGTATAGTATAATACAAACAATCCATACAGACAGCAGGAGGAACTGTATATGGCGGCTCTCGACAATCTGTCTTTCGGCAGAAAAGAAAAGGCGGGGATAAAGAATGGAATTTACGTTTCCGAATCATAAGAAAAAACAAGAGGAAGCCAAGGCGCTCCGCCGCGCGGAGGTGCGTTCCCAAATCGTAAAGCTGGAAGCAGGGAAAGAGAAGTATCTGGCGGCGCTGTACCCGGTGCTTCTGTCGGGGGACCGGGAGACGGCGGGCTTGGCGGCGGAGGCGATTCACGGGTATCTTAGTAGTCTGAACGAGTCGAAGCTCATAAAGCTTGACCGGCAGTTCCGGCAGTACACTTCCATGGAGTGGACGATCGACTGGACCCGAATATCTCCAAAGGCTCTTATCGACCGGATCAGCAGTCGGGACGTCCGTCTGAGCGTACTGCGGCTGGGCGTCTTTCATCCCAACGGCTACTTTCGGGAGCGGTGTATGAGGGAACTGGCAGGGGACGAGGCGTCCTTTCCTTATCTTGCCCTTCGTCTGAACGACTGGGTGAAGTCCATCCGGGATACGGCATACGGTATTTTATCGGAACGACTGGATGAGGCCGGCGTCGACACGGCGGTAAAAATGCTGCCTTTTTTCGGTCAGGCGAAGAGGGGCAGACGGTATGAATACCGGCAGATGGAACTGATCGGGGAGAAGCTTGGCGAAAAAATTCTGCTCCATCGGAAGGAAATCTCTCTGGAGAAGCTTCGGGATCATCCGCCTGCCACAAGGCGATTCCTGTACCGGCTGCTGCTTACGCCGGAAGTATTGTCAAAAGAAGAGGCGGACCGGCTTCTGGAGCGGGAGAAAAACGGCAATGAAAAAGCCATGATTGTTCGGCTGATCCTGGGAAGCTATCCGTGCAGCGACGAAGAGCTGGAGCGTTATCTGACCAATAAAAGTCCGGTTGTGCGGAAAAAAGCGCTGGAACTCAAGTATGAACATCTGGGCTGCGCATGGGAAGGACTGGAAATGCATTTGCTGGATAAGGCGAAAGGCATACGGAGCGACGTCTGCTACATTCTGCAGAAGCATACTGACTTCAATATCCTTTCTTTTTATAAGGCGCGGTTTCATACGCCGAAGGAAGCCGTCGCCATACTGGGTGTTGGAGAGAACGGCTGTGCGGAAGACGCAGGCGTGCTGACAATGTACCTGTCCTCCGACCGTCCGCTGCTTGTCAAAAACGCCATGAAGGCGTTGAGCAGACTGGGGGCGACCGGTCTGGACGACGTTTACTGGAACTACCTGCAGGATTCGGACCCCGGCATTTCCAAAACGGCATATCTGGCGGTTTTGCGAAGCGGGATTTTTTATGGTTCCGAAAAGCTGTATCGGGCGTATCAGAACAGTACCTGTGATCCGGCCCGGAAGCATCTGTTGTATCTTCTGGTACGGGAGCCTTCCTGGGAGCGGCTTCCTTTTCTGCTGCAGCTGTACCGGCCCTGCGCAGATTGTTCAGATAAGTTTCAGATGATGATCCACCGGGCGGTTCGATTTCGGAGTGTCTATGGCAGGATTACCGGAAAACAGGCGGATGAGATCGTCCGGATTCTGGAACAGCCCGGGCTTTCGGTTCCCGACGGGTTAAAGAAAGAGATTCGGTTTGATCTGGCTCATATCCGGATCATCGGGATCGGAGATATTTGATGGATATATAGCAATCCAAAATAATACCGCACTTACTTGACAAAAGGTTTGTGATAGAGTCAAGAGGTGATTTATATGCTGCATAATGAAACACGAAAACTGCTTATTGACGCCTGGAACAAAAACCATAATGCAAAGGAAGTGGCAGAATGCTTTTCCGTAAATACCAGTACCGTTTATCGTCTGGAAAAAAGAATGTGGGAAACCGGCTCTGTGGCTCTGGCCGCGGCGTTTTCTACAGACGCCTGTATGCTGGCCACGTGGATTCGGCTGTGAAGAATCATGGGGATGAGTATTGTGGATTCGTTAGAGACGGTGGAATAGAACGGTTTTATTCCGGATATGTGTAATGTTGTCTTTGAAGCAGAAGATTTTCCCAGTCCCGTTCTTCTCTCAGAACACGTAAAATATGAATTTTTCCTGTCTCTTCTGCAACAATGTAGAAAATAATAGATGGTGGGAATGCCTTTTTATGTATAGAATATCCTCTGTAAAAAATATGTGTTTTCGGGAAAGCATTTCCGGAATAACAGATATTCTGTATTTGCTTTTTTATATCGGATTGAAAACGGTCAGCACGCTGCTGGCCGAATTCTTCCTCAATGTAATCAGACAGTTCTGTGATATCATAAATTGCTTCCCAGGTTAAGACGACTTTATATTCTTGCATGTCTTCTTGTCTTTCTTAATTCGGTGATTTTTTGAAAGGCGTCTTCCAAAGGCAGTTCGCGATCCGCTTCCATATCGTCAATCCCTCTGTCCAACATACGGAAGAGATGTCTGTTTTCCTGTTTTCTGTCAGATGACGATAATTTTTTAAGCAAATTCATAAAGTCACTCCATTTCTATGATTTACAGTAGTATATACTGTTCAAAAACTTTCAATTATAGTTTATCATAGAATGAAAGGTAAAACAATCTGATTAATATGAAACATGCAGGGAAAGGTAACAGTTCAGCCCAGGACTTTGCATTTGTTGCAAAGTCCGTAAAAACATGTACATTGAGCCAGAAGAATCTGCCCCTTGCCGAAGGAAAAGAGACTGTCCGAGATTCTGAGTCCGAAGAGGCTGAAGTGCATCAGCCACATCGGAAGGACCGCCATGCCGTCCATATCCGGATAAATGACGGGCTTCCAGCCATGGGCTTTATATGTTGCACATCCGCCGCAGATCAGGGTGTCAGGGGATTTTTCTGAAACAGACAAGTATATTGTGAAAGACCGGTTTTTGGAGTATACTGAGAAAAAAAGGAAAAACCGGTCTCATGAAATCAAGAAAAAATATCTATCTGTCTTTGATTGTAATTACAGTGTTGATTTACCTCGGTCTTCTGACCGTCCTCTACTGCTCGGAATCCTCCAGTAGCGATGCGGCGATCCGGACGTTCGGGGACGCGTTCTGGTATTCGCTGGTGACGCTGTCTACGGTGGGATACGGAGATTTGGTGCCGGTGACGCCGCTGGGACATGCGGTGGGGATGATCTTTCTGTTTTTGTCCGCCGGTATCATGGTGACGTTGTTCGGAGCGGTCGTATCCTTTCTGGCCGGCGAGGCGCTGCCTTTCTTCCTGCTCAGTCTGCAGCGGCGTAAAAACTGGTATTATTTTGCGGATTATGGAGTGGAGTCCAATACACTGGCTGCCAATATTTATAAAGAGGATCCCGACGCGTTGATTATCTATGGGGAGAAAAGAAGCGGTCGGAGCGAAATTCCCGATTATCCCTGTATGTATCTGAGCGCATCTCCCCATAAGATTGTGGCGAAAAAGAAAAATATCGGAAGTAAGTGCAAGATTTTCCTGATGAAGGAAAATGACATCGGCGTCAACAGCCGGGCCGTCAACCTGCATGAACTGTCGGTGGAAGTCTATGCGAGGACGACGAACGGACAGGACAAGCTTTCCGGAAACATTTATTTTTTTCACAGCTATGAGTGCTGTGCCAGACAGTACTGGCGTTCCAAACCGTTATGCCGCCATGAGCATAGCATTGTGCTGATCGGATTCGGAAATTACGGTTCCAGTATTCTGGAGAGGGCGATCCTGACCAATGTGATCTCTGCGGAGCAGCATGTGGCTTATCATATGTTCGGAGATGCGGGAGAATTTCTGGCGATACATCATCGTTTGGGGGAGCTGTTTTCCATGAATGAGGAATCCAAAACAGGGGACTCTTTGATTTTTCATAAAGAGCCCTGGGTGGAGAATCATGCTGTTCTGGAGCGGGCTGATCGTATCATTATCTGTGAGGATGACGAGCAGAAAGGCTGGAGTATTTTCTGGACGTTAAACAAATACTATAAAATTTCCGGGCGTATTGATCTTAGAAGCAGCCGGAGGGCGCCGGGCGTCTCTTATTTCGGGACGAATGAAGAGATCTATACGCCGCAGCAGATCATCCGCACCAGTTTGAATAAAGCGGCGGTTATGATCAACGAACTTTTCCGCAGATCCGTTTCCTACCCGACGCTTGACTGGAATGAGTTGGACGATCTCCACCGCCAGTCCAAGATCGCGGCGGCGGATCATCTTCTGATGAAGACCCGGATTCTGCTTCGGGATGAGACGATTACCGAACTGACCGCGGATGCGGTAAGGAGAGCCTATGACCGGTATTGCCGAACAATATGTTCGGAAACCGCAAAGGAAATGTATCGGAAGCTGGATCATATGCGGTGGCTTCGGTTTTACATATTCTATAACTGGAGCTACGGCCCGGTTCGCGACGACGAGGCGAGGCAGCATCCCATGCTGCGCCCTTATGAGGAGCTGACGCCGGAGCAGCGGCTGGAGCGTGACGCGGCATGGGAGTTGATGGGGAGTATTTCGGCGGAACTGGAGTGAGGGAGTCTGCCGGCAAATTTAAGATTGACTCATTGTGTTTTTTATGATACTATATTCAAGAAGGCAGTCAGCGTCTGCCATCCATCGTTTTCGGCAGATCGCCGGGAATTTCCAAAAAACGAAAATAAATATTGAACAGTACCAAAAGGGCAGATATAATAGAAGTGACAGAACATTCTGCTGCTTCTTTTGGTACTGAAAAGGAGTCAGAGATATGTTTATCTCTCCAAAGTCAGATGTCTGTATGAAGGAACTGTTCCGGAATGAGACTGTCCTTCGATATTTTATCAGTGCGGTTCTGGCAATCCCGCCGGAAAATATCCGTACCATACGTTTGAAAAATACATTTTTGTGGCGGAGAGAGCGGAAACAGAAGCAGGGGATTCTGGATATTCTGGCAGAAATGAACGACTGTACGAAAATCAATATTGAAGTTCAGATAAAGCATTATGCCCACTGGGACAGACGTCAGATTTTTTATCTTTCCAAATTGTATACGGAGGAATTAAAGGCCGGAAGCGACTATTCTCATTTGAAAAGATGTATAGCCATTGGTATTCTGGATTTTAATCTGACAGACCGGAAAGAATATCATCATGTCTATCGTCTGCGTGATGAACAGGGGTATGAATTTTCCGATGTTCTGGAGATACATATACTGGAGCTTCATAAAAAACTGGAAGCGTGCGGAGAAATGGAAGAGTGGATCCGATTTTTCCGGGCGGATTCAGAGGAGGAGTTGGATATGACGGGAACGAATAATCCGGGAATACTGGAAGCGATCAGAGAGGTAAAGGCCATGAGTCTGAGCCGGCGGCTGCGTATGCGTTATGAAGCGCACCTGAAACAGATACGGGATGAAAAAGCCTGGAAAGAATATGAGCGTGCGGAAGGACGTACAGAAGGACGTGCAGAAGGGCATACCGAAGGACTTGCGGAAGGCCGGACAGAAGTGCTTCACCGGATTATCAGGAATATGATGGACCAAAAGATGTCAGATCAGGACATGCTCCGGCTTTCCGGCTGCAGTGAGCAGGAGCTGGAGGAAATAAAGAAAAGAATCAACAACAGCAGGACGGAATAATGCACAGGAAAAGACAAGTCCCCCGGTACGCGGGTGCAGATTGAGAGTATCTTTTCTGCTGTCTGCCAGCTTTTTTCGGCGGAACACTTTTGCGGTGTAATCCGGGCAGTATTTTCCACGGTTTGACTTGGGGAAGGCATAAATGATTCCCCTTTCTTCCATATAGGGCACAGCGTGGTTTGCAGTTGTATGTATAATTTGGAGGAGAGGTAACATATAATATCGCTTCTTGATTATACATACCATTCAAAGCGTATCTGTCCTCATACACCTCAAGTAAATAATTCCCCATAAAGATAAACCGATCACTGTAACAATGCATTTATTCCATAACCAAACATGATTTTGTTCATCAGCATATCTAATAAACAGATAAATGTACTCTACTCCCGAAATTCTAAGCAGACTGCGTATTAAAAGAACTATTAACCATACAATACCACAAGCCAATGTTGCGATATGTTCCCCGGTATAATAAATTCCAAACAACGCACATAAAGATGACAAAAAGAATGCTGGCGGGAAATAAATAATAAGTAGTTCCCATAATGGTAATTCGTATCTGAAAGCAGACGAAAACATCATACAAAAAACGGCAAATAAACTGGATATTCCAAAGGTGATTACATAACGGAGCAGTACCCAATGAAACAGGGAGTTGCTTTGTGCAGCAATAATATCAAAATTACTGTCTGCCCGTGTCTTTCCCCATTCACCTACGGCGATTGTTACAAAAAACGGGAACATCACTTCAAAACTGACCGGGTAAAAATGAAGCAGTTCCCCGGCAATCGCAGAAAGTACAATAAGCGCAGACGTAAAAGCTGCTGATATTATGAAAAAATTTATTCCTATAATTTTTATCTCACTTGTGGCTCTCCTAATCATTCTGACCTCCAAAATTTATGTCTCAAAAATAACAAACTGCCGAAAACAAGACCACTCCCCATAAGAAAAGCCCCATTTGCTATAATGCTTCCAGTATCATTAAATGACCATTTGGGGTTTACCCATATTAAACGAATCAAATCTCCAGAAGTAATCATATAAAATGGTGCTGCATTTGCTGAACCAACATAAGCAGCATTGATGCCAAAGAATATAGCAGCAAAAAGATAGAACAATCGTATATCTATCATTCCCGGTAAGGCAACGGAACACAAACTGACAAATAAACTTACTGGAAATGCGGAAACAATAATTGCTTTTACCAGCGGAACGATACAGTCAAGTAACGGAATCGGAAATGGAGCTGCCACGAAATAAACAGCCGTATTTAAGGCAAGGAAAATGCATAGTATTGAAAAAGCATATAAAAAACCGCTCAACAGCTTTCCCAATATATATTGCCTTTTTTGCAGCGCATGGGACATAAGCAGAAGTTTCATTCCTGTTTTATTATCCAGCGGAAAACGCTCTGCCAGTAGAAACATCAAGCCAAACATCAGAACAAAACCATTAAGGCTCATTGTCCGATAAACAAAGTAAGCAGGCTCATTTAAAAATTCTAAACGTGCCAAATTGCTGGCAGAAGGGTAATTATCCAACAATGCAAATATTGTTGCCGCAAGAAGCACACCCCACGTTGCCAGTCTCTTAAACTGCATCTTATATTCATAGCGGATAATTGCAATCATTTTACGCATGTGCTTTCCCTCCCATACAGTACACATAGGCATCTTCCAAAGTTGCTGTATCAGTTGCAGCCCCCGGAAAAGAGGAATCTTCGTCCATAATTCGTGCAGTCAATCCGTGGCTTTCATAAGTTGTCTGTAAGACTACCGATTTCTTTTGGAGTTCGACAAGCTGATTCTCGTTTTCTAAGTGTAAAAGCTTTATTTTACCCTTTACCCGTTCTAAAAGTGCGGCAGATGTTCCGGCATAAAACAAGCGTCCTTTTCGTAGTACGGCAAGTTCTTCGCAAAGCTGGTGAACATCTTCGACAATATGTGTAGAGAGTAGGACGGTACGCCCCTCTCTTGCATATCGTGATAGTAAACCCCGAAACCGTACCCGTTCTTCCGGGTCAAGTCCGGCTGTCGGCTCATCAACCACAAGAATCTGAGGATTGCCGATCAGTGCCTGTGCAATCCCAACCCGGCGTTTCATACCGCCAGAAAGCTGCTTTATTTTACGTTTTGAAAATTCCAGCATTTCAACCTGTTCCAATACTTCATTGACAGCTTTTTTATCATGGATGCCTTTCAACTCTGCCATATAGTTTACAAAATCAAACACGGACAGAGAGGGATACATGGCAAGTTCCTGTGGCAGATATCCAATCCTCTTTCTGACCTCATTTCCCTGTTTCCGGGAATCAAAGCCGCAGACACGAATTGTACCTGTTGAGGGAGACAATACTGTAACCAATGCTTTCATAAGTGTAGTTTTCCCGGCACCGTTATGCCCCAATAGCCCAAAAACACCACTTCCAACACAAAAGCTGATATCATCAAGTGCCATAACATCATTTGAATATTTCTTTGAAACATGACTAATTTCAATATTTGCTTTCATAAGCACCTCCGATTAACTACATGTGTAGATTTATAATACTTGATTATAGAAAGCCGCACTTGCTTTCTATAATACATCGGGTTATTCGTTATAACCCGCACTATACTCAAGACCGCCGGAATTTACTAATCCTTCTATGGGAAGTATATATGGCCGGCGGTCTTTCGTTGTAGTTTAGGAACTGTAAATTTCATCGACATGCAGTACATATTCTATCCCGGTATTATAAGCCGGATAAGGATAAAAAAGTTCTCTGCTGAACCGCATAGAAAATACAAGCATGAGTGCCAAAAGTACAGCCAACATAAACGCTGTCAATCCGTCCTTGATTTTTGATGTTCTTGCAGTAATTCTTTTAATTCTCCGTTTCGTTAAAAGAAAATCCAGTGCGCCTATTCCATTCCCCGGTTTTGCCACCCGGACTGTCGAATATTCCAAAAGCTGGATAATGGCAGAAGCATACTCTGTCTCTGTGACCTTTCCCCGCAGGATTTTTATAGTGTGGGAATCACAATCTGTTTCACAATGCAAAGAAAAATTTCTCTTGGCAATCCATGAAAGAGGATTCATCCAGTTTAGAATACAAACATAATCATAGAGTCTTTCCAATAGGGCATGTTTCCGTTTTACATGGGTCAATTCATGAAAAAAAACGGCTGATAATTCATTGTCTGTCAACTGCTCTATGATTCTTTCATTCATAATGATTACCGGACAAATTACGCCAGTAACACAAATAGGGTTATCCAAAGTTCCACAATACAATGTGGGTACGTTCTTTAGCGTGGTTGCCGCCGCACATTTGGTATAAATATTATACAGCCGTTCATTGTTACAAATCTGATAACGTTTAATTGCCCGTTTTGCCAACATAAGACGTATCACATCATGCACAATTAAAACGCCGCATCCACACGCCCACAAGAAACTGGCAATGCGAAAACCATTTATCCAGTCCTGTATTTCCGGCGATATTAAAAATACATCCGGCGACAGGAATGGAACGACAAAAAATATCATGCCGCAAAGAGAAAACCATAACGGCAAATTACAGCGGAGAACATGATTAACAAAAAGCGATATAACAGTAAATATACTGCCAACAGCAGATACAAAAATAACTGCATTAAAGATGTTACCTAATATCTGCATCTGTTTTCTCCTGCTCGGCAATTAAGTTTTTTAATTCGTTTAATTCCTCGTTTGAAAGATTACCATTTTTTACAAATCCCATAACCATTTTGGATAGAGAACCGTCATACACACGGCTTAAAAAATTACGGCTTTCTGCAAGCTGGCAATCGCTTTCTGACACTGCCGGATAATATAAATATCCTTTCCCCTGTCGTTTCGTAGACAATGCTCCTTTCTTTACCAGACGGGCAAGATAAGTCTGAATCGTTGTTTTACTCCAATCCGTTCCCTTTAATTTATCCAATATTTCGGGAAGTGTCTGCGGAGAATTGTTCCAAACAATTTTCATCACTCGCCACTCTGATTCTGAAATAGAAATCTGCTGTTCCATGATGCACCTCCATTGGTTGATTCTATGTAGTTTTATACATTCTACCATTAAAACTACATGGCGTCAACCATTGCAATTAACAAATAATTGGTAAAAGATGTGTGAATGAATAGGGATGACCAAGGAGAAAGCTGATTTGTATGATGTTCATGCCATCCTCCAGCCAATGGGTGGCTTTGCGGATCTATCCGAACGGGATGACGAGAAGCCCAATGAAGAGGGACTGGAAGTATTATGATGATTTGTTTAACGAGATGCGGAAAAGAGGCATGGAACCGGTAGTAACCCTCAGCTATTATTAGACGCCGGTTCATCTGGCGGAACAGTACGAAAGCTGGAGAGACCGCAGGTCGATCGTTTTTTCCTGCGCTACTGTGAGACAGTTTTTCGCAGATACAACAGGAAAGTCAACTACTGGTTGACTTTCAATAAACTGAACAATACGCGCAGAATGAAAACCTCTGTTGATTCTGATACAGTGGTTTTTGTCATCTTTTGTGGTAAAAATAAAAGTATGAAAATGTATCTAAATGTGATATATTGATTGTGAAACAGGGTTTTTTCAGGGAACCAGAAGAGGAGAGTGTACAAATATGGGAGTCTACTTAAATCCGGGGAATGAACCGTTTACCACTTCTGTCAATTCTGAATTGTATGTGGACAAGACAGAGCTTATAAAGTACACGAACAGCCGTATAGGAAAAGACAGACCGTTGATCTGCTCCAGCAGGCCGAGAAGATTTGGAAAGACAATGGCGGTAACCATGCTGGCGGCATATTACAGTAAGGGATGCCATTCTGAAGAGCTGTTTGCCGGATTTAAGATCAGCAGAAATGAATTCTTTAAAGTGCACTTAAATAAATATAATGTGATTTTTCTGGATATCCAGTGGATGTATGGGAATGCGCTGGAAGAAATCAAGAGAAATCCTTCTGTCAAGGTAGTGAGTTATATCCAGGAGCAGGTGATTGCAGAGTTAAAGACGGAATATTCGGAATGTGTTCTGGATACAGATATTTCATTACCGTCCGTGTTGGCAAAGATTAATGCCCTTACAAAAGAACAGTTTATCATCATCATTGATGAGTGGGACTGTCTGTTTCGGGAGGACAAAAACAACGAGAAACTTCAAAAAGAATATATAAACCTTTTGCGGGGGTTGTTTAAAGGAACACCATCGGGAGCATTTCTAAAGCTGGCGTATATTACGGGAATTCTCCCGATTAAGAAATATGGCACCCAGTCGGCGTTGAATAATTTCAGAGAACATACCATGGTCAGTCCCAGGCAAATGGCGGAGTATGTTGGTTTTACAGAGGTGGAAGTAAAAAATCTCTGTGAAGCGCATGACCTGTCATTTAAAGAAATGCAAAGATGGTATGATGGGTATTATTTTGATAAAACAGGACATGTGTACAGCCCGAATTCGGTCATTGAGGCGGTAGACAACCGGGAATTTGGAAACTACTGGTCCAGAACAGAGACCTATGAGTCTCTCAAGACATATATAGCAATGGACTTTAAGGGGTTAAGACAATTGATCGTGGATATGCTTGGAGGTTCCGGGTGCAGCATTGATGTAGAGTCTTTTCAAAATGATATTACTTCATTCTATTCAGCGGATGATGTGATCACACTGCTGATTCATATGGGTTACCTGGCTTATGACTGTAAAACAGAAGAAGCTTTTATTCCCAATGAGGAAGTGAGGAGTGTATTTCTTCGGGCAGTGAAAAATGATGGATGGGATGATGTGATAAAGGCCGTCAACACATCAGAAGCGTTGCTTCAGGCGACTCTGGCTATGGATGAAAAGACAGTGGCGCAGATGATACAGGAAGTTCATATGCAAAATGTTTCCAGCCTTGTATATAATAATGAGATCTCTTTGAGCAGCGTGATCGCACTGGCATATTACAGCGCCTGTAAAGACTACACGCTTATAAGAGAAATGCCGACCGGCAGCGGATTTGCTGATATGGTGTTTCTGCCGAAACGCAGTTCTTTGAATCCGGCTTTGATTCTGGAGTTAAAGTGGGATAAAACTGCCAGAGGCGCGATCAGCCAGATCAAAAATAAAAAGTATGTGTCGGCGCTGAAAGAATATAAAGGAAATATTCTGCTTGTGGGGATCAGCTATGAAAAGAAGAGTAAAAAACACCAATGCAGGATAGAAAAATATGAAGTTTAATGTTGAAGCTTATAATTCTGGAGACGGACTTTGTGGAAAGAACGGGTTCAAAAATGCCGGCAGAAACTGAAATCTGCCGGTATTTCCATGATTTGGAACAGTGCGCTGACTGCATGGTCATGTTTCAGATCACACAGGCTTCCGTCCGGCAGACGGAGATAGACGTTTCCTTTGCTTTCTTTGATACGATTCATAAAACGCTTTGTGTTCATACGATAGATTCTCATACCGGTGCCTTCCTTTCATGTTGTAATTTTTCTTTCTTGATGATATGATTATACCATCATAAAAAACGACTGTTAGGAATATTCCGCTTATATTCTGGTAATATTCCGTCAAAAAGGAGTGGAGAGTATGCTGTCTGACTGCAGCAGCTTTACCGTGGATCAGGACAACAGGGAACAGCTTCGGCATGGAACCACGGCCTTTCCAGCCGCCTGCTATATAGACGAGCTGGATCAGTTAAGCGTTTCCTGGCACTGGCATGAGGAGTTGGAAGCCGTGACGGTGGCGGAGGGAGAAGCGCTGGTCACCATCGGTTCCAGAAGTCATACGGTGCGCAGGGGAGACGGCTTTCTTATCAATACCGGTACGCTTCACAGCTACCAGATTCATACCGGTCCCGTCTGCCGTCTTCATGCCATGGTGTTTCATCCCCGTCTGGTGGGAGGAAGCATGGAAAGCGTTTTTTATCAAAAATATATTGTGCCTTTGACGGGAGCTAAAGGGCTGGAAGGGTTTTTTCTATGCACAGGAATTCCCTGGCAGGCGGCAGTGCTGAAATGGATGGAACAGGCGTGGGAAGATGGTGTGCAGGAACCTGTTCACTATGAAATACGGGTTCGAAGCGCCCTTACGGAACTTTTGGCAATTTTGTGTGAGCATGTGCCCGCAGACCAGGCCAGGCCGGATGCCAGATCCTCCCGGAACGCGAAGCGGATGAAGCAGATGCTCCGTTTTATTCAGCAAAATTATGCGGAAGAACTCAATACGGCTGCCATTGCGGCAAGCGCGGTCGTCAGCGAGAGCGAATGTCTGCGCTGCTTTCGGACGGTCATCGGCACGACGCCGATCCAGTATCTTCGGGAATACCGGATCGAGCGGGCCGCACAGCTTCTGGCGCAAAGCCGGATACGGATCGCAGATGCGGCCGAAAGCTGCGGTTTTCAGGACATCGGTTATTTTACGAAAACCTTTCGGAAACTCCGGGGCTGTACGCCGAAAGAATATCAGAATGCCTGCCTTATCCAAAAGGTTCCGGGATGAATTGATCGAACGTACGTATTGCGGAAAAGAATATATAATAAATTATATGAATAAACCTCTGTTGACCTGCAAAGTGTGGCAGGAGAAGACGTCTGCCCTCAAAACAGCGGGACAGATATTTTCTCCGATTTGGTTCTCAGGCACATCCAGAGAGTTTGTCAACAGCAAGGGAAACAGTAGGCTGAAAGTAAATATCCTTTCCTTTATTGCTCTCATACATAAAATCCTTTAACGGCTTACTGGTATATTTTGAAAAATCCCCGTATATGGCAAACCTTACACCATAATTGATAAATTTCTGCAATATTTCTCCTGCCAGACAAGAACTCAGGACAAAGAAATCATTTATAACCGCTTTTTTGTTTACGGCAATATTTGTACAGCCCGTTTCGTATTTTACTGTCATAATCAAGTCTAATGCCGACTGGACATCTGTAATCA
>CAJUNR010000032.1:0-23493 GCA_910587765.1 uncultured Lachnospiraceae bacterium
AATTGTTATCCAAGATTTCCCACTTCTAATATCCAACGGATAACTCCGAATTATCTCTCATATTTTATTATCCCCTTCCCCTAATTCCCCTGCCTTCCAATCCCAACCTCTTCTGTTTTCTCCGAACTGAAAAGAAGCCTTCCCCACATCCCCGTCACCCCGGCGACAATAAACCATTTTATATAATTATACAAATTTCTCCCTTTCTCAGCAAACCGCGCGCAGCATATACTGTATATTTTCCGTCATATCCGTAAAATTTTTCTATTTTTGTCAAATTTTGTTTTGTGAATCGTTTTAATAATGTAGGAAACATTCAAAGACTGAAGCTTTGTAGAAAGGAGCGCCGCATGAAGCTGTCCGAATATACGATACAGGATGATCTGGAAACAGAGCTGATCTCCTTCATTCGTCAGTACGGCCTGACCGGCCTGAAGGAAGCGATGCAATTATATGCCGAAGCGTCTCAGGATTATATCTGTAAGACAAAAACATCCGTTTACAAAATTAAAATCAAAGATATCTATTACCTGAAAATACGGGGACATCATATTACAGTCCATACGGAAAATGGCATTTATCGGAAATATGGAACCCTGCATCAGGAGTTTTCCCTCTTATCTCCTTATGGATTCCTCAAATGCAGCCAAAGCTGTATCGTAGCATCAAGCAAAATATCCAGGATTGAACATGATACCATTGTCCTGTGCAATCATGACAGACTGCATATCAGCCGGACCTGTACCGCCAAGATCCTGACCTCCTTCCATCGTTCATCCGCTGCTTTGCTTCCCGAAAAAAACTGAAAAAGCAGTCCCTGTTTATGTACGAAAACCGCATCTGACGGAAATACAGACCTTAGAAACTGCAAATTATGTATTCTTTCCCATAAGGAGGCGAGTGATACTATTCCCTGCATTTTGGTATCCACCCCCTTTTCCCGCAAGCCCCGTCATATAAGCAAAATAAACAAGAGAAAGGTTTTGTCATCGCCGCTTTCTGCGCCGATATTCAGTCCGTTAATACCCATAGCCCTGAGTTTCTTATGTTGCCACATTCTTTGCTTTTGATGCCGCGGATACTTGAAAACATAGCCATTGTCTGATACTTAATCATATAATCTCTAACCGTCGACACCCGCTATACCGGCTGCAAAACCTCCGCTTATTATAAATACAGCCAGAGGCCACATGTAGGATGACCAAATGAACTTCATACGACGGCCGCCAGTACTGCGTCCAGTTAGAATATGGCGCTTCCCACAGTACGATTGCGGGTATTGCGAAACGTTTTGTCATGGAGGACATGGAAGCTGCGCTCAACAGAAAAAAGCAGCAAAACCGCCGCCGAAAAACCGGACATCCGGCCGCTTTGCAGCGCTGCACCCCCGGTGCCTCGCTGCCT
This sequence comes from uncultured Lachnospiraceae bacterium, assembly GCA_910587765.1. GTDB lineage: Bacteria > Bacillota > Clostridia > Lachnospirales > Lachnospiraceae > Hominiventricola. Next base: position 1,405 of record CAJUNR010000032.1, read on the forward strand.
GCGGACGGATGTCCGGTTCCTTACGGGGTTCTTAATAACTTCCGGCAGGCGGCAGTCAGAGATTCACCCAGGAATCACAGCCGCCATGCGAACCGCTTCGGCACGATCCTGAATTTCACGGTCTTTGCGCCGCCGTAGTTCCCCTGCCCGACGATCGTCACGGACGCCGTGCCTTTTTTTACATTATTGACATAGCTTCCTTCCACAATCCGGTAATCCGTGACGGGAGTAAGCCTTTGACCGCCGATTGTTACCGTAACCGCCGTCTCGTCCAGCACGACCGCTTCGCCGGTATATGGCTGCGGCGGGATCTCGATCTTCGCCTTCCCGAAACTGCTCTTTGTGATCCGATAGGTGGTCTCCAGTTCTCCGGAATAGGCTCCCTTTCCTCTTACCCGGACGATGATGTCCGCGCCTTCCTCCACGATATCCCGGTTCGTCAGCACCGTACCGTCTTTCCGGGTATAAACGGCCGCGCTTTCATAGTCCTTTCCCGCTGTCAGCTTCTTCCCGTCCGCATCCGTCAGCACCGGCCTGCTGATGTATTTCCCGGCTTTGTTTACATAAGCCGTATCCGGCGCCGTCAGCGTTACCGGGGATTCTTTGTCATCCAGCGCTTTGCCCGTGATGGTAAATTCCTTCGTCAGGGTCCCTTTGAAATTCCCTTTCCCCTTAACCGTCAGCGTCGGACGCTTTCCGGCTGTCTCTGCGGCAACTGCTTTATTGTTCCGATAAGAGACGGTATAATCCCTGCCTTCGACCAGTTCTCTGCCCGCAAACACCAGTTTGATCCGGGCTCTGCTTCCTCCTTTCAGGTATTTCACCGTCTGTTCCATCTCCGCCGTCTGAACACCGGAGCCGTTCAGGTCATATGCTTTGATTTTGAACGTCTTTTTTACCGTTCCTGTATATGCATTGATTCCCTGAACCGTGACAGACGCCGTCCCCGCATCCATGTTGTTGGAATAGGACAGCTCATAATCCGTTCCTTCCCACAGACGCTTTCCGCCGGATGTAACCGTAACCGCCGGCTCCAGCGCCGTGCCTGTATAGTCGTATCCGCCGCCCGCAATTCCGGTCACCGCCGCGCCCTTCAGGGAGGTTCCCGTAATCCTGAAGGTCACCTTCTTCGTGCCGGCATAGTCTCCGATCCCGGTCAGGACCGCCTCCGCCGTTCCCACCTCCGTGTTGTTCTCATAGCGGACGGTATAGTCTGTCCCTTCGGTCAGAGGGACGCCGCCCATGGAGACTGCGGGCTTCGGCGTCTTTTCGTTTTTGTCATAGCTCTGATCCGGTATCTTTGCCACCTTTGCCTTACTGATCAGTGTTTTATCCGTGATGATCAGATTCACCGTCCTGCTCCCGGTGAAGTTGCCTTTTCCGGTCAGGACGATCTCATACGTCCCCGCCGCTTTGTAGGCGTCCGTCTGTTTGTCCGGATAGGCGACGGTAAAGTCTTTGTTCTTCACCAGCTTCTTCTTATTGTAAGTCAGGACCGGAACTTTCTTCTGTTCCTTCTTATTATAAGCTGTCGTAATATCTTCCGCCGTAAGATCGTTTAAATCCACCGCCTGTATCTTGAATCCGGCTGTCTCCGTCCCTGTGTAGTTGCCTTTTCCTTTGACGACTACGGCCGGCAGCCTGGAAGGATCGGAAGACACGCTTGCATTTGTATTGTTTTTATAGCTGACGGTATAGTCCTGCCCTTCTTTCAGCCGGCAGTCATAATCATAAACACGCACGGAAGGCTTCACTGCCTTTCCGGTGTAGAGATAGCTGTCTTTCAGCCCTGCAATCCAGAGGCCTTCCGGAATCCTGCCGTCCTCCGGAAGATCCTCCGGGAGGATGTCCGGAAAGCGGCCGTCTTCCGGAGCGTTCTGCTTCCATCCGGCGTACAGCACCATATCCGCTTCCACAATGTCCGTCTCGAAGTTCCACGGAGTCGTGCACTCCGCTTCCCTGTACCAGCCTGTAAAGGTGTAACCGTCGGCTGTCGGGTCCGTCGGTTTCTCTATCCTGCCGCCGGAGACAACGGTCAGGTCGGGCAGGGTTCCATGGCCCTGCAGGTCGAAGGAGACTGTATAAATAGTTTCCTCTGGTTCCGAAGGCTGATTGACTGTTTTATCAATTGTAATTACAAGATTCCCGATTACGTTTGATATTGTGTAACTGCTGCCCGTTTCGTCTATTGCCGGTGTTATGGTTTCCTCTCCCATAACCACTGTCACAGTGTAAGTATAACCTTCTTTCTTCAGTAATGTAAAGGTGTATGCTTCGCCTTCTGATACCCTGTTCAACGTTCCTTTTGTTATATCATCTTTGCCGGTTCCAGTAAAAGTTACTGTGTAAAATACTCCTACAATAATTTCCACCTCTGTGGTCATGCCATTATACGATATTTCCAGTATCTTTTTCCCCGGTGTCGACATATCCACTTGATCTGCATTGGTCGTATAACCCTCTGTGATGCACACAACTGCACCTTTATCGTCATGAAAATACACTCTCAAATCATCTGTATTTAATGTATCTCCACAATTATAAACAGTCTTTAATTTTGTAGCTGTTATCGCAGATTTAGAAGGTATTTTATTTTTTACAATCAGGATACTGTGATCCAAATTCTGGGGTAACTGCGTAAGTTCTGTTCCATTACAATCATACCAGACATCTGTATCATTCTCCTTGGGAAGCGTGACCGGCAGCAAGAGGTTATATGGGGTGTAAATTGCAGTCAGGCTCGTGCAATAAGCAAGCAGACCGTCTATGTTGGTCACGTTGCTGATGTCAAAACCGCTTAAATCCAAACTGACCAGACTGGAACAAGACTCAAACATAGAACTCATATTCGTCACGTTGCTGGTATCAAAACCACTTAAATCCAAACTGCTCAAATTAGAGCAGGATTTAAACATGCGACTGGCATCCATCATACCTTTAACATTGATTTCCGCAGACAAAATCTGACCACTATAATTACTCCAAGGCATCCGCCGCGTCTCTTCGGACGGAGCTGCATCCCCGGTCCCTTCCACCGTCAATTTCCCATCCGCGTCAATCACCCATGTAATCTGTCCATACTCTTCATCCACGATACCGCTTGCAATATCGTCGGATCCTTCATCGCTTTTACTTTTTACGACCACACTGCAGGAGGTGCTTTTCTCACCCACCGACGCCGTAATGGTGCAGCTTCCCGCTTCCACCGCGGTCACGGTACCGTCCTCTACCGTGGCAACCGATGTATCGCTGCTCGTCCACACAATGATCCTGTCCGTAGCATTTTCCGGAGTAACCGTCGCTCTCAGAACGGCTTCTTCACCTGCTGCCAGCGTCAGGAAATTTGCACTGAGTTCAATACTCTCCACCGGAACGACCGCAGGAGCGAAAACAATACCTGAGTCCAGAATGCTTTCCTTTCCGGTTTCATTCGCATCTTTATGAAGCGTATACAGAACTTTGCCCTGAAGCAATGCGCTTCCATAGATGTAGCCATTCGTTGTATCCGTGGTAAACTCCGTCTTCCGGCCGGTACCATCCAGAGCAATACTGTAAATATGTGCAGTATCATTATACCAGAGACGGCCATTGTTATAGAACAGCCCGGAAAATGCTGCCTGCCAAAAATTTGTACTATTCCAAACCGTCCATCGGCCAATTTCGCAAACACTTATACTCGTCTCGCTTGTTCCCGCCAATGTGTTTTTCCTGATCTCAGCCTGGTTTTTTTCTCCATTAAAAGTTGTATAGTAGCAGCTTTCTCCTGCTATAACCAGTGGGGAAGTGCTCTCCACCCAAAAAGCATCGTCATACTTTGTACTTGCCGCCTTGTAATCTACAGCAACGCTTCCCTTGGTAACGATTCCGCCCTCGTGTTTGTTGTTGCCATTATAAGCGTCAAACTTCTCGTCGCTTCGGAACATATTATTATGACAGACTCTGCCCAGCCGGTCCCAGACAGGATCATCCCAGGTGACATCCACCTGATACCATTCACCATCCAGTTTGATCAGGTTCCAGGCATGATTGATCACCTCGCTGGTGACCATGCAGCATTCAATCCCCTCCTGGTTCAGTAAATATTTATACGCGAGCGCATAACCATCGCAGACAGCAACACGGTTAACAAATGTCCCATATGCCGTGTGTGATACGGCCGGTACGCTGCCGGCATCCAGATTTTCTTTATCATACTCACAGTTCAGCACCAGATAATCATGTAAGGCAACGGCTTTTTCCAGCTCGCTCATGTTGTCGTTTACGGCCGCCTGTGCCGCTGCCACTGCATAGCGAAAAGCATCATCATCGAAAGTATCGCTGTAAGTCATCTTCAGCGTATGTGTAATCTCCCCTGACAGCGTTCCGCCATAGCTCTTATTCACAAAATAAAGATCTGCATGCTCATTCAGCACACCGCTGACAACAGGCTTCATTTCCTCCCACGAAATTCCATATGAAAGTACATCTATCGCTGTATTTTTTGCCAGCATCTGTTCATAGAGATACGCTTCCAGCGCAGACATATCCGCCAATGCAAACGCCGCCGGTTCATCTTTTTCAGAAATGAGATCCGCCGGCGAATCGCCAAACTGGTAGACGCCCTCCAGCTCTGCTTCCACAATCGTCATTTCCGACTCCTCTGAATCATCCAGAACCGATTCTTTCTTCGTATCAGAAACCGGATGCTCCCGGCCTCCCAGAGCCGGCTCCGCCTGGGACTGACCGCCCTGCACTGCATCCTCTGGCTCTGAAAGCTCCGTCTCCTGTCCTGGAGCTCCGCCTCCCTCCTGCACAGCTTCCGGCTTTTCCGCTGTTTCTTTCTCCTGCCCGGCTGTCTCCGCCGTATTCTCCGCACCAGGCTCTGTCTCCTCTATGTCCTGTTCTGTCTGCATCTTCTCTGCCGCAGACGCATATACCGCAGCCGTCCCGTCGCCCATGGCCAGCATGGAAACACACAGTAATCCTGCCAAAAATCTTCTAAGCATTCCTTTCTTCATACAGCCCTCCATTTTGTCTTTTGTTACAAACTATTCTAAATAATGTTATTTTAATCCTCTCGTTATCTCCTCCTTATTCCCTTTTTAGAGCAGCGGTCTGCTGTCTCCGGGACTCAGTTATCTCGTCGCCGTCCTCTGAACAGTACTCCACTGCTCTCATTTTCCGGCACAATTGCACAAAAATCATAACCAATGTTCATAAGAAAGCGGCAATATTCCAAACATTTATAATATTTTACCACATTTTAATGAAAATGCCATCTCTTTTTCCCATTCCCTTTCCATTCTTTTCTGTTCACCAAAGAGCATCCGCTCATATAGTTGATTTGACATTATGGAATGGATATAACCTTGACTGTTACATAAGCGTCAGATAAATACATATCAATAAAAAACTGGAGCAAACCTGTATGATAGAAACAGATTTGCTCCAGTCTTATAATTGTCCAACGAATCCGAACCGCTTCCGATCTTCGGCCCGGACCCGCTCAGATCACCATGATAATTCCGCCCTGCGACGCGTACAGCGTGCTGACCCCGTTGGTCTCCGTGATAATGATGTCCTTCACTTTCAGAAGCTTCTTCACTTCCTCTTTTACAAACTCCGCCCGCTCCCGATTGTTGCAGTGGGCGATGCCCAGCACCTTCCCGGCCGGATTCTTCACCTCTGCCGCCATAGCTTCCACCATACTGCGCAGGGCCTTCTGAATCCCCCTCGCCTGTCCAAGCTGAATGATCACTCCCTGATCCGTAGCGCCCATGACCGGCTTAATATTCAGCGCGGAGGCCATGAACGCCTTCACGGCGCTCAGGCGGCCGTTCTTACGCAGATTATCGAGGCTTTCCAACACAAAATACGTGTGCATCTCCAGAATGAACCGTTCCACAGCCTCCACAACTTCCTCAAAACCCATGCCCGCTTCTTCGCATTCCTGAATCTTCTGCGCGATTCTCGTCTCTCCGATGGATGCGGAACAGGAATTGAACACATGCACCCTGCCCTCCGGATGATCCTCCAGATACAGCTTCCGTCCAAGCTGCGCGCTGTTGTAAGAACCGCTCAGCTCCGCCGACAGCGTCACCGCATACAGATGTTCCGCCCCGCAGTCGAACGCCTCCACGTACACCTCCGGAGAAGGACAGCTCGATTTGGGACAATTCGGGCTGGCCTTCATCTTCTTCAGAAAATCCAGGCGGTCAAACGTCTCATCATCCACAAACTCTTCCCCGTCAATGTCCAGACGAAGCGCCGCGTGCACAAAATGCGGATCCTGCTTCATCTCCTCCGTAAATTCCCCACAACTGTCTACTACGATCCTATAACTCATATTCCATACCGTCCCTGCTTCTATTCTTATATCGGCCGTTCCGCAGATCCCCGTCCCCGAACACCCTGCAAAACACCTCATCACACACTCATCCCTGTTCGTGATGTAGTTTTCATTACCACATTATCTTACCATAACACAGCAGGATATGCAATAGTCCATGTGTTTATAATACAGAATTATACGGTCAGCGCCCCGCTATAAAGTATAATACGCCCGCACCAGATCCGTCAGCGCATATTGGTCCTTTACGCCCATCAGTTCTCTCGCCGAATGCATGGCAAGAATCGGTATCCCCACGTCCGCCGTCGGCATCGGAACCATGGCGGAGGCGATGGAACCAAGGGTTCCTCCCGACGTTCCGTCCGAACGGTTAAAGAATTTCGTATAGGGAATCTGCTCTTTCATGCAGATCTGCTGAAGCACGGCAATGGCCCTGCTGTCCGTGGCATAGGACTGCACGCACGCTTCTTTGATGCAAAGCCCGGCGTTCAGAGGGCTCTGATTCGTAAGATCCATCTTCTCCGGATAGTTGGGATGGTACGCGTGCCCCACGTCCACCGAGAGAAGCATGCTCTCCTGCATCCCTTCTATCCATTCCGTACGGCCGGCTCCCAGACCGGCCGCAATCTTCTCCAGCATCATCGCCAGAAGCTGGGAACCGGCTCCCTGCTTCGTCCGGCTGCCGATCTCCTCATGATCGAAAAACGCCGCCACATTGACGCCGTCCCGCTCCCCCTGCAGCATCCCCGATACGACGGCCTGCACGCCGGACAAGTTGTCGATTCTGGGCGCCGACAGATACGGTCCCTCGTCTTCAGTCCCCACATACTCCGGTCTGTCCCGGTTATAAAGTCCCAGCTCATAGTCCAGAATCTCCTCCGGCTGCACGGACAGCGCTTCTGCCAGCATCTCCCGAAAATACGTCTCCGTCATCGCGTCTCTGCAAAGACCGGCCACCGGCAGCATCTCCTTCTGGCGGTTCAGTTCCACTCCCTTATTCATGTCTTTGTTCAGATGAATGGCCAGATTGGGGATCACAAACAGCGCACGCTTAAAATCCACCAGCCTCGTCTCCGGGTGAAAGACGTCCCCGCTTCTAAGAGAAACCCTTCCCGCCGCGGACAGCGGACGGTCCAGCCAGGTATTCAGAATCGCCCCTCCGTAAACCTCCACATTCAACTGTGCATAGCCGTTTCTGACAAGTTCCGGATTCTGTTTCAGACGCAGTCCCGGAAAATCCGTATGCGCCGCCGCAATCCGCAGATTTCCCGGCCGCGCCTGTCTTCCGACGGAAAAGGCGATCAGTGTGGATTCCTGCACCACCGTATAATACCGTCCGCCTCTTTCCAATTCCCACGGACGGCCCGGACAGAGCTGTTCGTATCCCGCTTCCTCAAACTGCCGTTTTACATTCTCCGTCACGTGATACGGGGAAGTGCCCTCCCCGATCAGCCGGATCAGTCTTTCCATCTGATGATTTTCTGCCATTTTCTGCCTCCTTCTCCCTGCACGGACCGACCGCACCGTCCTGCCGCACTTCGGGTTACTGTTCACACCTACGCCGGTTTCAGCCTGATGCGGGCAGCTCATCCTGAAAGACCCATTGAAGGGCGCCGGTCCTTAGGCGCGGTTTTTTCGCGCCTTAGTACCGCTGCGTCCCTTCATTAAGCGCGAGCGGGGTCTGGAAGGATGAGCTGCCCGCGTCGGGCGTCCGGGTGGCTTAGGTGTGAACAGTAAACCGCTTCGGTTCCTTTTTATAAAGGGATTTAAAAACAGTATAGCAAATCGAAGCATTTTCTTCTATAATAAAATAGTCAGCACACACCCAAACCAGACGAAAGGAGCGCCCATGACCGCCTTACAGATCGCCGATATCAAAACGTTTATGAAAAAACTGCTTCTCACAGATTCCTTCGACCGTTTCCTTCTTCTCGAGGGGACCGTCACCACCTTCAATACCTTCCATATTGACGGCGCCCTTCAGAAATCTTATTATACCCGGGAAGAGCAGGAACTACTCACGGAACGGACGCTTTCCCTCTGGGGCGAAGTGCGCCCCTTCTGTCTGGAACTGATCCGGGGCCGGAGGACTCCTCTGTCCTTCCGTTTCACGTTCCGGCTTTCCGCTTCCAATACGGCCAGACTGCTCGCGCAGACAGGCGTCTCCATCCCCGCGGATCAAGTGCGCGGTCTCCTGCTGAATCTCAGATATGACGGACAGTCTCTGTCCTGCACGACCGGCACGTCCCTGTCCGTCTTCACCATGGACAAAAAACTGGACCATGCCTGGGATGACATGGTCCAGAAATATTTCCGTCAACAGGGAATCCCCTTCGAGACGGTTTAAGCGCCCGCCCTGATCTGATCTATTTCGTCAGAAGCATCATGATCTCGTTGCTTCTGGTGACAAATCGGGTCATCGCTTCCGGAGAAAGCGGCTGGTGGCTGATCATGGCCAGATCATAGAGCTGTTCGCAGATCGTATTCGCATGCTCGCTTTCCGGATGTTCAAACAAGTACTTCACAAGCACATTGTTGGCATTGAGAATCAGAACAGTGGAAGAACCGAATGCGTTGGGATCCATGCCGTACATGTTGTACATCTTCATCATCTCCTGCATTCTGCGGTTCTCCTCGGAGAGCGTAATCATGGAAGACACTTTCTCGTTCTTCAGCTTTTCTACCTTCACTTCCAGCTTCTCGTTGTTCAGTGCTTTGCGGAACAGTTCGGTCAGCGCGTCGGTTTCCGCCTTCAGCTCTTCCTCGGAAGCCTCCTCTTTCATCGTATCCGTCACATCCGCGTCGATGCGCTGGAACTTCACCTTCTCGTTCTTCGCCTCCAAATGGTTAATGAACGGGCTGTCAATGTTGTGCTTTAAGACGACCGCATTCATGCCCTGCTCACGGAACAGATTGATATACTGGCTCTGCTGTACCTCGTCGGTCACAAAATAGATCGTCGTCTTAGGCTCTTCCTGCTCCTCTTCCACGGGTTCGCCGTCCGCGGTCTCCACGGTCTGCTCCGGCTTCTCCTCCGATGCGTCGGAATCCTCCGCTTTCGGCTCCGCCTCCGCGCCGTCTGCGGACGCCGCCTGCGCCTCCGTACCGCCCTCCGCTGCCAGATACTCTTTCATTGTCGTATATTTGCCGTCAATGTCCTTGAAGAGCACGTAGTCCGTCATACGCTCGCAGAATTTCTCGTCCCGGATGCAGCCGAATTTGATGAACGGATTGATGTCATCCCAGTATTTCTCATAGTTCTCGCGGTCGGTCTTGCACATTCCGCTTAACTTGTCCGCCACCTTCTTGGTAATATAATCCGAAATCTTCTTCACGAAACCGTCGTTCTGAAGCGCGCTTCTCGATACATTGAGCGGCAGATCCGGACAGTCGATCACGCCCTTTAACAGCAGCAGGAACTCCGGAATCACTTCCTTGATGTTGTCCGCAATGAACACCTGATTGTTGTACAGCTTGATCGTTCCCTCAATGGTATCGTACTCCATATTAATCTTCGGGAAATAGAGAATGCCTTTCAGATTAAACGGATAGTCCATATTCAGGTGAATCCAGAACAGCGGCTCCTTGTAGTCCATGAACACCTTGCGGTAGAATTCCTTGTATTGTTCCTCTGTACACTCGTTGGGATGTTTGGTCCAGAGCGGCGCGGTATCGCTCAGGGAGACCGGCCGCTTGTTGATCTTCACTCTGTCTCTCGCCGGCGAGATTTCCTTCGTCTCTTTGGTGCCGTCCTCGTTCTCGATCTCTTCGGTCTTCGCCTCCTCATGGATGCGCTCAACCACCACATCGTCTTCGGTCAGTTCGCTCTCGTCGATCGTCTCATATTCCTGCTCCGCGTTCTCTTTTGCAAGGAAAATCTCCACCGGCATGAAAGAGCAGTATTTGCTGATCACTTCCCGGGCGCGGTACTCGTTGGCAAACTCCAGGCTCTCTTCGTTCAGGAACAGCGTGATCTGTGTACCTACCGTGTCCCTGGAACCGGCCGTCATGGAAAATTCCGTTCCGCCGTCGCACTCCCAGTGAACCGCCTCCGCTCCCTCTTTGTAGGAAAGCGTGTCGATGTGCACCTCATCCGCCACCATGAACGCGGAATAAAAGCCCAGACCGAAATGACCGATGATCTGATCCTCATTGGTCTTGTCCTTGTACTGCGCCAGGAAGTCCGTCGCACCGGAGAAGGCAATCTGATTGATGTATTCTTCCACTTCCTCCGCCGTCATGCCAAGACCGTTGTCAATAAATTTCAGCGTCTTCTCATCCGGGTTGACCAGAATCTGAATCTGAGGTTTGTATTTATCCGGAAGCGTATACTCTCCCATCATATCCAGTTTCTTCAGTTTGGTGATCGCGTCGCACCCGTTGGAGACCATCTCACGGAAGAAGATATCGTGATCGGAATAAAGCCATTTTTTAATAATCGGAAAAATATTGTCGCTGTTAATCGAAAGATTTCCATGTTTCTCGTTCATATTTCCACTGCCTTTCTTTGTCTGATTCGGCGCCGCAGTCCCGGTCATACCGACTCCCGGTCCCCTGCCCGCGCGGTTTAATAGTAATATAATCCTCCGGAAGCCAAAAGTCAAGACATTTTTAGCACTCATTCTTTGTGAGTGCTAATAATTTTTTCTAAAAATTTTAAACATTTTCTAAAACGCCCTGTCTCTTCGTTGATTTTGCCTATATTCTGTGTTAGAATAAAAGCGGACTTATAATATTTCCACAAAGGGGTGGTGTATATGGCAAAAAAATTTACGATCACATTAGGACGTGAGTGCGGCGCCGGCGCAACGCTGATCGCACAGGCGCTTTCCGAGGACCTCCATATCCCGTACTATGACAAAGATATTTTCCGCATGGTCTCCGACCGCAGCGGAGTTCTGGAGGAATTTTTTCACGTCAACAACGAACGTCCCGGCAACAACCTTCTGTACAAGATCATCAAGGAACTCAACCCGAGGGACCAGAAGCCCTCTCTGGGAAAAGACATCGTCTCTCCCGACAATCTGTTCCGCTTTCAGTCCGAACTGATCCGGGAGCTGGCCGAGAACGAGACCTGCATGATCATCGGCCGCTGCTCCGACTACATCCTGAGGGACCATGACCACGTAGTCAAGGTATTTGTATGCGGAGATCCGGAGAGCAAGGTCCGCCGCATGATGAATACGTTCTCTCTGGAGAGAAACGCCGCCATCGACCGCATCAGGGACACGGACAAACAGCGCCGCAAATATTACAACTACTATACCGGCAAAACGTGGGACGCCGCCGTCAACTACGACCTCTGCTTGAACACCGGCAGCATGACCATTGAAGAAGGGGCGGAGATGATCAAGTGCTATCTCAAACAGAAAGGCTATATCGACTGATATTCCGCACCGGTACCGTCCTGCCGGATGCGGACGCCCGGATAGAATCATAAGATGCCGCCGTACGCGCACCTGTCCCCTCCCGGGAAAGGCGCCCGATACGGCGGCATTTTCATCCGTCCTGCTTCGCCCAGCCGTAAGAATATTTCACGGCCCGCTTCCAGCCCTCCGTCTTCTCACGCCGGACCGTCTCCTCGATCGACGGTTCAAAGATCCGGTCAACCGCGCAGTTTCGCTGCACTTCTTCTTTATTTTTCCAGTATCCCACCGTCAGGCCGGCCAGGTAAGCCGCCCCCATCGCCGTCGTCTCCACGCACCGGGGACGCTCCACCGGAGCGCCGATCAGATCTGCCTGCGTCTGCATCAGGAAATTGTTGGCGCTGGCCCCGCCGTCCACCTTCAGCACCGCGAGACGGATCCCGGAATCCGCTTCCATGGCCTGCAGAACGTCGTTGGTCTGGCAGGCGAGGGACTCCAGCGTAGCGCGGATAATATGGTATTTGTTCACGCCCCGGGTGATACCCACGATCGTCCCTCTGGCATACTGATCCCAGTGCGGCGCGCCCAGTCCGGTAAAAGCCGGAACGACATAACAGCCGTTCGTATCCTTCACCTTCTGCGCCATGTACTCGGAATCCTCGGCCGAATCAATCAGGCGCATCTCGTCCCGCAGCCACTGGATCGCCGCTCCCGCGGTGAAGATCGAACCTTCCAGCGCATAGGTCACTTTCCCGTCCAGCCCCCAGGCGATCGTCGTCACCAGCCCGTTGTCGGAGAACACCGGTTTCTCCCCGGTGTTCATCAGCAGGAAGCAGCCGGTTCCGTACGTGTTCTTCGCCTCGCCGGGCCGGAAACAGGTCTGACCGAACAGAGCCGCCTGCTGATCTCCCGCCGCCCCGGCGATGGGAATCGGCGCTCCGAAGACCGACGCGTCCGTCTCGCCGTACACGCAGCCCGAGGGCTTCACTTCCGGCAGCATGCACCGGGGAATGCCAAGCTCCCGCAGAATCTCCTCATCCCACTCAAGCGTCCGGATGTTAAAGAGAAGCGTCCGCGAGGCATTGGAATAGTCCGTCACGTGGACCTTCCCTCTGGTCAGTTTCCAGATCAGCCACGTCTCCACCGTCCCGAAAAGCAGTTCGCCTCTCTCCGCCCGTTCCCGCGTGCCCTCCACGTTGTCCAGAATCCATTTCAGCTTCGTTCCGGAGAAATAAGCGTCGATCACCAGACCGGTCTTCTGCCGGAAGAGGTCCACCAGTCCTTTTTTCTTCAAAGTGTCGCAATACTCCGAAGTCCGCCGGCACTGCCAGACGATGGCGGGACAGACCGGCTCTCCGGTCTGCCGGTCCCATACGACCGTCGTCTCCCTCTGGTTTGTGATCCCGATGGCCGCGATCTCCTCCGCCGAGGCTCCGATCTTCGTCATGGCCTCCACCGCCACGCCAAGCTGCGTGGACCAGATCTCGCCCGCGTCATGCTCCACCCAGCCCGGCCTCGGGAAATACTGCGTAAATTCCTTCTGCGCCAGACTGCGGATCTCCCCGTTCCTGTCAAAGAGAATGCACCGGTTGCTCGTCGTCCCCGCATCCAGCGCCATCACATAGTTTGCCATAAGATGCCTCCTTCCCAATTTCTTCCCTGCCCGCACAGGGCATCCGTCAGCCTGCTGACAGTTTCATCCGGACGCCCGTATGCATAATAATCGAGTAGGGGAGGTTTCTTCCCTACTCGCGCATCGGGTGCCTGTCAGCTCTGCTGACAATCTTCCTTAGGCACCCGTATGCATACGAAAAAACCCGGAAGCCACGCCTCCGGGAATCGTCATGCGGAAGAAGGGACTTGAACCCTCACGAGCGTAGCGCTCACAAGAACCTGAATCTTGCTCGTCTGCCAATTCCGACACTTCCGCATTTTGTATGAAATTTTTTACAGAGTCCATACTCTCTGTATGCGGAAGATGGGACTTGAACCCACACGACCTGGCGGTCACAAGATCCTTAGTCTTGCTCGTCTGCCAATTCCGACACTTCCGCAAATTGTCGAATCACTGAACGACTCAACGATAGATATTATAGCACCATATACCCTTCCCGTCAATACCTGTTTTATCTTTTTTTATGCATTTTTTATTCATCTGTAACAATTCAGATAACGTGTTACTGTTTGCATCTACACTGGTTTCAGCCCGATGCGGACAGTCATCCTGAAAGAACCATGAAAAAGGGCGCCGGCCCTCAGGCGCGGCCTTTTCGCACTCACGTCAGACGCCCGCCCTTCTTGGAAGGCAAAACCCGAACCGCTTTGATTCTACGCCGCCAGATGCACAAAATGGCGCAAAATCCGAACCGCTGCAGTTCGATTTCGCGCCATGTACTGCGGAAGAAGGGACTTGAACCCTCACGAGCGTAGCGCTCACAAGAACCTGAATCTTGCTCGTCTGCCAATTCCGACACTTCCGCATTCCGTATGTTATCATACAACATCTTGACAAAAAAGTCAAAAATTTTTACAATGTATCTTAAAAAATGCTCTCCGTAGATTCTAATTATAACCCGTTTCAAAGTATTATTTATGTAGAGAACCCAGTCTGAAAGGAAGGTAAAAAAATGGATTATCATGCATTAGGGAAAAGAATTCGGGAAGAACGTCTAAGGCTGAATCTGACCCAGGAAAAATTAGCAGAAGAGGTCGGAGTATCCACTGCCTACATTGGTCAGATTGAGCGGGGCGAAAGAAGTCTGACACTGGACAAGCTGGTAAAAGTGGTAAACCGTCTGGGAGTTACGATCGACTTCCTTCTGGCTGATTATGTGATAGCGACGGACGACACCAGCATAAACCTCTTAATTCAGCTCATGCATGACCGCACGGCTGAAGAGAAGACACTGGCAATCAATTTGCTGAAAGTTTTATTTGCGAACAAATAAGTCCTTTCTTTAATTTCAAAAGGGAATACCGCACCGGCGGCGTTCCCTTTTTCTGCATGCGCAAAAATCCTCCAGGAAGAGCCTTCCCGCCGTGCGCGGCCGGCCGGGGGAAACCGTCTCCCCCCTCGGCTTTTCTGCGCGGCTCCGGTCAGAAATAGACCAGCTCTTCCTCCGGTTTTTCCGCCTTCCTGATGTTCACGGAATGAAGGACAATCCCTTCCTCTCCATTGTACTCCTCCCGTCTCTCCACCTGCGCCCTGGCCGTCACCTTAATCCACTGTCTCTGTTTCAGGCGGTCCACATAGGCGGAGCGGCACAGAAAGCCGATAAAGGCCGTATCGTCCGCACAGCAGGTCATCGCCATGCGTCCGGGGACGAAATACCCCTCCGGCAGACGCTTCCCCGTGTAGGCCATGGCAGTGAAGCAGAGCGTCTTCCCCTCATATTTCTCCGGATGGTCCATGGCGTCAATATACCAGATCCCGTAATCCTCATCCTCGATCTCGATCACTTCCGCCTCCAGATCGAACGGCAGCTCCTCCTCGAACTGAAGCAGGCTGCCGTCCTCTCTCTCGAACACCACCTGGGCTTTCGGATTCACCGCACGCATGTTCCGCTTGTACGTGGCGGCCGGCGTGTCGTCTCCGCTCCGATTGAAGATAATCAGATCCGAATCCTTCGCCATCTCCATGAAAAGAGATTTCATATTTTTCAGATAGACGTCGAAGGTCGACGCGTCGACCACCGTGATGACCTGCGCCACGAACCATCCTTTGGGCATATACATATCCCGCAGGAAATCCATTCCCCACATACAGTTGTATTCCAGGACAATCTGCGTGGGTTTGTACTTTTTCTGACACTCTGTCAGAAATTTCTCGTTAAATTCGCTCTTGTCCTCCAGCATCACCAGAGTGGCGTTGGCCTGCTGCAGCGCCTCCTCGTCGTATTCTTCTATTCCTTCCTCACAGGCAAGGACCAGATTGCGCTCTCCTCCGGAGAAATATTCATCCGCCAGCGTCTCCAGCGCGAACCGGGTCTTGCCGCCTTCCAAAAATCCATGAATCACAAATACGGGAATTTTCATAATTCGATTCTCCTGCTGCAAACGGCGCTCAGACAAGCTCAAAAAGCTTCTCCAGCTCCTCTCCGTTCAGATGGGATCCGATCACGCAGAGACGGCCGGTGTAGTCCGCTTCTCCATGGCGCACCTCATACTCCTCGGGGACCATATCAAAATGCAGCCAGCCGCCCTCCGTACAGGGCACGATCCCCTTGGCGCGCAGGATGATTCCGCAGTCATCGTCTTTTGAAAGCTTCTCAAGGATTCCGCGAAGCTTCTCCTCACTGTAGCTGTGCGGCGTCTCTTTTCCCCAGCTTGCAAATATTTCGTCCGCATGGTGGTGATGATGGTCGTGTCCGTGGTCATGGCAGCCGCAGCCGTCGTCGTGGTGATGATGATCGTGGGCATGATGCTCATGCTCATGGTCGTGAGCATGTTCATGATCGTGAGGATGATCGTGCCCGTGGTCATGGTCGTGATCGTGAGGATGATCGTGCCCGTGAGCATGCTCATGATCGTGAGGATGATTGTGGTCGTGGTCATGATGATGGTCATGTTCATGACCGTGCAGTACGGCTTCCTCTTTCAGAAGCAGATCCTGATGGCGCAGGGCCGCAAGGATCTGTTCGCCTTTCAGCTCTTCCCACGGAGTGGTGATGATCGTCGCCGTCTGATTTTTCTCCTGCAGCATCTTCACGCACGCTTCCAGCTTCTCCTTCGACATCTTCTGCGTGCGGCTGATCACGATCGTCCCCGCGTGTTCCACCTGATTATTGAAAAATTCTCCGAAATTCTTCATATACATCCGGCATTTCTGTCCGTCCACGACGGTCACGGAGCTGTTGAGCTCCACAGGCTCATGCGCCGCCACTCCTTGCACGGCTTTGGTGACATCCGACAGCTTGCCCACGCCGGAAGGCTCGATCAGAATACGGTCCGGCGCATATGTCTCAATCACTTCTTTGAGCGCGGCGCCGAAGTCTCCCACCAGAGAGCAGCAGATGCATCCGGAATTCATCTCCGTGATCTGTATGCCCGCCTCCTTTAAAAATCCTCCGTCGATGCCGATCTCTCCAAATTCATTCTCGATCAGAACAATCTTCTCTCCCGCGAACACTTCCTTCAGCATCTTTTTAATCAGCGTCGTCTTGCCGGCTCCCAGAAAACCGGAAATAATCTCAATCTTTGTCATAATCTGCTCCTTTCTTCGTCTCCGGATCGAACGCTGCCGCCGATCCGTTTCCGCACCGGACCAAAAAAGAACATCTGTCCGGCCCCGTAAACGAAGCCCTCGAAAAGCCTGCCTGTCCCGGCAGTCCTCCCAAGGGCTTTCGTACCAAACGATCCTTATTGACTCAGCGCATTTTTCGCAGTCTCTGCCAGTGCGGTAAAGGATGCGGCGTCATTGACCGCCATATCCGCAAGGATCTTCCTGTTCATCTCCACTCCCGCAGTCTTCAGGCCGTACATGAACCGGCTGTAAGACAGACCGTTCATACGCGCCGCCGCATTGATACGCGCGATCCAGAGCTGTCTGAACTGACGTTTTCTCTGCTTGCGTCCCGCATAAGCGCTGGTCAGCGCTCTCATAACGGACTGCTTTGCAATCCGGTACTGCTTGCTTCTTGCGCCTCTGTAGCCCTTCGCGAGCTTCAATACTCTATTGTGTTTCTTTTTAGCGTTTAATCCGCCCTTCACTCTTGCCATTTTTCTTCCTCCTTAACTGTCAAAACCTTATAAATACGGTAAAATCTTCTTCATGTTCTTAACATTGGTCGCATCTGTAATCGTAGATTTTCTGAGATTTCTCTTTCTCTTCTGAGATTTTTTAGTTAAGATATGGCTCTTGTAAGCTTTCATTCTTTTTAACTGTCCGGTTCCGGTCTTTTTAAAACGTTTTGCAGCTGCTCTGCTTGTCTTTACCTTTGGCATATGTTGATTCCTCCTGTAAATTGATTCTATAATTGCCCAGTCCCCGGGGGCTGGCATAACTTACCGGTCCCCCGTGAGGGACCTGCCTTTTACAGCTTTCTGGATAAGTTAATTACGTTTTTCACTGAAAAACATGGTCATGCTGCGGCCTTCCATCTTCGGCGCTCTGTCGACAACCGCGATATCCGAGAGTTTCTCGGCAAACACGTCCAGGATCCGCTTACTGCTCTGCACATGCGCCATCTCACGTCCACGGAAACGCAGGGTAACCTTTACCTTGTCACCCTTCTGAATGAACTTCCTTGCCGCATTGACCTTTGTATTCAGATCGTTGTCGTCAATATTCGGAGACAGACGAACTTCTTTGATTTCGATGGTTTTCTGTTTCTTTCTTGCTTCCTTCTCTTTTCTCGCAAGCTCATACCGATACTTTCCGTAATCGATGATCTTACATACCGGCGGCTTTGCGGTAGGAGCAATCTTTACCAGATCCAGCTCAGCCTCCCTCGCCATTCTCATCGCCTCACTGGCAGACATAATGCCTAACTGTTCTCCATCCCGGCCGATCAGTCGAATTTCCCGATCCCTGATCTGCTCATTAATCATTAATTCGCTAATAACTGTACACCTCCGCGCAAAAAAAAGTGGATAGAAAACTATCCACTTCACATGCAAAATAAATATGCGGACGCATACTATCCTGTCCTATGAACCCGGGTCACCTCCTGTGCCAGGGTGAGAGTGGATACTCTTCTTTCATTTCATA
Organism: uncultured Lachnospiraceae bacterium; assembly: GCA_910587765.1. GTDB lineage: Bacteria > Bacillota > Clostridia > Lachnospirales > Lachnospiraceae > Hominiventricola. The sequence continues at coordinate 19,808 of CAJUNR010000032.1, forward strand.
ACCTTGGATAGTATAGCACAGGAACGTCCCGGTGTCAACTGTTTTTCCGCAAACTTTGCGCCAATTTGCGCCAAGAAAGACTTATGTTACCTTTCACACCCACGCTAACGGGACGCCCGATGCGGACAGATAAGTCTTCAAGACCCCGCTCGCGCTTAATGAAGGGACGCAGCGGTATTTATGCCCTTTGGGTACTAAGGGCGCAAAAAACACGCCCTAAGGACCGGCGCCCTTCAATGGGTCTTTCAGAATTATCTGTCCGCACCGGGCTGACATCGGCTAACGTGTGAAAAGTACCAGACTTATGAAAGAGCGGACGCCTTTACAGGACTTTCCCGAGGAAGCTCTTCAGCCTCTCGTTCTGCGGATGATCGAAGAAATTTTGCGGATCATTCTGTTCCATCAGGATTCCATCCTCCAGAAATACCACCCGGTCCGCCACTTCCCTTGCAAATCCCATCTCATGAGTTACAACGGCCATCGTCATATGCTCCCTGGCCAGATCTCTCATAACCTGCAGCACTTCTCCCACCATCTCCGGATCCAGGGCGGAGGTCGGCTCGTCGAAGAGCATCACCTCCGGCTGCATGCACAGCGCCCGCACAATGGCGATTCTCTGCTTCTGTCCCCCGGACAACTGGCTGGGATAGGCATGCGAACGATCCACAAGCCCCACGCGCTCCAGAAGCGTCATGGCGTATTTCTCCGCCTCGTCCTGTGATTTTTTCAGAAGCTTCACCGGCCCGATCGTCATATTTTTCAGGATATCCATATGTGGGAAGAGATTAAAATGCTGGAACACCATCCCCATCTTCTGACGGTGAAGATCGATGTCCACTTTTTTCTCCGTAATGTCCACATCCTTAAAGTAGATATGCCCTCCCGTCGGAGCCTCCAGGAGATTCAGGCAGCGCAGAAACGTGCTCTTTCCCGAACCCGACGGCCCGATGATGACGACCACCTCTCCCTCGTGAATGTCCAGATCAATCCCTTTCAGCACTTCCTTGCCGGAAAAACTCTTGCGGACGCCCTCCGCCCGGATCAGTACCTTATCGTTCACTCTGGTTCAGCCTCCTTTCCAGCATGGATACCAGCTTGCTGAATCCGAGGACCAGAGCCAGATAGACGAGCGCCACGCCGATCAGCGGCATGAACGCGTCGTAGGTCCGGCTTCTTATAATGTCGCCGCCCTTGGTCAGATCCTGCAGGGCAATGTATCCGGATATGGAAGTCTCCTTCAGGAGCACGATGAACTCGTTGCCCAGTGCCGGCAGCACGTTTTTAAACGCCTGCGGCAGGACAATATACCACATCGTCTGGGCATAGCTGAAGCCGATGCTCCGTCCGGCCTCCATCTGTCCGATATCAATGGACATAATACCCGCCCTGCAGATCTCCGCCACATATGCTCCCGAATTTACACCGAACGCCAGCACGGCCACGAGAACCTTGCTGACATTCATGGAACCGAAGATCACAAAATAAATGATCAGAAGCTGAACGACGACCGGGGTCCCACGAATGACGGTCAGATATACCTGGCACAGTGCGTTCAGGATCCGGAACTTTCCCGTCCGGTCATGAGTGGAACGGATGATCGCAACGATAAAGCCGAGCAGGATACCGATCAGCGTGGCGAGCAGCGTCACTTCCAGAGTGACGTACAGCCCGTCCCACAGATACCTCCAGCGGTCATCCTGAATAAAATTCTGATAAAAGCGCTCCTGAATACTCCCCATAGTTCATCCTTTACTCTGCCGTAATGTATTTGTCAATGATGCCCTTTACGGTTCCGTCCGCGATGATTGCGTCCAGCGCCTTGTTGACATCGTCAAGCAGTTCCGCGTTGCCCTTTGCCACTGCGATGGCATACTCCTCGACCGCAAATTCCTCTTCCAGAATCTTCAGTCCCTCCGCCTTGGAGACGAACTGTTTCGCCGGCTCGTTGTCGATCACTACCGCGTCGATGGAACCGTTGGCCAGCGCCTGCACCGCGTCCATACCTTTATTGTACTGTTCCACCTCTGCGCCTTCCACATCGGAAGCGTAGATGTCGCCGGTCGTTCCGAGCTGAACGCCGATTTTCTTTCCCGCAAGATCATCCGCCCCGGTAATGTCGCTGCCTTCCTGAACGATGATCACCTGCGTCGCCGTCGTATACGGATCTGAGAAATCCACATTTTTCAGACGGTCCTCCGTTACCGTCATGCCGGCCGCTCCGATATGCGCCTTGCCAGAATTGACCGCGGCGATGATGGAATCAAACTCCATATCCTCCACCTGCAGCGTCAAACCCAGTTTCTCCGCGATCGCCTGGGCGATCTCCACGTCAATGCCCACGATTTCGTCTCCTTCATGGTACTCATAGGGTTCAAACGCCGCATTTGTCGCCATAATCAGAGCTTCTCCTCTGGACGGATTCTTGAAATTTTTGCTTCCGCCGCAGCCGGCAGCCGCCAGAGCGACACACGCGCACAACATCAAACTGACCATTCTCTTTTTCATAAACTTTTCCTCTTTCCTTCATAATAAAAGCGCCGACTCCCCGCAGGCTGCGGAATCTCTTCTCCCGTCTGCTCGCCGGCTCTGACCCTTTGCAGGCCTATTGACAATTATAATGATATCCTTCACAATTGCAAGCTTTTTTCTGTATTTCCTGCATATTTTGTGCATTTTTCATGAATAAATTTGCATTTGAACCAAAAACAGGCCGCAGCCGGCAGGAGTACACAAGAATCTCCCGCAGCCACGGCCTGTTTTGCAAAGCCAGAACTTCCGCACTGCTTTTTATTTTTCAACTACCTCAAGCACATCCATCGGACAGGCTTTCGCGCAGATTCCGCACGCGATACACTTGCTGCTCACCGGAGAATCTTCCGCTTTCACCAGCACCTGGAACGGACAGACTTCGGCGCACTTGCCGCAGCCGGTACAGAGCTTCTTATTAATGGTATACACGCCCTTCGCATTCTGGGTGATCGCTCCCGCCTCACAGGCTTTCGCACATTTTCCGCACTGCACGCAGACCGCCGGCTTCACATTGCCGTCCTTCTCCACAATACGAATACAGGATTTTCCCGGATCCATCACTTTGTAGAACGCCTCGGAGCAGGCCTGCACACAGGCAAGGCACGCCATACATTTGCTGTCTTTTTTTACGGTCAGTTTTTTCATAAAATTTTCTCCTTTGTCTTCTTTGATTTTGATAAATTTTTATCAGATAGTTCCATTATACGGGATTTTATTGACAATTTCAAGCGGAAAACGGCAGGACTGCCGTTCTCGTCCTTCCGTAGTTTCCGGTCCCGCGGAGCGCTGCCTGCGCGGTTTCTTAAATCAGTTCCCGTCCTCCGCGAACCACTCCCTCACAAGCGAGGCGCTGACATTGACCGCCTTCGCAATCGTCTCCTCATCCAGACCCAGCGCCCGGAGATTCCCCGCAGTCTCCCGGGCCTGTTTCATTGCTCCCGTCTGCATTCCCTGCTGTATTCCCTGCCGCATTCCCTGCTGCATTCCCTGCCGCACGCCTTCCTTCAGGATCGTCTTTGCCTCATACTCAAGAATCCTTCCGCCCATTACCGCTCTCACTCCTTCCCTGACTTTCGCGTATTTGCGCGCGATGTTTTCCAGTACTTTCCCGGACATTTCCAGAATCGTCTTTTTGGTGTAGACGCTGATCCCACCCT
>CAJUNR010000032.1:23593-30242 GCA_910587765.1 uncultured Lachnospiraceae bacterium
TGATCACCGGCAGGATCAGTCCGCTGCAGTCATTCAGCAGTGTACGGAACACATCATCGTACGGCGTACTGACCGCCCTGTTTTTCTTTCCGTCCACGGCATCCCCTCCTGTCTGATTTTATCTTAACACAGACAGCGCTCCTTCGCAATTGCTCTTTCATGGATTTCTCTCTCTGACCGCCGTCGAAAAACCGGACATCCGACCGCTTTGCAGCGCTGCACCTGGTGCCTCGCTGCCTGCGGACGGATGTCCGGTTCCTTACAGGGTTCTTCTTATAATCATCTCCTCTGTCTCTGTCATCTACAGTCTGTCAGACCGTTCCCCCGGTTATGTTTCGATGAGAAATTCCGATGGATTCGTCAGTATCCCGGCCCGATTTTCTCTGCCGGACGAGATGCTTTTTCCTCCCGGGCGGACAGTTATACTCATCACACGGCTCTGAATCCGGAAATTCACCGTCTTCGTCCCTCCGTAGTTTCCGATCCCGCGGATCGTCACCTGCGCGGTCCCTTTCTTCCGGTTGTTCGCGTAACCGATGATCTCGTAATCCTCTGCCCTCAGAGCGGTTCCGCCGACTTTCACGGTGATCTGGTCCCGGTCCGGTTCGACCGCCCGGCCGGTGTAATACTGCGCGCTCACTGTCACCTTCGCTCCTGCCAGACTGCTCTCTGTGAACCGAAAGACGGCGGAAAGCGTTCCGCTGTAATTCTTCCGGCCGGTTACCGTCACCCGGAGCCGTGCGCCGGCGGGAATGATATCCTTCGCATCCACCGGATCGCCGGCACGGCGGAGGATTTCCGTATCTTTCCCGTTTACCCTCTGCAGCACTGCGGTGTCTTCCGCATATTCATATGCCGCCGTCTTTTCATAATCCGTCCCGGCGGCCAGCTTCTTCCCGTTCCGGTCCGTAACGGTCAGCGCAGATCGGTAAATGTTCGCTTTCTTTTTGTAAGCGACATCCTGCACGGTCATCGCGAGCGTCCCGATGTCCTGCGGAACAACGGAGAATGTGCCGGCCAGGCGCTTGCCGGTGAAATTCCCTCTGCCCTGTATCAGGAGCTCCGGGCGTTTGCCGGAACTTCCGCTCACCGCCTTATGATTTACATAACACACCGTATAGTCCGTTCCGGCCGTCAAAACGCGGGAGGTTCCTCCATACCGGAAGGTCACCACCGGCTCCGGTCCCGCTCCGCCTTTGGCATAGGGAACGGACGCGTCGAAGGCCACCGTGATCCGCCCTCCGCTGTCCTCTTTCAGGTCATAGGCCGCGATCCGGTAAGTCTTTTTGAGCGTTCCGCTGTAACCGTTGACGCCCCGGTAAATCACGGCCGCTCTGCCCGCTTTCGTATGGTTCTGATATTCATACGTATAGTCAACTCCCGCTCTCGCCGCGGCATCCGCCGCCTCGTACGCTTCCGCCGGCATCCCGGTCAGCATCCCGCTCTTTCCGCTTCCGGCAGGCGCGGTGAAGACTGCGTCCTGCGTGCACTCCGCTCCGGTGTAGACGAAGGTGTTCTCAAATCCGCTCAAAGTGCACCTCGCAAGCGGCGTTCCGGTAATTTGAAACGTCTTCGCCGCCTGACCGAAATAATCGTTGACTCCGGTCAATATGAGCCTCGCGCTTCCCGCCTCCCGGTTGTCCGCATATGTATAGAGATAATCCACCGCCGCCCGCTCCTGCGCGGAGGTCGTCTCATACCGCGACGCTTCCATGCCGGTCAGTTTCTTTCCGCCGTGCGTCACTTCCGGAACCGGACAGATCGCTTCTCCCGTATACTCCTGCGCCTTTACCGGCGACACCTTTGCCCTGCTCATCAGCGTTCCCGTGCCGATTACCTCCTGCACCGTCCTCGTTCCGGTGTAGTTTCCCCTGCCGGTGATCGTGATCTTCCAGCTTCCGGCGCCGGTGTAGGCGTTCTTTCCGGTATCTTCATAGGAAAGGACATAATCCCTTCCTTTTTTCAGTGCCCTGCCGTTCTGATACAGCACCGCCGGCGCTTTCTGTACCTTCCCGGTATGAAACCGGTAGACATCCTCCGCCCGGAAACCGTCCCCGCCGATATCCGCCGGAAGGATGGTAAAGGTTCTGGTGATCGTCCCGGTGAAGTTGTTCCTGCCTTTTATGATAACCGCAGGCGCTTTGGACGCCGGTACTTTGGAAGCATCGGCCGCATTTTTATTGTTTTTATAGGATATGGTATAATCCGTCTTCTCCGCCAGAAGCGTCTTGTGGTCATACACTCTGACCGCGAAGGTCACCGCCTTCCCGGTATAAGCGGCATGCTCCGGGATTCCCGCCAGCCAGAAATTCTCCGGGATCTCCGACGGATTGTTGTAAAGCGCCCGGTCTTCTTCGGTCAGGTCGCCCCAGTCCTGCATTTCCTGCTTCACGGAATAGGTAAACTCCGCAATCTCACTGTCCTCATACCCTTCCTTCACGGCAATCGCCCGAATGGTGACCGTGTGCTCTATGACAATCGCATCTTTATAAAGAAGGCTGTCTCTCGCAGGCGTACTTCCGTCCGTCGTGTAATAGATGGCCGCGCCGTCCGTGACCGTGCTCAGAACCACCCTCGTTCCCTCCGTCACTTCACTGCCGGACGGAACATCCGCCGTCGGAGCGGCTGCCTTTTCCCGATCCGGATCCGGCTCCTGCTGTATCCAGCCGGCGTACAGCGTCATGTCGCCTTCCACCGTATCCGACGTGAAATCCCACTTCACGGTACACTCCGCGCCCCTGTACCAGCCGGTAAAGAGATATCCGTCTGCTGCCGGACGTTCCGGCTCTCTCACTTTCTCGCCCAATCCGATCCCTGTCTGCGCTTCCGGCGCGGTCCCATGCCCCTGTACGTCGAATGTTACCGTACAGGTCCCGGGAACATCGACGGAAGAGCCGGCTTTTACGACGATCTCAACGGACGCTTCCTTCGTAACGCCGTTTTCCTGATAAGTAACCGTCAGCGTCTTCGTCCCTTCCGCCGACAGATCCAGTTCCGACGCATTGGTCGTATATCCCGTTACCGGTCTGGACGTTCCGTCGGAATAACCGGCGGTGACCGTCAGGTCGTCAATGTTCAGGACGTCGCCCGGACGATATTGCGTCTTCTCCTTGGAAACGGTCAGCTCCATGAGCGCGGCTTCCTCCGGCAGTTCCACATTGCCCGTCCCGGTTACCATAAAATCATAGTTGTTATCCGTATATTTTTCCGGTTTTTCCGCAATCACGTCGAAAAACAGAGCCGGGGTCTCCTGCGAATAATTTTCCGTCAGCTCATTCCAGAGATACGTTACCGTCGTCACCTCTCCTCTCCTGAGCACGCCAAGGTCTATACGCTTCACAAGCTCCCCGTCCCGGCGTCCTTTATGAATCTCCAGAACCGCCTCCGTATCGACACAGCTCTCGTTCGCGACACGAATCTCCGCCAGATGTCCAAATTCGTAGCAATCGCTCAGCAGGTTCATGACAAGATCCGTATGGCCGACCGCAAGATCAAAACGGTTATTCGACTCGTCGACGTCCCCGTCCGCTTCCGCCGTCACCGCGATCTCCTGACAGGTCAGTTCTTCCGGAACCGGATAGTCCGCTTCCACAACCGTCTCCTCCCCCGGAGCCAGAATCTCTGAAATAACAGTTTTCGTTCCCGCTACAGCAACGGTATAACCGTCCGCGCTTTTCGTGCCCTGATTTCTCACCTGCACCCGCACTTTCGCCGTCTGTCCCGGTTCCAGCGCAGTCTCGTCGCAGTAAGCATGCACCAGCGCCAGATCCACGGACGGCGCGGCCGTCAGCAGACACAGATCCGTCCGCTCTGCCCCTGTCTTCCTGTAGAGAAATTCCAGCTTCCCGTCTTGGGTAAAAATCCCCCGCGGCCGGAAGACGCCTGCATCCGTGTCGGAGATGCGGATGGACCTGCTCCACCTGTCCTCCTCCGAATCGTAGAGACAGCCCTCGATCTGCCTGTTCCCGGCTCCGTCGACCGCGGTCCAGACAACGGCAAGCTGTCCCGCCTGCCCGCTTACCACATGGAAATCATCCGTCAGCGCCCCGGTCTCATCTTCGCAGACCGCCTGCTCCGCGCCGGACCCGTCGGACATCACGATCCGCCCGTCCTGATACCAGAACCGGAGCCGCCGGCCGCCGTTCTCCACATACTGCGCATTGGAGTCCATACAGCCGTTCTGTGTAGAAGCCGCCGTCCCCGTGCCGACAATCTCCCGGTCGTCCAGCGTGGACAGATCGCCGTCCGTATCGACGGTATAGCTGACCTCGCAGCCGTCCGCATAAGCGGTGTCCAGCGCCGTCACAAGCCCCGCATCCTCCACAAGCGTCTGCCGGCGGACAGCACCGCCGTCTGCCGCGGCGCACTGAATCCGGTTGGTGCCGGTATTCAGAAGCAGGTTATTGTCGGTATTCTGCAGGTATACCACATACGGACTGCCGTCCCCGTCCAGCGCGACCTTCGGCAGGACCGCCGCCGCGCCGCTTTCGCTGACGACCTTCGGCTCCGAAAATCCCTGTCCGGCCGTCCAGACGGACAGCACGATTTCGCTGGCCGCGGCCACATCCGCAAGCCCGGCCTGATCGTCGAACACCTCGTTGATGTTCTGCCACGCCACGTAGATATGCATTCCGTCCGTGGCAACCGCCGGCGCATAATCGGCCGTCCCGTCGTCCGCGACCGCCAGCGGTTCCGACCAGGCGTCCTTCTGCGGATCATAGAGCGAATACACCAGCTTAGAATTGTTGACCGCGGCGCGGGCGGAATCTCCCTCCGTCCACAGAATCATCTTCGTACCCCCGGCATCGATCAACTGCGTGTCGGCATCGGGATTGATGTTGGTCTTCAAAACTCGTTCCACGCAGCCCTTCTCCGACGTCTCCAGCGAGAACGCCTGCAGCCCGCCGTCCTCTCCCAGCCAGAGGCTCTCCCGCTCCGTATAGCTGTCGTCCGACAGTTCAAATTCATCCATGGAGAGCGCCGACAGCGCCGCCGTCTCCTCCCTGGGAAGCAGTGTCTTTTCCCGTTCCGCCAGCTTCAGGGAATATTCAAACATCAATAACTTGGCCTTTAACGACAAGGTCCCTTTGAGTGAAACCTTCAGACTTTCCCTGCTGCCCAGCTTCGTTGAGACCGGCAGGCTTCCTTTTCCCTCCACGCCTACCGAAGCGACCGCCATCACTCCGACACCGGCCTCCGCCGCCAGAAACGGTTCGATCGAGAGCGTGATTCCGGATTTCTGGCCGTCCAGCTTTTTCTGCGTCCAGTTGTAGGCCAGCGCGCCTTCCGCGCTTCCTTCCGCGCCGATGGACACCTTGGCATAAATCGGAACAACACCGATCGTATACTGTGCCTGCAGTCCCGCGCTCAGGGAAGTCTTCAGCTTCAGCTTCCCCGCAATCACGGTATCTCCGTCCTGATTGATGCTCCCCTCCAGATAGCCGCAGACCTCGGTCTTTCCCTTCACGCTTCCGGTCCAGTCTGTGGCAATGCTGTCAACAACATTCTTCCACTGAGACAGATTCAGATCTGTCGGCTGATGCTCGCACAGCTTCTTCCACTCCTCCCAATCCTGATTGCTGAATGCCTCCCCCTCTGAAAGCGTTTTTCCGCCCCCAACCATCACTTTGATCCTGCCTGCTTCCACGGAGACTTCCATCTTCACTCCCTTTAATTTGATGCCCACGCTCTCCCCTGACAAAAAGGAGACATCCTCCCCCAGCGTCCCGGTGGAACCAGTGTCGATCAGATCCAGCCCGTCCCCCGGCGCGGCGGTCGCTATGCCTTTGCGGATCTCCAGCCGCGTCTCTTCCTCCACCGTGGTCCCGTCGGACGTCACGAGCTTCGCGTATACCGGCTGGCCGCCCGCGAAGGCTTCCCCCATGTCCAGTTCAAAGTTTCCGTCGGTACTGGTGTAGGATGCACCGTCTTTTTGGTACAGCACATAGGAGGACGGTGTCCTGCCGTTCCAGACCGCATTCATCTGCAGCTTCACATTCTGCGCACTTCCCGACGCCTCATAGACGGTCCCGCCGACGGTCATGGCGTCATAAACCTTTCCGTAGGGCATCCGGCACATCAGGGTCGATATATACGGGCGGTCCTGATCTCCTTCCTCCAGTTTCCGCAGACAGGCGCACACGGTGTTGAAATCCCACAGCGGCTGCGCGTCTTTATGATAAATCTCCTGATCGAAACAGTAATCGCGGTAGCCTTCCTTTGTGATCGTTACCCTGGCGCTCACCACAGCCTGATCGGCCAGAGTATTGGGAATGGACGCGTTTCCCTTCTTATCCGTGGATGCCGTACCAAACCCGTCCACGCAGATCCCCGCATCTTCCAGATAGAGCGTCAGTTCTCCCCTGTCAGAGCCATAGACATGGAATCTAAGATCATTGTCGGAGACGGTTGCAACCGTCTCCAAGGATTCACCCGGGAGCAGAACTGTCCCCACGGAGATGAAGGTTCTATTACACGCCTTTGCATAGGACTCGGCTGTGGAGCCTGTGTAGCCATATATGACAGTGTTTGCCGGAAAGGTCTCGCTGGAGCAAATGGCACAGGCCGGATTTAAAATCCGGATAGATGTTAATCCGCTACATCTAGAAAATGCAGCATCCCCGATGTTCGTTACGCTTCCCGGGATGCT
>CAJUNR010000032.1:30342-52930 GCA_910587765.1 uncultured Lachnospiraceae bacterium
CACACTCGTCAACCCGCTACAGCCAGAAAACGCATAAGACCCGATGCTCGTTACGTTTCCCGGGATACTCACGCTTGTTAAACCGCTGCAGCCAGAAAATGCAGAATGCCCGATGCTCGTTACGCTTCCCGGAATGCTCACACTTGTTAAGCCGCTACAGCCAGAAAATACAGAATGCCCGATGCTCGTTACGCTTCCCGGGATGCTCACACTCGTCAACCCGCTACAGCCAGAAAACGCATAAGACCCGATGCTCGTTACGCTTCCTGGGATGCTCACACTTGTTAAGCCGCTGCAACCAGAAAACGCATAACCAGGTATGCCTTTCACCCAGCCAAATTCATAATCATATCCGCCCCCTAGCGGTCCCGCACTTTTTAATCCACTGCAACCCCAAAACGTATCAACCCCAATGATCGTTGCGCTTCCCAAGATGCTCACGCTTGTTAATCCGCTACATCTAGAAAATGCACCATACCCGATACTCGTTGCGCTTCCCGGGATACTCACACTCGTCAACCCGCTGCAACCATCAAACGCAGAAGACCCGATACCCGTTACACTTCCCGGAAGACTCACGCTTGCTAATCCGCTACAGCCCCAAAACGCAGAAGACCCGATACTCGTTACGCTTCCCGAAATTCTCACGCTTGTTAATCCACTGCACTCACGAAACGCATAAGACCCGATGCTCGTCACCCGATACCCGTCAATCTCCTCCGGAATCACCAAATCCCCGCTGACTGTCTTTGGTCCGTTAATTTCCGCCGTCCCGTCGTCTTTCACACGATACGTCAGCGTATTCTCTGCATCCTCCCGCGAATCATCCGCGCTTTCTTCCGAACCGTCAGAGCTTTCCTCTTCCTTCTCATGCTCCGAATCTCCCGCCGGCTCCAAGCTCTCCTCCTCTTCCTGCTCCGGCGTTTTCGTTTCCACCGAATCCGTCTCCTCGCTTTCCGCCTCTTCTGGCGCTCCCGGCTCCTCTTCCGCGGCCGCCGCGCCGAACGTCTCTCCTTCCGGCAACTGCGACGCGCGCACGACGCCTGTGTCCGCCAGCAGCATGACCGCGCACAGCAATCCGGCCGTCAGTCGTCTGATTCTCCATTCTTTCACTTCCTGCTTCCTCCTTCGCCTGTATGTTCTGCCGCAAGTGCCCCGCGGTCCGCTCCGGACCGCAGGGCGCGACTTCTCTTTTGTATCTGAACCGGCTCAGCACCCTTCGCTCTGCTTCGTTCCCGCGGACGAATCGTCCTCTCTCTCCTCGCGCAGCATCTGCTCCGCCTCCATCCCCGCCATGAAGATCAGCACCTTGGAGACGCGCTCCTTGGGCATCTCAAGGATCTTCTGAATCGCCAGATTCCTGTTGCATGTCGTCATCGTTTCCGCTCCTTCCATAATATAATCTTCAATGATTTAATTATAATATAAATTGTTTATATTGTCAATCTATTTTCTTGACTTATTTAAGTTTTTTTGGTATCGTAGTAACAGTTCAGATAACGTATTACTGTTCGCATCTACGCCGGTTTCAGCCCGATGCGGGCAGATTTTCCTGAAAGACCCATTGAAGGGCGCCGGTCCTTAGGCGCGGTCTTTTCGCGCCTTAGTACCGCTGCGTCCCTTCATTAAGCGAGAGCGGGGTCTTGAAGGATAATCTGCCCGCATCGGGCGTCCGGGTGACCTGGATGTGAAAAGTAACTGCAGACCTGCTTGAACTGTTACATATTGTAAAACCATTAAGGAGGTAGTATCCATGAACCAGTGTGACAGAATCCGGCTGATCCTGAAAGAAAACCGGCTGAAGCAGCGGCAGCTTGCCAACGAGATCGGCGTAACGGAAAGCTACATTTCCATGCTGCTGAAGAAACCGGACATCAATCTCTCCCAGTCCCTCGCATCGCTGATCGAGGAGAAGTACGGCTATAATGCCGACTGGGTCCTTCACGGTACGGAACCCAAGCTGAAACAGATCAGCAAGAACAAGACCCTGTCCGAACTCCACCAGAAAGCACTGACGCAACTGGAGAAGATGAGCGACGAACAGGTGAAGGCTGTTCTGGCGTTTATCAATTCTCTGGACGAACTGGAGAAAGCGCTTGCCTCCGGCTCCGGGACCAGAGCCGCGAAAAAGAAAGACTGCACATAGAAATTTCTTGCCTTCCCGCCCGCTTTCTGCTATAGTAAAATCATAGATCGGAGAGGTCTTTCTCCGATTTTTCTGTCATGGGTCGTTGCAGTTTCTGCAGATGTTCCATCATCGAAAAACCATTATGAAAAACAGAAAATTTTGTTGTATTGTCTGAAACGAACAGGTATAATAAAAGGAGACAAACGAATGCTTTTAATGCCGAAATACGATGAATTTGTAAAGGAAATGTTCCGGAATGAAACCGTGCGCAGATATTTCATCAGCGATATCCTGAAGATACCGCCGGAAAATATCCGCCGTATCCGTCTGCGGAATCCTTTTCTGCACAGACACTACCACCGGCAAAAACAAGGCATTGTGGATGTCGTTCTTGAACTGAACGACTGCCGCAAGATCAATATCGAACTGCAGGTGAAGGTCGTTCAATACTGGGACAAAAGACAGCTCTTTTATCTGGCAAAGCTGTATACAGAGGAACTGATCGTCGGGGAATCCTACGAAAAGCTGAAAAAGTGTATCGGCATCAGCATCCTGGATTTTAATCTGAGCGACCGGGCGCAGTATCACAGTGTCTATCGTCTACGGGATGAAAACGGACATGAATTTACAGACGTTCTGGAGCTCCATGTGATTGAGTTGAAAAAAGAACTCACCGGCGACAGCGAGATCGAAAACTGGATACGTTTTTTTAATGTAACATCAGAGGAGGACCTGAAAATGATCAAAACAATCAACCCCGGAATTTTGGAAGCGATCCGGATCCTGCACCGAATGAATATGCGCAATCCGCTGCGTCTGAGATATGAAGCCTATCTGAAAGAGACACGGGATACGATCGCAAGAGAAGATTATATCCGCAATGTGGCCGCAGCAGAAGCAGCCGCCGAAGGACTGGCCAAAGGAAAGGCGGAAGGACTGGCCAAAGGATTAGCCGAAGGAAGGGCGGAAGGATTGGCAAAGGGATTAGCCGAAGGAAAATCCGAAGGCGAAGCCCTTATGGCGGAACTGGTGAACCGGCTTCTGGAAGACCGGCGGTTCGACGATATCCGGCTCGCCGCGGAGGACGAAGCCGCAAGAAAGCGCCTCTATCAGGAATACGGCATCGGCCGCTGAGGGATGCCCCTCTTCTACGTCTCTTTCTCCTGCACCCCGGCCCGTCCCGGCGGGTCCGTTCCCTTTCTTCCGTCATTCTGACCAAAACCCATCTTTGTCACTAACACTTACAGACAAAAGTGACAGAAGATTCCGTTGCACATCTTCCCAACTCTTGGTAAAATAGAGTCATGAGGGAGGGAGAGAGTGTTTATGTCAGCAGAATGTTCCAACACGTCAAACAAAACTTCTTCCCGTACCCTGACTTCCAGACAGCGCGAGATCGTCCGTATTCTGGCGAGAACCGCCGGGAATCCGATTCCGGTCGGAGCTGTCTCCGAGAAACTGAACGTCTCTTCCCGGACCGTACTGAGGGAACTGCCGGTCATCGAGCGCTGGCTTGACGAAAATGATTTCACCTTTATCCGTAAACCCGGCGTGGGGCTCTCCCTCGAAGAGGGACCGGAGGCCGTCCGGCTTCTGGAAGAGCTTCTGGAGATCGGACCGTCCCGGACGGACTGCAGCCAGAAGGAACGCAGACGCCAGATTCTCGGCGAACTGCTCTTCGTGCGGGAGCCGGTCAAATCAAGCGTCTTTCTCTCCCGTTTTCAGATTTCGGAGGGAACGCTGGCCAGGGATCTGGACGCGCTTGAAGAATGGCTTTCTTCCTATCAGGTACATATCCTGCGCCGTCCCGGCGTCGGTATCCTTCTCGACGGAACAGAAACGGCCTACCGGCAGGCGATCGCCAACGCCGCGCTGGAATTTATGGACGGCGGAGAGATCCTGCGGATGCTCCGAAGCGGCGCGGACGAAGACGTCTCCGCATCGTCCCGGCTGAGGAAGGACCGGCTGTTCAGCTTCATCGATCCGCAGATTGTCGCTTTCGTGGAGCAGATTCTTGCGGATACCGAGAAAGAGCTGGGCATCAAATATACGGACAGCGGCTATATGGCCCTGATCGTCCATCTGTCCCTGTCCATCGAACGGCTCCGCTCGGAGGAGAAGATCGAGATGGATCCGGACGAGCTTGGCAGACTGTCCGAGCTGCCCGAGTACGCGGTGGCGGAGCAGATCGCGCAGAAGATCGGCGCGCGGTTCGAGCTCTCCATACCGGCGGACGAAGTCGGCTTTATCACCATGCATCTGTCCAGCGCCCGGATCTGGCCTCAGACCAGGAGGACGCGCACGCAGCTTCAGTCCGTCAATACCCGTCAGGTCGTCATGTCCATCGTGGACCGCGTGGAGCAGGAGCTGGACCTTCCGTTTCACACCTGTAGCCGGATGATCGAAGAGCTGACCAGCCATATGGACTCCATGATCAGCCGTCTCTCCATGAACATTCAGCTCGACAATTCTCAGGGAGACGCCATCCGTCAGAAATACCCGGACGTCTACGCGGCCGTGGAGCACGCCTGCGAACTGTTCCGGGAGAAACTGTACATCGAGGACATCTCCCCCTCGGAGATCACCTTCGTGGCCATGCATTTCGCGGCGGCGGCGGAGACGCTCCGGGTGGAACAGAAGCGGATCGCAGTGGCCGTGGTCTGTCCGAGCGGCATGGGGGCGTCGCGGATGCTCGCCGCCAATCTGATCCGCTCTCTGCATCAGATCGAGATCCGGCAGATCATGTCCGCCTTCAGTCTCGAACCGCAGAAGCTCAGGGACGACGGCATCGACCTGGTGATCTCCACCGTACCGCTGGAAATCGACTTCCCGTCGGTCTGCGTCAGTCCGATTCCCCAGACCCAGGATGTGATGGTCATCACCCGGGCGCTGGAGGGCATCCGCAGCCGGCGCACCGCAGAAGTCCGGCCGAAACCAAAGACGCCGGCTCCGGAGCTGAATCTGACGTTTGACGACGTCTGTTCTCTGACCCGTACCGGGGAAGAGATCGCTCAGCTCCTTCATTCCTTCCAGATCCGGGAGTTGTCCGGAATCCGGCAGACCGAGACGCTGCTCGGTCAGGCGGCGGGCGTCTTCGCGGACAGCATTCTCAGCCGTCAGGTCATCAGCCAGGACCTTGCCAGACGGGAGGGAATCAAGAATACATTCATAGCCGAGTTAAATCTTCATCTGCTTCACTGCCGCACCAGTGCGGTTTCCCATTGCAGATGTGCCTACATAAAGCTTGACGCTCCGTTCTGCGTACCGGAGGGGACGGTGAAAGGCGCGATCCTTTTGCTGGCTCCGTGTACCGACGAGAACGAGTGCGTGGAGGTCATCAGCAGAATCAGCATGCTGCTGGTGGAAGACCGACGATTTTTACAGGCGCTTCAAAGCGGAGACGTGAACGAGGGACGCGCCCTCGCCGAAAAAGCCCTGGTAAAATATTTTCAAAATCTCATTATAAAAAGAAAAGGAGATGGAACACTATGAAAAACTTTGCACAGAAATTCGGTAAATTTCTCTCCGGCATGGTCATGCCCAACATCGGCGCGTTCATCGCATGGGGATTCATTACCGCGCTTTTCATCCCGGACGGATGGATCCCCAATGAAGGGCTTGCCTCCATCCATCCGCCGATTCTGACCTATCTGCTCCCGATCCTCATCGCCGCTCAGGGCGGTAAGATGGTCGGCGGAGACCGCGGGCGCGTGATGGGCGCCATCGCCATCGTCGGCTGTATTGTCGGCTCCGACAGCACAATGCTCATGGCTGCCATGGCCATCGGACCTCTGGCCGGACTGGTCATCAAGAAATTCGACGAGGCCATGGACGGACATATGCCCGCCGGCTTTGAGATGCTGATCAACAACTTCTCCGTCGGTATCTTCGGTATGATCATGGCGATCATCGGTTACTATATCATCGGTCCGGTCATGAGTATTATCCTGTCCATTCTGACCGCAGGCGTGGAAATTCTGATGAACATGAATCTGCTTCCCCTCGTGGCGATCTTCATCGAGCCTGCAAAGGTACTGTTCCTGAACAACGCCATCAACCACGGCATCTTCACGCCGATCGGCACCACCCAGATGGTGGAAACCGGCAAATCCATCATGTTCATGCTGGAAGCGAATCCGGGCCCGGGACTTGGCGTGCTGCTTGCTTACTGGATGTTCTCCAAAGATAAAATGACGAAGGATTCCGCTCCCGGCGCGATTATCATCCACTTCCTCGGCGGTATCCACGAGATCTATTTCCCGTACGTGCTCATGAACCCCATGGTCATCATCGCACCGATCGTCGGAAATATCTGCGCGATCCTGTTCTACAGTATCACTGGCTGCGGTCTGGTAGGCGCGTCCTCACCGGGTTCCATCATTGCCTTCATGTCCATGAGTCCGAGACCGCAGATGCTTCTGACCTTCCTCGGCGTGGCGATTGCCGCCGGCGTCTCCTTCGTGATCGCCAGCCCGATCATCAAGATGGCAGGAGCCAGGAGCCTGGAAGAAGCGCAGGCGCAGACCGCTTCCATGAAAGCACAGTCCAAGGGCCAGACGACGGAAGTAAAAGACGCAGGCAAAGTGAAGAAAGTCGTCTTCGCATGCGACGCGGGTATGGGTTCTTCCGCCATGGGCGCAACCAAATTCCGCAACCGCGTAAAGGCTGCCCGCCCGGACCTGACGGTCATCAATACTTCCGTAGACAATATTCCGGCTGACTGCGATATCGCGGTCGTACAGACCACTCTGGTCGAGCGCGCGAAGAAATCCGCGCCGCAGGCACAGATGGTCACCATCGGCAACTTCCTGGCCGACCCGGCGCTGGACGCTCTCTATATCCAGCTCACGACCGGAGATCAGGCCGTGGCGGAAACCGCGGGCGAGAATACGGACCCGGTTGTGCCGACCACCGTTCCGAACAAAAAAGTCATGATCGCGGAAGGCATCAAACTCAATCAGACGCCAGGCACCAAAGAAGAAGCCATCCAGGCAGCCGGCGAACTGATGTGCAAGCTCGGATACGTTGACGCTTCCTACGTCGACGCCATGCAGGAGCGCGAGAAGCTGGTAACCACCTACATGGGCATGGGCATTGCCATCCCTCACGGCACCACCCAGGCCAAAGGAACGGTCAAGAAGACCGGTATCGTCCTCTTCCAGTATCCGGAAGGCGTACCGTTTGGCGATGAGAAAGCCAATCTTGTCTTCGGTATCGCCGGCATCGGCGACGAGCATCTGGACCTGCTGGCGAAAATCTGCGAGGTTCTCGAGGATGAGAACGTTCTCGAAGAGATGAAGACGACCAACGATGTGGAGTGGATCTTAAAGCAGCTCACCTGATCCCCCCGCTGACCAGACAGGACATTCTCAGACATTTTGTAACTTGTTTTGCGGCCGGACGGCAGAGGTCTTCCGTCCGGCCGCCCTTTTCCCGGTGACCGGCCGGCGGTGCGCGGAACCGTTCCGCCCGGGCGCCCAGGCAACCGGGAAACACGATTCAGGAAAGAGGCGTTTATTATGAAAACAGCAATTCAATTCGGTGCAGGAAATATCGGACGCGGCTTCATCGGCATGCTGCTGGCACAGGCAGGTTACCGCGTGGTCTTCGCGGACGTCAGCGAAGTAATCATCGACCGTCTGGCGGCCGACCAGAAATACACGGTTCATGTGATGGACACGGAAGTTGAGGATGTGGAGATCACCAACATCACCGGCATCATGTCCAACGGCGAAGAGATCATCGACGAGATCGCGAAGGCGGACATTCTCACCACCGCCGTAGGATTGAGAGTCCTCGGCTTCATCGCCCCCACCATCGCAAAGGGTATCCAGAAGCGCATCGCGGACGGAAGCAAAGAGCCGATGAACATCATCGCCTGCGAGAACGCCATCCGCGCGACTTCTCAGTTGAAGGAACACGTATACGGCATCCTTTCCGAAGACGAGAAAGCCTACTGCGAACAGTACGTGGGCTTCGCGGACTGCTCCGTGGACCGTATCGTGCCTCCGGTGCGCAGTGAGAATCCGGTGGACGTCGTCGTGGAGAAATACTGCGAATGGAACGTGGAAAAAGCATCGCTCAAAGGCGAGATCCCCGAGATCCCGGGCATGAACCTGGCGGACAATCTGATGGCATACATCCAGAGAAAGCTCTTTACCCTGAATACCGGCCACTGCATCACCGCCTACACCGGTATCCTCGCAGGACACAAGACCATCGACCAGGCGATCTCGGATCCGAAGATCTACGATCTGGTAAAAGCGGCCATGACCCAGTCCGGAGACGGCCTGATTCAGAGATTCGGATTTGACAAGGAAGCGCACTACAAATACATCGACAAAATCATCAACCGGTTCAAAAACCCCTATCTGAAGGACGACGTGACCCGCGTGGGCCGGGAGCCTCTGCGCAAACTCTCCGCGGACGACCGTCTGGTCAGCCCGCTGACGACCGCCATGTCCTACGGACTGCCGGTTGACAAACTGGTTCTCGGCATCGGCGCGGCGCTCCGCTACAACAACCCGGAAGACGCGCAGAGCGCGGAGCTTCAGGAAAAGATCGCAGCCAAAGGCGCTGCCGGAGCATTCTCCGAGATCTCCGGCGTCACGGACAGCGCGCTGCTTGAGCAGGTCACGAAAGCCTACGAGCAGGCACCGGAGCTTTTTAAATAATACTCCGCTTTTGCATCCGCCGGCCGATTGCCGGCGGGAATGAAAACGCATTCTGCCGCGGAACAAAAAGGAGAGTTGTTATGATCACCGGATCCGTCACTTTGGATGCAAAAGATTTCTTCCATGCAAGACCGGCCGCGAAAATCGCGGGAACGGCCAAAACGTACGAGAGTGTTATCATGGTCATGCTGGGCACCGAGATCGCGGACGCCAAAGATCCGCTCTCCCTCATGCGCCTGAGCCACCCGCAGGGATCCGCCGTCGACGTTCTCGCCGACGGGACGGATGAACAGAAGGCGCTGAACGCGGTTATGGAAGAGATACGGCGGGAATTTACCGTTGCGGCCGAGTAAAGAATCGGGCGGGGAAGATTTCCGCGCATAATCGGGCAGGCGGGAACCAGATGGTTCCCGCCTGCTCTGCCGTTTCCGCCGTTATTTATGTTACCGGAAGGCTACCGGTTCTCTTTATACGCCAGCCGGACATTTTTGCCCATCTTCTCCAGCTCCTTCAGGATCTCCGGATCAATTTCTTCTCCCGTGATGAACACGTCCACCTTATCCAGCCCGCAGACCGACACAAAGGATTCCGTAACAAATTTTGTGTGGTCGCAGACAACAATCACTTTATTGGAGGCTTCGATCAGGCCGCGCTTGAGTCCCACCTCGTTCAGGTTGGAAATCATCAGTCCGTTCCTGAGGCTGACCGCGTCGATACCGATCACGCACAGGTCGACCCGCATATTGGACACCATATTTTCCGCATAATAGCCGATGACCGAATAATATCCGTGGCGCAGGCTGCCGCCCAGCACCGTCACGTTGCTGCTGCTGACATTGGACAGCTCCGCCGCCATAAAAACATCGTTGGTGACAAGATTCAGATCCGGGATATCCCGCAGATACGGCACCATATTCAGAGTCGTCGTGCCGGAATCAATCAGCACCGTACTTCCCGGCGTGATGAATCTGCTGGCTTCCCTGGCAATCCGCATTTTCTCTTCCGCGTTATTCTGTGATTTTTCGAGATAGGGAGCCTCCGCGGATACTTTCCGGTCGTTGGCGGCCACGCCTCCGTGTGTGACCAGGATGCGTTTCTGACCCGCCAGCGTCTCAATGTCCCTCCGGATCGTTGCGGAAGATGTATTCAGAATTTCGGTCAGTTCTTTCACCGTCGCGTATTTATTTTTTTCCACATATTGTTCAATCCGTTCCAGCCGTTCAATCTTTAACATCTTTTCCCCCTGTTCATGCAAAGATGCCTTACAGCAACAAACAGCAAGGCATCTCTTCTTTCTCAATTATATATAATCGCGGTTCTATTTTCAAGTGCAATTTCCAAAATCTTACAATAGTTTACATTTCTCGTCGTAAGAGTTCAGACAGCCCTGAAACCTCATCACCGTTCAGTCGCTCTTGCGGCGCAGAATCCGGATCGCCAGATAAGCGACCGGCAGCAGCACCAGCACCAGGAGGAACGACATCGCCGACGCCTGTCCCGTCTTCAGATAGGTAAACGCCTGTCTGTAAATGTGGTAACTGATGACTTCCGTCGAGGTTCCCGGGCCGCCCTTCGTCAGCACGTAGATCAGGTCATACGTCTTGAAAGCCGTAATCAGCCTCAGAAGAATGGCCACCAGGAAGGTGGGAACCATCATCGGCAGCGTAAGATAGCGGAAACACTGGAAGGAAGAAGCCCCGTCGATTCTGGCCGCCTCGTACGGTTCCGCCGGAAGCGATACCAGCCCCGCCATCAGCACCAGCACCATATAGGACACCTGCTGCCAGATATCAATGAACATCACCGTTCCCAGCGCCGTGGCGCTGTCGCCGAGCCAGGCATGCCCGGTAATTCCGATCAGTCCGAGGAGCCAGTTCACGACTCCCAGCGTATTGTGGAGAAGAAGCCTCCAGCACAGACCGACCGCAATCGGCGTGATCATCATCGGGACGATAATGATGGAAAAGAAAATATTCTTCCCTTTCACGTTCGTGTTCAGAAGAAGCGCGATCCCGAACCCGATGATGAACTCCATCGCCACAACGAAGATCGAGAAATGAAATGTCGTCAGAATGGAATCAATAAAATATCGATCCTGCAGGGCGGTCATATAATTTTGAAAGCCCACAAACTCTCCAAGTCCCGAATATTTCAGATCGGTCGAAAAGAAACTGGTAACAAAAGAATACAGCAGCGGCCCCGCAATTGTAACCATCAATATCAGTATGGATGGAAACATAAAGATCATAAAATTTTTTCTTTTTTCGCTCAGCATTTTTCTTGTCTGTCTCCATTTTTCAAGAGCGGCGGCACGCCGCTGATCGTCAGTTCTTTTAATTCATCTTCTCCAGCTCCTGGGCAATGATGTCCAGCGCTTCCTGCGGAGTCTTGTCTCCGTTGACCGCCTCCGACAGTTCTCTGCCCATAACCTCCACAAGCTGCGGAGCGTCCGCGAGAATCGGAATCATCATGGCGTTGTTCATGATCTCCAGCACCACTTCGTTGGTGGGATATTTTGCCATCACTTCTTCATCGTTGAACACGTCCGTTCTGGTGGGAGAGCCGCCTGCCAGCGCGCGCGTCTTGCAGCTCTCAAAGGACTCGATAAATTCAATAAAGGACCAGGAAGCGTCTTTATCCGTCGCGTTGCTCGGAATCGCCCAGCCCCAGCCGCCGTTCTGCGCGTGTCCGCCGGGAATATTCGCGATTCCCGACAGTCCCGCAACCTGAGACTGCGCCGGGTCTTCCAGCTTGGGAAGCATCCAGTTGTGAGTGATGTAGGATGCCGCTCCGCCCTGAGAATAGACGTTAAACGCCTCGTCCAGCGCAAAGCCTGCCGCTCCTTCCGTGGACGCGTTCTGGACGGAATCGCAGTACAGCTCCAGCGCCTTCAGCGCATGCTCGTCATTGATCGTCACATTGCCCTGATCGTCGTAGAAATATCCGCCGCAGCTATACAGGTAACTGCAGAATTCCATGGCAATCGGGTCCGCACGCATCGCCTGATTGACCGTTCCGCACAGCTTCGGTCCGGACTGCGCCGTTACGAATTTCGTAATATTCACATACTCTTCCATACTGTCGCAGGGCATCACCAGGTCTCTTCCGTATTCCGCCTTGTAAGCAGCCTGAAGCTCCGGATCCTCAAAAACGTCCGTCCGATAGATCAGAGAAAACATGTAGTTATAGAAGGGGATCATGTAAGCCGTTCCGTCGACTTCGCCGACCATGTTCCACATCGTATCCACGTAATTGGAGGTGTCAAAGCCGCTCTTCTCGATGTAGGGTCCCAGATCCTCCATCCAGCCCGCTTCCACAAACTCGCCGACCCAGTAGTTGTCCACCACAAGGACGTCGTAATTGCTTTCCTTCGCCGTCAACTGCGTCAGAAGCTTTTCGTGCATGATGGAATAGGTAACCGATTCAATGTTCACTTTGATTCCGGTAGCCGCCTCAAAATCGTCCAGCAGATCGATGACATAATCCGTATCCGGTACGTCCTCCATCAGAATATTCAGTTCCTTCTTCCCCCCGCCTGACGCCTCTGTTCCGTCCGCCGTCTGCGCCGGCTGTTCCGCCTCTTTCCCGCCGCAGCCTGCCAGCAGAGAACCGGCCATCACCATTGCCAGTGTCAATGCCGTTACTCGTTTGATGTTCTTCATACCTTTTTATCCTCCTTTTTTCAGTGTACGGCTCCCCCCGCAGGTATTTGCAGGACAGCCGGATGTTTATTTGACAGAGCCGAATGTCAGCCCGTTAATCAAATACTTTTTGATAAATGACGAGAGCAGCACCACCGGAAGGATGGCCACAATCGTCGCCGCACAGAGTTCCGCGATCTGGATGCCCTGCTGCGTCTCCAGACTCGCGATCGCCACCGGCATGGTCCTCGTCTTGTTTCCCGTCAGCACCAGCGCGAACATGAACTCGTTCCAGCCCACCAGAAAGCTGTACACCGCAGTCGCCATCAGTCCCGGAGCGACGAGCGGAAACACCACATGAAAATAGGTCTGGAACTTATTGCAGCCGTCAATCTCCGCCGCCTCGTCCAGCTCCTTGGGTATCCCCTCGAAGAACCCCAGAAGCATCCAGATCACGTAAGGCAGATTGAAGGTCAGATACGCAACCACCAGCGCGATCAGCGTATCGTTCAGCCCGGCCGTCTTTATGATCGTGGAAATCGGGATCACCAGTACGATCGGCGGAATCATCTGCGTAGCCAGTATCGTCAGCTTCTCCTTCGTCGAGTCCCCGTGCTTTCTGGAAAGCCAGTAGGAAGACATGGAGCCGAAGAAGACGGACAGCACTGTGGATGTCAAAGACACGATGGCGCTGTTCATGAAATATTTTCCGAAGTCACTGTGCTGAAAGATCGCCCGGTAATTATCCAGCGTAAATTTCGCCGAAAAATCCGGCGGAATCTGGTACGCCTGGGCTTTCGTCACCAGTGAAGTTCGCAGTATCCAGATCAGCGGCAGCAGAAAAAACAGTGTCACCAGCACCAGCGCCGCGTAGATCAGAGTCGTTTTTATCATTTTCTTTTGTTTTGGTTTCAATACGCTCACCTCACTCCTTCAAAATGACGATATCATCCAGCGTCTTTGCCAGCGCAGCCGCGTACGGACGCATCCTGCGTTCCATATGCGTAAATTCCGGTATGCCGATTCCGACCGCTCCCGCGGCGTCGGCCATCATCATATCCACGTAGGAATCTCCCACCATCAGAATCTGCCTTCCTTCCACTGCGTACCGCTTCGCGACCAGCTCCAGCATATCCGGCGCCGGCTTATTTCTTTTTACATCCCTGGGCGTAATCACGAAATCCAGTTTCTCAAAATCATCGTACATGCCGACCGATTTTTCGGCCCGCTGAAGATCGTCCGACGTGGCAATGCCGTAAGGGATACCGGCTTCCCGAAGCCTTCTGAATATACCGGGAAATCCTGCTCTGGGGGCGATTGCCTTTTCCAGATCCAGCCGCCGGTCACCCTCCGCAAAGATCTCTCTGGCCGTTTCTCTCGATTTCGGCCAGTCATGGTACAGCCTCTGCAGCAGAAACGCCGCCGTGATCATCACTTCCTCATCGGGAGAGGCGACCGCAGTCACTCCGTCCGGCTTCACCTCTTCTACCCGCAGCTTTCCGTCCGCATCCTTTCCGGCACGCACGTCCATGACGGCCAGCCATTCCAGCACGGTCTCTTCCGCCAGATACCGCAGGGCGGCGTCCAGACGCGCCTGTGCCAGTCCGCACCAGAACGCCCTGCTGTCAAACAGCAGACCGTCCTTATCGAAGACCGCCACCGCAATCTCGAATACCCGGCCGTTTACCGCTATTTTCCTCATACAATCGCTGCTCCGCCGGAGATATCAAGCATAATTCCCGTGATAAAATCCGCGTCCGGAGACACGAGGAAGCCGACTCCTTTGGCCACATCCTCCGGATAGCACAGTCTTCCCAGAGGCGTGCAGCGGACATAATCGTCCAGCACCTCCTGAGGCGTCATGCCTCTTAATTCTCCTTCCCACACAATCTCCCGGGACTGCATGCTCGTCTTGACGAAACCGGGACAGACGCAGTTCACGGTAATGTGATACTTCGCGTACTCAACCGCCACATTTCTCGTAAGGCCCGCGACGCCCCATTTGGAGGCCGCGTAATGCGCCAGCATCGTTCCGCATTTTAACGCCGCCATGGACGCCGTATTGCAGATCTTTCCGCCCTTTTCCTTCATGTACGGAAGAATCAACTGCATTCCGAAAAACTGCCCCTTCAGATTGATGTCGATGTTATCGTCCCATTCCTTCTCCGTCAGTTCCTCATAACGCCCCATGGAGGATACTCCGGCGTTATTGATCAGGATATCGATCCTTCCGTAATCCTGATGAATCTTCGCGAACACTTCCTTCATCTGCTCCTTGTCAATGACGTTCAGGCCGTAAATCCGGTGGACCTGTCCGCTCTGCGTATCCAGAAGTCCTTTCGTCTCCTCCGCGGCCGCCAGATTCATATCGGTCACCGCGACACCGGCTCCCATCTGCGCCAGTCTCTGCGCGATCGCTCTGCCGATACCGGAACCGGCTCCCGTCACGATGGCTGTCTGTCCTCCAAGCACCAAACTCATAATATGATTCCTCCTTTATTCTTTATAAAGCTTCTGAACCGCCTGGCAGGACCCTTTCAGAGCCTCATACAGCCCGCGGTAGATTTCGTAAGATTTGTCGTAGATCTTTACATTCTCCGGATTCGGATGATACACCTTTCCTCCGCCCAGAAATTCCCGGATCTGTTCCCACTGCGAAAACACTCCGGTCTTCATCCCCGCCAGAAACGCCACGCCGAGCGCGGAACCCGGATGCGTGGGATAAGAGGTGACCGTGCTACCAAGCACGTCCGCCGCAATCTGGCACCAGAAGGAACTTTTGGCCCCTCCGTTCGTGGCGTAGATATGCGCCGCCCGGTAACCGCTCTCTTTCAGCACGTCCACATGATGGCGGAAGCCGTAGATCACGGATTCCAGAACCGCCCGGAAGATATGCTGTCTCTGATGGGCCAGCGTCAGGCCGAACAGGACGCCTCTTGCTTCCGGGTCGAAGATCGGCGTCTTCTCCCCCACGAAATACGGGAGTATGATCAGCCCTTCCGAGGCCGCCGGCACCTTCTCCGCCTCCTGATCCAGCCTTTTGAGCACATCGCCGTCGTATTCTCCCAGAATATTTTTCAGATACCATTTTACGAGAGAGCCGCTGGCCGCCATGCAGCCGTTCAGCAGGTATTTCCCCGGAACGATATGATAGTCAAAGAACAGCCGGTCGCAGGGCCGGATCTCGTCCACACAGTACAGAATATCCCCCGCGCCGCCAAATTTAATCAGCAGATCACCTGTATGGATAATACCCGCCGCCAGCGTGGACGCTACATGGTCCGCGGCTCCGGCGATCACCGGGATTCCAGCCGGAAGTCCGGTCAGCGCCGCCGCCGCTTCCGACACCGTGCCGACGATCTCGTCCGAGGCATGGACTTCCGGAAACAGGGACGGACGGATGCCGAACGGCTCCATGTACTCCGTGATCCATTCTTTCCTGCGGATGTCGAACATTCCGCTCTCCACCGCCCAGTTCCATTCCACCGACCGCTTTCCCGTCAATTGATACACGATATAGTCATAGGAGCCCATCACCCAGCGGGTCCGCTCATATACGGAAGGTTCCTGCTCCTTCACCCACAGCAGCCTCGGTATGACGTGCTGCTGATTGGTATAGCCCCCGGTCCGGCCAAACAGCTCCGCCTGATCCAGTCTTTCTTTCACCCGCCGGATCTGCTCCACTGCTCTGGCGTCGTTCTGCTGAATCGTGTTGCGCACCGGCTCTCCCTTCTCATCCAGCATCACAATGGCGGGAACCATACCGCTCACGCCGATTCCCCGGACGGATGCCATCATCTCCGGATGCCGCTCTGCCATTCTCTTCACCGTGGCGACCGCGTCCTGCCACCAGACGAGCGCATCCTCCTCCGCCCATCCCGGATGAGCCGACAGCAGGTCATGATCCTGTGTTGTCTCGTCGACGATCTTCCCCGCGGACGATATCAGAATCGTCTTTACAGAGGTAGTTCCAATGTCAATTCCCAGTATCAATTTCTCCATCTCCGGTTCCTCCGTTCCCTTTTTTGAAATATTTTGATTCTTTATATTCTCTTTTGATACATTTAATACTACCACACACCTCATTATTCGTCAATATTTTTATCTAATACGACATTTTTTTCTGTTTATCCCTCTGTTTTTTCGTTAATTTGTTATTTTACAGATTTTTTATAATCATTTTCATTCTTTTTCTTGCATTTTATTGCATTCAGAAGTATAATGAAAATACACGCGATTTCTTACCGATAACAATATAAGAAATCCGATTCCACGCTTATCATAAGGAGAAAGGATTATGAGCAGATTAAGCAACCGCACCGCATTTGTCACCGGAGCCGCCATGGGCAACGGACTGGGCGCAGTGAAGGCAATGGCCCGAGACGGAGCGAGGGTCGTCATGGCCGATAAAAATGAAATCGTCTTCGACACGGCGTCCGCGCTGCAGAGCGAGGGCTTCGACGTCCTCCCGGTTCTGATGGACGTAACCGACAAAGCCGGCATCGAAGAGGCGGTCCAAAAAGCAGTCGGACACTACGGAGGAATCGACATTCTGGTAAACAATGCCGGCGTTTCCATCCTCACCCGCTTTCTGGATATGACCCAGGACATTATGGATCTGCATTTCAACGTGAATCTTTTCGGCGTATGGAACTGCTGCCGGGCGGTTCTGCCGCATATGGTCCGGCAGAACTACGGAAAGATCATCAACATTTCCTCCGTGACCGGGCAGTTCGTCAGCGACGAGGGGTATACCGCCTACGGGACGACCAAGTCCGCACTGATCGGCCTGACCAAATGTCTGGCTGTGGAATTTGCCCCGCAGCACATCAATGTCAACGCCATCTGTCCCGGATACATCCACACGCCGATGGTGGACGATACCGCGCGGCAGACAGACCCGGTCAATCCGCAGCGCGTCATTGATTCGCTGGCTCAGAATATCCCTCTGAAACGGATGGGAACGCCCGATGAAATCGGCGACCTGGTCGCTTTCCTCGCTTCCGGGGAATCCTCCTACATCACCGGCTCCGTCATCGTCATCGACGGAGGCGCCCTCATACCGGAGACCGGCGTCGTGGGCGTCTGAAAACAACGTTTCCTCCTCCGGGCGTTTTAAAAAGCTGCCGCATACGCTGCGGCAGCTTTTTTTATGCATACGGGCGCCCCAGGAAGATTGTCAGCAGAGCTGACAGGCGCCCGATGCGCGAGCAGGGAAGTAACCTTCCCTACTCGATTGTATACGGGCGTCCGGATGAAGATTGTCAGCAGAGCTGACAGGCGCCCGATGCGCGAGTAGGGAAGCAACTTCCCTACTCGATTGCACACGGGCGTTCGGATGAATTATGTCAGCAGGCTGACGGCTACGTCGCATAATACCGGTCGAGAAGTCCGACCGCCCTCTTATAATTCTCCAGTTTTCTCCTGTATATCTCTGCTTTCTCCCTGCACGGTTCATAACGGCGGTCGATCCTGACCATTTTCGATACGGCCTCCTGAGGATCCCGGAACGCTCCGCAGGCGATTCCCGCGCTCATGGCCGCGCCCATGGCGCTCAGCTCACTGGCCTTCGGCACTTCCACGGGAATCTGCAGGATATCGCACACCATCTGCGTCCACACAGACGAGCGCGACGCGCCTCCCGAAAAACGGGCGGTCCTGTAATTCACCCCTCTTCCGCGGATCAGCCGCTCCACGTGGAAGGCCGTCGAAAAGGCGACTCCTTCATAGACCGCTCTGAGCAGATGTTCCGTTCCGTGATAAGCCGACAGCCCCAGAAACATCCCCTTCGCCCTCGGATTCGTCGCCGACGCATAGACATACGGCACGAAGATCAGATCCGAATCCTCCGGAGCCACCGATTCCACTTTCCCGTTGCAGATCTCATACAGCCTGTCCCCGTACTGTTTTTTCTCATTTTTCAGAAAGCTCTGCAGAAACCATTCCAGATTGCCCGCGGAGGTGGGACTGGAATCCTCCACCACATACCAGCCCGGAAGATAACCGGCCGTGTTGGAGAACTTCCCGTATCCGCTTTCCAGATCTTTCGTGATATACTCGTTGATCGACCAGGTCCCCGCGATCAGGCACAGCGTCTCCTCGTCCGTCACGCCGCTGGCCAGCGCTCCCGCGTCAATGTCAAAGTATCCTCCCGAAACCGGAATCCCTTCCGGAAGCCCCGTAAGCTCCGCCGCTTCCTTCGTGATGTATCCCGAGATGTCCGTACTGCCCACGCAGGGCGGATTGATGCCGTAATATTTCTCGATTCCCAGCAGCCGGAATATCTCCCGGTCGTACTGCAGCGTCCGGATGTTCATCAGGCATCCGGAGGAAGCCGCCGTAATCTCCCCGCAGATGCTGCCGGTCAGGCGGCAGCGGATGTAGTCTTTGATATCGAGGACGTAGGAAGCTTTCTCCAGCACCTCCGGGTTGTGATCCCGGAACCAGGGAATCAAAGCCGCCGGCTGCGCGTCCCATATCTTCTGCCAGGTCCGTTCATAGACCGCCTGCATCGTGCCGTCCTTTTCCCATTGTTCCAGATAACCGCTTGCTCTCGAATCCGTGGAGACAATGCACGGATACACCGCCTCCCCTCTGCCGTCCGTAAAGCAGGCCCCGTTTCCGTAACCGGTCAGCCCCACTCCGATGACTGCGCCGGGATCGATCCCTGCCCTCTCCAGCGCTTCCCGGACCGCCTGAACATTGACGCGCCAGACCGCCTCCGCGTCCCTCTCCGTCCAGCCCTCTCTGGGAGTCTCCAGCGGGAGTTCTCCGCTTCCTGTCCCAATCTCATTTCCTTCCAGATCAAATACGGCACATTTCGTCTTCGTGCCTCCGTTATCCAGACCAACCAGATAGTCTGCCATGACCGCACCCCCGTTCTTCGTCTTATTGTCCGTACGTCTCCCAGCCGGCCTTTTCCTGCGCGATCAGTTCCGGATCCAGCGCCGGAATCTCTGCCCCCATGGCCCTGGCGAGAACGAATGTCTTCGCCGCTTCCTCCAGATACACCGCCGAGTACAGCGCTTCCTCCAGATCCTTCCCGTAAGCCACCACCCCGTGATGCTTCAGAATCACGGCCAGGGAATCTCCGGCGTATTCCGCCGCCAGCACTCCCATCCCGACCGCCGACGAGGGGGTAAAGGGAGCGACCTTCACCGGATTATGGCAGGCGTCCATCACCGTCACCAGAAAATCCGGAATCTCGTCCACCGCAAAGCCCGCCGCCGTCGCCCACGGCTGATGGGTATGGATCACCGCGCCGATCTTCGGCATGTGTTCAAACAGATAGACGAGCGCTGCGGAATCCGAAGAAGGTTTGCGGAGCCCCTCCACCGGCCGGCATCTGCCGTCAATCAGACAGACGTCCTCCGGAACCATCTGTTCATAACGCATGCCCGATGGGGTCACCAGGTAGCGGTCTTCCCCCACGCGCATGCTGACATTGCCCCCTGAGAGAGAGACCAGGCCGCACCTTTTGATCTCAAGCGCCGCGTCCAGCACCTGCTTTTTTTCTTTTTCAAACATCTTCCTTCCCTGCCTTTCTGATATGCTCCTCCATATATTCCCGCGCCTGAACAATATATTCTCTGTATTCCGGCCGCTCCGTATTCCACATTTCCACGATCAGCGGCCCGGCGAACCCGATCTCCCGCAGCCTGCGGAATACGCCGTCAAAGTCCAGCTCCCCTGTTCCGAACGGAATCGTCGCGTCATATATGCCCGGCAGCGAATCCCGCATATGCACCGCCGCGATATGCCCTCTGCCGTAAGACAGGTCTTCGATCGGATCAATCCCCAGGGAGTTGATATTCGCCACGTCCGGATAGATCTGCAGAAACAGGGAATCGATCTGCCTTACGACCTCCATCGTGTCCCTGACCGCCAGAAGATTGCCCTCCACCGGCTCAATGGCAAGCGTCACGCACTCCCGCTCCGCCAGCCGCACCGCCTGATACAGGCTTTCCACGTACCGCTTCCGGGTGTCTGCGGTCCTCTCCTCGCGGTCGTATACGTCGAAGCCCGGAATCTGAATGACCCGGATCCCCAGTCTTCTGCTCAGCTCGACGGCCCTTTCCAGAATCTTCATGCCGGTTCCGCGGATCTCCGGATCCGTGCTGCCCAGAGGGAATCGCTTGTGCCCGCTCAGACACATGGTCAAAAGCCGGATCCCGCTGCGGGCCGCCGCCTGCCAGACCTCCGCGATCTCTTCCTTCCCCCACTCCAGCCGCCGCAGCCGTTCATCCGTCGCGTCAATGCTCAGCTCAAACGCCTGATAGCCCGCCTGCGCCGCGTCCCGAAACATCTCGCGGAAGGGACCCGGCTTCAGCGCTTTCTCGTAAATTCCGAAAATCGGCAGTCCGTCCTTCATGCCTCATCCCCCTTTCCGTTCGCCATCCGCATCAGTTCCTCCAGCCGGGAACGGACATCCGGGTAGTTCCACACCGCCCGCCCCATCACAACCGCGTCCGCGCCCGCGTCCGCCGTCAGAAGCAGTTCCCGCTCCGAGATGCCCCCGTCCGCCATAATCCCGACCGAGGGCGGCAGCAGACGCCTCGCCGTTTTGATCTTCTCCAGCATACGGGCATTGAACATCTGCCCCTTTCCGTCAGGCTCCGACGTCATAATCAGCAGATAATCAACCGCTTCCGCATACGGAAGCACCTGTTCCAGCCGCCCCATGCAGTTCAGCGCGGCTCCTGCCGCTGCCCCTCCTTCCCGGATCCGGTTCAGCAGAACCGCCGGATAGGGGACATTTTCAAAATGGAACGCAACCCGGCTCACGCCGGCCTCCAGAAGCCCGTCGATATACGCCTCCGGATTCGTCACCATCAGGTGCGCATCCAGCGTCCGCTCCCTGCTCTTCCCCCACAGATCCGCCACCGACCGCACGGTTTTCATGCCGAACGTGATATTGGGGACAAAATTGCCGTCCTCTATATCAAGATGCAGCAGGGGATAATTTCCCAGTTCCTCGATCTGCGCTCCCAGACGAAGCATATCCGCCGACGCCAGCGAAGGTACGATCTTTACCACCTCTTTCCCTCCTCTCATTTATAATCATTTCTATTCTTTTCTTTGCCTATAATATCATCTTTTGACACTATTTGCAACTTTTTTCGCTATTTTTTGATGTTTTTTGATTTTTTTATTGATTTTTTTGAAACTATGTGATAATCTCCAATTAGCACAGCCCAGAGGGCGATACATAACTGCTCATATTTCTTAGAAAGGGGAATTATTTATGAACTGGATGGAAGAATTATTCGGAGTAAAAAAACCAATTATTGCCATGTGCCATCTCCAGCCGCTGCCCGGAGATCCGTACTATGATCAGGAAAAAGGAATGGAATACGTGACCGAATGCGCGCGGCGTGATCTGCATGCCCTGCAGGAGGGCGGCGTTGACGGCATCATGTTCTCCAATGAGTTCAGTCTGCCTTATCTGACAAAGGTCGAGCCGATCACCATCGCCGCTATGGGTTACGTCATCGGCTCTCTCAAATCCGAGATTACCGTTCCTTACGGCGTGAACTGCCTCTGGGATCCCATCGCCTCTCTCGACCTCTGCGTCTCCGTGGGAGGAAAATTTATCAGAGAGATTATCAGCGGCGTCTACGCGTCCGATTTCGGACTGTGGAATACCAACGTCGGCGAGACGGTACGCCATCAGGCGGCCATCGGCGGAATGCACATCAAGCTTCTCTACAATATTGTACCGGAGGCAGCCAGATATCTGGCCGACCGGCCGATCGAGGAGATCGCCCGCTCCACGGAGTTCAACAACCGTCCGGACGCCATCTGCGTCTCCGGACTGACGGCAGGCAGCGAGACAGACACGCAGGTTCTTTCGCGCGTGAAAGCATCCGTGAAACGTACCCCGATCCTGTGCAATACCGGCTGCAACAAAGACAACATCGTCAGACAGCTCACGCATTCGGACGGAGCGGTATGTGCGACTACATTTAAATATGACGGAATCTTTGAAAATGCGGTAGATCAAAACCGCGTGAAAGAATTTATGGATATTGTGAAGGAATACCGTACCACGCTGGCATAACGGTTTCCATATGAATGTCATTCCCTCCCAAAAAGGGGGTGTCGGTTAATACCGATTTTTAACCTCTGACAAGCAAGGAAGATAC
>CAJUNR010000033.1 GCA_910587765.1 uncultured Lachnospiraceae bacterium
GCGCCTAAGGACCGGCGCCCTTCAATGGGTCTTTCAGGATGAGCTGCCCGCATCAAGCTGAAACCGGCTAATTGGAAATCTATCTATATTTTCCGAAGCCGCAGACTACAGACAGGTGAAAAAACCGCCCAAAGCGTTAAGTTACGCTTTGAGCGGTTTTTGTCAGAGAATCTCTTCTTTTCCCTGTTTTCCTCCGATTTATTTAACGATATCTACATATTGACGAACTATTTTAAGTTCACCATTAACAAGCTGCACAGAAACCATGATTCTTACCGTTGCCGAACAGGATGCTTTGCCTCCGGTCATATCCTTTACAGTAATCTTGGCAGATTTCCACATATACTCGCCCGGTCCGGACACCCAGAGCGATATCGTCTGACCCTTCAAAACATCAAAGTTGGGGGTTATCACAACAAACGGATCACAGTAAATATTCTCTCCCATCTTGTAATTAATCCACTGTGTAGATGCCGAGATAAAATTCCCTCCTACCTGAGTATCGAAC
This sequence comes from uncultured Lachnospiraceae bacterium, assembly GCA_910587765.1. Classification (GTDB taxonomy): domain Bacteria; phylum Bacillota; class Clostridia; order Lachnospirales; family Lachnospiraceae; genus Hominiventricola. The sequence goes on from CAJUNR010000033.1 coordinate 509, forward strand.
GGTGTATTGATGGTTATATTAGTTCCATTGTTGAAATCCATAAGCAACGGCACATAGATTGTTCCATCCGCATCATCCGGCAACCAGTTCCTGTCATCAAAATCAAGATCCAGTTTCGAAATCGGATCAGTGACAATGAATCTGTAAACTGCCCATGCACTGCCATCAGCGGTACTGGCTTTAATTTCGACAGGATTAAATTTTGTTCCGTCAAAAGAATCTTTCTTGCCGGTTACCGTTCCTTTTGCTGCATTAACGGAGACATACTGCTCATCCGCTTCGTTCACCAGCGACCAGGTCAGCTTCTTACCTGCAGCGCTCAGCTTACCGCTTGCATTTTCCAACGATGCCAGAAGCTTCAAAGTCTTACCCTCTGCCAGAATAGAGGTCCGGCCTGCTTCCGGTGCAATGTACATCCGGGTAACCGGATTCTCAACCGTGACGGTGCAAACAAATTTCTTGTTGCTGCCGTCGGTAGTGGAAACTGTAACCTTCGCTTTGCCGACCGCCTTGCCGGTTGCCGATACGATTACCTTGCCGTCTGCTTTGGACGCGCTGACAATACCGGTCTTATCGACGGATACCGTCCAGTTGCTTCCCGCATCAGACGTTACCGGAAACTCAGCCGTTGTAGGCGCACCGTAAATATTGGTCTTACGATAAATTGTAACCTTATTCTGAGCCAGAGAAATATTCGTGGCAGCATTCGCGATGATATTCACGGTAGCGGTATCAGATGCCCCGGAACCATCCTTCGCGGTAGCCTTAACGGTAAAGCTTCCCGAAGTCGCTGACGCCGGAACGCTTACTTTACCGGAAGCGGAGACTTTCACGCCGTTAGGTGCATCGCCATCAAGCTCCCATGCAACCTTTTTGGACGCGGCACCGTTCACGGTCGCTGTCAAGGTGACTGCTTTGCCTGACGCCACATTGATAGATTCTTTGCCGACAATCTGAACGCCAGCTTGGTTGACGGTAACCGTAATAGAGATGGATTTACCGCTGCCGTCCGTTGCAACGCCCGTAATCACGGTCGTTCCGACATTTTTACCGGTAATCTGCACCCCTTTCTTCCCATCCTGCTCGGCAGCCTCAGCCCCGGCAATCTCATCGGAAGCAGCGAACCACGCAATCTCCTCCTTTGCATTTCCTACAGCTTTCCCTTTTTTCACTCCGATCTCGATAAAGGTCGTTCCGCCGGAAACCACCGCAGTCTTTTTGGATTTGGCGGTGATGGCGGTAATCTCCGGATTATCAGCGCTCGGAGCAACCACTTTGATCAGATACTCCGCCGTCAGGCCGTTATACTCCGCCGTTACTTTATAATCTCCAGGCTGCGCGTCTTTTGTCACACTGACCTTGCCTTTGTTCGTCACGGTAACGCCAGAGCCGGTCACGTTCCACCGGACATTCTTCGGCTTCACCGCATAGGACGGAGTCGTCGCAAGAGCAAGCTGCACGCTCTTCTTTGGACGAAGCTGCGTATATTTCACCTTGTCCTCACCGACGCGATTCTGCGGAGATGTAATCTCGATCTTTTCTGCGGAAGGCTGGAATTTATAAGTCGCCGACACCTGCTTGCTGGCCATTCCATTGTATGTATCAACGGCAATCGCCTTGACGGTAATTGACGCCGCGCCCGCCAAGGTGACCGGACCGGTGTATAATACAGCGCCTTCCGATATCACGCCGTTTTTAAAAGTTACATTTTTGCCGTTCGTCGAGTAATATACGATGACTCCTTCCGCAGTTTGAATCGAAAGTTCTGCGGACGCAGCGGTGATTACCCCTTTATTCCCTTTTGGCGTATTCTCGGCAAGTGAGAGTACCGGAACGGACGGAGCAGCTTCCGACGTCGGAAGCTTCAATGCCTTCGCCAGATTAATATAACCCTTTCCGATACCGGAACCAGTGGCTTTCGTAACGCCCTTATCCATCAGTTTGCGGAGCGCGTCAACTCTGCTTTTATTTTTCGTCATCTTCTTTATGCTGTCGGAAGATGACAGCAGCACGGCCGCCGTACCTGCCACCACCGGACTTGCCTGAGAGGTTCCGTCCATCATCACATACGCATCGGACGCGGTATGACCGGCGGAAGCGATGCCAACGCCCGGCGCGCAGTAGTTCACGCTGGAACCGTAGTTGGAGAAATCCGCTCTCGCGTTGTTCGCATCCAGAGCCGCGACCGACACGGTGCTGCTGAATCCCGCCGGATAATTCAGCCCGCTGCTGGAATCGTTTCCGGCAGCGGCGATGACCATGACGCCCTTTTCATACGCCAGATCGCAGGCTTCTTTTTCCAGTTCGACATAGCCGGCGCCGCCAAGGCTCATATTGATGATGTCCGCATCCATGGCAATCGCTTTTGTTATACCTTTTATTTCATCAAATACCGTACCTCTTGTACTGTCAAGCACCTTAATGGACAGCAGACCGGCATCCGGAGCGATACCTTTTCCGCCCTTCCCGTTACCGGATTTGGCGCCGATAATACCGGCCACATGGGTTCCATGTCCGCCGTCATCCGCCGTTCCGTAATTATCCGTCCACGGAAGCGTCGTATCCTGCATACCGGTAATTGCATTGTTTTCGGCTCTCGCACCCACAAGTTCCTCATGTCCCGCGTTGATACCGGAATCCAGTACCGCCACGGTAACGCCTTCGCCGGTGTATCCGTACCGGTGCGCCTGATTGGAACCTACCGTATTGTGATAATACTGATAACCTGCGCTGCCGGGATCAAGGAACGGATCCGAATAGACGATGTCCCCAAACGCATACCGATAGTAATTGGGCCACGCCGCCGGGAGCAGGGCCTCGCTCTGCGCCGATTCCTCCACCGCTTCCGCTACCATGACATCTGCTTCCAGACGGATCAGCGCCATGCCGTCCACGTAATCTTTCAGCGTTCCGTTGTACGCCTCCGCATAGAGTTTCGCTTCTTCCAGACTGTCCGCGCTGACGATGATCTCGCCGGGAGCGTAGTCCTCGCCTTCCTTCAGTTTTTCGAGATCGCCGGAATGGGTTCTCAGAACGCTTTTTTCCTCCAGCATCTGATCGGACATGGCGGAACGGCTGCCAAGACCCGGGAACAACGCATCGCTCTCTTCGCCCGTTTCCTCTGCCGGAACCTCAGGTTCTTCTACCGGTTCTCCACCTTCCTCCCCGTCCGCTGCGGAAGGCTCTTCTGCGTCCGGAGTCTCATCCGAAGGCTTTTCTGTATCAGGAGTTTCACCTGAAGGCTCTTCTGCATCCGTACCCGGAGTTCCTCCGGAGGGCTGTTCTTCTGTACCGGGAACCTCTCCGGAAGGTTCTTCCTCCGTACCCTGAACCTCCTCTTTGGCTTCTCCTTCTGTCTCTTTTCCGGGTTCTGTTTCTTCGCCCGGCGTCTGTTCCTCTTTATCCTGCGCTTCGCCGGCTCCGTTCTCTTCCGTCACCTCAGCCGCAGCCTCCTGCCCCGTCTGATCTTCCGAAGGGATACCGGTCTGCTCTGTAACCGTCTCCGGCTTTTCCATCGGCCCGGCTTCCGCCGCGCTTGCCGCCTGTACAGGCGCAAGAGCCAGTACTGCCGCCAGAAGCACCGACAATATTCTCTTTCCTGATTTTCTCCGTCTCATAATGACTCCTTCATTTACAAGATAATTCAGTAAGCAACCCGCTCGCTGTTCACCCACATCTGAGGATATCCTTCCTGCTCTCCTCTGCGGATCACATCCAGAGGCGGTTCCTGTGTCTCATACAGCGCCATGCCGTCCGTATACTCCAGCAAAGTGACCTGATACATGGACGCAATCTCCTCCGCTTCCTCCTGGCTCCCTGCATTCGATATCAGCTGCGAGGACTCCTTTCCCGGCTCCTTCGGGTTGGAACTGTATTCGGCCGTCAGTTCCGATATCGGGACGCTCAACTTCGTTTTCCCGCCATATTGATAAATCAGAACACCGCCGGCAACCAGAATCAGCACGCACAAAATCCCCATGATTCTCACTTTCCCTTTCTTCACCCTGTCTCACCTCCTCAAAAGTGCGTCTTCTTCTACCGATGCAACGCCATATTGTGGATCTGGGTTTATTATATTACCTTTTTGATGTAAATACAATAACCTATTTTGTCCAAAACATGTACAAAAACGCTTGTATCCGGCGACTAATTTTTTAAATTTTTCACAATTTGAACAATTATTTTACATTTTCTTGACATTTCCCGACATCCGTATTATTCTATATTTATCTGTAATACATAATCGGGCTACGAATGCCCGGTCAGACATAAAAAGATAGAGGCGCGGCTGATACCGTCCGGTTCCCTGTACGGCTGCCACCGTACGGGACAGGCATCCCGGGGGTTCCGATGAGATCATCCGCCGAAGCGGCGTTCCTGCCTGGAGGGGCACTGCTGGGGTGCAGCAGAATATGCTGTACACTGTCACAGGTATGTGGAGCGCTATCGTTTGTGAAGAAGATTACTGCGGTCATGGACGTTACACGCGCCATGGCTTTTTCTTTTGTCCGGTTACAGAAATAAAAATACAGGTGGGAAAATGTTATGTATGCAACTTTCTGGTCCCTGGTGCCGCCGCTGGTGGCGATCATCCTTGCGCTGATCACCAAAGAAGTCTACAGTTCCCTGTTTATCGGAATTGTGACGGCCGCACTCTTTATCACGAATTTCAATGTCGTCTCCGCCTACACGACCATGTTCAGCGACGGATTCATCGCCTCCCTGGCGGACGGCGGACATGTGGGTATTCTGATCTTCCTCGTCATCCTCGGCACTATCGTTGTCCTGATGAACAAAGCCGGCGGTTCCGCAGCCTACGGCAAATGGGCGCAGGACAAGATCAAGAGCCGCAGAGGCACCCTGCTGGCGACCTTCGCTCTGGGCGCTCTCATTTTTGTGGACGATTATTTCAACTGCCTGACCGTGGGAAGCGTCATGCGCCCGGTTACGGACAAGCACAACGTATCCCGTGCAAAACTGGCGTATCTGATCGACGCGACCGCAGCTCCGGTCTGCATGATCGCACCGATCTCCTCCTGGGCGGCCGCGGTTGCCGGCGTAGTGGAAGGCACGGACGGACTGACGCTGTTCATCAGCGCCATACCGTATAACCTCTACTCTCTGCTGACCATCGCGACGATCATCATTATCAGTATCTGGGATATTGATTTCGGTCCGATGAGAACGCATGAAAGCAATGCGAAGAAAGGCGATCTTTTCACCTGCGGAGAACGGATTGCGGAGGACGCTTCCATGAACGCCGTATCGGACAAAGGCAAAGTGATTGATCTGGCGTTCCCGGTTATCGTCCTGATCATAAGCTGCGTCGTCGGCATGATCTACACCGGCGGATTTTTCGAGGGCGAGAGTTTTGTCAATTCTTTTGCGAACTGTGACGCGCCGCTCGGACTTTCCATGGGCTCCGTGGCGTCGCTTCTGATCACGGTCGTCTTCTACATCGCCCGCAAAGTGCTGACGTTCAAAGACTGCATGAACGCCTTCCCGGAAGGCTTCAAAGCCATGATCAGCCCGATTCTGATCCTCACTTTTGCCTGGACCCTGTCCGGTCTGACCGGCAAACTGGGCGCGGCAGAGTATGTCAGCGGTATCTTTGAGGGCAGCGCCGCAGGACTGACCGGCATGCTTCCGGCCATCGTCTTCCTGGTAGCGATTTTCCTGGCATTCTCTACAGGCACTTCCTGGGGAACGTTCGGTATCCTGCTCCCGATCGTCGTGGGCATCAACCTGCCGGGCAACCTTCTGATCATTACCATCGCGGCCTGCCTCGCCGGCGCGGTCTGCGGAGACCACTGCTCTCCCATCTCCGACACCACGATTATGGCTTCGGCCGGAGCGCAGTGCGACCACATCAACCATGTGTCCACGCAGCTTCCCTACGCCATGCTGGTAGCCGCCGTATCCTTCGTCGGTTACTGCATCGCCGGTTTCGTGCAGAACGCCTGGGCCATCCTCGCGATCTCCCTCGTCCTGCTCTGCGCGGTGCTGTTCGGAATGAAGAAATTTTTTATTGTGGACAATGAAGCCTGAGCCGAGCGGCTGTTAAAAAGGACCGGGAAGAAATTTCTTCCCGGCCTTTTTCTATGCACACGGGCGTCCAGATGAAATATGTCAGCAAGCTGACGGACGCCCGGTGCGCGAGTAGGGGAAGATGAATCTTCCCTACTCGATTATACGCCCAACCGAAAGAGAATCGGCTGATCGGAACTATGTTTTCTGCCAAAGATGCACTGCAACGTGAAATGCCGGTTGATCAGCGCATCTTTGGATCACAGGCGTCCAGCGACGGATCAAAACCGATCTCCTGCAGCTCATAATCCACGCTTCTGCCGTCCACTGTCAGTTTCAGTTCCTGAAAAGAATCCCCGACATACGTGTAACAGGTCAGCGGAAAATACGCATGCGACCACCGCGGATCGAAGGTATCCTCAAAAGCGATCACCCGCCCTGTACTGCTCCGGGAAGACTCCTCCTGCGTCTCCCGAATCTCTTTCATGTAACCGGCGGAAGGACGGTAGATGAGATAGACCGTCTTCTTTCTCACGGCCGCTCCCTCTTCCCTCACCTTCTCCTGATAGTGCAGCACATAGATCCCCTGCGGATCCTCCTGTCTGCTGTTCTGAAGCCAGTCCCATATCTCCGGCACTTCCCGATACCGTTCCGTCTGTTCCTCGTCATACGATTTCAGGCTCGACGACACGGGGCCTGCCGGCGGAGCCGACAGATTCAGAATACAGAGAAGCACGAACAAAAACGCAGGAATCAGAAAGACCAGCAGCAGCACCCTCCAGAGCGCCCGGTCCTTTTTCCTGACCGGCGGCGTAATCTGCCCCCCGTCCTTCCCGAGAGTCTCCGCGCACATGGGGCAGACGATCCATCCCTCCTCCGCCGGGAAACCGCATGACAGACACAGGTTTTTCAGGCGTGCGCCGCACGCCGGACAGACCGCGAAAGAAGGCTCCACCTCCGCGCCGCACGATGCGCATTCCAGATACGGATCCTTTCCGCGCACCAGAAGATAAATAATAAATCCCGCAAATGCGGGCGCCGTCACGGACACCACCGTCCACAGAACCGGGTTCAGCTTCCTTCCGGCCGCATCCCGGTAGACATAGATTCCGATGACCGCCAGAAGCAGGAGCATAAGCCCCGCCCCCGCAAGGATCATCACGCCTGCCGTCAACATGTCCATTCCCCTCCTCTCGCCGTACAGATTACTGCCAGAATCCCGCCCCCTGTCAAAGAACCGGCCGTACCGGCGGCACAGGCCGCCGCCAGCACCGGACAATCCCGCCAGAGCAGGAACGCCGCCAGCAAAAAGCAGCCCTCCAGCAGGCTTCCCGCCAGCGCCAGCAGCGCCGTCTGTCCGTGCAGCCTGCGCCTCTCCAGTTCCTCCTCCAGCATTGCCCGCGTCAATACCGGCGGAGACGCCGCTGTAAAATCCGGCCGCATCCGCTCATCTTCCTTCATCCGCCAACACTCCTTTCAACTGCTTTCTGGCCCGGTTCAGTCTGGACTTTACCGTCCCCTCCGGAACGCCCAGAATCCGGGCTGTGGTCCGGATATCCATATCTTCAAAATAACAGAGCACGATTGCCGCCCGGAGTTTCTTCGGAAGCTTCCTCAGCGCCTCATGCAGATCGCTGTAATCTTCCCGTTCTTTGGCAGGAACCGCGGACAGCGCCGCCTCCTTTTCCTCTGCGGAAGCAAAGCGGTCGTAAAACGGACTCCGTTTCAGACGCCTGAGCACATTTTTCCAGGTATTGACACAGATCGCCGTCAGCCACGGTTCAAAATCTTTCTCTCTGTCATATCCGTCCAGATTCTGCAGCGCTTTCAGCCAGGTTTCCTGATACAGATCGTCCGCGTCCGCGCGGCTGGTGCAGAGGTACAGACACAAACCGTACAACCGTCGGCCGTACTGCCGGATATACTGATCGATCATCGTCCCTGCACCTCCTCTCTGATAACAGATACACCGAAAAAGGCGGAAAAGTTCCGTAAATAGCTAAAAAAATGCAGGCAAATCCCCTTTTTCCGGTTCCTTGTCCTGCATTTTTCATTTATTTTTCTGTTTTCCTGTCACATTGCCGATTCCGGCCGCCGCAGACAAATGCCCGCGCCTTCTTTCCGTCAAAAAGTAAGATCGTCGTACTCGCTCCGGTACAATACCGCCTCCCGCTGCCGCCGGCTCTTTTTCAGATCAATAACTCTCTGATTCGCACTTCCCCGGTAAGCCAGCGTCAGATCCCGCTCCGCCAGCAGAAAAGGGCCGTCCACCAGAAGATCCGCCAGTTCCAGCAGCCTGCGCACGCCCGGCCGCTCCATCTCCATAAGCTCTTCATACCGGTAACCGGTATAGATCATCAGATTCCTGCCCTGCGCCTTCACCGCTTCCGCCAGAGGAACCAGCGCCTCCGCCTGCAGAAACGGCTCTCCTCCGGAAAACGTGACGCCGGAAATCAACGGGTCCGCGTCGATCTGCCGCACGATCTCCTCCACGTCCGCCTCCCGTCCGCCCGCCGGATCATGCGTCTGCGGATTGTGGCACCCCGGACAGTGATGCGGACATCCCTGTGTAAAAATCACATACCGGATGCCCGGTCCGTCCACGATGGAATCCCGCTCGATTCCCGCAATGCGGAGCGTTTCAGGACAGACTGTGTTTGACACGGTCTTTCTCCTCCGCCCGTTTCGCGTTGTTGAAGCGGTCCGTCGTTCCCACCAGATACCCGGTAATCCTCCGGATGCGGTCAAATTTTACATTCTCTCCTACCTGTCCGTTTTCCGGCACTACTCTTCCTGCCATTTAAAATTCTCCTTCCTGCTGCTTTTCAAACTTTCACCGGTTTTCAGCCCGTACCGGGCGTCTTTCCGTCTTTCCACTGATTCAGTGATTTGCGTCCAGATACACCGGTATGTCCGGATATTTCTTCCTGAGCTCGTCCAGCCGCTCCAGAGAGACGGCCTCTCCTTCCCGCCTTCCGCAGCGCGGGCAGACCTCGTCGATCACGCCCGTATAGCCGCACACCGGATCCCGGTCCACCGGATGGTTTACAGAGCCGTAGCCGATGCCGTTCTCCTTCATGCAGCGGATCACCGCCTCGAACGCTTCCGGATTCTTCGCCGTATCCCCGTCCAGCTCCACGTAACTGATATGTCCCGCGTTGGTCAGCGCGTGGTAGGGCGCTTCGATCCGAATCTTCTCAAATGCGTTGATCGGATAATAAACCGGCACATGGAACGAGTTGGTATAGTATTCCCGGTCCGTGATTCCCGGAATCTTCCCGAAACGCTTCCGGTCCATCCGCACAAATCTTCCGGACAGTCCTTCCGCCGGCGTGGCCAGCAGCGTAAAGTTAAGACCTGTCTCGTCCGACTTCCGGTCCATATAGTCCCGCATATGAGAAATAATCTCATATCCCAATCTGCGGCTCTCTTCGCTTTCTCCGTGATGTTTTCCGGTGAGCGCCACCAGCGTTTCCGCCAGTCCGATGAAGCCCACGCTCAGCGTACCGTTTTTCAGAATCTCGCCCACCTGGTCCTGGACGCCCAGCGCATCGGAACCGAGCCAGATGCCCTGCCCCATCAAAAACGGATAATTTTTCACCGTCTTCTTCTTCTGAATCTCAAAGCGATGCAGAAGCTGCCTGCAGCAGAGGTCCAGACGTTTATCCAGCTCTCTGTAAAAGGTCTCGATATTTTTGCGGGCCTGGATCCCCAGACGGGGCAGATTGACCGACGTAAAGCTGAGATTGCCTCTCCCGCAGGTCACTTCCTGTTCCGGGTCATAGTGATTTCCCATCACTCTCGTCCGGCAGCCCATATAGGCGATCTCCGTATTATAATCGCCCTCTTTGTAATACTGCAGATTAAACGGCGCGTCGATAAAACTGAAATTCGGGAACAGCCGTTTTGCCGATACTTTGATGGCCAGCCGGAACAGATCGTAATTCGGATCGCCCGGGTTGTAATTAATTCCTTCCTTCACCTTGAAGATCTGGACCGGAAAGATCGCCGTCTCCCCGTTGCCGAGTCCGATATCGGTGACTTTCAAAAGATTGCGGACTGCCATCCGCGCTTCCGGCGAAGTACAGGTCCCGTAATTAATGGAACTGAACGGCACCTGCGCGCCCGCCCGGGAATTCATCGTATTCAAATTGTGGATCAGCGACTCCATCGCCTGATAGGTCGCCATATCCGTCTCTTTCATAGCGATACGGATCGACGTCCGGTGACATCTGCGGATATCCTCTTCCTCCGGCTTCTCTCCCAGCCACGTCTCCCCGCATTCCATGAACCACTCTGTAAAATGCGCCTCGTAGTCGTCGATATTCGCCATATTGATTCGTTCCGGCATGACGTCCTTGAGCGCCTGACGGAACGCATCCTCAAGCATCCGTTCACAGTCATACTCAAGCCAGAAATATCTCTGGACCGCATCGTAATATTCCTTCCGGAACGTGCAGGCCACCCCCTCCGCCATGGCATAGTCAAAATTCGGAACCGACTGTCCGCCGTGCATCTCATTTTGATTGGCCTGAACCGCGATGCAGGCCAGCGCCGCGTAGCTGGCGATGGATTTGGGCTGCCGGATATAGCCGTGCCCTGTGGAAAAGCCGTCCTTGAACAGTTTGAGCAGATCAATCTGGCAGCAGGTCTCCGTCAGCATGTAGAAATCCTTGTCATGGATGTGAATATCCCCGTTGATATGCGCCGCCGCAATGTCTTTCGGCAGGATATAATTGTCTACAAAATAATTGGCTCCCTCCGAACCGTACTTGAGCATGGTTCCCATGGAGGTGTCCGCGTCAATATTGGCGTTTTCCCGCTTGATATCCGCGTCCGCCGCGCTGGTGAACGTCAGTTCCCGGTAGATATCCACCAGATCCGCTTCCGTCTTGCGAACCTTTGTATGTTCCGCCCGATACAGAATATACGCCTTCGCCGTCCTGGCAAATCCGTTCTCAATCAGCTTCTCCTCCACCAGGTCCTGAATCTGTTCTACTTCCGGCGTCGTTCCCTCCGGGATCGCCTCCACCACCGCATCCACCAGCTTTTCAAACTGATACGGAGCGATCGCTTCCACCCGCGCCGCGTCATTCGCTTTGCGGATCGCATCCCGAATCTTCTTCACATCAAACGGTACCGGCGTACCGTTCCGCTTCCTGATCAGTTCCGGACACATTACCACGTTTCCTCTCATCCCCTTCACTTTGGCACTGTCTTCCAGTACCGCACCTTTCCTTCCAGTATCCGCATGTCCACCTCCGGCGCTCATTCCCCGGTCTGTGTATGGCTCAGGCGGACATTTTACAACTATATGTGGTGTCCGCCAACATTGTCTGCGCTAAATATAGTATCACTAACCGGCCAAAGATGCAAGTACCTTTTTAGAGAATCTGCTCACAGCCTGTCCGCGAAGAAATCCTTATATCCTTCCCCGTAGATCTCGCTGGCGCTGGTAATGATCATGAACGCCGCCGGATCTTCCGATTTGGCGAGTTCCTCCACCTGCGGAGCCAACTGTTTGCGGACAATGCAGAAGATGACCTGTTTCTCCTCGCCGGTCCAGCCGCCTCTGCCCTGAAAATAAGTTACGCCCACTTCCGCGTCCGTGAGAAGCTTCTGCCCTACCTCCCTCGGCTTTCCGGTAATGATATAAATCATGCGGGCCTCGTCGTTTCCGTAGAGCACATAGTCGAGCGCCCTGCCACAGATCAGTACGGCCATCAGCGCATAGAGCGCGATATTCAGATCCCGGAAAAGGAAACCGGAGATCGAGACCACCACAATATCCGCGCACTGAAACAGAAATCCGGTCTTCAGATGCCGGTATTTCTGCCGGAGAATCTTGATGATGATATCCATCCCCCCGGTGGTGGCGCCCGTCTTGAAGATCATGCCGATCCCGCAGGCGATCAGCACGCCGCCAGCCATCGCCGCCAGCAGCGGGTCCGAGGTCAGCGCCTCCTGTCCGGACAGCAAATTGGTGAAGACCGAAGTCATGACGATGGCATATGCCGTCTTCACGATAAAGCGCCAGCCGAATTTCCAGATGCCGAGAAGAACAATCGGAATATTGAGCAGAAAGTACAGCGTACCCGTCTCGATTCCGCAAAGCCGGTTGAGGATGACCGCAATTCCGGTCACGCCGCCCGGCGCCAGATTATTCGGGTCCAGAAACAGCTTGATGCCCGCCGCATAGACCAGTGAAGCGGCCGCTATGATAAACAAATCTTTTATGCTGCAAATCCCTTTCTTTTTCATTTTCCGCTCCTTACTGTTTGTTTTTCATCTGTCCTAAACAGTATGCCCCATATAATAGAATCCTCTGCATTCGTCCAGCCGTACATTTACCGTCTTTCCGATCAAAGACGCGTCCCCCGGAAAATGCACTACATGATTGTAGCTCAGCCGGCCTGTCACATAGCCTTCCATCTGGCGGTTGCGCTCCTCCGCCAGCACCGGCTGCGTGGTTCCCGTAAAACGCTCCGCCATCTCTCTGGATATCTCCTGTACTTCTTTTAAAAGCCGGTCAAAGCGGTCTTTCATCACATCTTCCGGAACCTGGTTTTCCATGGCCGCCGCCGGCGTGCCGGTCCGCCGGCTGTAGAGGAAAGTAAACGCACTGTCATAGCGGACCGTTCTCACGACCTCCAGCGTCTCCTGAAAATCTTCTTCCGTCTCGCCCGGAAATCCTACGATGATATCCGTCGTCAGAGCGATATCGGGAACTGCCCGGCGGATCTTCTCCGCCAGCGCCACGTACTGTTCCTTCGTATATCTGCGGTTCATGGCTTTGAGAATCCGCGTGCTCCCGGACTGCAGGGGCAGATGCAGATGCCTGCAGATTTTCTCCGATCCTGCCATCACTTCAATCAGCTCATCGGACAGATCTTTCGGATGCGACGTCATAAAACGGATGCGCGAAAGACCTTCTGTTTTCTCCGCCTCCCGCAGAAGCTGCGCAAACGTCATGGGCCTTTCCAGCGTTTTCCCGTAGGAATTTACATTCTGTCCCAGAAGCATGACTTCCGTCACCCCGTCCGCCGCAAGCGCACGAAGTTCCCGGAGAATGTCCTCCGGCTCCCGGCTCCGCTCCCGCCCTCTCACATAAGGGACGATGCAGTAACTGCAGAAATTATTGCAGCCGAACATGATATTGACACCGGATTTGAACGGATATTTCCGCTCAATGGGCAGGTCCTCCACAATCTGATCCGTGTCCTTCCAGATGTCAATGATCATCCGGTCCGACGCAAGAGCTGTGAACAGAAGCTCCGCAAACTTGAAAAGATTGTGGGTTCCGAAGACCAGATCGACGAACCGGTAGCTTTTTTTCAGTTTCTCCACCATGGAAGGTTCCTGCATCATACAGCCGCACAGCGCGATCTTCATATCCGGATTTTTTTTCTTGTAGCCGTGCAGCACGCCCAGACGCCCGTAGACTTTCAGGTTCGCGTTCTCGCGGACCGTACAGGTGTTATAGATCACAAAATCCGCGTCCTCGCTGTCGGTCCCGGCATATCCGATCTCCTGCAGCACGCCGCGAAGTTTTTCGGAATCGCGGGCATTCATCTGACAGCCCATATTGGTCACGCAGGCGCTGGGCAGGCGGCCGTTTTTCTGTTCAAATTTCCGCACCCACTGCCGGCATTTGGCCATGAAGTAATATTGACGCTGTGGCTCAAAATCAGGAACCTCCGAATTGATATCTACCGTATCAAGCTCAATTAGTTTCAGTTCCTCTGCTTTTACTTTTCGCAAATCAACTTTTTGATTCATGTATTTACCCTTTTATCTCCATTCCATCTTCAGCTTTCTTTTTGATAACACACAATCAGACAAATACAAATTAATCAATGTCTGATAAGGTATTCCCAGGCTTTCCGACTGACTTTTGAAATAATCTATGATTTCGCCGTCTATGTTGATGGTAATCTGTTTTTTTACTCTATTAGAGTATGGGTTTTTTCTCGGATTCAGGTTTTCGATATCATATTCATCTCTCATTGTCTTTACCAACCTTTCTGATAAATATTTTTCTCTTTCTTTGTTGCTTCTCTTGCAGAAATAATTCGTATTGTACTGTCCGCATCTTTATAACAGTGACTCACTATACATATCCCTTTTGACCCGGTTATTCCAATGATAAGAAATCTTTCCTCTTCATAAGAATGGTCGGGATCATCAAACAGAATTGCATTCTCATCTTCAAATACTTCTGTTGCTTCTTCAAAGGATATGCCATGCTTTTTCTTATTTAGTTTATTCTTGTTTTCATCCCATCTAAAGCGCACATCATTCATAATTATATTATACCTATTTTCTAATTATATATCAATATTTCTGCTTTTTCAAATACTTTGCCGGCACATGTTCCGTCAGCCACACGCCGTTGACCGCGCGCCGGAACACCCAGCCGTCCTCGGTCATCCTGCGGCTTTCCACCCGGTATACCACCGGCTTTCCGTGCCGGCTTCCAACCGTCACGGCCGTCTCATAGTCCCCGGACAAGTGTACGTACAGCCTGCCCTTTGGAAGCAGACCTTCCCGGTCTATGGACTCTGTATATTTCTGTCCGGTTCCGTGCCAGAGGACTTCCGGCGGCTCCGTAACCGGAAGTTCCACGTCCACCGGTATGGAATGTCCCTGATTGGCGCGGATCCGCGTCCGGTCCTCACTGAAAGCATAGCGCTGCTTCCGGTCCGTCCGCACGATTTCCTCCAGCATCTCCCTGTCAAACGGCTGTGTCCTGCGGATGCCGGCGATCAGTTCTTCCACATCCGCCCAGCCGTGTTCATCCAGCGCGATACCGGCCGCCTCCGGATGATGGCGCAGAATCAGGCTTAAATATTTGCTTGTCTTTGTCAGGTTCATGTTTTCCTCCCTACACCCCATCTTCCGCAAGGTCCGTCAGATAATTCAGCAGCAGCCGCTGCCCTGCCTCTCCCATATGATCCATCGCCTCTTCAAGCGTATGATTCCACTGATTCCGGTTCAGGACATCCATCCGGTCCGTATCCAGCACAAAGTCTTCCTCCTCCGGGCAGCTCCTGTACAGCCGAATCTCCAGAACCGTGTCCTGCGCTTCCGGATTTGTCAGCGTTTCGTATTCCGTAAGGACCGCCACATCCTTGCGGCCGTCCCCGTCGTAATCCGGAAAACCGATTTCCTGAATCCCCAGAAAATTCTGCTGCGGACGGCGGTTGCCTTCCATGACCGGCGGAAACTGATAGATCAGAACTCCGTCCTTTTCCAGACCGAATACCGCGTCTCCCATCGGAAGCTGAGGATCCGGGGCATAAGACGCAAAAGTTACGTCCCCGAACCTGTCCAGTTTCACATCAAAACACTGTCCGTCGATTTTGGGTCCCTCCGGCACGAGAAGCGCTTTTGCAGAAACATCTTCCTCCGCATCTGCCCTCTCTCCGGACAGCTCTTCTGTCGCTTCGCCGGCCCCGCCTTTTTTTCCGCATCCGGCACACAGTGCCAGAAGGCACAGAAGCAAAAGTCCCGCATGATTTCTGCAGCGTATCATTCCCCGTTCTCCTCATCGAAACAAAAAATCCATCCATCACAAACTGCATCCACGTCAGACGGAATATCCGCATATGTGAATCATAATATCCATTATATACCCGCCTGCTCAACATGGCAATTCTTCTTTACAATCTGTTTTCCGGATGGTACGATGGAGTTACTTTTCACACGTCAGCCAATGTCAGCCGGATGCGGGCAGATCATCCTGGAAGACCCATTGAAGGGCGCCGGTCCTTAGGCGCGGTCTTTTCGCGCCTTAGTACCCAAAGGGCATAAATACCACTGCGTCCCTTCATTAAGTGCAAACGGGGTCTGGAAGGATGATCTGCCCGTATCCGGCGTCCGGGTGGCGTGAGCGTGAAAAGTAACACGATGGAATCAGACGCAGCCGGCCGCAGAGGGACTCCGTTTCGCGGGACGGCGCAGACTGCTGCGCCTCGAAAGATCCATACAGGAGGAAAAGAGATGAACGAGAAAACCAGATATGAGATTATGAAAAACAGGGAACTTTTAAAAGCCTACCATGCGGCGGACGCGGGCGCCGAAGAGACGGACCAGCAGCAGAAGCTTCCCTCTATCCCCTGTCTGCTGGCAGGAAAAGGGACGGACAGGATCAAGCTGCCCAGGAACTTTGAAACCCTCGCATCCAGCGCAATGGTGATGGAACTGATCAGAGACCGGGAAAGCAGGCGCAGCTATGCAGACGCCCCGCTGACTCTCCCGGAGCTTTCCTTCCTCCTGTGGTGTACGCAGGGCGTGCGCAGATTCGCCGGACACAAAAATCCCGTCACGTTCCGCAACGTTCCGTCCGCCGGCTCCCGCCACACCTTCGAAACCTTTCTGTTTGTCAATCAGGTGGAAGGACTGAAAAAAGCGGTCTACCACTATCTTCCGGAAACGCACGAGCTGGAACTGTGGGAAGACCGCTGCGATTTTGACGAAGAGCTGGAGGACGCGCTCTGCGGACAGCGCTTCGCCGCCTCCGCGCCCGTCCTCTTTGTCTGGGCATCCGTTCCCTACCGCATGGAATGGCGCTACGGACTCAAGGCCGCCAAATATCTCCTGATCGACGCGGGACATGTGTGCGAAAATCTGTATCTGGCCTGTGAAGCCATCGGCTGCGGCACCTGCGCCGTCGGCGCCTACGATCAGGACCGGATGGACGACCTTCTGGGCTTCGCGCCCGGCCCCTCCGCGGACAGGGACTATATCTGCACCGTCTATATGGCGCCCGTCGGAAAACGCCCGGTCTGAGAAATGGCGCAAAACAGACAGGAGATCGGACGTACAGACCCCTTCAGGTTCTTCGGTCTGATACATCCGATCTTCTGTCCAGCTATATATCTCCCTTTCCGGCCTGGGAAGCCCTCCGCGGCCCTACAGCGGGATATTTCCGTGCTTCTTGGGCACCGGCGTCACCTGCTTGTTCTTCAGCATCCGCAGAGCCGCCGTGAGCCTTTTTCTCGTCTCCTCCGGCTTGATGACTTCCGTGACGAAGCCTCTGGACGCCGCCACGTAGGGATTCATGAATTTCTCTTTATATTTCTGAACCAGATGCTCTCTGGTCTCCTCTTTGTTCTCCGATTCGCTGATGGCGCGCTTGAAAGCAATGTTTACCGCGCCCTCGGCTCCCATGACCGCAATCTCCGCGCCCGGCCACGCATAGACCAGATCCGCGCCCATGTTTTTGCTGTTCATGGCAATGTAAGCGCCGCCGTAGGCTTTCCGCATGATCACGGAAATCTTCGGTACGGTTGCCTCCGAAAAAGCGTAGAGCATCTTGGCTCCGTGGCGGATGATTCCTTTATGCTCCTGCGCCGTCCCCGGCATGAAAGCGGGCACGTCCACCAGAACGATCAGCGGCACGTTGTAGCAGTCGCACGTCCGGATAAAACGGGCGGCCTTGTCGGAAGCGTCATAGTCCAGACTTCCCGCCAGCGCCATCGGCTGATTGGCCACGATGCCGACGCTCTGCCCTTCGATTCTTCCGTAGCCGACGACCACATTTTTGGCAAAATCTTTCTGAACCTCAAAGAAACTGTCCTGGTCGCAGATGCGGCTGATCACTTCCAGCACGTTATAAGCTTTTCTGGAATTATCCGGCACGATCTCCGTCAGTTCCGCACAGCGGTCCGCCTCGTTCTGCCGGTTTTTCCGGTTCACCAGGCTGTTCAGCGAATACAGCAGCGACTTCCTGCCGGAAGACTCTTCCTTCGTCCGCAGAACCGGCGGCTTATCCAGATAGCTGCCCGGCAGATAGGACAACAGCTTACGCACCCCCTCAAAGCAGGCGCGCTCTTCCTTATAAGTGAAATGCGTCACGCCGCTTTTGGTGGCATGGACGGAAGCGCCGCCCAGCTCATCCACCGTACATTCCTCGTTGACCACCGTCTTCACTACCTGCGGGCCGGTGATGAACATCTTGCCGATCCCCTCGACCATGAAAATATAGTCGCAGATGGCGGGCGAATAGCATGCGCCGCCGGAGCAGGGTCCTACGATCACCGCAATCTGCGGAATAACCCCCGACGCTCTCGTATTGCGCAGAAAGATATTTGCGTAGCCGCTCAGAGAATCGATTCCCTCCTCAATCCGGGCCCCGCCGCTGTCATTGATCATCACAATCGGAGCTTTCATGTCATAAGCCATGTCCTGTATCCGGGCAATTTTCATCGAATGATATTCTCCCAGCGAACCGCCGATAACGGTGAAGTCCTCGGAGGAAACGAAAACCGTGCGGCCGTCGATCTCGCCGTAGCCGGTGACAACGCCGTCCCCCGGCACCCGCTTCTTGTCCAGTCCGAAATCGTCGATTCTCGATTCGATAAAATTGTCCACCTCGACAAACGTTCCCGGATCGAAAAGCATGTCAATCCGCTCGCGGGCGGTCAGTTTCCCGTTTCTGTGCTGTTTTTCAATCTTGTCATGCCCGCCCGCCTGAAGAATCCGGTTCCGCTTACGGTCGAGCACACTGATGCTGTCTTTCCACATAAATGATACACCTCTGAAATCTGGTAATCTTGAATTTCATTACTTTGATTATCAAAGTATATATCACTTTATCCAAAATGTCAATATATTTTGAATATCAAATTATCTGGAAGAATGGTCTGTTACTTTTCACACGTTAGCCGATGTCTGCCCGCGCCGGGCGTCCGGACAGATCAGGTCTGAACCGCAGCGGTCAGGCGCATACATTTTCAAAATCCAGCCGGATCAGCCGGTTCCCGTTCTCATCCCTTGGATCGCGCATATAGACCAGATCCATGTTCCGGGCCTGAAATTCCACTACCGCCTGTTCCAGAGGAATCGAACGGTCCGGCTCCGGCCAGCGTCCTCCTTCGCGGGGCCCGTCCAGATTCTCCGGATCCCACAGAATCAGCGAGACCACCCTGGCATGGCAGGCCAGCGCCAGTTCCACGGTCTTCTGAAGCCCCAGATGTTCTGCGGCCAGGTTGATGAGCACCACATCCGAATCCCGGACGGCCGGATTGCGGTAGTCCAGCTCATAGATCTTCTGTTCCTCGTATCGTTCCATCTGCTGCCTGCGAAGGGCGTCTAATAATGTGCGGATCATCATACCTCATTCCTTTGCTCTTTTTCTTTCTGTATATATTAGACGCTTTTTGTATCAAAAAAGTTTCATCTTTCTAAAAAATTCCGTTCTTTTTTTCTCCGTCCGCAGTTTCCGTCTGCTCTGCCGCATCGGTATCCGCGGAAAACTCGGACTTTTTCTTCAGAATCAGCCGGATGCCGCTGACGATCAGAACCGCGGCGACCACAAACTGCGGAAGATTGTACAGATAATTTCCCACAACCTCGGCAAAATCATGGGAAACATAAGTCCGCAGTACGGCAAGAAGATTCCGGATCGACGATCTCCAGATCGTCCCGATGCCGAACAGAACCAGCAGCCAGCCGAAGATCTTCGTCTGCTTTCCGTTCAGCTTCTCCTCCGGGAGGATCCGTTCCAGGCGGAACAGATAATCATCCTCCAGCAGATAGAACTCCTCATCCGGCAGGCACACTTTGTTGTGTACGTTGAACAGACTGTAAAACCACAGAATCGAGATGCTGCACATAAGCCACGACGCGTCCATCCAGACGCCGGCGACGAACATGGCGTAAGCAAGACACATGATGCTGAGTCCTTCCTTCATAAACCCCAGATACATCTCCCCGGCTCCCGGAACGAGCGAACAGATAAACGTGATAAAACCATTCTTTTTCCTAATCATTTTGATTCTCCTCATACTCCATAAATTTCGGCCGGACGTTCAGACGGTCCAGCAGAAGTTCGAGCCGGCCGCCGCTTTCTCTCAGCTTCTCCGTGACGGATTCCTGCGGATGTTCCAGAAAATACCGCTGCAGATCCGCCTCCGGCAGCTCTGCCCCGGGAAGGACGAACAGCATCAGCAGAGAGACGGCCAGAGCGGCTCCCACCTTCAGACTGTACAGAAACAGGCGCATCCGCCCGGAAACCCGGCGGACCGTCCGGACGGTCTGAAACTGAGGACTTCTGCTCTTTTCCAGAATCTCCTCCCGCAGATAGGCCGGCGGCCTGACAGAATCCCGTTCCAGATAAGCCGCCAGAAGCTCCGCGCAGTGATCGCAGGCTCCCGCGTGCGCCAGAAGCTCCCTCTCCTTTTCCGCCGAAAGCATGCCGAGGGTCCACGCATCCAGATCTTCCCCTGTCAGATGACTTTCCCGTTCCCGCATCAGGCTGATCCTCCTTCCAGTTTCTTTCTCAAAAGTCCTTTGGCACGGTAGACCTGCGTCTGCACCGTCCGCAGATTCCGTCCCTTTTCTTCCGCAATTTCTTTTATGGATTTCTCCTCATAGAAATGCGCCTCTGCAATCTCATCGTAAGGCGGCGGAAGCTGCCTGCACAGCCTCTGTACTTCTTTCTTCGACTCTTCAAACAGGCAGACGGCTTCCGGATCCGCTCTCCGATCCGAAAGGCCGAGGAACGTCTGTTCTTCCGCCGGCTGGATCTTCCGCGCCGCGCTTTTCTGGTGGTCCAGACATTTGTTGACGGCGATCCGGCAGATCCAGGCCCGCTCGTGCGTTCCGTCGAATCCGGACAGTCTCTGGTAGGCGGACAGGAACGTCTCCTGCGTCAGATCCTGGGCATCGAACAGATTGCCCGTCATCCGGTAACAGAGCGTATAGACCAGTTTTTCATATTTGTCGAGCAGCGCCGCAAACTGTTCTTCTGTTTCGATCGTTCCCGCCTCCTTTTCCCGGATTTTTCGCAGCCGTTCCGATAAGTCCCGAACGGTTACGGCTTTTCTCTTATTATAACGAGGCAGAAATCGAAATTACTTCAAAATGAGGAAAATAACAGGGAAACGCTGACGAAAGCGTTTCCCCGGCGTCTCACTCCAGATCCAGTTTCGGAGGAACGTCCAGTTCTTCCGGCACACAGCCTCCGTTCTTCTTCCGCTGTCGTACGCACTCGGTCAGCAGGTATTCGATCTGTCCGTTCACGGAGCGGAAGTCGTCCTCGGCCCACGCTGCGATGGCATCGTATAATTTCGGGGACAGCCGCAGCGGAACCTGTTTTTTCCGGTTATCCGCCATATCAGTACAGCGAGCCGCTGTTCACGACGGGCTGCGCGTCATGGTTTCCGCACAGGACAACCAGAAGATTGGATACCATGGCGGCCTTGCGCTCTTCGTCCAGCACCACTACTTCCTTTTCGCTCAGACGCTCCAGCGCCATCTCCACCATGCCCACGGCGCCGTCCACGATCATCTTCCGCGCATCGATGACGGCGGACGCCTGCTGACGCTGGAGCATGACAGCCGCGATCTCCGGCGCGTACGCCAGATAGGTAATCCGCGCCTCCACGATCTCGATCCCCGCTTCGGTGACCCGCTCCTGAATCTCATCCCGGATCCTGGACGCCACGATCTCGCTGGAACCTCTGAGGCTCCCCTCGTCCGCGATCCCGTCGCCGGTCGTATCCACGTCCGGCGCCACATCGTAGGGATAGAGCCTTACGATGTTCCTGAGGGCGCTGTCACACTGGAGAGACAGAAACTCTTTATAATTATCCACATTAAATACCGCTTTCGCCGTGTCCACGATCCGCCAGGTGACGGCGATGCCGATCTCGATCGGATTGCCCAGACAGTCGTTGATCTTCTGCCGGTTGTTGCTGAGCGTCATGATCTTCAGGGAAATCTTCTTCCCGGTATTTTCAAACGACATCGCCGCTGCCACCGCCGCATCCAGATTACCGGCGGAAGCAGATTTTACGTCCCCGCTCTGGCCAAGCCTCGTCTTTGCCGCCGGATTTACGCTCGTACAGAACGGATTGATAAAGTAAAAGCCGTTGTCCTTCAGCGTCCCCACGTATTTTCCAAACAGCGTAAGCACCACCGCCTCCTGCGGCTTCAGCACTCTCAGCCCGCACAGCGGAAACCAGCCGATGCTGACGGCGACAATGCTGACGATCATCACCGCCGTCAGCGCCGCGGACCCTCCGGAACGGCTCATCTGCAGACTGCTGGCGACGATACCGGCTATCGCCAGCACATACAGAACGAGGACGCCCAAAAGCACAGCCATCCCATTCTTGCGGTTATTCAATACGATCTCTTTCATGTTCTCTTTCCTCCATCTTTTTGATATTAAAATCATATCACATTAATTTCGGAATGTCAATCATTGAATGTGGAAAGGCCAGCCGACTACCCGGCTGGCCTTTCTAATCGTCCCTGCGCTCCCTTATATACCGGAGTTTTCTTCATAACATTCCAGCTTAAAAATTCCGCTGTACATTGAGCACTTTCATCAACGCTTCTTGTAAAACTCTTGATATATTGATTCCAGCATGTTCGGCCTCATAATTAAGCCAACTTGGAATAGTAACATTTTTCCTGACCGCTTTTGTGTCAATTTTCCTTCGATACTCCCCGGAATCAATATCAACTAAAGACACAACTGTTATTCCATCTTCTGCAAAAGTTCCGCTCTTTACATCTAAAGAACCAATTTCAGACGGTAAAGGAATCTCCATTCCATCGTCTTCCATTGATACACACTTTAATTCTATTGCATCTCTGGCCATTTCAACCGCATTCACCATATCTTTCCCTTCTGTTAAAATTTCCAGATCAGGAACTTCCACTAATACAACTGTATCCGTTTTAGTGAAAAACACAGGATATATATTTTTCATTTTTTCCTCCAATCTTAGGACTTTATATACTATATACTTATCATAAAGATAAAGGATTTTTATAGTCCCCTTCTCCTTATGATTGCTTTTGCCAATCGTTCATCAATCTCTTTATGTCGTGGTACTTCTTCTTTCTCTGTTCCTCTTGCATAAACATCGTGATTGCTTCCATGACGTTCAAAAAAAAATCCACCAGCTTCGAGTTTCTTTATCAAATCCCTTTACTTCAATAATGTTTCCTCCTTATATATGAATTATACGCACTTTATACACATACGTCAATAGCTATTTATACTTATTTTATACGCATAAAACGATTCTTTCCATTCCATTTTTAAAGCGTATTGTCAATCAAAAAGTCCGGTTTATCCGGGTTAGGGACAGGCTTTTTGATTTACTGAATGCAGCGAGGGGATGGGGATTGCTGAGCTGAACGCAGACGAGCGGAACAACCTTCTTTCTGTCAGGACAGAGGACGGGAGCATATTTGAAATCGTATGCCGGAAGGCAGCGGGGAAGGAGGACGGATGGACGACCGCAGACTGTTCGTCAAAATATCCAAATCGGGCATCCATCCACTAATGGATGACTGCCCGATAAACTGAAAATTGTAACATTATTGACTTACTACTGGTTTTCCATCTTTATCAAGCAGCGGGGTAAAACCTGCCGCATTTCCATTTCTGTGAAAAACATAGTTTACGCCAGTTTGTGTATCAACCCAAATTTCAATCACATCAATAGTACCTTGCCGATAAATCTTTTTAAAACGATCCATAAATATTCCTCCATAAGTTTTGGTTTGAGGAGTCTATTATAATACAGGCCCCCCTATCCTTACAATATGTTTTTGTTAAAACTGCTGAAGCTGTAGTCCAGTAGCACTTTTCTTAAAAGGAATTTTTTGTAAAATCTATTTCTTCCTGAAAATAATTGCGGTATAATGGAACCATCGACAAATCGGAATTTGAAAGGATTCATTATCATATGGAGAAAAACGAAAAATGGTTACAATGGGCGGTTGAACTTCAGAGTTTAGCGCAAGCTGGTTTATTTTATTGTAAAGATAAATATGAACTTGAAAGATATGAACGTATTAGAGAAATATCAGCAGAAATAATTAATTATCAGTCAGAGATACCACTTGAAAAAGTAAAAGATTTATTCTGTAGTGATGTGGGATACCAAACACCTAAAATAGATACACGGGCAGCTATATTTAAAGAGGGAAAAATATTGCTTGTACATGAAGCAAATGGTACATGGGCATTGCCAGGCGGCTGGGTAGACGTGAATGTTTCTGTTGAGGAAAATACAATAAAGGAAGTTAAAGAAGAAGCGGGACTTGATATTAGAGTTAAACGAATAATCGCAGTTCAAGATAGAGAAAAGCACAATCTTCCCATTTATGCCTATAAGGTATGTAAAATTTTTATGCAATGTGAAGTGATAGGTGGCGAGTTTGTTTCCAATATTGAAACTACAGGTTACGATTATTTTAATATTGATGAATTACCTTGTCTTGCAGAGGAAAAAAATAACAGAGAACAAATAGAAATGTGTTTTAAGGCAATGAATTCAGAAACATGGGAAGCTTTATACGATTAACTTAGAATTTGTTCAGGAGGATACCATGGCACTTAATATAGCCGAAACATTTGAATTGTTATTTGATAAAAATAATAAACAAGAATTATAAAAGCACAACTTCCCATTTTCAGGGAATCTGCAAAGAGCAAAAAAACAGAAAAACGTACAGGGGGAACCGTCTATGCTGATCTCAACCAAAGGGCGCTATGCTCTGCGGGTCATGATCGACCTGGCAGAGCATCCGTCCGAAGGCTATATTCCGCTGAAAATCATTGCCGAACGGCAGGAAATATCCGAAAAATATCTGGAAAGTATTATCAAACTTCTCGTAAAAGCCCGTTTTGTGAGCGGACTCAGAGGGAAAGGCGGAGGATACCGGCTGACGAAATCTCCGGAGCAGTACACCGTCGGCAGCATCCTGCGTCTGACGGAAGAATCGCTTGCGCCAGTCTCCTGTCTGGAACACGGCGCCGTTCCCTGTAAAAGAAAGGATGAATGCCGAACGCTGTCCCTGTGGCAGGGCCTCGACCGGGTGATCACGGACTATCTGGAACAGATCACGATCGCAGATCTTCTGAAGACAGAGACCTGCGAATCACATCCATGAAAATGCTGTTTTTCCGGAGGCTTTCATCCGGGCCGCAAGATCGGGAATCCCTCCGCACAGATATTCATACAGGAGTTCGTTTCCCTGAAAGCGCTCTTCCACCAGTCTTTTCAGGAGGGCGCACAGCTCCTCCTGAATGTTTTCCCGGCTCCTCCCGCTCTGCCACTGTTCCAGCCGCTCCAGATGCTCCGGGGACGCCGGTTCCCGCAGCGGTTTGGCCATGAGGACGCATCCGATCACATTCTGCAGCATAACCGCGCACAGATTATAGAACTGTTCCCGGTAGTTCCAGTCAAAAGCGCTCAGGATCCGGCAGACTTCCTGTTCCTCAAAAGCCGCCAGGAATCTCTGTTCCAGAGAGATGCCGCTTAGATACTGTTCGACGGCGTCAATCCCGGCAGCTCCTTTCAGCGGAAGCAGCGTCGGATAGTCCAGCGTCAGGATCGTTTTCTGGGGCGCAAACCGCGGGTCGTAGCGGCGGAAAAATTCCGGCATTCCTTTCTGCATCACGTCCTCATAATTCCGGCATCCGTAGGAGCAGAATCTCTCCGAAATCCGGTTATAAAACGCACGCATTTTTTTCACCTTGCGGACTACCAGCTCGAACCCTTTTCGGTAACTCTCTTCCGCCGACAGACGGTACGGCCCCGCCGGCGCATAATCGGACCGGTATTCCTGTTCATACTCCCGGATACAGTACAGAACCGCTTCCATCAGTTCCTGTGCCTTCTCATAGGTGACGGAAGTGCTGGCGCCTCCCGTATACCGCTTTAGAAGCTCCGCCGCTACCGGCAGCAGTTCTTCCATCCTCTTCTCTGTCCATGTCTCCATCCGCTACCTCCAGAACAATTCTTTCAACGTCTCCTGATACAGCTCCCTGTCCCATCTGGGAACCTCGTCAAACTGCCCGTAAATCCCTTTTCCGGCGGTCTCTTCATACCCCCGGTACCCCGCCCGGACCGCCTGTGAAAAAATTGACAGGCAGGTCCCAGCCAGATAATCCAGATCGCCTTCGCAGATCGTCTCAAACTGCTCTTTCATAAAATGCAGCAGTTCTTCGTCCGACACCTGGTCCAGCAGTTCGTTTTTGAAATGAAAAAAAATGTCCTGCAGCCTGGCCAGGGTTTCCGCGTAATCGCTCTGTTCGATATACGCCGAATCACAAAATTCATAGATGAGTGCGGGCAGAATCCCCTGACCAAATTCTACCCGTCTCGTCTCCGCCAGCGTCTGCCGCCTCTTCTGTACCAGATACTGTGCATCCTCCTGACTGAGCGTCAGGCCGTACTTCTGCGTGTACTCGTTCGCAGCCAGAAGCTTCGGCGCCAGCGCCGCTCCCGCCATCAGCTCCATCCAGTTTTTCTCCGCCAAACAATCTCCCCTTTCGCCATGGTTCGCGTGAGTGTGAGTCGTGTCTGGTTCATTATAATTCCCGGCGTCCGCAATGACAATTCTTGAATTATAGCCGATTTTGTGGTATTATAATAATGGAAAGAGAGGTCGTCCGCCGTCTTACCTGGCCGCCGGATACTCGTTGCAGAGAAGCCGGTACGGAGCCTCATCCTCTTCAATCGTCGGAAAACGGCCCATTTTCTCATGGAAGCGGTTGTCCGTATTGTCGTCGTTGCACTGGCTGACTTCGCCGATCAGGACCGGTCCGGTCCCCTTCTCCACCTCGAAATCGTGATACATATACGGATAGATGCTGATACTCTCTCCCGGCGTCAGCTTCACCTGAGTTCCCGCGGGAACCACCAGTTCTCTCCCGTCCAGATGGACGTGAACCTCTTTCACCTTGTCCAGATCTTCCTCTGCCGTCGAATTGTAGACCCGGATCAGAAGATTGCCGCCTCCGCGGTTGATGATGTCTTCCATCTTGCTCCAGTGGAAATGCATGGGCGAGTACTGTCCCTCTTTGAGATACAGCAGTTTTTCCGCGTAACTCTTCGTGTACTTCTCCTTCATCTTCAGATTGCCGTTGCGGATCGTGATCAGCGAGAAACCGACTTTCTCAAAATCCCCCAGGCCATAATCCGTGATGTCCCAGCCAAGCATATTGTCGCGGATCTCGTCGTAATCATGCCCCTTCTCCTGCCATTCCTCCGGCGTAAAATGACAAAACGGCGGCAGAGAGATGCGGTACTCCCGGATCATCTGCTCCATTTCCTTTAACGCTCTGTTGACTTCGCTCCTTTTCATGTTCTACCTCCTCCTGATAATATAAAATTTACAGCTCCATATATGCGGGGAGCACATGCCTTTTGTTTTCCGTTACAGTCCGAACAGATCCGCATGGGTGCCGGTTCTGTCCAGCTTCAGCTCATTGCCATCCTGTTTGTATATGAGCAGCCAGTCCGGCTCTATGTGGCATTCCCGGTATCCGGAGTAATTGCCGCTCAGGGGATGTTCCCTGTTCTTTGCCGGCAACGGAGCGGGCAAAACTATTCCTCCATCAGTTCGGCAAATAAAGCCTCTGTGCTCCCGGTGAATAAGGTGCCGCCGCCGTTTTCCAGTTCCTCCATAGCGGATATGGTTTCTGCATTGGGTATTTCATCCGGAACTGCCGCCCCCTGCAGATAGGCAACGATATAATACATTTTGCTGTCAGGGATCTGGTCTATGAGGTTTTTGGCAAGTTCTTTATAGCTCATGGTGAACGCTTCCTTTCATGATCATTGTATGGAGATGCATGTGTTGTATTCACTTGTGGGCTGCTGCTGACGCCTGCTGTCAATTGACAGCGGACTGCGGACAAACACAAACTGTTTACTGCTGATTATAGCATATTGGCGGATCGGCCGCAAGCGCGGGAGTTTGTCATCCCTTTTACCTTTTGTGTTGTCGGCTCATAACTCCGGCGATTTTACGAACTGCCGATTGAAATTCTACATGGGGAATGATATGGTTAGAATGAGAATGTTAATCGGCCGGGGGAAAGAAAATGTTTGAAAAGTCATATATAACGCCATTAGGCGCGATTCATTATTGGATTCATATAATTGATACTGATATTGCAACACTGGTGTTTCTGCCAGGATTGACAGCGGACCATAGACTGTTTGACAAACAAATCGAATACTTTAAGAACAAGTATAATGTTTTTGTTTGGGATGCGCCTGCTCACGGAGCCTCGTGGCCATTTAAGTTTGACTTTGACCTTTTTGATAAGGTAAAATGGTTACATGGAATTTTTAAACAGGAAAACATAACAAAACCTGTAATTGTAGGACAATCTATGGGCGGCTATGTCGGGCAGGCCTATGCTGAATTATATCCTGAGAGCTTAAAAGGATTTGTTTCTATTGATTCGGCTCCATTGCAGAGAAAGTATGTAACCGGAATAGAAATTTGGTTATTAAAACGGATGGAACCTGTTTATTTTTATTGTCCTTGGAAGTTTCTGTTAAAATCTGGGACAAACGGAGTTGCAGCATCTGAATACGGAAGAACGCTAATGTATGAGATCATGATGGTATACGACGGAGACAAAAAGCGATATTCCCAGATAGCTGGTCATGGGTTTAAAATTCTTGCAAATGCAATGGAAATGGATTTACCATATGAGATAACCTGTCCTGCATTGCTGATCTGTGGAGAACAGGATCACGCTGGTTCATGTATTCGGTATAATAAAGCATGGCACAAAAATACAGGTATTCCTCTGGAATGGATTAAGGACGCCGGACACAATTCAAATACCGATAAGCCTGAAATCATTAATCAACTAATCGAAAGAGTCGTCGAGCAATTACAATAACAGACTGCCAGATTCATATCTGTTGTATAGAGATTTGAAACACGGGATCGCTTATGTCACCACTTCGACGAAGGAGTTTGAAAATCAACCATCAGCAACGCAAAAGGTAAAAGGGAGAGTTTGACTTATAATTCACACATGCCGGCTCTCCGCCCGCGTCGGGCGTCCGGGAGCGTAACTATGAAAAGTAACCTGATTTCCGCGCGGTTTGGGAAATAGCACTTGCCTTTTTCTTCTCTTCCGTTATAATAAAAAGAAGTATGCACACGAACGGAGAGAGACAGATGATTTTAGCATGTCAGAACATCACAAAGGCATTCGGGGATCACATTGTGCTTCGGAATGCCTCTTTTCATATAGAAGAGCGGGAAAAGGCGGCCATTGTCGGTATCAACGGCGCGGGCAAATCCACGCTGCTGAAAATCATCATGAAGGAGCTGCCGGCGGATGAAGGACAGACCGTTGTCACCCGCGGAAAAAGCATCGGCTATCTGGCGCAGCATCAGGAGATGTCGGGCGGCAGCAGCATTTTTGACGAACTTTTGACGGTCAAGCAGGAGGTCCTGGCCCTGGAAGCGCAGATGCGGGAGACGGAACGCTCCATGAAGCACGCCGAGGGAGAGGCGCTCGCGGAGCTGATGGACACCTACGCGAGGCTCAGCCATGAGTTTGAACTGCAGAACGGCTACGCATGGAAAAGCGAGATCACCGGCGTCCTCAAAGGACTGGGCTTTGAAGAAGCGGAATTTGACAAAAAGGTGGACACTCTGTCCGGCGGACAGAAGACGAGAGTCTCCCTCGGGAAGCTGCTCCTCTCCCGCCCGGATATCATCCTGCTGGACGAACCCACCAACCATCTGGACATGCATTCCATCACCTGGCTGGAAACCTTTCTCATGAACTATCAGGGGGCTGTCATCATCGTCTCCCACGACCGGTACTTTCTGAACCGGGTCGTCACGAAGATCGTGGAGATCGATCAGGGAACCGTCACTACGTTTGCCGGAAACTATACGGATTACGCGCGGAAGAAGGCGCAGTTTCGGGAAGCGCAGATGCAGGCCTATCTGAATCAACAGCAGGAAATCCGCCATCAGGAAGAGGTCATCGCCCGCCTCAAATCCTTTAACCGGGAAAAATCCGTCCGCCGGGCCGAAAGCCGGGAGAAAATGCTCGACAAAATGGAAGTGCTTGAGAAGCCTGCGGAAGTCCATGCGGATATGCGCATCGAACTTGAACCCCGTTTTCCCAGCGGTAACGACGTCCTGTCGGTGGAAGGGCTGTCCAAGAGCTTCGCGCCGCGGCTGCTGTTCCGGAATCTGAGTTTTGAAATCAAGCGGGGGGAACGGGTGGCCCTGATCGGCAACAACGGAACCGGCAAGACGACGATTCTGAAAATTCTCAACGGCGTCCTTCCCGCGGATGAAGGGCTCTTCCGTCTGGGCGCACGGGTTAAAATCGGTTATTACGATCAGGAACATCATGTACTTCATATGGAAAAAACCGTATTTGAGGAAATCAGCGACGCTTATCCGACGCTGACCAATACGAAGATCCGCAACGTGCTGGCGGCCTTTCTCTTTACCAACGACGATGTGTTCAAGCGGATCCGTGATTTAAGCGGCGGAGAACGGGGAAGAGTCTCTCTGGCGAAGCTCATGCTCTCGGAAGCCAATTTCCTGATTCTGGACGAGCCTACCAACCATCTGGACATCGTCTCCAAGGAGATTCTCGAACACGCGCTGACCCGCTACACGGGCACGGTTCTGTTCGTCTCCCATGACCGGTACTTTATCAACACCACCGCTACGCGGATCCTCGATCTGTCAGGGCAGACGCTGACCAATTATATCGGCAACTATGATTATTACGTGGAAAAGAAAGAGACCATGACAAATTTTGCGGCCGGCGCTCCCGCTGTCGCCCAGACTTCCGCCCCTGCGCCGTCCGATTCCAGACTTGACTGGAAGCAGCAGAAAGAACAGCAGGCGCTGCTGCGCAAAAAACAGAACGAACTCAGGCGCGTGGAGACGCAGATTGAACGGCTGGAGACCAGAGACCGGGAGATCGACGGACTTCTGGCGCGGGAGGACGTATTCACGGACGTGGCCAGGGTCACGGAACTGTCCGTGGAAAAAGAAAACCTCCGGACAGAACTGGAGGCTCTTTATGAAAGCTGGGAGCAGCTCTCGGAATAGGCTTTCCGCCCGGACCTCACAGTCCGGGCTCCCATTCATACGGCACAAAGCCGTATTCTTTCAGATTCTCGAGAAGATCCGCAGATATCTCCCCCATCCGACCGCCGGCGTCCTCTTCGGCGTGAAACAGGATCGGCGTCTCGCCGGTCACCCGGGCGATCTTCCCGAAGGTGTCCGTGAGGGCCGCCAGATAATGGTCCGTATCCTCATAAACCGCTTTGTACGCTCTGCGGTTTTCATAGATTCCGATATCGTGCCCTGCTTCTGTTATGCGTTTTAACATTTCCGATTCCTGCAAGGCTGTCTCGCCGGTGACAAAAAAGGTGGCCTTGATATTCTGCGCCTTCAGCAGGGAAAGCATTTTTTCCGTGTTGCGCTCCGATGCCCCGGCATCACAGGTCAGATAAAGCGTCTTCGGCCGGAAATAACGGTCGATCCCCGAAGCAATCCCTTCCGCGAGCCGTTCCTGATAGGCCGGATCCGCAAGTCTGCTACGTTCCGACGCATTCGTCAGAAAACCGGTCTCGATCAGACAGGCCGGCATCTCCGACTCGCGGATCACACGTATCTTCTCCCAGGCAAAAACAGAACGGGCCTTCGCACCGCTGCTCTGAAGCGCATCCTGATGAATCAGCCCGGCCAGACGCTCGCTGTCCGTCCCGGCGTTCTGCGCACTGTAGTAGATTTCCAGACCGTTGACCCCCCGCAGGTTGCTGGAATTTTGATGAATACTGACGAAAATGTCCGCATGAGACTCTTCCGCCGTCTGTATCCGCTCTCCCAGGCTCAAAGACTCGTCCGTATCCCGGGTCATGATCACCTGATACCCCAGTTTCTCAAGCCGCTCCCGCACGCGCAGGGCGATCGACAGATTCACTTCCTTTTCCCGGACGCCTCCTCTGGCGCATCCCTCGTCAATCCCCCCATGGCCGGGATCAATGACCACCCGAATCTCTTCCGGCTCCTTGATCCTGTTCCCGACAGGCCCCGCATAATAAGCGTCCTTCTGTCCCGCATCCGCGGAAATGCCGGCGGTTTTGTACCACGTCTCCGTCCGCATATTCAAAGGAGACGGCGCCTCCTCGGATACCGGCTGCTCCGCTACCGCCCGGGGGATCGACGGCACCGCATAATTCTTGCCGTACTGCGCCCTGTATTCAAGCCACGCCGCTCCCGCCGCAACCAAAAGCGTCAGCAGGATCAATTCGCTTATGAGCCACTGTACCCACCAGAGCCTGCTCTTTTTCCTGTCGCCGCCGTATTCTCCGGCATATCCGGCACAGGTCTGTGTCATGTACATTTTCCGATTCATCATATGTGTATGCTCCTTTTATCTGAAAGCGGAGCGGGAATCTCACTCCGCCGCTGTTTTCAGTTCCATTATAACATACCATACCCAACTCGGACATCAAAATTACATCATATTTGTATCTTATTTGCATCATCTGGTTCATTTCACTGTATTTTGATAAACAGCTCATTGATGCCTTCATAAAATCCGATTGTCACGACCGTACTCTGGTCCTTCATCCCCGGAAAGCGATATTTCCGGTAATCCGTGGCCGTCTCCAGAAGCGGATTCCCGGGCTCGTACTCCTCCCGGCCCGTCAGCCCCAGATAACTGCTCCAGTCTTCCATGATCTGCTCCGGATCCAGCTCGGACCAGACCTTCTCCGTGCGCACGTAGAAAGCGTACAGCCTGCCGCTTGCGGCGTCCACGTAAGCGTCGATCAGCCGATTGCTCTTGTCCGCGTTCTGCTGGCTGGTCGACAGGCTGACTTTCCACACCGACAGATTGTTCTGCGGCTCGAGCACGTCGATGGCAGAATAGAGGACCGCCTCATACGAGGATGCCGACACTTCCCTCACGCCTTCCGGAAGGACTCCGCATTCCTTCAGCGCCGCAATCTCCCGATTGCAGATCTCATAGATCTTCTCATCCGTAATCTCCCGGCCGGAGGGACCCTGACGGTTCACCACAAAGGCATACGTTCCCATCAGTTCTTCATAATCCATATCGTCGGACGCTCCCATCCGGGTCACCGCGCTCAGTTCGCTTTCCGGAAGCGTCTGGCGGCTCAGACACTCCGACAAAAGCCAGAGCTTTTCGTTGCTGTTCAGCGTGTAGCGGTATCCGGCCCCGGAGTGTTCCGCCTCCTCCACGGAGATTTCATTGAGCATTCCTCTGTCTTTATAGCGCGCCATCTGCTCCGGACCGAAGATCGACGCGAGCAGAATCAGCACCGTCAAAAGAAAGATGGCCAGATCCCGCTTTTTTCTCTGCCCCGTCATCGGCTCTCACCTCCCGGAATCAGGAATCCGAAACAACTCCCCACGCCGGGCGTGCTCTCGATTTCCAGCGTACTGCCGTGGAGCCGCAGAATCTCTACGCAGAGCGCCAACCCCAGACCGGCTCCGTTGTGGCTTCTGGAACGGGATTTGTCCACCATGTAGAAAGCCTCTGTGATCTTCTGACATTCTTCCGCCGGAATTCCCACACCGTGATCCCGAACCGCAAAATAATACCCGTCTTCCCGCTTCTCTCCGCGGACCGTCACTGTACTCCCCGGCTCCGACGCCTTGCAGGCATTGTCCGTCAAATTCAAAAGTACGGATTTCAGCATACTGCCGTCCGACAGGATTCGGCCCGGTTCCCAGTCAAAAAGGATTTCCATATCGGTTCTCTCTTCAAAAAGCCCTTTCAACCAGGCAAACAGCTCCTCCACATCCGTATCCTGCGGCTCATGCGGATATCTCTTCGCCACGATGATTTCCAGAAGCCGAAGCGACATGGCCTCCAGCCGCTTTCCCTCGGTATAAATATAATTGGCCGCCAGAAAATGCTTCTCTTCATCCAGCTTCCGGGAACGCAGCATATCCGCATATCCGATTACCGCCGTCAGCGGCGTCTTCAGTTCATGAGAAAAAGCGGCGATGAAATCTTCTCGGGCGCGGATCTCATTTTCCAGTTTATGAATATTTTCCTCCACCACGCCGGCCATGTGATTAAAATCCATCGTGAGCTGCCCCATCTCGTCGCCGCTGATCTGTTCCGCCCGGTAGCTGTAGTCTCCCGCCGTCATCTTCTTCGTCGCCTGCGTCAGCAGCCGTATCGGCTTTGTCAGCCAGCGCGAGAAGATATACATAACGACGGAGCTGAAGAGAAGAATGAAAATCGTCAGTCCGCGGTAGACCGCAAAACCCCGCGCGCGTTCCGCGTAAACTTCCGTCACATCCTTCATCGTTTCCAGGTAGAGAACCCGGTCCAGAGCATGGACCACAATCCCGGTCCGGATATAGTAATGCCGGTCCGGATGGATGATCTGCCACACCCTGATCTGCTCGCCGAGATCGGAAAGCAGCGCCGTATCCTCCACAAAGCCCTCGCTGGCATAGAGCACTTCCCGGTTCTCGTCGGACAGCCGCAGAAGCCTTCCGCTTCCCTGTCCGCTGTTCTCCAGATTGGCCCCAATCTCCTCAATCACGGAATTTTGCAGGATATCGTATTTGGATGGAATATTGAGAGCCGCCGTCTCGAAGGCAAAGCGGAGGATACTGCTGTCATCGGTCGCCTGCCCGATCTCCCGCTCCAGAGATGCCTTAAAGACGTCATTTACAAAAAAATATCCGCCGATTCCGAAAGCCGCCGCCGTCGTAATCAGACTGCACAGCAATATTTTACAGGAAAATTTCATAAGCGCTCCATTAGATCTCCAGCCGGTAGCCTACCTTATATACCGCCACCAGATTTTTCTCCCAGCCCATCTTGCGTCTAAGTCTCTGAACGTGCAGCTCCAGGGTGCGGCTGTCCGCGATATATTCGTCCCGCCAGACTTTCTCGTAAAGCGTCTCCTTGAAAAGCGCGACGTTTTTATTTTTCATAAAAAGCACCAGCAGTCCGTACTCCTTGTTGGTCAGTACGACAGGCCGTCCCGCCTTCGTCACCTTCAGTGCCTCCAGATCCACCGTCACGTCTCCGGCCGTGAGGATGCTGTCGGTCTTGTGGAATCTTCGCAGCACCACCTCCACCCTCGCCACAAGCTCGAGGATATCGAAAGGCTTGACCAGATAGTCCTCCGCTCCCAGCTTGAGTCCGCGCACTTTGTCGCGCACATCGCTTTTGGCCGTGATGAAGATCACCGGCACATGCAGCGGTTTGATATATTCCATAATATCGAATCCGTCCGCGCCCGGAAGCATGATGTCCAGGAGAATCAGGTCAAAATCCTCCTTCTCAATCAGGTCGATGGCCGCAAGGCCGTCCTGCACGCTTCTGCACTCGTATCCGGCGGCAGACAGATTCATGTCAATCAAATCACAGATTGGTTTTTCGTCGTCCACGATCAGTATCCGTATCATTGCTCCGCCTGCCACCCCCAGTATTCTCTTATTTTCCGGACCAGTTCTTCCATTGTATCTTCTTCCCGACACCGATACGTCTTCCCAAACTCCGTATCAACATCGAATCCTCCTGTTCTCTGATAGTAGATGGAGCACTGATTCTCCACCAGCGACTCCCCGTCCTCCGTCTCAATGCTGTATCTTGCCAGCACCACCAGATCCTTCATCCCGTCTCCGTCCAGATCTCTTCCCATGACGCTCTTCAGGGAATAGAGGCTGTCATATTCGCCCATCGGCTGAAAACACCATATAATGTTCCCCTGTTCATCGACCAGATAGATCATGAAGATCTCGTAGGCCGAGATCCGCACGGTGCCCGGTACCACCTTCAGGCGCCCCAGCTTCTCAAAATCCCGCGTATAGCACTGCTCTTCAATGACCCGGAAACCTCCCGAAAGCAGTTCCTCAAGCGTCCGGGCCGTGTACAGGAACTCCACGGACCTGCCGTCCCTCACAAACGTAATGATATAACCGGCGCTCTTGTTCATGCTGAAACGGTTGATCTTGTCGGACACCCGCCAGTCACGGTAGAAACCGCCGTCCCCCTGAAAGAGCACATCCCCCACTTTATAAGCGATTCCCGCGTAATCTCCCTGCGGATTGACACAGCGGGTAATCAGTATGATGTCCGTCTTCTGATCATGATTCACGTCGGCGAACGCCACGGAAGCAATGTCTTTCGTGATCTGCCGCATCTGTCCGGGCATACATTCGTTGGTCGCCAGGCGGTGATACCGGCAGCGGATTTCTCCGGTTTCGTCCGCAATAAAAAGCGCCAGTCTCCGCCAGGTCTTATCCATCGCGGGAATCAGCGTCATCTCTTCCCCGCCGAAGGACTCCAGCACGACCGGAAAAACCTGCTCCTCGAGGATGCGGTAACCGCCGGCTTCCACGTCCTCGATACGCTCTATTCCCTGAAAACGGGCCTCATATTCCGCGTACTGGCTGCGTATCTCCTCCTGTGAGGGTTCGGACAGAGCCGGAGCGCCAAAGCGCTCCAAAGGACTCGCCGTTGCGGTCAAAACCGCCGTATTATGGCAGCACAGCAGAACAGCCGCCGCCCACAGGAGCCTTCCGCGCCATCTTCTGTTCTTCACCGTATCCCACCTTATTCTGTATTCTGCCCCGTATTTCCGTCCGGAGCGGCCGTTCTGCTGTCCCGTTCTTCTTTCTCCAGCAGCTTGCAGGTCAGAAGCAGATACAGCACCTGATCCGGATTTTCCAGATCAATATGTACCATCTCCCGGATATGCGCCATCCGGTACAGGAAGGTGCTTCTGTGGATAAAAAGCGCCTTTGCCGCTTTGACCGCGTTCATCTGGCAGTAAATGTACGTGCGCAGCGTTTCAAAATAATCCGTTTTGTGCTCGCTGTCGTAATCCCGCAGAGTCAGTACCGCCCGGCTGCATATAACCTCCGTCTCCAGTTTTTCCGTGCATTTTCCCATCAGATAATCGAGGGCAATGTCCTCAAAACGGTTCACCCAGCGCAGCGGATAGCGTTTCATCCCCTCGCCGAGAGCGATCCTGGACTGGAAATAATACTGCTTCAGAGACTGCAGACCGGTAAACTCATAGCTGATCCCCGCCTTGAGATAGCTGTCTTTCAGAAAGCCGGTCAGCGTCTGCACCGCGTCCTCAAGCGTTTTTCCGCTGTGGGTGAGATTCACATAGACGACAATGTTCTCTTCCAGAAGAAACGCACAGCTTCCCTTCATCAGACTCTCGATCTGGTGGCAGATAAAGCGCACCACCGTCAGATTCTGCCGGTCCACGGTGGACACATGGATGTTCATGCAGAAATAAGTATGGGTTTCCTTCCAGTTAAAATTCTCAAAACGGGCGCCCATGGAGGACAGATCCATATGCTCTTCCGTCAGCACGTTGGATAGAAGACGGTCCAGCGTATAACTGATGTCCGACTGAAGCACCGTATATTTCTCCAGCATCTGCTGTATATATTTTGCCAGATGCAGCAGAAGATATTCATCGTAGACTTTCAGCTTCCTTGTGGCTTCCACAAGAATTACCCGATACCCGTACCGGTTTTTATCATAGATATCCACAAACAGATTGTTCCGCTGTGTGACGGGATCTTCAAAATGCCGAACAGTCAGGGCCGCTCCCGGCATCCCGTCTTCCGTCGCATAAGCGGTCACTTTGTTGTGCTGCAGAATATCCTGATATTCCGGCATGGCGTCCATCAGACTGCTGTAATCAATCACAAATCCCCCGGTTGTGCTGACCATGATGGGATTGTGGAAAATCCGGTGAGAACCATCCAGAAGCGTCTTCAGCGTCCGTTCGGAAAGCGCCAGATTCTGCATGCGCTCGTCCCATGCGTCGTAAGTGTCAAAAATCCGCTGCACGGTATTGAACAGTTCCTCCGCATTGATGCCGGCCGGGAAAAAACAGATGCCGAAGACGTTTCCCTCCGGCTTTGGCAGTTCGGCTCCCACGACCAGAAGCAGGTTATCCCCATGATTGTTCAGCAGGAAGCCGCTCATATCCTCTTCTCTTACAATGTATACTTTATTTTTCTTAAAATCGGTACCGCTCTGGTAAAACAGCGGACGTTTCAGATTCATCTCCTCGGACATTTCGCCGAGCTGGCAGTCCGGATAGTTCTGTCTCAGCCGGTCCGCCAGAATCTGCATACTGATTCTCATATCTTTATCCTCAGTTCCATGAAAATTCCAAAATCCTATTTCAGTATATCCTCATCCGATATTTCTGTCAATTTCCGATTTTCTCCGGGAGGCGGAAGGATGATCTGCCCGCATCGGGCGTCCGGGCGGCATGAGTGTGAACATGAAAAAACTGCCGTAAGACATGGCAGGTCATACCACATATTACAGCAGTCTTTGCAATTCTTTTATTTTGAACAGGTTGTGCGCGGATTACGCGAATTTTCTCATCGCCGCTTCTACTACGTGTCCCACAAGAACCGAAGTAGTTACGCTTCCGACTCCGCCCGGAACCGGAGTGATCGCTTCCACGATCGGCTCTACCGCCGCGTAGTCCACATCGCCACAGAGCTTGCCTTCTTCATTTACATTGATTCCGACGTCAATCACAATCTGGCCCGGAGATACATACTCTGCGCCAACCACGCCTGCACGGCCTGCGGCCACGATCAGGATCTCGCCCTCTCTTGCCACGGACGGCATATCAATCGTCCGGGTATGGCAGGTAGTAACCGTCGCGTTCTTCTTGATCAGCATCTGTGCCGCCGGTTTTCCGACCACCAGAGAACGGCCGATGACGACCGCCTTCTTGCCGGTGCAGTCGATTCCGTAATGATCCAGAATCTCCATACATGCCTGCGGCGTACAGGGCGGGAAGCCAACCTTCTTGCCGGTGAACACGCCGCCTAAGGAAGCGTCTGTCTGGCAGTCCACATCCTTCTCCGCCGCCAGTGCGTTCTCCACCAGAGTCTGATCAATGTGCTTGGGAAGCGGACGGAACATCAGAACACCGTGGATATTGTCGTCTTTATTGACCTCGTCCACCACCTTCAGCAGTTCTTCCTGACTCACGTCCGCGGGCAGAAGGTATTTCTTATACTCTACACCCAGCGTCTCGCAGCGCTTGGTTGCGCCTCTCTCGTAAGAAAGGTCATCCGGTCTCTCGCCTACACGGATGATTCCCAGCGTCGGTTTCACACCCTTCGCGTTCAGCGTCGCCACATCCGCTTTGATCCGCTCATTCAATGCAGCGGTTACTTCTTTACCTAATAATTGTTTTGCCATATTGTTCTCCTATTTCCGTTCCGTGGCTTCCCGGACAGGACGCATCTGTCCGTCCCGGAAAGACACTGATAACTACCTTAATCTAGCATTGACCGCAGCAAAGATCTCGTCTGCCTTTTTGCTGTAATCCGCAATCATCTTATCCGCTTTTTCGTTCAGGGACGCAGCGTACTCCTTGTCAGCCATGGACTTGGTGTTGATGAATACGTTCAGAGAAGCTCCCAGAAGCGCCGCCTTACAGAAGACAACGCCGACGCCTGCATCAGAGATGGCAAGCGCGGAGCCCTTCGCGGCAAACTCCTCGATCACGTCGATGGCTTCGCAACATTTCTCCATGATCTCCATCGGAACCGCGCAGGCTTCCTTCAGAACAATCGCCATCACGCGCGCTTTTTCCGCCTTCTCCTCCTCGGTCTCTCTCGGCATGCCGTACGCCTTGGAGAGCGGCTCGAACGCTTCCGCATCCGCTTCCACCAGACGGAGGAAATCCGCCTGAAGAGCCGTAGCCTTTTCCTTCATGGCAATGATGTCCGCTTCCACGTCCGCATATTTTTTCTTGCCTACGGTCAGGCTTCCGACCATATTGCCGAGCGCCATACCGACAGCGCCCACCAGCGCCGATGCGCCGCCGCCGCCCGGTACCGGAGCTTTCGACGCAAGCACATCTACAAATTCTTCACAGGTTCCTTTCGTGAATCCCATATATTACCTCCATATACATGACAGTGAGCAGGGAACGTGCATTCCCTGCTTTCTGTATACACGGAGCGCATATGGGAACACTGCCCCGCTGCATGCGCCCCGTGCAATTTGCCTTATGTAAATCCGATTTAGAACAGTCCGGTAATCTTTCCGTTCTCGTCCACGTCGATTCTCTCAGCAGCCGGAACCTTGGGAAGACCAGGCATGGTCATGATCTCGCCGGTCAGAGCTACGATGAAGCCTGCGCCTGCGGAAATCTTCAGGTTGCGTACGGTTACCTCGAATCCGGTCGGAGCGCCGAGCTTCGTCTGGTCGTCGGTTAAGCTGTACTGAGTCTTCGCCACACAGATCGGGCAGTTGCCGAATCCGAGCGCTTCGAGCTCTTTCGCCTGTTTCTGAGCGTTCGCGGTGAGAACGACTCTGCTTCCACCGTAGATCTTCTGAACGATTGCGTTCAGCTTGTCTTCGATGGAGGTGCCTTCCAGCTCATAGGAGAACGTAAAGTCGTTCGGCTGC
Source organism: uncultured Lachnospiraceae bacterium (assembly GCA_910587765.1). GTDB lineage: Bacteria > Bacillota > Clostridia > Lachnospirales > Lachnospiraceae > Hominiventricola. Next base: position 40,785 of record CAJUNR010000033.1, read on the forward strand.
TCTACGAGACGAAGGACTTCTTCTGCCAGCTTCACGCCGCCTTCGCCGCCTTTTGCCCATACTTCGGACAGAGCAACGTTTACGCCGAGTTCTTTACATTTTGCCTCTACGAGGTCAAGTTCTGCCTTCGTATCGGTCGGGAATGCGTTGATTGCAACCACGCACGGAAGTTTGTATACGTTGGTAATGTTGCTTACATGTTTCAGAAGGTTCGGAAGACCTTTCTCAAGCGCTTCCAGATTCTCATTGTTGAGATCTGCCTTGGGAACCCCGCCATTGTACTTCAGAGCACGTACGGTAGCGACAACAACAACCGCGTTCGGCTTCAGACCAGCCATACGGCACTTGATGTCGAGGAACTTCTCAGCACCGAGGTCAGCGCCGAAACCAGCCTCTGTGATTGTATAATCGGACAGCTTCAGAGCCATCTTCGTAGCGGTTACGGAGTTGCAACCGTGAGCGATGTTTGCGAACGGTCCGCCGTGAACGATTGCCGGAACGCCTTCGAGCGTCTGAACCAGGTTCGGTTTCAGAGCGTCTTTCAGCAGTGCAGCCATAGCGCCTTCTGCGTGCAGATCGCCTGCGGTAACCGGCTTCTGCTCGGATGCCTTGCCGCGGGTATAACCGACGATGATTCTTGCCAGTCTCTTCTTGAGGTCGATGATATCGCTTGCCAGACACAGAACTGCCATGATCTCGGATGCAACTGTAATGTCATAGCCGTCTTCTCTGGGCATGCCGTTGGTCTTTCCGCCAAGGCCGTCCACTACATTACGAAGCTGACGGTCATTCATGTCCACGCATCTTCTCCAGGTGATCTTTCTGGGATCGATGTTCAGGTCATTGCCCTGGAAGATATGATTGTCGACCATCGCTGCCAGCAGGTTGTTTGCCGCGCCGATTGCATGGAAGTCACCGGTGAAGTGAAGGTTGATATCTTCCATAGGAACCACCTGTGCATATCCGCCGCCTGCAGCGCCGCCTTTTACGCCGAAGACCGGTCCGAGGGACGGCTCGCGAAGAGCAACCATAACCTTCTTGCCGAGCTTCTGCATACCGTCTGCCAGACCTACGGTCGTCGTGGTCTTGCCCTCTCCTGCCGGAGTCGGGTTGATTGCGGTCACGAGGATCAGTTTTCCGTTGGGAGCGTCGGACTGCTTCAGCAGATTGTAGTCAATCTTTGCTTTGTACTTGCCGTACTGCTCCAGATACTTGTCGTCGATCCCTGCTTTGGCTGCGATCTCGGTAATCGGTCTCATCTCGCATTCCTGTGCAATCTCGATGTCAGTTTTGAATCCCATAAGAATTACTCCTTTCCTCCCCTTGGGCTTGCCTTCTCCCGTCAGGGCACGCGTTTCGCGCGATTGTTTAAATTTTAACAAAGGATTATCGGTCCTTTGAACATACCAACATTATACAGTATTGCTAATTTTATAGCATCCTACATATTGTACTATGTACATTTTTGTGTATACTGTCAAAATAAATTCCCGGAGCACCGGCATAATTACCAACGATCGTGCCAAAAAGAACCCCTTTTACGCACACAGGCTTTTCACCGTCGTGATCGACAGATCGCCCGCCACCACCATGTCCTCCGCGTGAAATCCGAACTGGAAGTTGTCGCTGTACAGGATCTGCGCCGAAGGCGGAAATTCGTCGTCTCCTTCCCAGAAGATAAACTGCATATAATAACCATTGATCAGTTCAAATTCGTAGGATACGTCACCCATCGACCGTTTCTTCACTCCGGGGATGCGTTCCATGGCTTCAGCGAAAGCGTTCAGTTTATAGCCGAAACCGTAGGTCAGGCGCTTCAGGCATCTGCCGGTGAACGGCTGAATATAAAGTTCTCCGTAAGTGGGCACCTCCCGGAACGTCATGAATTTTCCGCTGCTCTGCACATACTGGCCTTCCAGAAGATAACGCAGGACAAAGGTCTGCGCCGGAATACTCGACCGAAACAGATCGGGTTCCCCCTCCTTTTGATCCAGCGGGCGGATCGAAAATACCGGATACGCCACCGCATATTCATGGCCCATAAACCGAAGTCGAAACTCCTGTGTCATTGCATCATACAATATGTTCAATCTTTCTTCCGCTTCTTTCGGATCCAGCGATCCGTATTTTTCCAGATAGTGCTCAAACGGCACTTCTTCTTTATGGTTTTCAATTTCCAACGGAATCCCCTCCTTTCATCCGCCTGTCCGCCGCTTTTTTGCCGCCGTTCTGCGGTCAAATATCCGCCTGAACGACGCTCGGGAACAGCGAAGTATCCGTATGGGGCAGGAAGCAGGCCGCCACAAACTCATCCATATAACCCGGATCCGTACTCAGCTCCATGTAGGTCATATTGTGCGACAGCTCGTACACCTTCTCTTCCGCCTGTTTGGAAAGCACCATATTGTACGCGCCCGTGAGGGAGGAATTGCCAATATAATGGAATTTCTCAATCTCGATATCCGGGAACATGCCGATGGTGACCGCATTCTTCATATTGATGCCGCTTCCGATACCGCCTGCCACATAAACGTTCTCGATCATGGACACGTCAAAATCCAGGGAGCGGATCATCGTACAAATGGCTGAGAAGATTGCGCCCTTCGCACGGATAAAGTTGTCGATATCCACCTCGTTAATGACCACGTCCTTATGTCCGGCCGCGTCCTCTTTAAACGCCAGTACGTAACTGCCGATTCCGTATTCATCATGGCGGACTCTTTCGCCCTCCCGGATGAATTTGCCCTTGGGGCTGATGATCCGGCAGCGGAACAGTTCCGCGATTACGTCAATGATGCCGGAACCACACAGACCGACCGGCTTCTGTCCTTCATCGCCCACGATCCGGAAGGACGGTTCCATCGTCGCGGCGTCAATGGTACAGGCCTCGATGGCGCCGTCTGTAGCGCGCATTCCGCAGCTTATATCGCCGCCTTCAAACGCCGGCCCCGCGGAGCAGGCGCAGCTCATCATAAAATCAGAGTTTCCGAACACGATCTCGCCGTTGGTTCCAAGGTCGATGAAGAGATTAAATTCCGGTTTATTCCAGATCATGCTCACGAGGGTTCCGGCGGTGATATCTCCGCCCACATAACTGCCGATATTAGGCGCGATCACAATCCTCGCGTCCGGATGAACGCGGATCCCCAAGTCGTAGGCGTGCAGGTTATCGTTCTCAAAGAACGCCGGGATATACGGTTCCATGCGAAGCGGATCCGCATTCACGCCTGTGAACAGATGGTTCATGGTCGTATTGGACGCCACGCAGAGGTGATAGATGCGATCGCCGCCGATTCCCGCCGCACGGCACATGTTTTCAAGCATCGGATTGATCGTGTCCTCAATGATCGCTCTCTGAAGCTTCTCCCGTCCGCCCTCTTTGGTGGACTCGATAATACGGTTGATGACGTCGGCGCCGAAGCGGATCTGACCGTTGCCGGCGGAAGCCTTTGCCAGCAGTTCTCCGCTCTCCATATCCAGAATGACGGCGGATACGGTCGTAGTGCCGATGTCAATGGCCGCCGCACAGATCTTCTTCTCCTGCGGAGGCAGCACATCATATACCAGGATACCGTGGCCGCTCTTTTTGCACACCGCGTTCAAGCGGAAATCGTTCTCTCTGAGAACGTCCGGCAGCTTTTTCAATACCTGGAACGTCAGTTTTACTCTCTCTGCTCCGGCGGCCGACTGAATGGCCCAGGTCAGCCGCTCATTATCCGGCATGGTATCGTCCAGCGTGGGCGCCTCCATCTGAAGCTCCAGCACCGAGAACTCATTCTCAAAGCTGATTCCGGATTCTTCTACTTCTTTTTTTGCTCTATCAAAAATGGCAATCTCTTCCCGGGAACTCAGATCCGCCACCTTCATCCGGCTCTTGTAAGCCGACGCGATGTCGGGCACCATGACCTCCACATCTCCGGTAATGGTGCTGACACAGGAAAGCCTCCACCCTTCCGTGTAATCCTGCTCCGAGATATGCCGTGTTTTTTCACTGTCCAATTCTCCGTTTACATATTTTACTCTGCATTTTCCGCAGGAACCGTTGCCTGAACAAGGTGCGTCGATGGCTACGTTCGCCTTGCGCGCTACCTCCAACAGGTTCTCTCCGGCCGTAACCGCAACGGTGGTTGCCGTTCCGTCTTCAAATCTGAATGTTACATTTGGCATAATTGTTCCTCTCCATATTTTTCCCATACATTCGGTTAACTGCGGATGTCTTCAAGAAAACACCGGCAGACCCGGTTCCGTTTCACCGGACGAACCCCGCCCGTGACGTTCGGTCGGTATCTGTCAGAAATGAGTCAGATACTCGACGATAAATCCAAGTATCATGAGCGAGGTCAGCGCCAGGCCGAGGATCGACAAAACCATGCCGATGATCGGCATCGCTTTCTGGTCTTCTTTGACCAGACTGATGACTGCCAGCACCATTCCGATGATACCGGTAAACAAAGATATAAATGGGGCCCAGAAAAACAGCAGTGTGACAATTCCCAGCACCAGCGCCGCAATCGCCAGCCGGTTTTCTTTCTGCCGGCCGACTTCCCTCAGCACGACCTGAGAGCCGGAAGGCGGATACTGCGGAGGATACGGAGTCTGTCCTCCCCACTGCGCCGGTTCATTGTTTCTCCACTCAGGGCCGTAATTGTTATCATCCATAGAGCCTCTCCTTTATGGCCGGTCACATATAGAGCGCCGTCTGCGCCCAGAATGCCAGCCAGGCCATCGCCGCCTGAAGCACCGCCCATACAATAAATACCGCAATGACCTTCCCCTTCTTACCGGAAAGCGCGAAATTGATATAAAGCGTACCGAACGCGATACCGACCACTACCCCCAGCGCACTGTTGCACAGCAGTCCCACGATCGCACTGATTCCGACAAGAACCCAGACCCATGCGGGTGTATTTGCCTGGACCGGGACGTATCGCTCTCCGCTTCCGACATAAACGCCGTTGATCGCCACATCCACTTTCGCACCGATGGCCACCAGGCGGATATCGCTCCCCGCGATCTCAATCGAATAATCTACCACATTGACAAACCAGTTCTGGGATTTCAGCTTATATGTGGTTCCGTCCACGATCAGCTTCAAACCGAATCCGGCCTTATATACAATACTGTGTTCTTTTCCGTACATATCCGTGAAAGACCAGCTCTTCTTCATTCCCGTACACTCTCCTTACACTTGTATCACTTTCCCGGCAAAAGCAGAGCCGCTTTTGGTCCGCCATACGTCGCCGGAAAGAGAGAACGTTTTGCGGCTCCTGCCCGGCAGGACGCGGAACGTTCTGCGAATCCCGTATTACAAATACTGCCAGCATAACGAAAATGCCGGCAGTATTTGTCTTATATATCTGTATGATATGTATCAGATCTCCAGATAGGAATCTGCATACAGAGTATTGTCCTTGATAATATCGCAGGACTTGATGGTCTCCATCAGACGCAGGTCGTTCGGGTTGACGATTGCGGAGGTCAGACCGCAGGTCATACACATTGCAACCATAGCGGAGTCCATGATCGGACGGATATGCTTGGGCATACCGTTGGAGTTGTTGGAAAGTCCGCCGGTGGAGTTCAGGCCCATATCGGAAAGCATCTTGATGCACTCCAGAATCTGCATCTGTTTGTCCTGCATGCCTTTGATCACGAGGAACAGCGGGTCGAACCACAAATCGGTCTCTTCCATGCCATGCTCCAGACCTCTCTCCAGCATGGTCTGGCAGTACATCATACGCTCGTCATTGTTCGCCGCGATGCCTTCGCCGTTGCAGAGCGCGATAACGATTGCGTCGTTTGCAGCCGCCAGGTCAATGTACTCGATTCTGCCTGCCGCGTCTGCGGAGTTCACGATCGGTTTTCCTTTGGTACGGTTGTAAACGGAGATACCTGCCTCGATCGCCGCCTTGTTCGCGGTGTCAAGAGCCAGCGGAACATTGTCGAACTCGCCCTGAAGAAGCTGAACCGCCCATTTCATCAGTTCCGGTCCGTCATTCTCAGCCGGTCCGATATTGACATCCAGATAAGATGCGCCTGCATCCAACTGCTGTTTTGCACGCTGAAGGATCGGCTGCGGATCTCTCTCCGTAAAAGCTTTATTCACGGACGGAGCGGTTGCAGATAATCTTTCCCCAATAACAATGAATTTTCCCATACTACTCTATTCTCCTTTTCCTTTTTCTATCACCGGACCGCCCGGAAGGCAGCCCGGTGATCGGTTTGCTTAAATCTCGCCGCTTGCCTGCAGATCTTTCAGGAATTTCACAAGCTGAACCGCCTCGTTCGGAGCAACGATGACCTGCCATCCTTCCAGTTTTGCCTCGATATCGCCTTTCAGCACAGCAACCTTTCCGGGGATGATCAGTTTTCTGCTCTTGATCTTCGGCTCGACCTCTTCCTTGATGAACTTGGATACGGTCGTCGAAGACAGCTTGCCTGCAGCCCATGCGGTCAGAACGGAAAGTCCGCCCGCGTCGCTGATCACCAGATTGCACGGTACGCCGGAACGCTCCAGCTCGCCGGATACGACGAAGTAGGTAAGCGCGAAGTCAACGGTGGTCAGAACTACGGAATTCTCGTCCCCGCCATTGATCGGGTAAATACCCGGCTCAACCTTCATCGGCTTCTGCGGGTCGGTGTAGACGTTCTGTCTCAAACCGAAGAGCGCAAGGCCTCTTGCATAGTTCATAGTATCCATAACGATGATCGAACCGTATTTCAGGATAAATACGGAAGCCAGCGCGATCTGCAGCGCCTCATCATCCGGAGCGACCTTGGAAAGGTTCACGATGGACGGATATCCGAAGGTTCTGTCGGGATCTTTTGCCAGACATGCGCGTCTCACCTGCACGGTCGTCGCGAAGGTCTCTTTGATCGTAGCGCCGGTCGTATCCAGTACCAGATCCTTGAAGCCAAGCTTCTCGATCGCTGCGGTGGTGTCGTACAACTCGTTGATGTCCGCGCCGGATACGCCCAGAACAACGCCCGCTGCCTTTGCGATCTCAACCATCTCCGCGTAGTTGGATGCGTCCGCACTATTGATGATCGGCTTCTCATCCTTGCATACGTCCAGAGCCTTCTTGATCGCATCTGCATTCTTGCAAGTCAGAACAAGGGTCTTACCTTTTCCGGCTACTTTCTTCACCGCTTCCACGAACGCGTCCGCGTCGCCGGTGCACTCCACGTACACCATCTCCGCGTGCATTCTCTCGCCGATACGGTCGTAATCAACTTTATTCGCCTCTGCGAGAACTGCATCCACATCCATATCCGGAGTCACGCGCACCGCGAATCTCGGTTTGCTGACGAACGTCTTCTCATGTCTTGCCAGTACGGTCTCTCCGCCAAGCGTATATTCCGCGTCGCCGGTACCAACCTTAATGGTCTTCATAGGCGGAGCAGTCGCCTCAGATAAGGTTGCCAGCGCCTCCTCGGACATATGCGGACATTTTGAGATCTCAACCGCCCCCTGTGCAACTTTCATGGAGAAAGCCATACAGGTGGGGCTTCCGCACTCTTTACAGTTTGTTTTCGGTGTTAATTTAAAAATGTCTAAACCTTTTAATGCCATTGTATTTTCCTCCTTCCCGCGATTACATCAGTTCTTTGATCATTTTAGAGATGGTTGCAACGGAAGTCGGATGTTTCAGAATGACTGCGTTGGAACCGGATGCCAGTACGGAAGCAGCCGTGGATACTTCCATGCCTACGCCGCGGGCTTCCTGAGCGCCCCACTCCGGCATATCCTCTTCAGAAGCCATAGCCTCTTTTACATTCCATGCCTCGTCGGCGATCGGAGTGATGATCGGCATCTGTAACTGTTTGTCGTCCTGGGACAGAGCTGCAGCTTTGATACGATCCATGGTGGATACCACGTACTCAAAGCCGTAACCAACCGTAGCGGTACCAACGTTCATGACGATGTTGGCCGGAGCTACGCCCAACTGGGAGATCAATACATTGAGCTGTTTAGCAAGGTTGATATCGACTGCGGACTCCGCGCCGACCTTCTGATTGTAAGCAAGGCCTGCAGCCGCGCCGATGCCTTTGTAATCTTCTTCTTTTGCCGCAAGGATGATGGCGTTCTTACCCTGCGCAACCTCGGAAGCTTTGGTCAGAAGCTCTGCATCTTTCGCCACATTCTTGCAGCCTGCAATTACCAGAGGTACGTCGATGGCGTCAACGACTTCTCTGAGAACTGCCATGCAGTCTTCCACAGACTTGTCCTCGCCGTTGGGATCCGCTCCCTCCAGCTTCAGACATACGAAATCCGCGCCCGGCATCGCCGCTGCTTTCTTTGCGATCTCAGCCATGGTGGTGCATCCTTCGTAGTATGCTTTCACGCCTGCCGGCTCGTTGTCCAGACCGAGATCCGTGATCATAACGCCGACTTTCGGTGCATTCTCAATCGGAGCGTCAAACGTATAGAACGGTAATACGTTCTCGCCGCCGATCTTGATCGCTTTCTCGCCACAGCCGACTTCGACTGCGCCTATGGAAGCATTGAATTTTCCTGATTTTCCATTGAATGGCATTGGTTATATCCTCCTTAAATATGTAGTGTCTGTTCCGCGAGCGTCCTTGAGTTCCAGAACATTCCTGAACAGTAATATTATACCACAAAACCTTCCATAAGAAAAGCTTTTATGCATTCCAAAAGGGCAGCCCTGTTAAAAAACAGGGCGCCCCAATGCCTTTCCGTGAAACTTACATCAACGGCTCCAGTTTCAGTGCCGGATGGTTCTTCTCGGTCAGGAAGGTAAGCAGTGTCTCGGGATCGGTTGCGATCGTCTCGTCGCCGATCATATCCGTGAAGTTGTCAATGTCATAAACTT
>CAJUNR010000034.1 GCA_910587765.1 uncultured Lachnospiraceae bacterium
ACGAATCACACCGACCCCTGTTGGGAACTATCTATTTTCCGACGGCCCCTTTTACATGTCCTCCAGTATGTTTTCAAGATCTGCGATCCGGTCGATCAGATAATCGGCCGCGGACTGGTCAAAGGAAAACCGCTGATCTCTCACGGCCGCCACGGTCAGTCCCGCCGCCTTCGCGGCCTGAATCCCATAGACGGAATCCTCCACCACCAGACAGTCTTCTGCCGGAAGCTCCAGCCTGGACAGGGTATAGAGATAGATCTCCGGATCCGGCTTGCTCTCCCGGAACTGCTTGCCGCTCACATAGAATGAAAAATAAGGCCCGAATCCGGTCTCCTGAAGCATCCTCTGAATCGACTGCTCGGAAGAGGACGACGCGAGCGCCGCCGTCACGCCTTTCTCCTTCAGCCACTGCAGAAGCTCCCGTACGCCCGGATTCACTACCGCCCGATAATCGATCTGAAAGTCCGGGTACTCCCTCCGGAACTGCCGGTGCAGCTCCTCCGGGTCAATCTCCTCATACCACAGACGTGCCATGATCCTCCAGGTCTCTCCCGCGCTGGCTCCGGCAAGCGTATTCACAAGGCGTTCGTCTATTCTGCAGCCATGTTTCTGCAGGAACGTACGGAACATCTCGATATACACCGGTTCACTGTCAATCAGGACACCGTCCATGTCAAAAATCACCGCTTTTTTTCTCATACCGACTCCTTTTCTCTGTTGTCAGACGGCCCGTCTTCGCGCGTCTGCCGGCGCCCGGCCTGCCCGAAAACACCGCCGCCGAAACGCATGCCGTCAACTCCGGCAGCATCCCTGGATCATCTGATACACTTCCTGGAAATTTCCGCCGTGCTCCCGGCACAGAGCGGCCACACTGTCGTATTCCGGAAAATACCGCTGCGTTTCGCCGTATCCGCACACCTTCACCTTCGCCTCGCCCAGAGGCGTCTGCACCGTACGCACTTCCCGCCTGAGAACCGTGCGTTCCATGGGAATCCTGCGGATGCCGATGGTCGTAGTTTCCCTGAAAATGATCTCCTCCATCCGCGCGGCTTCTTCCTCGCTGCAGATCACATTCAACTGCCAGGCCGGACGGTTTTTCTTCATGAACACCGGTATATAATGCACGTCCCTGGCGCCGGCCTCCAAAAGCCGCTCCATCGTATAGCCGAGACTTTCGCCGGTGCAGTCGTCGATATTCGTCTCCAGCTTGCAGATCCGGTCTTTCTCCTGCGACGGGGCTTCGATCAGCATGGCCCGCAGGATGCCGGGGCGGTCGTAACTGCGTTTTCCGGCGCCCATCCCCGTCCTTTTCACGGTAAAGAGCTCCGGAAGCCGGTCCATGGTCCGGACCGCGGCCGCGATCGCCGCTCCCGTAGGGGTCACCAGCTCCCCTTTCGTCTCCGTGATGCAAAGCGGAAGTCCGTGCGCCTGCACGATATTCATGACCGCCGGCACCGGCACCGGCAGAATGCCGTGCCGGCAGCGGATCGTTCCCTGCCCTTCGCTCAGCTTCGTGATTACCGTATCCGTAATGCCCAGATTGTCCAGACAGACCGCCGCCGCCACGATATCCACGATGGAATCCACCGCTCCGACCTCGTGAAAATGCACCTGCTCCTCCGGCACTCCGTGGGCCTTCGCTTCCGCCGCCGCCAGAATGCGGAAAATACGGACAGCCGTCTCCTTTGCGCGCGCGGTCAGATCCGCCTGTTCGATGATGCGCAGAATCTCCGGCAGCCCTCTATGTTCATGCGCGTACCCGCCGTGCGTGCGGCCATGCTGCGGATGCGCGTTTTCCCGCGCCGACCCGTCCACGTGACCATGGCTGTGCTCCGCCTCGTGCCCGTACAGATACTCCATATCGTGATCGTGATTCTCGTGCGCCGCATCCAGCAGCACATGAAAATCGCACACGTCAAGCCCGGCTTTTTTGACCCTGCTTACTACCGTCCGGAATCCGCTCACCGGAAGGCTTCTGAGCGCCCGCTCAAGCGCCTCCGGATCCGCGCCCAGATCCAGAAGCGCCGCCACCGTCATATCTCCGCTGATCCCGCTTTCGCATTCCAGATATAAGATCTTCTTCTCCATATAAACCGCTGTTCTCCTGTTCTTCCTAGCTGGAACCAGTATACCATCAAACCGTTCTCCCTGCCAAGTCCAATTATGGGCAAACGATTGCAGGAGCGGCCCGGGGTTACTGTTCATGCCTACGCCGGTTTCAGCCCAATGCGGGCAGCTCATCCTGAAAGACCCATTGAAGGGCGCCGGTCCTTAGGCGCGGTTTTTCGCGCCTTAGTACCGCTGCGTCCCTTCATTAAGCGCAAGCGGGGTCTGGAAGGATGAGCTGCCCGCATCGGGCGTCCGGGTGCAGGCCTTATACAAAGCGGTTCAGTTTCTCATCATATTGATAATCAATACCGGCAAGCTTCTCCTTCACTTCCTCCGCGTCAATTCCTTTATCCGCGCAGAATCCTGCAAAGTCGGAGTAAAAGTCTCTCAACTGCGTGTTGACATAACTCAACAGCATCATGGGATCCTTCGGTATCATATCTGTCCTCCTGTCTCTCCTGTTCTGATTTTGTTCCGCCTCCGCCTTCCCGGCGGACGCCTGCCTTGTGCACCGGACGTATGCCCGGGAACCGCCGGAGACAAAACAGGTGTCCGCCGGCGGCAGGCGCCTGCTTTGTCTCCGGCCGCGACCCGGCGCCGGAATCTACCGTTCCCGGATGACAAGCCCGTCCCCGTCACGGTCCACCGTCATCACGCTGCCCGCGCGGACCTGTCCCGACAGAATATAGCGGGCGGCCATCGTCTCCACATACTTCTGCAGATAACGCTTGAGCGGACGCGCGCCGTATACCGGGTCGTAACCGTTCTCCACAATGTAGGCCTTCGCCTCTTCGGTCAGCTCCAGCGTCAGTTCCTTATCCGCCAGTCTCCGGTTCAGATCCCGCAGCAGCAGTTCCACAATGTGCCCGATGTTCTCTCTGGTCAGCGGCTTGAACAGAATCGTCTCATCCAGCCGGTTCAGGAACTCCGGACGGAAATGGTTCCGCAGATCACTCATCACCTGCGCCTCGCACTCCGGACGGATCCCGCCTTTTTCATCAATCCCTTCCAGAAGCCATGAGGAGCCGATATTGGAAGTCATGATCAGAATCGTGTTCTTAAAATCCACCGTTCTCCCCTGCGAATCCGTAATCCGCCCGTCATCGAGCACCTGCAGAAGTACGTTAAATACATCCGGATGCGCTTTTTCCACTTCGTCGAAAAGTACAACTGAATACGGATGTCTGCGGACCGCTTCCGTGAGCTGGCCGCCTTCCTCGTAGCCTACGTATCCGGGAGGCGCTCCGATGAGACGGGAGACCGAATATTTCTCCATATACTCGCTCATGTCGATGCGGACCATATTCTGTTCGTCGTCGAACAGACTGGCGGCCAGCGTCTTCGCCAGCTCCGTCTTGCCCACGCCGGTGGGTCCAAGGAACAGGAAGGAACCGATCGGCTTGCCGGGATCCTTGATGCCCGCCTTGGAGCGGATAATGGCGTCCGCCACCTTCCGCACTCCCTCGTCCTGACCGACGACCCGTTTGTGCAGCTCTTCGTCCAGATGCAGCGTCTTGTTCCGCTCGCTCTCGGTCAGCTTCGCCACCGGAATCCCCGTCCAGCGGGAGATAATGCGCGCAATCTCCTCGTCTGTCACACTCTCGTGCACCAGCGACAGATCCTGCTGCTTCACCTTCTCTTCCTCTTCGGCAAGCTGCTTCTGGAGCTGCGGAAGCTGTCCGTACTGGAGCTGTGCGGCCTTTTCCAGATCATAGCTCTGCTGTGCGGCCTGAATCTGCTTGTTCACGGTTTCGATCTCCTCCCTGAGCCTGCTCAGACGTTCGACCGACCGCTTCTCTTCATCCCACTGAGCCTTCCTGTTATTCAATTCATCCCGAAGCTCCGCCAGCTCCTTCTGAAGCGACTCCAGACGGTCCTGGCTCAGACGGTCCGTCTCCTTTTTCAGCGCCGCCTCCTCGATCTCCAACTGCAGTACCTTCCGGCGCAGCTCGTCCAGTTCGGTAGGCATAGAGTCCAGTTCGGTCTTGATCAGAGCGCACGCCTCGTCCACCAGATCGATGGCTTTATCCGGCAGAAAACGCTCGGAAATATAACGGTGGGACAGCGCCGCCGCCGATACCAGCGCGGAGTCCGTAATTTTCACCCCGTGAAACACCTCATAGCGCTCTTTCAGGCCGCGCAGTATGGACACGGTGTCTTCCACCGTCGGCTCATCCACCAGCACCTGCTGGAAACGCCGCTCCAGCGCCGCGTCCTTCTCAATATACTGCCGGTATTCATCCAGCGTCGTGGCGCCGATACAGTGCAGCTCTCCTCTTGCCAGCAGCGGCTTGAGCATGTTGCCCGCGTCCATGGCGCCGTCGGTCTTGCCGGCCCCCACGATCAGATGCAGCTCGTCAATAAACAGAATGATGCGTCCCTCGCTTTTGCGCACCTCCTCCAGCACCGCTTTTAACCGCTCCTCAAATTCGCCGCGGTATTTGGCGCCCGCCACCAGCGCCCCCATATCCAGGGCGAAGATTTTCTTCTCCTTGAGGCCCTCCGGTACGTCTCCGCAGACAATCCTCTGCGCCAGACCTTCCACCACCGCCGTCTTGCCCACGCCCGGCTCCCCGATCAGCACCGGGTTGTTCTTGGTCTTGCGGGACAGAATGCGGATCACATTGCGGATCTCCGCATCCCTTCCGATCACCGGATCCAGTTTCTGCTCCCGCGCGCGTTCCACCAGATCATAGCCGTACTTGTTCAGCGTATCATACGTCGCTTCCGGATTGTCGCTCGTCACCCGCTGGTTGCCGCGGACGGTAGACAGCGCCTGCAAAAACCGGTCTCTGGTAATTCCGTTTTCTCTGAAAAGCGCTTTGACGGACGGGCTGGGATGATCCAGCAGGGACAGGAACAGATGCTCCACCGAGACGTACTCGTCCCCCATCCGCTTCGCTTCCTCCTCCGCGCTGACCAGCGCCCGGTTCAGATACTGTCCGATATAGGGCTGTCCGCCGGAGACCTTTACTCTTTTGTTCAGCGCCTCCTCGACTCTTTCTTTAAATAAAGTAAGATCTATCTCCATCTTTGCGATCAGTCTGGCGATCAGGCTCTCCTCCTGATTCAGAAGACTGTACAGCAGATGCTCCTGCTCGATCTCCTGATTCCCGTATTCCAGAGCCGTCTTCTCCAGATCATTCACCGCCTGAACGGATTTCTGCGTAAATTTCTGAAAATTCATATGCCATCCTCCTCTCAACTGCTGCATATCGAACTCATTTGTTCTACGCTTACTATAACACCGGTTGTTAGCACTGTCAAGGGTCGAGTGCTAATATCTTATAATGAAAATATAAAATCTGATATCGGCGTATATAATTTTGCGTCCGCCGGAATATACTGAACAGGGAAGACCGCTTTCGCGAAATCAGACAAAAGGAGAATGATTATGTGTACCAGCATTGCTATGAAAACCGGTGATTTTTATTTTGGACGCACGATGGATCTGGACTATGAATTTCCTACTTCCGTGGTCATTACGCCCAGAAACTACCCCATATCCTTCCGGCGCTCCAGCGTTCTAAGAAGACATAACGCCGTCATCGGCATGGCCGCGATCAAGGACGACTATCCGCTTTACGCGGAAGCCGCAAATGAAAAGGGACTCTGTATGGCGGCCCTCAATTTCCCGGATAACGCTTATTACCCGGACGAGGAGGACCCGCGCAGGACGAACGTCTCTCCTTTTGAGCTGATTCTCTGGGTGCTGGGACAGTGCGGCTCGGTGGAAGAAGCGCGCCGTCTCCTCAACGCGACCCATCTTGTCAGCATCCCTTTCAGCAATGAGCTCCCTCTGACGCCTCTGCACTGGCACATCGCGGACGAAACGTGCTCCGTCACGGTGGAAAATACCAGCGACGGCCTGCAGCTTTACGACAATCCGGTCGGAGTCCTGACCAACAATCCGGTCTTCACTTTCCAGCTCACCAATTTATGCCAGTATATGAATCTGATCTCCGGCTATCCGAAAAACTGCTTCAGCGACCTGAAAGGCATCGCGCCTTTCGGACAGGGGCTTGGAAGCTTCGGCCTGCCCGGCGATTACTCGCCGGCCTCCCGCTTTGTAAAAGCCTCCTGGCTGCTTCTGAACTCCGTCTGCGCCAAAGACGATCCCAGCAGCCTGTCCCAGTTTTTCCATCTGCTCGATTCCGTATCGGTCGTAAAGGGCAGCGTACTGTCGCAGCAGGACGCGTGCGACATGACCACCTATGCCTGCTGCATCAACGCCACCAGGGGAATCTACTATTACAAAACCTACACCAACAGCCAGTTCACCGCCGTCAATCTCCGGCATGAGAACCTGGACGCCGGCGCCCTCAGAATCTTTCCTCTGACCGTATCGCAGCAGATCGCGTGGGCCAATTAGGCGGAGACGCGGCGCCGAAAGACGCCGCAGCGCCGGGGAAAACGCAGTCTTTTACATTTTTTCAGAACTTCGCTCCGGCCGCAATCTCCTCCCAGGCTTCCGCATCAATCTCCTCGTCCCGGAACAGCTTTCTGCGGTCTTCCTCCGTAATTCTGCGCAGCACACGGCAGGGGTTCCCTGCAGCCAGCGACCAGGCCGGGATGTCCTTTGTCACCACGCTGCCGGCGCCGACGACCACATTGTCCCCGATACAGACGCCCGGACAGATCACCGTATTTCCGCCGATCCAGACATTGTCGCCGATCGTTACTTTCTTTCCGTACTCATACATGGAATTGCGGCTCGCCGGATGAATCGGATGCCCCGCCGTATAGATCGCCACGTTCGGGGCCATCTGGCAGTTGTCTCCGATCGTCACCTTCGCGACATCCAGAATCGTACAGTTATAATTGGCATAGAAATTCTTTCCCACTTCAATGTGCGTTCCGTAATCACAGTAAAAAGGCGGATTGATAAACGCTCCGTCCGAGCTTCCAAGCAGGTCCTTCACCGCCTGCGCAATCCCGTCGAAGTCCGAACGGTCCATAAAATTCAGTTTCTGCAGTTTTCTCCTGCACGCCTTCTGTTCCTCCATGATGCTGTCGTCGGAAATATAGGCCATCTGTGCGTCTCTGCGTTCTCTGTTCGTCATTTCTCTGCTCCTTTTTCTTCTATAATAGAATAAACAATTAGAATAAACAGTGCTAAACTTTCGTGTCCGCGAAAGCAGGCGCCTGACTCCGCTGCGGACAGGTACGGACCCAGGTCATCACAAATCATGAAAAACCGGCTGCATGTTCTCGTACGTGCAGAACTCCCGAAACCCCATCGTTTTCAAAAGCTCTCTCGTCTCTGTCATATAAGCCCCCAGATGCTCCGGCTTATGACTGTCGCTGCCAAGCGTAAGGATTCTGCCGCCCAGATCGCGATAAAGCTCCAGAATCGCTTTCGACGGCGTGAGGTCCGTAAGGCCATACCGCCGCCAGGAGGTATTGACTTCGATCCCTTTCCCGTTTTCAATCACGGTCCGCAGAAGCTGTGCCACCAGCGGACGGAGCTTTTCAAACGGATAGACGCCGTTCTCGTCATAGCGCACGATCAGGTCCAGATGTCCGAGTACGCTGTAATTTTGATAATGCTCCGTCAGATCCAGCAGTTCTTTATAATAACGCTCATTGTACTCCTTCTGTGTGCGCCCGCTCTGAAAGCTCTGTGTCCAGAACTCCCGGTCCTCCACCTGATGAACGGACAGGAGGATAAAATCGAAAGGATAGCGGTCATACAGCGCCTGAAACCGCGGAATCGTATGCATCTGCATGCCGAACTCCATCCCCATCCGAATCGTGATCCGATCCCCGTACTGCCGCCGCATCCGGCAGATCTCTTCCGCATATCTGGGATAATCCACATTGGCGACCGGCTCGCCGTTCCGGTATTTCATCGGAACTTTGCTGTCCCAGTCCTCCTTCACCCCGTAATCCACGTGATCGGTAAAACATATCTCATCGAGTCCCATCCGGATGGCGTCCTTTACCACCTCTTCCATGGGATAGACCGAATCGTCGCTGAACTCCGTATGCACATGATAATCCGCCCGCATCTTCCGTCTCCTTTCTTCGTTCCTCACGGTTTCCCGCATATCCGAATCTATTATACCTGGAAATCCCCGCTTCTACAAGTCTGCGCCCGGGAAGACGCCGGAATCTCACAGGACGCATTACGGTTCGCACATACCGGTCTCAGCCCGGGCGGGACCAGTCGGGGCAGTCGACCGGGCGCGCTCCCCCTCCTCCGTCAGATTCCTCACCCAGCGGTATTTCTTATAATGCCGGTACACCGCCGGAAGCTTCACGATCTCATCCAGATTGAGCAGAAAATAAACAACCGGAACCGGCGCCTTGCACACGAAAGCCGCGATCATTCCCGCCGGAATCGTGACGCACCACAGGGTAACCGCATCGCAGCACAGACCGAACCTGGAATCTCCGCCGGCGCAGAAGATACCGCCGATGGTCATGCTGTTGACGGATTTTCCGACCAGATAATAAGAACTGACAAGCAGCATGAACTTTAAATATTCCCGCGCCTGCACACTGATATCGGCAAAGGAAAGGATCAGCGGAGACAGGGCCAGAAGCAGTGCGCCGGTCAGAATCCCCCCGATCACGGACAGTCTGCACAGATACGCTCCTTCTTCCTTCGCTTTCCCGAGTTCTCCTGCGCCAAGCGCGTTTCCCACTACGATGCTTCCGGCATTCCCCATGCCGATGCAGAAACAGACGACCAGATTCTTCATAATGTTGGCGATGGAATTGGCCGCCACCGCGTCGGTTCCCAGATGCCCCATGATCACGGAATACATGGTAAATCCCCCGCCCCAGATCAGCTCATTGGCCATCACGGGAGCCGTATATCTCCAGAACCGCCGCTCCAGCTTTGACACCCGCAGCCACGCAGAAACCCCGGCGAGCCGCAGCCCGTCCTCACGGAACGATTCCAGAACCGCCCACACAAGCCCCGCCGCATTCGCCAGCACCGTCGCCAGTGCGGCTCCGGCAATTCCCATCGCAGGCGCCCCGCAAAACCCGAAAATCAGCACGGCGTTCAGCGCCAGGTTCCACACCACTGTCGCAGAACTGATCAGCATACTTTTCCCGGCATGACCGGTGTTTTTCAGAATACACAGGTAAATCTGCGAGATTCCCGACAAAAGATAAGATACGCCGACGACTTTCAGATACCCTGCGCCCAGACCGATCAGTTTCGCATCATTCGTAAAGATCCGCATCAGCGCGTCCGGGACCAGAACCGCTCCCAGACAGAACAGAAGACCGACGGCCAAAGTCGTACGTATGACAAAGGACAGAACTTCCCGTATGCTTTCTCTGTCCTGCTTCCCCCAATACTGCGCTGCGAACATACTGGTTCCGATCACAAGCGCCGTCATAAACAGATTGAACACAAATGCAACCTGTGAGGCAAGCGACACCGCCGACAGGGCATCCTGATTCAGTTTCCCAAGCATCAGCGCATCCGACGCGCCGACCAGCGCCAGCATAAACTGCTGGAAAGTAATCGGGAGGATCAATTCCCACAGATGTTTCTTCATGACGTTTAACACTCCTTTGTTTTTCCTGCTCCTGTTTCCTTCGTCTCTGTTTTCCGCCGTACGCCGTTCTCTTCCTGCGTCTCCGTCCATGATGCAATTATAGTATCATACAGCAGGAAAATCTAACAGTATCGTCGCTGTTTATTAACATTATCGTATCAAAAAAGGACACCGACTTCTTTCGTCAATGTCCTTCCCTGCTCTATTCGGTAAACAGCGGCGTGGAGTAATACCGGTCTCCGGTGTCCGGCAGAAGCGCCACAATCATCTTCCCTTTGTTCTCCGGCCGCTTCGCCAGCTCAATTGCGCCGTGGAGCGCCGCGCCGGAAGAAATTCCCACCAGAATCCCCTCCTTTTTGGCCAGAAGCTTCGCCGCCGCAAAGGCTTCCTCATTCCCGGCCCGGAAAATTTCATCATAGACCGCCGTATTCAGAACCTCCGGGACGAATCCCGCGCCGATTCCCTGAAGTTTATGCGCCCCCGCCTTTCCCCCCGACAGAACCGGGGAATCCGCAGGCTCCAGCGCCACAACCTTGATCCCGGGATTCTGCTGCTTCAAATATTCTCCGGTCCCTGTGACCGTACCTCCCGTGCCGACGCCTGCAATGAAGAGATCGACCTTTCCGTCCGTATCCCTCCAAATCTCCGGCCCCGTCTGAGCCCTGTGAGCCGCGGGATTGGCCGGATTGACAAACTGTCCTGGAATGAAACCGCCCGGAATCTCCCTTGCCAGCTCATCGGCTTTCTCGATGGCTCCTTTCATCCCTTTCGCGCCTTCCGTCAATACCACTTCCGCGCCGTACGCTTTGAGAATATTTCTGCGCTCCACACTCATCGTCTCCGGCATGGTCAGAATGATGCGGTAGCCTTTTGCCGCCGCGATGGCGGCCAGGCCGATCCCCGTATTCCCCGATGTGGGTTCAATGATCACCGAGCCCTCTTTCAGAAGCCCTTTCGCTTCCGCATCCTCGATCATCGCTCTGGCAACCCGGTCCTTTACGCTTCCCGCCGGATTCAGGTACTCCAGCTTCACCAGTATGGTCGCCTCCAGTCCCAGCGCTTTCTCAATATTCGTCACCTCCACCAGCGGAGTGTTGCCGATCAGTTCCAGTGCACTCTTATAATAACCTGCCATTGTTCTGTGCTCCTTTCTCTTCCTTACGATGAATCTTATCACTATTTACCTACTATGTCAATAGGTTTATCCGTGTTAAGACTCCGCAGTTTTTCCGCAATCCCGAGAAAATCTTTTTTCACCGTCTCATATTTGGAAGGGTCGCGCAGAACCGCCGAAGGATGGAAGGTCGCGGTCAGCGCACAGTTTTTCCGGCAGATCCATGTGCCGTGCTGTCTGGTAATTTTAAAATCCGGCGAAATGATCCGCTGCGCGGCCACGCGGCCGAGGCAGACAATGATTCCGGGCTTTAAAAGAAACGTCTCATATTTCAGATAAGGAAAACAGGCTTCTTTCTCCTCCTCTTTCGGATCGCGGTTGCCCGGAGGGTGGCACTTTATGATGTTGGTAATGTAGAGTTCCTCCCTCTTCAGTCCGCAGTCCCCCAAAAGACGGTCCAGTATTTCCCCGGAACTGCCGACAAACGGAACCCCCTGCCGGTCCTCCTGCCCTCCGGGCGCCTCGGCAATCAGCATGATGGACGCCCGATGGCTTCCGCGCCCCATAACCGGCCGCTGCCTCGTCCGGCACAGCGGACAGTGGGTGCAGGCGGAGACGTGCTGTTCAATATCATTCCACGTATATTGCATGACAACTCCTTTGTGCGATTCTCTTTTGATAAATACAGTATAGTCTTTATCCGCAGTTTCATCAACGTTTCTTTTCACAAAACAGACGCTCTTTCATATCATATAACAATCATGTTCAGAAAGCGGCAGCGAAAATGTATCAGCCCCAAGCATGTCACTGCGAAAAAGAAGACAAGAAAAACAATACGGCCTTTCCGCCCCAGCATCAAAACAGACAGCCCGGATTTGAGTATGTCATGCAGCCTCTCCCGGTCTGCGAATGCGGAAAAACGTACAGAAAACTTGAAAAAAAGGTTGCGCTGATTACCGGCGGAGACAGCGGTATCGGCAGAGCGGTTGTATACGATTTTGTAAAAGAAGGCGCGGATGTTGTAATTGTCTACTATGACGAAGAGACCGACGCGGGAGAAACTGCCGAACGAATCAAACAATTGGGCGGCAACTGTCTCCTTATTCATGGGGATTTAAAAAATCCGGCGTTTGCGAAATATTGTGTCGATCAGACCATCGGACATTTTGGAAAGCTGGATATCCTCGTAAACAATCATGCGATGCAGTTTATTCACCGCAGCATTCTCGATATCCCGCAGGAAGAAATCGAATTTATATTCAGAAATAATGTTTTTTCTTTTTTCTATTTAATTCAGTATGCGTTACCGTACATGAAAAAAGGCGGAAGCATTATTAATACAACTTCCGTCACGGCTTATGAAGGAAATAAAGATTTAATTGATTACAGTGCGACCAAAGGCGCGATTGTCGCATTGACCAGATCTCTCTCCCTGTCTCTTGCAGAACAGGGAATCCGGGTAAACGGCGTTGCGCCGGGGCCGATCTGGACGCCCCTGATCCCTTCCTCATATTCGGCAGAAGAAGTCGCTACCTTTGGAAAGAAAACTTCGCACGTCCCCATGGACAGAGCGGGGCAACCGTGCGAAGTGTCGCCATGCTATGTGTTTCTTGCATCCGATGACTCCAGCTACATGACCGGTCAGGTGCTTCATCCGAACGGAGGTACCATAACGGGATCCTGAGTCAAAAAACGATGCCCGGTGTTGTCCTCTACGGCTTCCGGCCGCACACGGAGCGTTCCCGTGCCGGAAGCCGCATGGTCAGCGTTCTGGTATAGATTCCATCGATGATCCATTTATCGCCCGAAAGTATCTTTCTCAGGCCGCAGTCAAACTCACTTCTGCCGATCGTTGTCTTATCCGGTTTGTGCCACAAGCAGTCAAGATAATATAAGGGCAGGCCGGTTTCGCTTCTCAGCCTTCTCGAAAATGTACTCTTTCCCGCTCCCGGACAGCCGATCACAATTACTTTTTCAAATACAAAATCATGAGACATTAATCATTCAGCTCCTAAAGGCTCATCGATGTCCTCAAACGCATGCTCCATGCGGCAACATCCGCTTCTGGAATCGCAGTAAATGCACCTGTGGAAGAGCCCTACTGCTTCTTCCACCGTTTCAGCGTCGGAAACCACTCTGTCATGGCCTTCCTCGCGTCTTCTTCACTCATGTCCGGATTGGCCGCCGCCATATTGGGGACGCAGAGCTCGATCATCTCCTCCATGGTTCCCGGAAACGCAAAGGCGCCGTTTTCAAAGCAGTACTTACAGTAGTCCTCATTTTTGCTGCCGTCGGCATTGGTTCCGTGCAGTTCCTCCGTCTCTCCCATGGGCATGCCGCAGCTCTGGCAGAATCTCTGATTTCTTTCTTTCATGTTCCTTACCTCCAAATGTGTTAAAATATGAATTTAATCTAACACACATACCCTGACATCCTTTGTCAGGTTTTATTTTTTTCATAGATTAATTTTGCCTGTTCTGCCAGAGCGTCTCTCAGATCCGCAGGGGAAACGACGTCCATCTGTGCTCCAAAGGACAGAAGAGAGCCGATCAGCCATGCGTCTTCCGGCATTTTCGCGGATACGATCAGATCTCCATTATCCTGCCTCTGTATCTGCCCCCTGTTAAATTCATCGTAGACGCGGTACGCCATCTCTTCCGGAAAACGAAGCACAATTTCGCGATACTCCTCCTGGACGGCATCCGCCGGCTCCAGACAATCGCGGTGTATAAAGCTTTTTTCCAAAAGCTCCAGTTCCAGAATGCGGTTCAGCTTGAAAAGCCGCCAGTCCTGCTTTTTTGTACAGAATGCTTTCAGATACCAGGCCTTTGATTTGTAGACAAGCTTAGAGGGCTGCACAATTCTCTCCCCTGTCACCTCGTTGGAGCCGGCATAACGGATCCGGACCTCCCGGCAGTGAATGACCGCCGATTTCAGCAGTTCAAACTTCTCATTGTCGGAGCCCTGATCGCCCCATCTGGAAAAATCCACCTCCAGCCAGTGTTCCGACTCCGTCTGAAATATGGCCGAAAGCTTCTGTAGCGTCCGGCTGCCGTTCCCGTCCCGGGCGGTGCTGATACTCTGCAGCGCCGTCAGAATCTCCTTCTTTTCTTCCTCCGACAGGACGGCTCTGTCCAGGACAAAATCCTTCATCAGACGAATCCCGCCGTTTCTGCCCGCTTCCGCATAGACGGGGACTCCGGCTCCGCTCAGAGCATCTATATCCCGGTAGATCGTCCGGACCGACACCTCAAACTTCTCCGCCAGCTCCGGCGCAGTCGCCTGTCCCCGGTCCAGCAAATAGTACACAATCTTAAATAATCTGCTCTCCTGCATCGCCGGCCCCTCCTGTCTTACTCCGGATCCCCCTTTGAGACTGATTCCGCCCGTTTTTCCGCGATCCTGCGGAAATCCTCCCTCACGGTCTCGTATTTGGATGGATCCCACAGAATCGCAGAGGGATGATAAGTCGCGGTCGGCGCACAGTTTTTCCGGCAGATCCATGTGCCGTGCTGTCTGGTAATTTTAAAATCCGGCGAAATGATCCGCTGTGTAGCCACGCGGCCAAGGCAGACGATGATCCTGGGTTTCAGAAGAAACGTCTCGTATTTCAGGTATGGAAAACAGGCTTCTTTTTCCTCCTCCTTCGGATTCCGGTTGCCCGGAGGGCGGCATTTGATGATGTTGGTAATGTAAATCTCCTCTCTGCGCAGTCCGCAGTCCCGCAGCAGCCTGTCCAGCACCTCCCCGGAACTTCCCACAAACGGCAGTCCCTGCTGGTCTTCCTGTCCTCCGGGCGCTTCCGCAGTCAGCATCAGATCCGCCTGATGATCCCCACGCCCCATCACCGGCCGGTGTCTGGTCCGGCTCAGCGGACAATGGGTACAAACGGCAACATGCCGCTCGATATCTTCCCATGTATACTTCATCCTGGCTCCTCCGTTCGTACCTGTGCGCGGTTCTGACAATCTCCTTTTGCGCACAGGTCTATACTGAATTCAGTATAACGGATTGGATCGGGCGTTACAACACAAATCTTCGAATAATAACAGGATTACATGGACGCCTTCATTCCTCATATTTTCTATCATGCCCCGACAAAATTCTGCGCTGCCGTAAGTAAGGCTCTCCGGCTTCAATCACGTCCCGCTCAAAGGCATCCGAGTAATTACCCGAATCATATATGGCATTTGCCGTCTGTCTCGGCACATGGGCATCCGTAACCAACTGAAAGTATATGAGTAACTTTATTTTAGCTGCCCTCCCCTGTCATGAATAAAAAATGCACCCCAGAACCGCCGCCAGTGACAGCAACGCGGCAGGTGGGAAATCCTTTTTCCTGACAGCCTGGTACAACACAGTGACAAGCCCAAGAACAGACAACAGGATGCACGCCGCCGGGTCAATCATTAAGAAAACGCTTCCTATACCCTGTGTTCCTGCCAGATGGCGGGATACCCCGGAAGGGATACATATGGAAACTGCCATATAGATGCCCGTAGCGAGTATCACCCCCATTAAGCACGGCTTTACCCCTTTTAACACAGCCTGCACCTTTTTACGTTTCAGGAAATTATGGAACAGGATTGTAACTGCCAGAAGGATCAAAAATGAAGGCAGGACTACGCCGGTTGTCGCAGCAAGCGCTCCCAGGAAGCCTCCCTGCTTACTTCCTACATAAGTAGCCATATTTACCATGATTGGGCCGGGCGTGGACTCACTCAGCGCGATAAGATTTGAAAACATCTCCGCATCCATCCACTGGTTCTCAATGACCACATCCCGGATAAGTGGGATCGCGCCGTATGCGCCGCCAAAGGAAAACAAACCTATTTTCAAAAAAGCAGCCAGCAGCTTTATATAAATCACAGATCATCCCTCCCCGCTTTTTTATTTCCCGGCCTCCCAAAGAGCGCCAGACCAATGAAACCGCTGCAAATAATAAAATATACCGTGGAAATATGCATCCCGGCAATATTCACGGCTAACGCGGCAAAGAAAAAGAAAATAACAAGGAATATCTGAGCCTTTCTATCCGGGGATTTTTTCATCATCTTCCGTATCATCCTGACCGCCGCCTGTATGATCAGAATGGAAACCGCGATCCGGATTCCCCTGAAAGCCTTCTCAATCATCCCGACAACCAGCATATTTTCAAAGAAAGCAGAAATGGCAAAAAGCAGAAGGAACGATGGGAGAACCATGCCGACGGTCGCAAAAAACGCGCCTCTCATACCGGCCAGCTTATATCCCGTATAGGTGGCACAGTTTATCGCGATCGGCCCCGGCGTGGATTCCGCAATGACCGTGACATCCATCAGCTCATCTGCTGTGAGCCATTTTTTCTTCTCGACACATTCATAATCCAGCAGGGAGAGCATGGCATACCCGCCGCCAAACGTAAGTGCCCCTATCCTGCCAAAAGTCAGAAATAAATCCATGATCTGTTTCATCCGTCTATACACCCCTTAAAAATCAAGTTGCCATGCATTTTTATGGGCTCTGCACCCGCCGCTTTTGTCCGCCTTACAAAACTTTTTTGTTCTCCGCTCCAGGGGTAGTCACGATCACCTTTTCCGGTATAATAACCAGCGCGCCCTTTGCGGTAGCCGCTCCATTGAACATTTTTTCCACCATGGCCTTAAATGTATCAACAACCACACCTTCTGTCACATACTCCGCAACGCCCTTAATCTGGTAGCCTTCCAAAGACTTTGCATCATATACGGAAATGGCAATCCTGCCGCCGTTTGCCTTCAGATTGTTCAACGTGGTCTCAAGGAATACGTCGCCCACCACCAGCTTCCCGTCTTCCGTTACATCCTTGAACGCCACGGGAACCACATTCGGCTCATGATCGGCACAGGTGGCCAGGTCCCACATATTCTCTGCCAGCAGTTTTTTTACATTTTCATTCAACATAAGAAGTACCTCCTGAATTTCATTACTGTATTTGATTTGATATACTGGATTATAGCTGACCGGCTTCGCAGATACAATATATTAACAAATTAGTGAGTCTCCAATAAATTTCATAGTTTAGAACAGGGGTATTCTCCTGAATAAATTCCCGGCAGTTCAAACACCCTTTATTCTGTCACTGCACATGCTTCGATCTCACATAAAACTCCTTTGGGTAATGTCTTCACTGCCACACAGCTTCTTGCCGGTTTAGACGTAAAATATCCGGCATAGACTTCATTAAATTTTGCAAAATCAGCCATATCAGCCAGAAAACAGGTCGTCTTATACACATGTCCGAAATCTGTGCCTGCGGCTTTCAGGATCGCTCCTACATTTTTGCAGCTTTGCTCTGCCTGTGCTTCGATTCCTTCCGGAACGTTTCCGGTTTCCGGATCTACCGGAATCTGACCGGAAGTAAATACAACTCCGTTTACCGCAAACGCCTGTGAATATGGCCCAATGGCTCCCGGCGCGTTTTTTGTCTCTATCATTTTCATCTTCATCATTTTCCTTTCTTTTTAAGGAGTGGAGCCGCTGTCCTGTAATAGAATGATCGGGCAGCGGCCCCATTTATGGAATCAAAACAAGTAGCTGGCTGTAATGATATGACAGACTTTCTGTCTTCCTCTATTCTATAGAATAGCTGGACAGATCCTGCTCCAGAATATCTGTCAGAATCTTTTTGCACGCTTCCAGCGGCAGGTCCTGGTTCTTTCTTCTCAGGATCTCTTTCAGCTCCACGCAGCTTCGGTGTTCCGGCCGAAGCGTCTCTGTAGTTCCATAGACCTTCTTTCCCTCTACTTCCATGCGGAATCGGTTCTGTCCCAGACAAAATTCCACCGGTTTCTTCAGATAGTCCACCGCCAGATGACAGTGTTCTGTACCGATTCGATGCCATCCGGCCACCGACAGCTCCCGGATCAGCACCTGCTCCACCGCATCCAGAGAATCACTCTTGACGTCAATCAGAAAAAGATACCCCGGACGGTTTTTCTTCGTCACAGTGGAAACCACCTGCACGTTACCGGCCCCTGCCTCATACAGATATTCTATAACGCTTCCTGCTAATTCTCCCGTTATATGATCTGCCTGCACATAGAACAGATTCCCGTCTTTTTTGAACAGCTCCATCATTCACCCGCCTCTCTGAAACCGTTTCTCTACGAATTTCTCCGTCGATCAAACGCTGTTTTCATCCGTTCCAGCCCTTCCTCAATATAGCGGGTGGGGCAGGCCAGATTCCAGCGCTCAAAACCATTCCCCTCTTCTCCGAACAGATAACCGTCATCAAAGAAAAGCTGTGCCTCTTTTTTCAGAAATTCCCCAAGCTTTTTATAAGGAATAGACATGGCATTGAAATCCATACCCAGAACATTCCTTCCATGCCGGAGCTTACTCCCTGTGCCCATTCAAAGAAAGTAGCCGTACCTACCAGAAGTCCGATCACACAGGACAGTCCCATGCCGATAGCAAGAACGATGATCACGTCCAGTCCGGCTAATGCCAGTGTCAGAACTGCAATATAAGGAATAATGGTAATGATGTTATAGTCTCCAACCTCCGGCGCAGCCACTCCGCTTCCGTTCATACTCAGCACCGCGTAAAGAATCACGGTCAGAACAGCACCGGGAATCGCAATCTTAAAGTTCATTTGTCAGTCCGCACTTTACTTCTCCACCATTCTCCCCAGTCCAAACAATACATCGTACTGCTTTATAATACAGATTATAAAATTCCAAATATTCAGTCACCATTTTCCCACATGCAAAACGGATGCAAAGCGTTTCTCAAGACTCTGCACCCGTTATTTTCCGTCGATCCAGATGTTGTCAAAGGCAAGCCAGGTTCCTTTCTTCCCTTCCAGACGGAAGCCCGATGTTTCCATAGACACAGCGAACCCAGATGAATGTCCGGGAAGAAATCCATCCCGATCTGCAAAACCCTTCTTTTCTACATAATAAGCTGCCAGCATCCCTCTTTGATTCGGTACCAGCGCATCACTGACACTGATGGAATGTCCTTAGAAATTCCGTGGAAGGCGCCTGTTGAAACGCTCCCGAATACTTTCCGGCGTATCTTCCGGCTGCATACGTCCCAGATGCATCTGCTCATAATGGTCTCTGCTCACCGGAATGCCCTGTTCTGTCAGAACTTCGAGGGACTGAAACCTCAATGATCCGGTTTCCGGTATGTTTTTCATCTGATAGAGAGCCATCATTCCTCTCACTTGCACGAATCTCTCTGATTTCAGAAAATACTTCTATCAACAATTTCTTGTTAAGAACATAAATGATTTCCATCCACAGTATTAAAATCATACTCATCTTTATCCGCAACTGCAAACAGCCTGTTTTTGCGTCATGCCAAACCCTGTCTCATTATGGATATACCTTATAGTATCTATCATTTATTCTGTTTCCTTTTTTCATTGTCCCCTCCCGCCCGAAAATTCCTTTTAATATTTCTTGCATCAGCTCCTGGAACAAAAACAGAGAATCCGCATCTTTTTGATACGATTCTCTGTTTTTTGTCTCCGTATTCTCATTTTTCAATCAGAAATAGTCATAAAATCTGCCCTTTTCCTGTATATGGATGATTCTTTGCATATGCAGCCGCATTCGCTGTAAACTCTCCTGGCTGCATTTTATCAAAATATTCTCTCTGCCATACTGTATAATCAAAATTATCTCTTTTAATGAGGGCTATAAAATGCTCCGCATCGACTACACCCAAATTTTCCACAAGACATGCAAAACCCTGATCCAAAATATCTACTGCATTATTCATAATCTGTCTCCATTCTTCTGATAAATTCCCCTGGTGTAACCAACTCCAGATTTTCTGAATGGTATTTCAGCAGGCGGTCATCTGTAGTAATGAAATATTTACATTGTGCTACAACAGCGCAGGCCACATGGCATGCATCTTTCTCTTTTATGCCCGTCTTCATAATTTCACCGGCATACTTTTCAATCTCATTTTTATTTCTGTCACTAACATATATGCTTGTATACTCCCTTATAAATCTCTCAATCGCCATCTTCTTCTGCAATGATCGGTTTCTATCATTCTCATAATCAAGCACATAGGATGTCACCAATTCCAGATTGCCTTTCCTGATCATATCCTGGATATGAAGTTTTGCCTGCGTTTCTATAGCAATCCAACAAATTATTGCACATAATTACATGAACGAAACCACCCTGAACAATCCGAAGGACGGACAGTTGAAAATGCCTTTTCTATTGCGTCCGGTAATTCTGACGCAGTACGGACTTTTACTTTTCTCAAATATGCCTTGATCTTTGACCACATTTTTTCAATCGGGTTCAGATCCGGGCTGTAAGGCGGAAGATAAAGATATTTGATTCCTGATGAGTCCAGAATCTTTTTGACCACTTTCGCATGATGGGAGCGCATATTATCCATAATGATGATGTCATTTCCAGACAATGTCGGCAGTAAAATATTTTCCAGATATTCTGCAAAACGTTCCGCTGTAGTACCGCCCTGATAAACCGTATGGACCGTCTTTCCGTCCAGCCATATGGATGACAGGATCGTGGTGCTGCACGGCGTATTTACAGGCGCACTGTCCACTGCACGCTCATTTCTTTTCGAACGGGCGTAACGCCTTGTCATATTCGTGTTGACGCCGCTTTCATCCAGAAATACCAGGTTATTTACGCCTCTCTCCGGTATATGTTTTTTCCATGCTTCCCTTTTGGCCCTGACATCGGGGACGCTCCTGTTCTGAAGCATGGAGGGACTTCTTTTTATAAACGTATCCGAGTTTCAGGACTGCTTTGCGGACGGTTTCATCACTTACCTGTAACTGGAGTTTTTCCCGTATTTCATGGATTGTAATATCGGACTGTTCCTGTATCAGCCGGTCGATATTGTGAATATCCGTCTGACTCAGGGCAGGTTTACGCCCGCGCAGAGAAACCCTGGTTTCCACAGAGCCGGTTTCCCGCATTCTTTTTTCCAGACGATAAACCGTGCTGGTGTTTACGGAAAAGCATTCTGCCACTTCCTTTGCATTATGGGTTTTGTTCCAGGCTTTAATAAGTAGTTTTCGTGTCTCATTATGCAACATGGCAATCACCTCTTGACTCTATCATAAACCCTATGTCAAGTAAGTGCAGTATTATTTTGGATTGCTATAAATAAATACGCATTTGAGACTGGTCATCATACGGGCGATTATAGCTGCAATTATCTAAGTATATTCTCACTTTCATACCTCTATTTCACACATAATAATCAAAGCTAATACGTTTCTACACCTTATATAAACCAGCTGTTTTCAAATCCATAGCCGCATCCATCATAACCTCGACTGCTTTTCTCTCTACCTGAATAATTCCAAATTTTATACACTCCCCTTTTCCCCTTCACTGGCAAATGTATGAGGAATGGAAAACATGTAAAAAGCCCTTCATAGTTTCTTTAATTATATCATGTCTTTTCCATTCCGTATATATTCTTTTTCAGCACTTCTCAATAAATTCAACGAATTGTCTGACAGCTCAACTGATGATTAGATATTCCAGTTTCAAGTATTCACTTGGCTATCCATTACTGATAGCGTGGCGAACATATATTCTGTTTTCAATAGGTGATTACTGTTAAATTCAATTATTTTTTCCCGGACACCATCACCCCGGCAGACTGTCCCTTACATACAGCGCCCCGTATCCCGTCAGATTGTTCCATTCTCCGCCAAACCCCGGCAGCGGCCTCGCCCTGCGCTACAGATACGCTTTTACCTTCTCCCCGTACGCTATTGTCAAGTAAGAACTAATATATAAACGGCACTAACTTTGATACAATTCGTTCTGAATAACTCTATACTTTTCAAACTCACTCTCGGCAAAGCTTTTAGCAATTTCAGCCGATACCCTTCCCTTATCTCTCAATACATCTTCCTCATTGAACTCAAGCATCAAGTCTTTTCGCCCAGTCCTCCATAGTCATAGGAATCTGCCGCCTTGCCTGTCTCTCCGCATAGTCCAGATACATGGTGACAAACTGATTTAAATCCTGCATTTTCTCTTTTGTCAAATAATTCTTTGCTATACTCACATCCGATTTCACAATCTTACCTTTTGGAGCGTTTTTCCAAGTGGTTAATTCCATATGCTCTTTTCTATGATCCGCACGTTCTACAATCACCTCTACAGATGTATGGTGATGAATCGCATAATGCAGCTTATTCTGAACCATAGCAAAAAAACTTTAGATGTTGCCGCTGTAGGAGAATAGTCCACTGACTGAACTGGGTTGCCCGAATGGAATTAATTTGGTAGCCCACGGAGATAATCGCGTCAAGATTATAAAATTTCCTCCTGTACTTTTTGCCATCAGAAGCAGTTGCCGAGGATTCCTCGGTAACTGCTTTTGCATCTAACTCTTCGCTGGAAAAATATTCTTTAAATGAAAACTAATATTATCCGTTGAACAGTCAAACAGCTGCACCATGCTCTTTTGTGTCAGCCATACATCTTCATCATGTATTTCAACTCTTTCTTCAAAAAACAATCCATCAAAACACTCAAATAATTTATTTATTGCTGATTCCATCTTTCCTCCCGATATGTCACAACCATTTATAAAATTGCTCTATCTAATCAAACTGGAATTATTATTCTACCGTTCCCCACACATGTTCTCTCAAATAAATATTCCCATTACTAAAATCTGCAACTTTTACTCTATATAGATGGTTCATAGCATCTACAATAGCATCCCTTCCAACAGCCTGTCCTTCTCTCTGCTGATACCATTCCTGCAATTCTTTGACAAACGGTTCCTCTTCGACTCCGACTTCATATGCGTCTTTCTTATGTAACAAATATACAACATAAGCCTCCAGTCTGCTTAGTTCCAGTTTTATTGATCTTTCAATGAAAAATGCTGATACGATTATTAATTGAACATAATTGAATATACTTTCAGGCCTGCTAATAGATGCTGCAAACTCCAATCCGGCGATAAGCGCCCTCTTAAAATCAATTTTTACATTGCCTGCCTTATAAGATGCTGAGTCCTCTCCCAGAAATATCATGCCTTTTCTTGCATCTTCCGGCATCACGGTAATATAATTGTCCACTATATAAGCACCCGCTGATTCCTCCAGACCATACTGCAATGCAGCCTGCTCCAATTTCTCTTTTAAGTCATCATTATATTCCAATGCCTCTTTTCTAGTCATTGTCATTTCTCCTTCTCATAAGATTTCTTCTTTCTGTCCACAAAATCTTATCTAATTTTCCTCTTTCCATTTTCATAAGAAGCTGATCTTTGAACTCATCATATACATCCAGAAAGCCATTGTATAAATGATTTCCATCCACAGTATTAAAATCATACTCATCTTTATCCGCAACTGCAAACAGCCTGTTTTTGCGCTTTGTTGGCGCCGGATGTTTCCAGTCACGGAATACCGTTTTATACAATACTCTGTCTGTATAATAATACAGGTCAAAAAAATCCATATAAATCATTGGTGCCAGATAAGTGTATTCTTCAAGAATCGTATTTGTTCCCTTTTCTTCCATAATAATTTTCAGTACAATATGGTAAGCTATCATGTCAGCGTCATATTCTTCCTTTTCAGGATGCTCCTTAGTGTATTTCTTACCACTAACCGCCAGATATGCATGTGCAAGTTCGTGCGCAAGACTGAATATCACAATTGTCCAATAGCAGTCCTCGGCAAGCTGAAGTATCTGAATATCTCCGTTTACCGTGTCCATTAACGTCTGATTCGCATCCCTGTCCTGCATTTCCCCAAATATGCACACGTCATTCATTAAAAATAATACATATTTAAAGCACTCCCCATATATCTCCAGATTTTCTAAATCCTTAGACCATTTAAACATTGCCAACAGGAATCCCATAACCGTAGATTCAAAAAGCTCATCAATATGCACGAAAACCGGATTTATCCTGTCATTATAAATATAGCTGTTAATTGAGTTCTGATAAATATTGCTCAATTCAATCTCTGCTCCAGTATAACCATATTCCTTTGCAAAATATCTCTTGACAACATCAAACATTGTCTGCAAATTATATCTTGCCATATTCTCTTTTAGCTGTTCTTCCGTAAAATAAGAAGAAAAATATTTTAACATGGTTTTAATTCCATATTTTTCGTCCTTTAGAGAACTTCCTCCAAATTTGAATATTTCATAATCATCTGGTGGCAACATGAATTTTTCCAAAAAAGGGCCACCGTTTCTCTCCTTTTCCATCTCAACTCCTCCTATTGCTATTATACAACAAATCAGCAAAATTTGGAGTATTTATCACAATAATCTCCCCCATTATTTCTTTGAAAATAATGTCAGATTGTGTCTCACACCAAACGAATCCCCGTTCTATCGCCCAATGCGATCTCCAGCAGCTCTGCCGCAACCTGCGAAGACTGAATCCGCATCAGATTATCCCATACATCCTCTCTTCCCAGAAGATTCATCCCTCCATGCCATACCAGATCATCGTCTATGATCGCAAAATGTTCCTCTACCGCTTCCTTCAGAATCACATGGATTCCTTCATTTCTCATATTTTCTATCATACTCTGGCAAAATTCTGCGCTGCCATAAGCAAGGCTCTCCGGCTCTGTTGTAATCACCGTCACACCCACCCCGGTCTCCTGCCCCGGTTTCAGGAGATAGAGAAAACGTTCCGTTTTATCATAGGTAAGTCCGGGGCTGGATACAATGATCCGCTTTCTGGCCTCAATCACATCCCTCTCGAAGACATCCGAGTAATTTCCGGAATCATAGATAGCATTAGCTGTCTGTTTCGGCGCAGGAGCATCTGTAACCAGTTGAAAGCCTGTCCTTTTGTATGTCCGCAGCCTTTTTGCAAACATACGATCAAAGCATCCTATATGAGAATCAATATAATCATATACGATTACTTCCGTCTTGCCTTTATAATCGCGGTTCAGTCTCCCCACATACTGTTCCAGCCTCCCTGAAAATGACACCGGTGACGCCAGCATCAATGTATCCAGTCTCGGCAGATCAAATCCTTCTCCAATCTTTTGGCCGGTTGCAATCAGAATCATGCTCTCGTCATCTGGAATTTCTTTCATCTGTCTTCTGATTCCGGCATTTTCTTTATCCGTGTTATCTCCATACAGAAGAAACACATGGTCCGCACAGCCCTGCAGATGATCGTACAGATATTTTGCATGTTCTTTATATTTCGTCAGCAGAACTGGTGCTCTCTTCTTTTGTATGCATTCTCTCGTATCGCCAAGAATCATCTCATTTCTCACAACGCTTGTACTGATCAGTGAAAATGCTCCGTTGATATCATTTCTGCTTTCCTTTGTATCAACCACCCGCGTATATCTGGGATAAACAAAATGACCGATTCCCTGGATAGCAGCACGTTCCTTTGCCGTATAGCTGTGGCGGATCGGACCCAGGAGCATATAAATAATCTTTTCCAGACTGTCACCCCGCCTGGGGGTAGCCGATACTCCATATACATATCTGGCATTCACTTTCTGCAGAACCTGAATGGCTGTACTGGATGCGGCGTGATGACATTCGTCCATAATCACCTGCCCATAAGTGTTGAGCTTTTCGTGAAAGTTTCCCTTCCTGTATATGGAACCGACCATGGCAACGTCGACAATCCCCGTTAGAGTATCTTTACTTCCATGCAGAATACCGATCACACGGTCACGCTTTCTAATCTGTCCGCCCTTTGTCTGATATGCCGGCGGCTCCTCATCGATCACCAGGAATTTATTCAGCTCGTCCACCCACTGCTCCAGCAGGTCTTTGCTCTGCAGAAGAATCAATGTATTTACTTTTCGTTCCGCTATGAGATAACTGCATACAACCGTCTTTCCAAAAGCGGTGGCAGCATTTAAGATGCCATGATCGTAAGCCAGCAGCCTGTGCGCCGCAAGCTCCTGCTGTGTTCTTAGATCTCCGTTGAAAGTTACACGGACCGGACGGCCTTTTTCTCTATGATCTTCTATCTCATATATGATTCCCGCATTCTTACACTGGTCCGTCAGTTTTTCCCGGAGTCCCCGGGGAATACGTATGTATCCATCTGTGTCTTTTCCCATATAGACTGCTTTTAAGTGATAATAGTTGGAATATCCAAGACGTTTATTTTTATAAAAAACCGGATTATCAAAGGCAGCCAGACTGCGAATTTGATTCTGCAGTCTGGGCATGAGATTCAACGCGTCCACATAGATGCCGTCGCCCAATACAATGTGCATTTTCCCTGTTACATCCGAGCTTTGGAAGTTATCTTTTCTCTTCCATGGCTTCGGACGGTTCTGCAGAGTTCCGGATGCTGTCATTCCTTTCTCTTCCGCAAACTCCGCCTGCCATTTTATCATGCAGTTCTCAATCTCCTGCATGCTTAATTTCTTTGTATGATTCAGCAGAACATCCCATTGATCCGGATACGCATTCCAGTTTTCGTCGACAAAGGCGCTGTTGCCGTTTTTTAAAGCCTGTCCCTGCAGGGGCAGCGCGATCAGATTCCCTATGCTGTCTGCTGTATCCTGCGACGGATACATGCGGTCGTAATAATGAAAGGACTTCAGATTAACCAGCATGGACCCTCTATCCAGCAGCAGAAAACCAAAATTTCTCGCAAGAGAAGCAGCAATCGGTTTTTGAAAAAAGATCCATACATGCGCTCCCCTGCCGGAACGGGAACGCTCCACCAACGGCGAAATCCCATTCCGCTCGCATATCACCCTCAGCGCGTTGACCTCATCCTGCCATTCGCTATCTTCATTTGCAAAATCCTTCTCCTGCGCACCTTTTTCGTGATTATCAAAATCAAATACAAGAAATCTGCAGGTACCATCTGGAAACAACGGATAGATGCCAATGACATCGGACCTGTCTTCTTTATAACCTGCCAGATGCGCCATGATCTTATCCAGCGTGAGCCTCGTCCAGTCTCTGTGCCCGCATGCTTCACAGACTGTCTTTTCTCCCCGCTGCTTTGGACAGATCCGGCCATTCCATCGATGATTGCATTGAGGAAAGTACCCGCCCTTTCTCCCACGTTTTGCGTATACATCCTCCCGCCCCCAGAACATGGAGAAATACAGCCTTGCCATATCCCTTGTAATATATCTGCCTACAATCCGCCCTCCCTGATCCGGATCATATTCTTCCATACTTTCCGGTTTCTCTTCAAATATATCTCCTGTATCAAATGCAATATCTGCTGCTTTCAGCTGCTCTTTTAATCTGCGGTTTTCCGTCTGAAGTTTTCTGACCAGATTGCGCAGAGAGTCGAGAGTATATGCTTCTATATTCATATATCAGTTCCTCATAAAATCTCCCCTTCCAGCTTCGGCGCGCATTTCACACTGGGAGGGGAGTCGTCATAGAATTAATCATAGCATATGCTTCCTGCCGGAAAAAATGTAAAAGCCCATATTTATCGTAAAATTGTTTAAACGATACACTCCTGCTCCAGCTTTATCCCGACTAACAGCATATATGCAAGAACATCTGCATATGAAACATCCGGATTTTGTAAAGAAAAATCTCTCATTTCTACCCCGGCAGACTGTCCCGCACACACAGCGCCCCATACCCCGTCAGGTTATTCCATCCTCCGCCAAACCCCGGCAGCACCCGCGCACCTCTCTGCAGATACGCCTTCACTTTTTCCCCGTACGCTGCTGTCAAGTAAGAACTGCTAAATTCTTATATTTCTTTGAAAATCATTTCAAACTCTGTCTCATTAATGGGTGTACCCTGTAATGTCTGTTACTCGTCCCGTTTCCATTCCTTTATCTATTTAACTCAATCATCCATTTCCCTTTTTTTGTTGCTCCTTCCCTTCTGAGAACCCCTTTCGCTTTTAATTTATCCATAATATATCGAATCCCATTTTTGGACATTTTCATTTTTTTTGCTATCTGTTCCTGTGTGATTTCCGAATCCAAAAGTATCAATTCCACTACTTTTTTCTCTGTGTCTGATAAAACCATCGAAATTCCGGCTTTTGTTTTTTCTATTCCAGTTCCCGTGTTTTCTATGCCAGTCTCATCACTTTCTATGCCGGTTTTTCCATGATTCTCTGTTATTTCTGTGCCAGTTTTTGCCTTTATGTCTTGATTTTCTATACCATTTTCCATATTAGAACGATAAAAATTCACTCTGAATGTATCACCCATATCGATAAATTCCGGCTCCTGAAGACCGTATTCCCTGCACCCCTGAATCATTCGCTGAAAGCCTGTCCCCCATTGTTCTATGATTCCCATCCGGCTGAATACTTCTGCTATACAGGCATTACGGATCTTGGACCGACCGGAAACCGCCTGTTCCATGGTCAGCCCGCCATACAGCATACCAGGAGAAGTGATCTCAACTCTGTTATCATAAACAGCAACCTGCACACAGGAGTGATCCAGATAGCACCGATGACATACGGCATTGATGATGGCTTCCCGAATACTTTCCGGAGGTAACTCGTATCTGTCTTTTCGGACAATTCCATCAATGGTCGCGCCAAGATTAATATGTTTCAATACAAACTGATATGCTTCCTCAATCTGTTCATAGACCGGACCGCCAAATTCCCTTCGGTCAATGAAAACAGCTCTGTTTTCTCCTTTAAATAACGCACATTGTATTTTCGCAAACCGAAAGGTATTTTTTGTCAAAAGTATAAATGCGTTAGTTGGTAAATATGACGGCCCATTCTTCTTTAAAACTCCCCAGTTTTCAAGATTTACAGCAGTTATCGTTCTTATCTTTTCTATGGAGAGCCCCTGTGATTCTGCAATATGCTTTTGGATATCGCTGCACAACTGCAATGCATTTTCCTCCTCATAGTCCGTCTCTACATTTACCAGTTCATCAAAAGATTTTCCTGCTCCCTGATATTCCAGATCTTTTAACACCGCCTCATCTGCCGGCCTGCTGGTTCCTGCCACCCGAATATAGGTTCCATTCTCCTTCCCCTGGCTTCGGAGATAATATGGTCTGTTCTGTCCAGGATAGATTTCTATTTGAACAATACATTTCCCTTCTATCGTCTGAAACGTAATATCCGGAACAATCTGCGGCACACACATATCAGAAACAGCATTTGCAATCTGATCCATAATCTGGAATACAGAATTACGGTCAACTCCAACGATATCCTTTGTCACATCATCCACACCAAGAATTATCTTTCCGCCTGACGTATTGGCAAATGCAACCACTGTTTTCATATATCTTCTGCTGTCGTCAGGAAGCTGTATTTTGAATTCCATATTCTTCGATTCGCCATGTTTTATTTCTTCAAGTGTCATTTTTCTTCCTCCCCTGGCTTTCTATGGGCTTTCTTAGCCTTTCCAGAAAATTTTCCATCGGATGTCCGCCTGTCGGACAAAGAATGCGGTCTTCCTCTTTGCATTCATTCCAGAATTTCTTTTCTATTTCCTCTTTGGAAATATAACTTCCAAGTTTATAACCTTCTATATCCATCAGATACAATATTTTTTCCAAAGGATAATCATGTCTCAGCAAATATCCTGCAAGACATCTTCTGATATTTGCCGGGGTAAGCTGACTGTAAAATTGATCTTCTGTATCTGCTTTTGCAATTCCCGAAAGTATCGTATTGATTGCACCATCGCTCAATACTTCTCCATTGCTGCTGCAAAACACATATTTCCCCGGCGCTTTCGCTTCCTTCAGTTTTTTCAGCATTTCCATGAGATAAGACGGTATTGGATACTTCTTTTTATCTATTTCCAGTTGTCTGTATCTGAAATGAATATTTTCCCATTTCAACGCACATAATTTTCTGCGTTCCATACCATATGCAAGAAAAGTCAAAAGAATTACTTTATTCCTCATTCCATGTCGATTACCGTCCAGAAATTCTAGAGCAGTTTTCAATTTATCAATAATCATTACATCCTGCATCTCGTATTTAGGCAAAAAATTCGGAAAACTTTTTTCACCCGGTCCGGATCATCAAATTCACCATTCTGAGTTCTCGCCTGCATAAAGTCTTTTATATAAAAAAATGAATTTCTTGCACTTTTCAGAGATCCGCACTTTGTTCGATCATTTACAAATTCAACAAAAGTCGGAAATTTTATATTATCATAAATATTTTCTTCATCTCCGTAATCCCCCTTATATTCTACATAAAAATCAAGAAATCTTTTTAATGCCGATTCATATGCCGGCCAGCTTTTTTCATTTCCTTTATACCCGTTATTTCTATAATCAATAATATCTTTGAAAAAGTATGCGTTCCTCTTCTCTCCAACTATATTTTCCGACGAAAAATATTTGAAATATTTTTGATCTGTATTCATCCTATATCTTATTTCCAGCACTACCTGAGAATTTGTAAAACCGTTTTGTGTATTTGGAATGATATCCAGATTAACCAACCATATGCCCTCTGTGTGTAAGAGTATTCCCCATTTACAGCTATATTCCCTCATTTTCCTGACAAAGGCAGAAAGACCTTTTTGCCATCTCTCCTCAACAGACCCCATAATCAGCAGATTACTTTTTTGAAAAGCATTTACATATTCTTTAATACATAAATCTCTTCTTTCATATCCCATATTTTTTATAAAATTACCTCTGACTATTTTCTGATAAAACTCCTCTTCTGCCAGGTTAACGCTCTGCGATACCGCTGTTTGAATCTCTTTTAAAATCCCTTTATACGTATTTTCCATGTATGTTATCCTTTGAACTTTTTTAAACAATATAG
Organism: uncultured Lachnospiraceae bacterium; assembly: GCA_910587765.1. GTDB lineage: Bacteria > Bacillota > Clostridia > Lachnospirales > Lachnospiraceae > Hominiventricola. The sequence goes on from CAJUNR010000034.1 coordinate 30,469, forward strand.
CATATCTGCATGAGAATTTCAACTTATATAATTTGAAATGATTGTTTCATAATAATATTTGCAATATGCAGTTTATTACCTGTTGCAAAGATTTTCATTCCCAAAATAATACCAACCATTTTTCCCAGCATACCAGCAAGATAAAAAATGATTGGTACCTCAGCAAGTTTATCAAAACTACCCCGGCAGACTGTCCCGCACACACAGCGCCCCATACCCCACCTGATTATTCGGATACGCGTCAAACCCAGGCAGCGGCCGCGCCCCGCGCTGCAGATACGCCTTCACCTTCTCCCCGTACGCTACTGTCAAGCAAGAACTAATAAATTATTATATATCTGCATTTACAAAGTTGAACATTTCTAATTGTTGATGGATGTAGTGTCCATACTGCATATTTTTAATTTCTTCCCACTTTTTAATATCTGGCGCAAACAAGATACCGTTAAGATTCATATCATCAGTAACGCCAGCATATTGCTGAAGCTGTGATGAACTACCACGCCTTTTTACATACAATTTATCTTCTTGAACACCTGCAACCTTTAAGTACTCTCCTGTTTGAAGTTGCATTCCATCTTTATAATACTCTGAAATAATCTTATATTCTAAATTATCTATAGTCCTTGTTACATTTCTTAAAGATTCCTTAATATTAGAAAATCCGGCAAATTCCAGTCTTCTTAATTCTTCTGGCACATTATTTTTCAAGAAAATATTATTAAATGCAAGTACATCTTTATACTTTAATATTAAATAAAAGAGATAGAAGCCATGAGCTTCCACTAATATATATTCTTTTAAAAAGGAATCTAATATAATTCTGTATGAACATATAATAGTATCTATATCACGCAAGCTCAAATCAAAACGCATACAAAGTTCATAATAGAAATTAATAAATTTATCCTTATCACTACTTTTACAATCATCAAACAATTCCACTCCCTCAAAGCTATTATGAATATATGCTTTTATATCTGGTTTTGGTATTCTTGCAATGTAGTCAAAAAATCTACATAAATACCCTGTTGCATCCATACCCTGTCCATATACAGTTTTCACAGAATGGCTTAATTGTTCTATGTCGATCATAAACAAGAACGTAATACCTGACATGTCAAATAAATGCTTTACTATTTCTAATAGCTGAATTGAAAAGGTTGGTTTGCATCTGTCCAGTTCATCTACAAGAATCACAATTTTTCTTTTATCATCTACAAGCCTCAATAAAGCTTCTTTGAAATCCTCAATCCCTCTTTTAAATTCCTGGTAATCATTGAATAATTTTGAATCTCGTAACAAAAAATCTTTTGCGCTTCCTGCAGATTTATTGATAGCCTCATCCAGACTATCCGGATCTATATAAGCCTCAACCTTTCTCTTTACAATCCCTTTTGCTATAATTCCTGCTGATACTGCAAGATTTTTTAATAATGATTCGGCATTTTTGCTATCTCTTTCTAAATCAAAAATATCTTGGCCCATAATTGAAGCAACAAAAGGTTCAAACGCATTATTCCAAAAATCATTTTTCCATGCGTCAAATCGAATTACCGTATAGTCCATGTTCTCATTCTCTGAATCCTTTCCATCAAATCCCAACAAATAATTCTCAAACATGTCTGTAAAATATGTTTTTCCCGTGCCCCAAGAAGAGTCTACTGCTATCACATAAGAGCTTTCGATCCCATTACGTTTATACTTGTCCGAATTTTCTATAATAGTCCGCAAAAAATCCGCATATTTTCTCCTGTTTAATTTATCATCATCAATAAAATATCTCTCTGCCACTTCTGCTCCTTAATTTTACAAGATAAGTTCCAGGTTACAATTTTACAAAAATCAGTTTCTTTTATATATTATAGAAAAAATTCCCTTTAGTTTATAGAACTGTACTCGTCCCATTCCTGTATATTTTTATCCGTGTAAATCAACCGTCCACTTTCTATTGAATATAAAATCTCCCCTTCCAGCCTCTGCACACATTTCACACTGGAAGAGGAGTAGTCATATTATTATTTTACTGTTTCAACAAAAGATCGATATCATCAAGACTTATATCCGGATTTTCGTATTTTTCTTTCGTGTAATCTCCATACCCCATATCATATTGCTGCATGAAACGTACCATACCGACTGGTCCTAAAGCTTCTTTTAATGCCTGTATTCCAATCGTCCGAATCTCTATTGGATTATTCAAATTCACATTTAACATTTATATTTCCTCCCACATAAATTTTAATGGATTCATAACCTTTACTTTCAATTCTAATTTTGCAGCCATTTTTTCCAGTTTATCATCTGTTGTCAACAACACATCCGCCTGTAACGCCTCTGCAAGTGCTATGTGAAGACTGTCAAATGTCCGGATTTTTGACTGTTTCATAATTTCCTGAGACCGTTTCCTGGTTTCTTCCGTATAAAAGCCATGTACAGCTGCTGCCTTGTACAGCTCTTTCACACATGTTCTCTTTACAATATCGCGCATTTGATTCATTTCAAGTTCTAGAATATCACTTCCAATTATTTGATAGAGCCCTGTCTGTCCGCGTCTCAGAACGGCTAAAACAGCTTCGCTTTCCAAATGAATCCTATCCTGTGTTTGATCATCAAACGGCCGATTATAGCAGCAATTATCTAAGTATATTCGCATTTTTTACATATTTTCTCCATTCTTTCTTTTAATTCTCTCATTTCAGACAATATTTCAAACTCATGTTCATCCAGCTTCCATATCTCTTTGGAATTTACAAAATCCGAAAATTTATTTTCGATTTCATCTAAAAAATCGATTGCTTCCTGCGCGAATCGAGTCTTTATTTTCCCTTTTGTCTCTTTCGAATCTTCCCCCATTTCCTGAGTTGGGCCTTTATATAAACCTCGTTCCACTCTGGCTATCATCCCTGTATCAACCAATTGACTGATTGCGCCAGATATTTGAGATTTTGTAAATGCTTTGTCGCTTTTTAGTGAAATATACCTGCTAAAATCAGATATTGTGTAAACCCCCTCAGCTCTGACACATTCCTTTAATAATAATTTAATTTCTGCTGTTGATATTTTCATTAATATCTCCTGTTTCTTTTGTAACATCATCAGTTTGTTTATTTTTATCTTTTTCTATTTCAAATTATACCGCTGTTTCTTTTGTTCGTCAATTATTATCAGGATATAAAATGCTCATACGCAGATATTAAATTTCACCTTGGAAGACTATCCCTCACACACAGCGCCCCATACCCCGCTAATGGCAAGTTATTGTCACAAACTTTTTCCCATTTTTTTGAGAGAAAATCGCTGAAAGGCGCATAACTTCGTGGGGAGTATGGTTCGCTAATGCTAAGTTGGGGCAAAATTGACGGTGAATTAGTGTCAAGTTAACTTCCCTGAATTTTTTATAAACAAAAGCCAAAGATTTCTCTCCGGCTTACAAATCAATAAATACTATTTCAAATTCTTCTATTGTAAATTTTTATTTTGGTGGAAAAATTTACATATCACGTTGTTTACCCTATAATAAACTTCATAAAAATCTGGCTTATTCTTTATGCCTTTCGTTTTATCATAAGCTTCTTTCAATTCAGCAGACTTTGTTTTATATACTTCAAAATCCCCTAATTCTCTCCTTGTTTCTTTCCATATCTGATACAATTCATCCGTATCTATTTCTGTAATAAAAGAGATGATATAAATATCAAGCACATCCTTCATTCTCCTACATACATTCTCACCTGAGATTGCATATATTTTATCTGACAACATTTTTGATAAACTGGCTCCATTGATTGTTATTCCATTAACGTATGAAATATACGGCTCACAAAACTGATTCTGCCTGACACTTAAATCAATACTTGCAATTTTCTCTTTATTTCCATTGATAATTTTAAATCCTGCCGATTTTCTTTCTCCAAACACTCTGTTGATTTGAACATCTAAGGAAGAATTAACTTTTTTCACTGCACTTTGCAATGCCCTTCCCATTTTCTCCATAGTCGGACTTCCCCCAACCCAGTCCCCATCAATATCTCTGGTGGCTCTCTCTACCTTTGAAGGATTATTGTTCCTGATTGCAAGGTTAAGAACCATTGCCCCTTTAAACACAATCGGCACGCCCGCTTTTGACAGTTCTTCCATCACATTATATAAAAACTCCATTAAATCCAAACATTTCACCTACTCTTCATAATATTCCAATGCCCATGTACTATACTTTTCAAATCTTTGCTGCAAATGGCTTGGTATCTTAAGTCCAGCAAAACTCCCATCATGTTCCTCATAATAATTTGCCAAGCTCTCTGTAATAATCTGCTCATCACCATTTTGTTCCAAAAGATCAATAATAGTTCTATTCACCGTAGTACATATAAGTCCATTTCGTTGTTCACACTCAAGATCTCCCAATGACGGTACTAAAATCTGCTCAGTTCCTTCAATATTCTGTCTTTTATCAACAAAAATCTGTGCCACTGGTCGGTATCCGCCATTCGTCAGCCCTAGAAAATCGGCGGCTGTATCAAATGCCAACACACACTCCACATTCTTTAATAAATTTCTCAGCCAGTCATTGTATGCCATGACAGTCATTCATGTTTGCTCCCTTCTCACTCTACCTTATAAAATCAAAATCATCTCATCAGCCATCTATCATGCTTCTGGGATACAATAATCAATTATAAATAGGAAAGCTTTGCCCTTTGCAGCTGAATCTTATTTCCATTTAAACAAAAATCTAATAAATATTGTTCTCTTTGCCTTACAGTTAGAGTCCATAATTACTTTTTAAATAAGCAAATCTTTGAATCAATATCATACTTCACGTTAAATATACCATTATTTTATTGCCTTTAACTGTAATTCCAATACATTTGCCAACAATTCATATATTGTGTCATTTATATCTTAATTTATTAACACATCTTGCCAACTATATCTTGTTTCCCATTTATCGTAATCTTTTCACATTTCTTCATCAGCAATTAGCCTTTATTCTTCTGTATATTCCACTTTTAATAAATACTGAATCTGCATACATCTCTTTTAGTTTTATCATATCATTTTCATTCCCCATATACAAGCATCCTCTTCACTTACAAAAAACTAATAGAAATATAATAAACGCTTTATTCATTACTTATACAACGAAATAAGTGAACATTATTACACGACTCCGCAATTTTAACCCTTCGCTTGTCAAGTTAATGTTACAAGCTTTTGCATTTCTGGAGTCAAAAATCACTAAAAAACATATAATTTCGTAAGAAGTATGTCCATTATTGCTAAGCTCAGGCTAAATTGGAGATAAATTATTCTCAAGTTACTTCAATTTTTTTTACTTAAGAAGAGTCTCTCGAAGTACTATTCCGACCCTTCATTATATTACAACTTCCCCTTCTTCAACTGTTATGCTGTTATGTGTACAAGGTCTGCAAAGAGGTCCCAACTGTAAATTAGCCTCTCGCGCTATATCAGCCGCTTTCTTTACTATTTCCAGTAACAATTCAACACCTGGCGCCGGATAGTTTGCCATATCAGTACCTGGCGCCGGCACAAATGCACTTAATACCGGAAGGCAGCCACAATCAAGAAGCATACGCACACCATTCAAAGTATCCTCTTCGGATTCCAACCCAACAACCAAAGAGGAGCGAACACTTTTTGAACCAAAAATCCCAACTGCCTGGCCGATAAACCTGTAATAATTATCCTTGCCCACTGCCGCTTTGTTTGGAATAAATCGTTCTCTGAGCCTGTCGTTATACAATTCCAGATTAACTGATAATGTTTTTATACCGCATTCATCATGCAAATAGCTCAGAAATTCACCATAGTCCTCTGCAGAAGTCTGTTCCGGCACCATCCCCCTGGGAGACAGCATCACATCAAAATCAAATTGTGGATAGCTCTGTGGAAAATAACGATAGATATTATTTATCCATGTGTAACTATCCGATTCCTCGTTTGGTGTTCCGCCGCTGATCAGCACATGCCGCGGCTTGTTATATGGATCATGCAGGGCAATCTTAAAGGCTTCATCAAGCTGTTCACAGGAGATTTCTTTATAATATGCCGCATTGCTGGTACAAAAACTGCAGTGATACCCGCATCCATGCACTGGAGAGATACGTACCCTATCCGCATGGGTCATCACCAATTCCCGCACAGGTGTATCGTCATCTAACCGCTCAACATCCAATGCATATTTCGGTACAGGTATTATTCGAAATGATGTTTTTATGATTCTAGTATCATATTTTAAGACCAACCTATCCTCAAATAGATCGACTGTAAAAAGTGTACCTTGAAACTTCACCGGTATATTCACATATACCCGTTCATCCAACACTGCCACTATACCACCTGTAGTCGCATAATCGGAAAATGTAATCAAACCGAAACGGCTGTGATACATTGTCTTACGTGCAGCAAGTGTAACCACAGCTCCCTGCTGCATCAGGCGAACCTTCAATTCCGTATAGTCCATCAGTTCACTCCCTTTGCTATTCGATATTCCTGTAACAATTCAATAGCCGCCAGTGTCACGGCACAAAACGGTGTTTTTTCAGCCAAAGGGTTGTCCCAATGCCCGTGTGGATGTTGTATATTAAGAGTGCGATGAACGGTACGTTCTATAAGTGCCCATTCCTCCTTTGTCAATGCAAAACCAAAGATATTGTAAGCCTGCAGCACTGTGAATGCTGCCAGCATGTCAGGACGGCTCGGCCAGAAATATTCGCCGGCAGAAAAGCCGTTTTCTGACGGTGAATTAAACCGATATCTTCCAACCTTGTCAACAACCTTTTCCTCATTTTCACGCCAATAGCACAAAAAATCATGGCAATATTTGACTATATTTTCCCGCTCATCCTCACACTGCCACCAGACCGGTATAAACGATCTGCAGACTCTCGCAGTACTCACTATGACATCAGCGATGTTATAATCCTGTGCCCTATTGCCAAAATATGGTGCCCAGACCTGGTAACTTCCCGCCTCTGCTGTGTGAGAGCAAAGATAACTATATGTATCCGAAATGACATTACTACAGGCAGGATAAAGATCAAATCTCTCGGTACTATCAAAAACACCGCTGCCTTTGCATACCCCCATGGTTGATTGAACCATTCTGGTGCAGTTCTCATTTGAAGCTCCTTCTCGTCCATCCTCATATTTATATATCCCAAAGCTGCCATCAGAAAGCTGCATACGGAACAGAAAATCCAATCCGCCCAGCACGGCCTGTTCTATGTCCTTATTATTACTTTCAATCTTACCGCAAAATCCCTCAATTTTATTTCGCTGCTCATATATTAAGCACAATGCCCTGACTGCCAGGCACGTTGCATCCACTGTCGGATGATCGGACTCCGGCTGATCCTCAAGCGGGAAGAATCCGCCCTTGTCCCAACCGAATGCAGTACACTGGCAGGCAATCGTTTTATTTAGCAGAAAAGAAAGACAATGTGCTATCTCTTCCACATTCTTTCCGCAATCGATTAAATAATCTGTCGATTGGCTCAAAAGCGACATCGCATCCGATGTGGATGTGCCTGCCGTCTTATATCCTATGATGTTATCATCCGAATTATTACAGCTAAAAAATGCCGGAAATCCCCCAAGCCTTCCATCCCTTTCTGCTAACGCAGACACACGAATCGTCCAATTGATACCATTTATAATGGAATCCCTTTCTGTATCCACAGATAAATGATTTGTCGCATTTGTTTGATCGCCTGTAAAAAATAATTTGGTAAATCGCTCCCACTCAACCGCCTGTTTATGAAACGTAAACTTATCATTATACTTCCATAGCCCATCAATTGTTAGAAAAGCTCCTGTCTGCTCCAGTAGTTTCTTCGCTTTGCGAACGGATATGGCTCTATTACCCACAGTGTCCTCGACAAGCAGTTCAAATTCGTCCATATCAACTGCTGTTTCCTGATTGATCAGCGCTGTCATAGCAGCGATAAGCCTGTACTGAACCTCCAAATCAACTGTATTGTCAGCATTGAGCAGAAGAGAACGTAAAATTACATCGTTATCCACAATTTTATCCCTCCAAAATCAATAAACCGACAACAGCAATTTTAATGACGGCACAAACGGCGCAGGCCTACGGATAAACTGGCCATCATTATATGTAGGGATGCCTGTCGAAATCAATAGATCCGCAACCGCCAGCGGGTATAAAATATCATCTGCAAAATCATCATATTCTATATCAAGATCCCCCATTTGTGCAAGCTGATATAACTCGTCTATGGTAAACCCTCTTGTTATACCTGTACCTTTTGGAAACGCTGAGCGTAAATAATCTTTCAATATCTTTAAAAACTCATATTGGCCTTCCTCATCCAACTCAAAGGTGTCATCATCAGCCAAATACTCTTTGAACATGGAAATCTCCAAATATGCTTTCTCATTGTTAAACCGAACATACCTGTCGCTGTTTACAACACTCTGCAGCAAGGAAAATACCCCTCTAAAGCTGTTTACCATCTTCATCCATGCCGGTGAAAGATAATTAATCAGCTCGGGATCTATCACATCTTCAAGGCAAAAATCAGCATCCAGAGAATCCGACATAAAATGTTGAAACCGTTGCATGAGAACCCCACGCAAAAACTCTCTGTCCAACTCTTCAAAATCAGTTAACATTTGCTGATTATGAAGACAACTGTTTAGCGTAGGATCTTTAAGCGAAAAGTCGCCTATAACAACCGCTTTCTTTTCAGAATCATCCAAATACTTCTGCAAATTATTCATTCCACCAGTCAATTTTTTATAGGTGGTCTTGATATCAACTTCGTCCACAATTAGAATATCGCCTGGAAATTGTTTCATGGAATCCGGATTTTCATCAATGCCCTTTGCCGTCAGAAAATTACTGTTCCTGGGAACACCTATTTTTTCCTCCGAAATCATGTGATTCACCAAAAAAGTCTTACCGGTTCCCAGCGGCTGAGAAATTATCAGTACTTCTCCGGGTTTCAATGCAGCTGTTTTCTTCTGCATCTCTATAATACTTTTTTCCCTACCATAAAACGGTGCTTGATATTGAGCCGAATATGTAAACACTTGTTGGCTGCAACGCTTTAAATCTTTATTTGTTATCATTAATTTTGCACCTCACTTTTTCCCGAAATGGAAAGCTTATATGGAATATTTGCCGTGTCTCCCTCAAGGTTATCCTCAATAATTGTTGTTACCTTTTCCATAATCTTAACCATAGACAGTCTTTCATTATATGCCTTGATAATAAATTCCTCGTCAAAAACATCATTAACAGAAGTAAACATGACATCATTGTTTTTATAGGTCGATACCAGCATACTGTATATTTCTGCTGCACTATACCGCTTATAAGATATTTCATAAAACGGCCGTGTATAAACATTTTTTATCAACCTAAATATTTTCGGCGTGGAAATATAGACCTCACGCATAGCAGCCGGTGCAATGTTCATGCCATCATATTTGTTTTTGATCATGCTCACCAATTCCAGCAAATAATCCTCATCGATCTTTCGCGGGAAAAGATACATAAAAACACTCTGTATTTGGAAATTGGTCAAAAAATAATTTACACAATCCACAATGGAAAATTTGTCGAAAAACTTGAATTCCTCATAAAAATCCTTCGCGTTATTCTGACACTCGAGCAGTCTCTTTCTTTTCCTGCGCAAATGCCCTACCCATGGTGTACTCCCCGTATCCTCAAAATCAAATACCTCATACATATAAATCTGCTGCATTGGCACTTCACGCATAATTTCTGCAATACCGCTTGCCAGCTTCCACTTTGTTTTGAACTCAAATTCCTGCTCAGTGAGTGAACCATCCAACTCGTCTTTTTCAAAATCAAAATTGATCAGAAGTTTTATATTTTCCTTTTTTAATTCACTTTTGATTTTCTTGAACAATGTAGTTGCACCCCAGCCCGGTTGAACCTGAACAGACACAAGATTATTTGTAGAAATACCGTCTCTTATTGGCAGTAAGCGCGTGGATACAATGCTGGCTTTATGTATATTATCTTCATCCAGCGGTATCAACTGTGGAAAATCAGTGTCTTCAAGTCCAACGAGTTCTTTCCAGTAAATAAAATTTTCTTTGCTCATATTACCGCTTTCCTTTCTGCACTTATTATCTATCTTTCCTCGTATTTCTCTATAATTGCCCCGCGTTTTTCTAAAAACTTAAGACTATTCTCCGTAAGTCCCGTACATCCTTTGAATTCAGCATGGTTACAACTTATTCTTGCCTCGATTGGCTCTCTTATCATCTGGTAGTATTCATTGTCAACAAGTTCTAAGACCGCCAATTTTTCACCGGATAATGCAATATATTTCCCTTCATTCGACACACAAAAGCCTTCTATCTCCACTCCTCTCACTGCATGGCTCTTATTATCATAGATCCATTCAATGTCTCTCTCCTTGCGCTTTTTCTCCTCATTAAACAAAATACAATTAACCGTTTTCAAAAAAACAGTTGATTTTTCTATAACCATCAAAATATGCTCCCCTTTCACCCATGCAAGTTCTACTGGACTTGCACACTCATACAGACATCTTCTATCACGCAATAAGTCCTCCTGTTCTATTTTACCGTCCATCTCATCAACCGGTATATGATAAACTCCTTTCCCCGCGACCGAATATACCAGAAAATCATCTGCAAAACAGATATCTCCAAATTTCAGATTGTCTCTGTTCAGCGTGCACTTTCCTTCAACAAATCCCCTGTCCTTCCCCTGTATTTGTACCAATACCAGACTCTTGCTGTTATCGGAAATATATGCAACCAAGCTTTCTCTATCCTGCTCATTTATTTCACGTGTAAAATAATGTATATCTGCCACATCAAATTTCTCAACAGGTTTTCCATTGTCTGTCACATGTATCTTACGGTAGCTCCCGCTGTTCCAGTTATAACGATAAAGCCCATCACGGTTTGCACCCACATAAACGGAACCTTCCGTACCGCTTGTTCCAATAGATTGTAAACCACTGCCAACTATATAAGCATGTTTTAGTTGACCATTCTTGATATAACTGATCCATCCATCCTGACTGGCCGTATACACACCCGCCAAATCAGTTGCAACATCCCTAATGGTTTCATCAGCCAAATTCTGCATCTCCGCTGTATTATCAGTAATGCTAAAGGTCAACAGACTGCCCGACTCTGTACCGACAACAACGGAATCGTTTAAAAATACACATTTCTGTAACTTACCATATTCCTCCCAAGTTACCTCTGAAAGATTTGTGGCAGTAAATATTGCATTGTCAAGCCTTGTATATGACAGATCTGCTCCAACGAAGCTAGTACCTTCAAAATTACTCGCTGTCAGATTTAATCCGCGGAGATCCGCCTCCTCAAAAGGTCTAAAAGCCAAATCCTCAGCAAGCTCCAAAAGCTGTTTTTTATAATAATCCACATTGTTCAGATCTCGTAAAAGCGTAATGGCGTTACTTCCACTGTAACCTACCTCTGCTTTCATTTTGTATTTTACCAGCTCCAGCTGCGTTTTCAGACAATCGCTCTCCTTTTGTGACAATTCCCTGGCAATCCATGAACGAACCTCCTGCGGAAGCATAAATCGGTTTAACAGCTTATTGCTTCCACAGAGTCTTCTCTCTTCCAACTCAACCAGAACATAATGAGTCCATAGAAATTCCTGGTAAGCTGCAAGACGGAATTCTATTTGTCCGTCATCACCTATTGACACAAAATCAAGTTTGGTGATGACACTTTTAATGCGCTCCCAATGCTCATCATTTTTTATCTCCTTTTTGATCATCCGCTTAAAACTATCAAGCGAAACGCTTCTGTTAAGCCCGGATTCCAATGTAAGCATAACAAGAGCTTTCAATATGTCTTTTCCGGATGTAAGAGAGCGGATGTCATTTTCCGTCTGCCATCTCGCCAAAATAATCTGTAAAAACTGGTAAGTCTCAACTCTTTCAACTGTCAGCTTATATTTTGCTGTAATGGCGTCAAAGTGTTTAACCAACAGCTTTAGGTTCAGCGGTCTGCCAAATAGCTCACTGTTTATTTCCCAACATCTTTTGACCCAATCTTGGTCTATCGGCTGCCGGCCATCCTTTTCCCAAATTTCGTTTGCCTTTGCAAAATAATCTCTTGCCGATCCTTCATTAAAACCTGCCAGAGTATAAAACTTCGCGGCTTGTACGTCCTTAGTATCAAATAGTTCGTCTTTTTTCATATGAAGCTGTTTCTGATAAAAGGAACGGCGGCAGGTTATCAGCACTCTTCCTTTGTTTTTCCACAAAGCACTGAATTGTGATATATCCTGCCTTGTCTGCCTCATCACAGGCGTATCATGCATCTGGTCCCATGCATCTAATACAACAGAGAAAATGCCGGCCCGGCACAGTTTTTCAAATATCTTGAATTTTATGTTAACACCATACTGATCACTGAGCCGGTTTTTTACAAATTCGTCAAATGCGCTGTTTCGATACTCGTTCAAATCAAAGACAAACGGAAACGAGGCATCATCGTTCAAAAAAGCTTCTTTAATCTCCTTAGCTGCCAATAGTCTCACGCCCTGACAAAAGGAGCTTTTTCCCATGCCATATTCCGCCATCAACAGTTTTAAACCGCCTTCTTTTTCGCCAGGATTCACCTTCCAAATGTTGCGGATAAATTCATGGCTTGATTCCAAACCGTCATCAGAATCTCTCACAATGTCTGTTTCGACATAGGGTATCCCATAGTTAAGCTCCATCCATCTATCATATTGCTGACTATAGATATTACATACTGAGTCCAGGCGAAGCCTGTCCCATAAAAACTGTTTGAAGGAACCACATACTGATTCATGATCTGTCAGGTTTGTTACAACAATTTTATTTCCGTCTACTGTGTATCTCCATATATCTTTGCTGCCGCCAAAAGGTTTATTTATGTATTCATCAATCCAGTCACCCTCTGCGCTTCTTTTGCATCGCAACACTTCTTCAAGTATTATCATAATTTCGGTACTTGTCATCTTCATTACTCCTAATATTAATAAACAATGCCCGTGTTTTCAATCTCATCCAGTTGATCCAGAATGTCCCTCTTTAGTTTGTTTAACGGGCTGTTTCCCAATTCTTCTGGCTGCAAAGACGCAAAATATAGTAAGTCTCTGGAAAATAAAGAATACATATGCGCAGGTGCTGTTTGATTATTTAGCGGTTGCATAATAAGACATTTGGCAACTTGAGTATATTCATAATGAATGCGCATTATTTTCCTTATTTCAGATTTGTGTTCATTATAAAACTCTTCCAGTCTCAATAACTCAATCGTATTTTTTGCCCTGTTCCAAAACGCAAGCTCTTCTTTGTCCACTGTTTCTTCATCATCTGCTGTCTCTGAGTTAATTGTATATTTGAATCGTTCACTTAACTCCGTTTTTATAGGTGCTAAGTTTTCAAATTTTATGTTTTTTGAATATTCTGTTGGCCGAAGCTCTATCGTAAAATCATCACTTTGTCCCATTATCACTTTATTATCATAAAATATTGCCCGGAAGGATATATTCATATGTAATTCATTATATGATTCATCGTACGGATATATTATACTTTTCTTTTGTCTATATGTAAATGTTCTGTTTTTAGACTTTTTTATAATATCCTCTCTTATCTCAGCATAATCAGCTTTTGCCTTATTACATATATTGCATGAAGGTATCAGATTAAAAAGACTGACAGCCAAATAGGGATATCTGCTCTGAGGGTAAAAATGATCAAAATCCGGCCTTATTCTCTTTTTTCCATACAGTGTTGTAGTATATATTCGGTTACAATAAGGGCACACACGAACACACAACTGGCTTTGTAGCCAATATGCTACAGGTTTCGGATATTTGGGGCGTTTCTTTCCTACAACATTCAATCGCTCATATTTAAAGATCTGTTGACATGCATCAACAGCAGTTTTTGGAATATTAGAAGCATCCCTCTCTATGTCTAAAATGATCTTTTCAAACACACTTCGCATAGTGATAGGGTCACCTTTACCGCCAAGGCTTCTGGGCGCTTCGTCAGGTCCAATTAATATCTGTCGGAGATTATTCTTTATTATTTTTTCATCTGCATCATATAAATATTGTCGCAATGCGGGAAAAACTGCAAGCTTATTATAAGAATTCTTCGATTTCCCTTTATCTGTTTCATCTGAATCCCTGCCTAAAATATCCGCCGCATCAAATTCCACGGCTTTAGCGTCCACAAGCTGTTCTAAATATTTTTCACGTATTTCTTCATATGTCATTTTCCCAAAAGGTCTCAGTCGAATCACAACAATACCTTCTTTCAACAAATTGTTACTTTTTCTTTTGCAACACTCTCACATCAAGCGCATGAGAACACCAATTATAAAGCTGCAAAAGATGTCCTCTCAGCAATGGCTCATCAATAAGCTTAATAATGTCGTCTTGGTCTTTTAAGTCCTTTTCATATTGAGTTAATCTGTCTTCACTTATTGACTGTTTTCTTCTCAAACTCTTTTCAAGTTTTACCAGTCCATTGTATGTTGCGCGAATTTTTATATCTGCAAAGGCACCTATCACTCCTTGTTCCATGAAAAATGCATCTCTAAATAATGTATATATCTGCTGACCAAATGGGCTGCTTTCCGGGATGAAATATTGTTTTTCTTCTGCACCAGTTTTTAATAGGATTGTCGCCTGCTTTGGCACATCCGACAGCATTATTGGCGAGTGGGTAGCTATCAACATCTGAGAATTTATATTATAAACTGAGCATATATCAATAATTTCCCGTATTATTCCCCTTCTCCATCCAGGATGAAAAGTATTATCTGGTTCATCCAATAAAAACCACACATTATTACATTCACCCATATCAGCCACTTGCATTATACAATATAGATTTGTTTTATTTGTCTCGCCACTGCTCGCATATCTCCAATCGAACCTACACCCCGGCATCAAATGTGCAACCGTCAGATAATGTTCCCATAGTTCTATCCAATCCGGTAGCCAAATTGAACGTCCGTCTCCATCCTTTTCATCAAAATACGCAAGCTTAAACTCCCACGTATTCTGCGCATTTTCAGAGGACGTCCACTTTTTCAAAAATTTACTCTTTTCAATATTCTTTAAAACATCTAAAAAGCTATTTATCCTTTCCTCAACCTGCTGACTCCACTCAGCCCAAAACTCTCCATAACTGCGCGTGCCATTAAACTCCTTTTCACAATCACTAAACAGATTTGTAAAAAAACGTTTAAAAACTGTATTCCACTTAAAATTGCCAGTTCTTATATACGCCCTCAGCGAAGCCCTAACCTTTTCCGTTACGATACTGTTTTCCAGTTTCGGAAGTGTTCGCTCCCATTTGAGCATTGATGTGATAGTTCCGGAAAACAGCTCCCACAAAAGGACTCTGGAAATACCCGACAGATTATGATTACTATCACCGCCAAACACTTTGTTCCATAAATCAACAGCTTCCCTCGCCAGACTACCATTACCGTTAGGAATCCCCTCAAAACTCTTTTCATCTCCGACTTCTTTCGTTGTTAGTTTCATATATCGAATCGGGAATCTCTGCAGACAATCCGGCAATCCGGGCATACTATCATCCCTCTCCTTGCGGCTGTACAAAAATAACTTCATTTGTTTTGCAAAGTCTTCTCGTTTTATGCAATCCTTTATACTATCGACACTATATTTACTTTTTATCGAATTTGACAACCTAGTGAGCAATGAATCGTCCTGCAAAAATGCAAGTTCCTCTTTTGTCAAAATATCGCTCAACTCCAAATCTGTCATAGTGTCTGTATAGTATGCCAGACGAATATCGCTCAACAATTTTTTTATTTCATCTATATCTCTAATAGCTGCAATTTCTTTACATTTATTAATCTCTATCCTCCAAAGTTCCCCCTTATCATAGGCAATCAGCTTATCCCCGCTCTTATAGTCATCATTGTTACCCTCCCCATCAACACTTATTACCAATGCCCCCTTTTCCTGGGGAATATGTCCCACAGACAGTTGGCACAGCCACTTGATTAAGAGACGCATGAGCGTGGTCTTTCCCGCGCCGTTTTCGCCAATAAGCAACGTTACCGCCGAGACGTTATTCTTCGAAATGTTATTCTCCGGAATATTATTCCTCCAGAAATCATTCGGAAAATTTTCAATCTCCTCGTCGCTCTTTCTTCTTATTTTACCTTTCTCGATCACATAACGTCTTTCTATATAAAAATTAAAGCTCTCTTCTTTAAAGCCGCAAAAATCATCGACATACATACAAAGTAGAACCTTTTTCTGCCTATCCATATATTCCTATTCCAATTCTTTTTATTATCTATATTGTTGTAAGCACCTGTCCCAAAATAGCCTAAGCGCATCATCCCTATTGGTATCCTTTGTCAGAAGTTCGCCAAACAGACCAATAAAACTACCATAATCATAACATTCCGGCTCATCCGTACCCACAAAATACGACTGAAACCCGCCAATACCACTATTAAACCACTCTAAAATATTTGATTGATCTGCAAGTTTACAATAGCTTTTACCCTCTTTCGCTTTGATTTTACCCATAATCAATCGTCTATCCGGCCAGCTCTCATGTATCTCTTTCCCCTGCACAGCCCTCCAAAATTTATCACCACAGCAACAGGCATAGAAAATGGTACTGAAACAAAAGCGGGCATTTATTTCAACGGCATACATTTCATCCGGTCCCTGAATGAAATCTACATTGTAATATCCAAAATATCCATACTCTGCCAGCCCCTTACCTACCTTAAGAGTAATGTTCTTGATATCGCAAAGTCCCTTATCATCAATATAAGGCGGCCAAATCAACCCCTCATAGGCAAGATCATTGTATAACACTTGCTCTGTTGCTCCACACCAAATTGTATTACCGTCTCTGTCAATGATAGCCATTCCGGAAAAGGACTGCTTATGTGGTATATATTCGCTAATCAAAAACTCACTATTTAAAAAATCTTCCTTCTGTCTCCCGCAGTAATCATAAACATCTTCAGCAGAAGAAACTATTTTCATCTTATATCCGCCGGCCAATTCTGCTTTTTTAATCAGCAGACTCTCGTATTGGCTAAACAGCACCTGTGACAAATGCAATAACTGACAATGATTTTCTGCCCACCATGTCTTTGGTGTTTTAATACCGGTTTTACAAAAGAATTCATACTGCCACCATTTATTGTTGATATCAGTCGCAATATTCCCCGTAGCTATAAAAGATGTTACATAATCTGCCGATGGCAAATATGCTCCTGAAAAAGCTATCAGTAATGTCCTTTTATTCGAGGTTATTCTATGCGCATACAGCTTATTAATATCTTCAGGCTCGAGATATGAGACATGTCCACCCGGCAAATCTCCCACCGTCACTTTTTTTAATCCCTTGCGGGTATTTCCATGATATGAGCCTACAAATAAAAAATCCTTACGAAAAATGTTGTATTCCTTCTCAAACCAAGGTATCAAGAAATCAAACCGCTGATCCAGTAACCAGACCACTTGGTCGAATTCCAATCGTTTCACTCCCCTTCCACTTTACTGTCCAATACAAACTTTTTTTCGGATATCATCAAAAGCCTGTTTATAAAATTCTTTGTATTTATCATCTTTTCCCGAAAACTCATTGTATCTAAGTTCGACTCCGTGAGCAGTTAGCAGCATCTGTTTAGCACTGGGGACATCTCTTATCTCATGTTCATAAAAATATACCTTACCATCGGCGTATATTTCACGCTGCTTGCGTCTCAGCAACCACCACAAATCAAATTCGCATTCCGCAAAACCAAAGCCAACAACATAAATATCTCCAAATAGAAACAATTCCGGCCATGATTTAAATTCATATGTAATATTCTTTGCTATTTTTTCTTTATATTCGATTTCATCGTCACATACCGCTATAATTCTCTTCAATAGTCTTCCATACTTATCATGTCCCAAAACAACACTGGTTGGCGCACCGCATTCACCATGAATATGCCAAATACCGACCTTCTTTGCACTACCACTGCTTGTCCCGACTAAATATCCCGAATGCAGTCGGAACCTTTTTTCCTGACTTGGTCGTCCTTTCTTATCCTTCTGTGGATTAAGGTTGAATCGAAGATTTTTACGAACAGATTTTTTCTCAAATTCTCTATTCGGATAATAACCCTCTTCCGGGCAATAAGAATAATTTGTCGTAAAAATATGATCCACCCCCAGCGTAGGCAACCATTTGAATAATTCATTGCAGTTCTCGTTTATGTTCCTTTCACGGGTATCCTTACACGGCAACAGAGCTCTCATTGCATTTGCCATACGTTTTTCTTCTGCATCCATATCGTCCTGCGAAAAGCTTGCTGGTGCATTTTCATAGGTTGCAAGCAACTCATATCTCACAGGAAACGGTAATTTATTTATTTCTTTGTATGTTTCCTCATTAAACTTGCGAACGTTAATTGAATCAATTAGTTTATCCCAGCTTGCGCTTCCATATGCCCGTTCCACTCCATTGCCGATGAGCAGTATCTGTGGCCTGCCTTTTCCTCGCAAGTTATGGATAAATTTAATTTCCTTAGCCATTTTAATTTCTCCCACAAATTCCATTTTCAGTTCGCATATTCTATGCTAATGATAAATTAAGTTTATTATACCATATTTCGTCCAAAGGCGACACTAAATTTGTAATTATTTCACTGATTCCTAGAGCGTGTTTGAAAATTACCAACTTTTGGTCATTTTATCCATATCAGGATTG
>CAJUNR010000035.1 GCA_910587765.1 uncultured Lachnospiraceae bacterium
CGGACGGAAGAATCACCATAAGGCTTTTTGAGTATGATGCGCAGATAGCGCTTGACGAGGGCGAGGTTACGGAGGAAACGCTGACAGTAACATTTCCCAATACTGCGGTTCTGTATCTTCGGACTTACCAAAAAACGCCGGATAAAATGAAATATGTGATTGTTACACCGGGAGGAACAGTGCAGTATGACATACCGATTATGAAAATACAAAAATATTCGCTTGGCGATATTTTTAAAAAACATTTGCTGATACTGATTCCATTTTATATTTTTTCACATGAACAAAGTTTTCCGGAGTATAATAGCAGTGAGCAGAAACTGTCGGAATTGAAGGCAGAGTATCATATAATTTTAGAAAGGCTTGACAAACTGGAACAAGCGGGAATGATTGGAGCGTTTGACAAACGTACAATCATAGAGCTTTCCGGCGATGTGATTAAAGAGATTGCACAGAAATACGAGAATGTGCAGAAAGGTGTAGGTGACATGATGAGCGGAGCATTGATTGAAACAAGCGCAAGGACTATTTTAAATCAAGGTATAAGTCAGGGCATAAATCAAGGCATAAATCAAGGCATAAGTCAGAACCAAAGGGAAACGGCACTCCGGCTGTTGAAAAGAGGAAAACAGACAGTCGAGGAAATTGCGGAAGATACGGGACTTAGCGTAAGGGATGTAGAACAGCTCGCAGGACTTCAGACAGTGTAGAACAGCAAAGCAGAATAAAAATTTTACACAGCAACCACTAAGCAGGGAAATAACTGATGATTCAGATTTATTTCCCTGTTTTTTCGCGATGTTTTCAGAAAAAACAGAAAAACCGGCTAACGATGAAACGTCAGGCCAATGCTTTCAAAAACCGCATACAGGGGAATAAGGTTTATCCCCTGTAGCGGAGAAATATCTACATTATAGATGGCGGCCGGCCAGTCCGTGTCAAACTTTCCGTCAGGCCATAAGGGCGAAAGTCTTCATTGCCTCCTTCACATTCTCCTTCATTGCCTGAATGGCCACATCCACCGCGTCAATGAAGAATGCCGGCTGGCCTTCCTTGAGTCCTGCCGCCCATTCTGCCACAGCCGTTCCCGCCGCTTTGTCCATATAGGTAAAATAATTGATCTTGCGCACGCCCGCGCGGATGGCCGCATGGAAATCCTCCCTGCTGACGCCGGAACCGCCATGCATGACGACCGGAATGCCTCCGGTCTCCTGCCGTACCCGCTCCACAACCATAAAATCCAGCCGGGGTTTCGTCAGATAAATGCCGTGAGTGGTGCCGAAAGAGCAGGCCAGCGCGTCCACTCCCGTCTCCTGCACAAAAGCTTTCGCCTGTACCGGATCCGTGTAGATCTTCGTTTCATCCTCCGCCCCGCTGCCGTCTCCGGCGCCGGATTCTCTCTTTCCCATACTGCCAAGCTCCGCTTCCACGTCCGCCCCGTATTTGGCCGCTATGGACACCGCCTTTTTCGTGTTCTCAACATTTTCCTCATAAGGCAGAACCGAGCCGTCGTACATGACGGAAGTAAAGCCCATTTTCAGAGCTTCTTCCACATATTCCAGCGTCTCGCCGTGGTCCAGATGCACGCACACCGGAACCTCCGCCTTCTTTGCCGCCGCCACCATCAGAGGTCCCATCACCGCGATAGGCGTGCACACCTCATGGCACTGTGCCGCCTGGATGATGACCGGGAGCTTCAGTTCCTCCGCCGCTCCGATGACCGCCCGCAGGCTCTCCAGATTCGGCGCGTTAAACGCCCCGATGGCGATCTGCTTCTCTTCCGCAATTTTCATAATTTCCTTTAACGTTACCAGCATTTTTGTACCTCCTGATTATAGTTCCTCTGTTTTTTCACATCAGAGGGCGGACTGCCTCATAAAGCTTCCGGTATCTCCGGTAATGCGCTTCATAGGCTTCGTGCATGGCCGGACGGGGCAGATAGATCTCCTTCTCCGTGATCAGCGCCGAAGCCGCTTCCTCGAGACCGGCAAACACACCGGCAGCTACTCCGGCCGTCATCGCGCAGCCCGCCGCGCCGGCCTCCGCGCTGCCCAGGGAGACGACCGGAACATTCAGCATGTCCGCCTTCATCTGCATCCACACTCTGGACGCGGCGCCGCCGCCCGTCGCACGAAGCTTTCCGGGACAGATTCCCGCCGCCCGCAGATACTCCATGTTCAGCATCATCTCGTAGACCACGCCCTCCATCATGGCGCGGTACAGATCGACTGTACTGTGGCTGACTTTCAGTCCCACAATCGCACCCGTGGCGCCCTCGTCCATATGCGGAGTGGCCGCTCCGGCGAAATGCGGCAGCACCAGAATGCCGGTGGGCTCGTCCTTCATCCCTTCCTCCAGAATCTCGTAGACGCTCTTTCCCCGCTCCCGGGCCAGCGCTTTTTCCGCCCCGGCGCAGTTCTCGATAAACCAGGAAACCAGCGCGCCTCCCGTAAAGGAAAACGCATAGGTTACATAATTCCCGGGCGTCACGTAGGGCACGACGGCATACCCGCCGTCATAGATCCTGCGGTCGGCAGGTATCCCTGAGAACACCGGCGTAATGCATTCCACCGTTCCCGCGCCGTCCACCGCCTGACCGGTCTGAAAGACTCCGGAGCCGATGGCCGCCGCTACCTGATCATGCCCTGTGGGAACCAGCAGAAGCTCCTCTGAGAGCCCCAGCTCCTCTGCCCTGTCCGGAAGGATTCTGCAGGCCCTGCTTCCGCTTAAAACCGGCTCCGAGAAAAGTCCCGGGGCGATTCCGGCCGCCTCAAAGATCTCCCGGCTCCAGGCAAGTTTCCGGATATCGAAGGCCATGCTCCGGACCGCCAGCGAATAGTCAATCACCGCCTGGCCCGTCAGCAGATAGATGATATAATCCTCCATCATCAGAATCCGTTTCGTGCGGCCGTACTCCTGCGGACAGTGCTTCCGTATCCACATCAGCTTGGGCAGACTGTACATACTGTGGGGCGCCGTGCCCGTAACCTGTTCCAGATATTCTTTTCCCAGCCTCTCCGTCAGCTCGCCGCACTCCCTGCTTCCCCGCAGGTCCGTGTACAGCATCAACGGACGAAGCGGCTGATCCTCCTCATCCAGAAGCACACAGCTCTCGCCGAAACTGGTCACGCCCAGAGCCCCAAGCTGTGGGCAGTGTAACGCAGCATCCCGCAGCGCTTCAAAGACGCCCTGCCGGATGTCCTCCGCGCGCACCTCATGCTCTCCTACATTCCTCGATACCGGATAATCCCGGTAGCTCCGGTACAGATAACGCCCGTCCTCCCCATAGACTGTCACTTTACAGCCCGTACTGCCGATGTCAAGTCCGCCTAATGCCATCATACACCACTCTGCCTTTCTGATCAATCATCAATAGAGACTACATCGTATCCCAGATAATACCGGAACGCTTCTTCCAGGATGTGTTTCACATGTCCCCTGGCCGCCGTGGTATGGTGCTTGAAGCCCCCTCTGGCCAGACGGATCAGCTTCTTCTGCAGGTTGGGAATCCTCGCCACGCCGCCGCAGCCGAAAAATTCCGCCTCAATCTCATCCTCCGTAAATTCACCCTCGCTTACATAGACGGTAATTTTCCCGTTCTCCGTCTTACAGTTGCTGTAGGTCATGGGAAACGCGTCGATCCATCCCTCATTCGTCCCGAATCCGCTGCCCGGATCTTCCTTGTCGAACATCTTATGGGAAGTCACCGTTCCCTTCCCCTTCATCAGCTTCTGAGCAGTAGAGCCGCAGTGGAACAGAATCACCTTATCCGGATCTTCCCCGTAGTTGTTGTTCCAGTCCAGACACGCCGCCGGCCCCTCGGATGCAAGCTGCAACGCGCGCATGGTAATGGCGGAGCACATATCGATCTCACAGGAAGCGACGATTCCCCTGTCGTTCAGTTCGCTGAGCAGTACGCACGGGCAGACCCTCAGGTACGTCTCCATCTCGTTCCAGCAGCGTAGCGCAACCGCGTCCAGATGATAGTTCTCAATGTATTCGTCGATGACCACGCTGATCTTTGAGAGCATCCGCTTCTTTTCCTCCGGCACGCCGGAGAAATCCGTGTAATGTTCCAGCGTCTCTTTCTTCTTCCGTACCGCCGGATCGTCGTCGCTCTTCGCCCTCACAAACTCGAAAAGTTCCGACAGATCGAAGCACTCCACGTTGATCCCGTGCCTCTGCATCGTGATCTCATCAAACCGGACCGTCTTAAACGCCGTCGTCCGCGCTCCGATGCATCCGATGGTAAAACGCCGCATTCCCTTCACTACCCGGCAGACCGCGGCAAAATCGTGCAGATTCCGGGCAAATGCCTCCGTCAGAGGATGCACTACATGAGGCGTCATCACCGTATACGGCACCTGATACTGCTCAAACACGTCCGTCACCGAGAATTTGCCGCAGAACGCATCCCTGCGATGGGCAAAATCCATCTTGCCGATCTCGTCCGGATACGCCTGCATCAAAATGGGCACTCCCGCGTCCTGCAGCGCCGCGATCGCTCCGTTCTCGTCGATAAAGATCGGCATGCAGAGAATCACTCCGTCATACTCTCCCTCGTGGGACTTCAGCCATCCGGCATAGAGCCGCCCCTCGTCTCTCGTTTCCACCGCTCCGTAGCGGGTCGCATCTTTGTCCATGATCAGGTACTCATACCCCGCGTCGGTCACCGCCTTCACCATATCTTCCCTGGCGCCCTCGATCAGTTCTGCCGGCATAAAACCTCTGTTGCCGAAATACAACGCAAATCTCATCCTGTCTGTCCCCCTGTTCTGATTTTGTTTTCTCTATCATACCGCCTTCCTCCCTTTTCCGATAGTGCTTCTTGTCCAAAAAACTGTAAATTTGTCCAGATTTAAAAACAGATTTACTATTTCATCCTTCTGTTCTATAATAGTTCTGAAAAGTCACACATCCCTTCCACAGAAAGGAGTCCTCCGGTTATGATCGCCCATCTGGACACCGCCGAGCTGTCCGCCCTGCTGAAAGATTTCCATCTTCTGACCGGAATCAAGATCGTGATCTTCGATGCGGACTACAACGAACTGATCGCCTTTCCCCCTTCCCACTGCCCTTTCTGCCGGAAGATGCAGACGACGCCCCGCTGCCGCCGGAAATGCACGGAGAGCAATCTTCAGTCGTTCCGTCACTGCCAGAAAACCGGCAGAATGATCATCTATCACTGCCATGCCGGACTGATCGAGGCAGCCGCCCCGCTTATGGACAACGGCATCCTCCTCGGTTACATTATGTTCGGACAGATTACGGACACCCGGGACGACGAACAATTAAAACTCCTGATTGAAGCCGCCTTTGAACGCTTTCATCTGCCCCCGGAGCCGGATTTACAGGCCTGTCTCAGAATCACCCGCAAAAGCACGGAGCAGATCCGGGCCGCCGCCAGGATTCTGGAAGCCTGTACCTTCTATGTCCTTTTGAAACGGCTGATGTATGCGCGCAGGCAGAATTTCTCCAGAAATCTGGACGCCTACCTGCGCTCCCGTCTGACCGAAGACCTGACCGCGGATCAGATCGCCGCAGATTTCCAGATCAGCCGCAGCCGGCTCTACGCCTCCTGCGGAAAATATCTGGGTATGGGCATCGCCTCTTATATCAAAAAATTACGTTTGGAAAAAGCGAAAGAACTTCTGACACAGACCGATCTGACGGTCAGTCAGGTCGCCATGGAAGCCGGTTTTTCCGACTATAACTATTTCTGCCGGATCTTCAAAAAAGAAACCGGACTCCCCGCCGGAAAATATCGGACGCTGTATTCCTGACGCCGTCAGAACGCGCGGACCGGCACGCCGTCCAGTACGCACTCTACAAGACGGTCCTCCGTATAAGACAATTTCAGAGAGAAGAACGGATGTTCTTCCGTCAGCAGTCTCAGAAACAAACGGTCCCCCTCCCACAGTCTCAGGCGGAGAACTTCCTCTTTGGGCACCCATTTGAGCACTCCTTCCCGGCAGTCCTCCACGAGCGTCCCAAAAAAACTGTCCGCCGTATACAGACACATATATTCTGCGGGACTGCCGTCGGCGGTAAAGGTGACGATTCCCCGGAAGCGCCAGGAAGTCAGCGTAAGACCCGTCTCTTCCTTCACTTCCCGCACGAGGCATTCTTCCGGGCTCTCCCCCGGCTCAAAATGCCCTCCGACTCCGATCCATTTCCCCTCGTTAATATCGTGTTCCTTCTTTATTCTGTGCATCATCAGATAGTTTCCGTCCTGTTCCAGATAGCACAGCGTCGTCAGCGGACTCTTCATCTTCCGACCTCCCCAGCGCATCCCGCGTCTCCTGTCCGGGTTCCCGCAAAACCGTTCCTGTTACCGTTCATCTTCCACCTCCCGGGACTCCCCCTCTTCACAGATCCGGATACAGGTCCCCGCCTCCAGAAGCCAGGCTTCTCCGTTTAACACTGTTCTCCCGTCCGCCCGGTACAGCCAGGAACCGTCGGGAAGTCCGTAAAACGGACGCACCCTGCTGTCCGGGAGCGAGATGTCTTCCAGGATCCGCAGGCCATCCAGACGCCCGCCCTTTACATTCTGAAAATGCGGGAGCACGTTGACATGGGTCAGCCCCAATCCCTGCATGTAACGCACATAGCACGGATCGACCGCCTCCCCGGGTTCCTCCGGCTGAGCATAGACCACTTCCGCGCAGTTCATGCTTCCGGCGCTGATGCCAAGGACAACGCCCGCATATCTTCTTATCTTCTCCCGCAGACCGATCTGCCGGAAGAAGGCGTTCTGCGTGGGCACATGCCCTCCGGCCAGAATCAGGATGCCGTAACAACAGAGCCGGTCCGCCGCCTGCGGCATCCTCCGGTCGCATACGTCCACCCGCGTGACGCATATTCCGCTCTCACGGAACGCTTCCTGAAAAAAAGACTGCATTTCATCGCCCATCCGCAGATTGTCCGGATCCGAACTCAGAATCAAACAGTCCGTCTCTCCCCGGCACGCCCTGCGAAACTCTCTCAAAAATCCGTTTGCGGCATCAAAAGGAGCCGCCGTCCATCTGCCGTCTTTGCAGGCGCTGCCGCCCGGACTGCTTGTCATAAACAATTTCATATCTATGTATCACCTCTGTTTTCTATTCCCGTATCATGGTACTACAGATTGCCGGTTTTTTCAACAGGGTGCAAAGTTCCACAGGACCTTACACCCCGCCGTCTCCGTATCTACTCCTCTTCCGCGATCATGCTCTCCGCGAAAATCCCGTATCCTCTGGCGGGATCGTTTACAAACACATGCGTCACCGCTCCCACAAGCCTTCCGTTCTGAAGAATCGGGGAACCGCTCATCCCCTGGATGACGCCGCCGGTCATCTGGAGAAGCCGGGGATCCGTCACCTGAAAGACCATGCCCTTATTGACATCGTCCTCATTGAGACGAATTTCCTGAATCTGTATCTGATACGTCTCGAGTTCGCCGGATACAAAGCTTTGAATCAAAGCCGGCCCTCTTTGAATCTCCTGCTTGAACCCCACTTCCACATATTCCGTCCCCAGCTCGCTCCTCAGCTTCCGATCCGCCGTGCCGAAGATGCCCGCAAACGTATTTTTCCCGATGCTGCCCCGGATGTGGCGGTCCGAGTAAGTGATCATGCCACTGATCTCGCCCGGCGTCCCCCGCTCTCCTTTGACGATCTCCAGAATATTCGTATCATAAAGGGAACCGCTGGAAATCTCCAGCAGTTCTCCGGTATCCGTATCCGTGATCCCATGCCCCAGCGCGCCAAACCTCATCTCCTCCGTAAGATATGTGAGGGTTCCGATCCCCTGGATATCGTCCTTCACCCAGATACCCAGTTTATAGTCCTCCTCCTTCGTCCGAACCGCATTCACGCGAACCTGTATCACCTCCTGCCCCCGCAGAAGTTTCAGAATCATAATGTCGGAACGGTTCGCCTGCACGCAGGCGATCAGTTCATCCTTGTCGTGAATCTTCCTGCCGTTTACAGCCAGGATATAATCCCCCGCGCGCACGGCCTGGTACGCCGGTTCGTAGTTCAGTCCGTCCTCCGACTCCACTTTGGCGGTTCCCACCACATAGACGCCTTCGGTCTCCAGATAGATGCCCACCGGGACGCCTCCCGGTATCACCCTTTTTCTCTCCACCACCCGGACCGATACTTCCTTCAGCCCCAGATCCAGCGTCTGTTCATCCCCAACACCCACTCTGACTACATCCGGAATCTGTGTCTTCATATACCATCTGACATAGAAAAACATCAGAGAGAGGGAAAAGAACAGAGCGGCCAGCAGACAGGCGCGATATATTTTTAGACGGTTCATGCAGCCACACCTTTCACGCTTTTTCTTTAGTGTTTGCACAAAACCGTCTAAAAATTACTGTCAGGTTTTTCCTGTTTTTCTTTTATATTCCAATGCCAGCCGTTTCATCTCCATCGCGTTCCAGCGGACGGCGTCCGTGATTCTCGCGCCGCCCAGAATGCGGGCCAGTTCCTCCGTGATCTCTTCGCCGGAGAGCCTGCGGATCCGCGTCTGCGTACTGCCGTCGACCGCCTGCTTCTCGATGCAGTAATGGCTGTCCGCCATGGAGGCAAGCTGCGCCAGATGCGTGATACAGATAACCTGCCGGCTCCTGCCGATCAGCGACAGCTTCTCCGACACTTTCTGTGCCGTGCGGCCGCTGATGCCCGCATCGATCTCGTCAAAGATCACCGTATGGATCTCGTCCTGATCCGCCATCACCGTTTTGATCGCCAGCATGACTCTCGACAGTTCTCCCCCGGAAGCAATCTTCCCCAGAGGCTTCACAGGTTCGCCTGGATTGGTGGAAATCAGAAATTCCACGTCATCCGAGCCGGCCGCGGATGGACTGCCCGTATCCCGCACGGAAATCTCAAACCGCACGTCTAGAAAATTCAGTTCGCCGAGCTGCTCCTGCATCAGCGCAGACAATTTTTCTGCGGCTTTCACGCGGATCCCGTGCGCGGTCCGGCAGTGCTCCTCCAGCTCCTGCAGAGCCTTTTGATACTCCTTTTCCATCCCGGCGACAGACTGCTCATAGTTTGTCAGCAGTTCCAGCCGCTTCTGTTTTTCCTCCTGATACTGCCGGATCTCCCCGATGGTCTGTCCGTATTTCGCTTTCAGATGATTGATCAGATTCAGCCGCTCTTCCGTCTCCCGAAATTCCTGTTCGGAAAATTCCAGCCCTTCCATATAGTCGTCCAGTTCCCGCACAAAGTCCTGAAGCTGACCGTCAATTTCCTGAAGCTGGCCGTTCAGTCCTTCCAGCCCGTCGTCATAACGCAGAACGCTTCCCAGCTCCCGGCAGGCCCTGCCGGTCTGCTCCGAAGCGGAGACGTCTTCCCCGGAACAAAGCTTCTGTACCAGCGTAAGCGTCTCCATAATCCGTTTTCCATTGACCATCTTCCGGTAGGACTGCTCGAGAAGTTCGTCTTCGCCGTCCTTGAGCGCCGCTTCCTCGATCTCATGAAGTTCAAATTCCAGAAGAGACTGCTCTCTGATTCTGGCGCTTTCGTCGGTCTGCGACTGCTCCAGCTCTCTCTTCCAGTTCTGGCACGCCTGAAAACGTTCCCCGAGGACCTCAAGGACCGGCGAAAGCTCTTCGCGGACGTAGGCGTCCAGAATCTCCAGATGTTTTTTCTTATTTAACAGGGACTGATGCTCGTGCTGGCCGTGAATGTCGATAAGCCTCGAAGAAATCTCTTTTAAGACGGCGGTGCTGACCGTCTCTCCGTTGATCCGGCAGAGACTGCGGCCCGCAGCCGTGATCTTTCTTGACAGAATCAGCTCGCCGTCCTCCGCCGGAATCTCCAGCTCCTTCAGCCTGAGGAGCAGATCCGGCTGTTCGGCAGAGAACACAAGCTCCGCCAGCGCGTAGTCCGCATCCTCCCTGAGCATCTCCTTCGAGACCTTGCCGCCCAGCGCCATGGTCATGGAACCGATCAGAATCGACTTGCCCGCGCCGGTCTCGCCGGTCAGTATATTCAGCCCCGGGGAAAAATCGATCTCCGTCTCCCGAATCAGGGCCAGATTTTTCACATGTAAATGAAGCAGCATTTTTTTACCTCTGTCCGCTATATGGAATCCCGCGAATTTCTCAATATTTTGTCCAGTTCCTCCATCACCGTCTCCGTATCCTCCGCCGTACGGATGGCGCACATCACCGTATCGTCCCCGGCGATGCAGCCGACGATCTCTTTCCAGCCGATGCTGTCAAGAGCCGCTCCCACAGCCATGGCCATGCCGGATACGGTCTTAATCACCAGTATATTCTGGGCGCGGTCCATGGAGACGAAAGCTTCTCTGAGAATCCCCACATACCGCTTTGCCATCTGATGCTGCTGACGGTCCAGAAGGACGTACTTCTGGCGGCCTTCCTTTCCGGGCACTTTGAAAAGCTTGAGTTCCCGGATATCCCTTGACACCGTGGCCTGGGTCACCTGGAAGCCTTCCGACACCAGGAGGTCCGCCAGTTCTTCCTGTGTCTCTATGTCATATTTCCCGATCAGTTCGATAATCTTCTCATGTCTTTTCCGTTTCATGAAACCCCTCCCGTCAGCTCCGGCTCAGCTTGTTGCGGAGCACCTCCAGGAAACTGACCTGATTGATCTTCATGATCCGGGTCACCTCCGTGGACTTCTGAATCTCCACATAATCGCCGGTCTTGAGCTGCACGCAGGTATCCCCGTCAAAGGTCACGCAGGCCTCGTCCATGCCGCCTCTTCTCCCCTCTCCGATACGGATGCGGATCCGGTCCCGGCTGGAAAAGACGATGCTCCTGGAATTCAGAGTGTGGGGACAGATGGGCGTGAGCATCAGCATGGAGGCGGTGGGAGAGATGATCGGCCCGCCCGCCGACAGGCTGTAACCCGTGGAACCCGTGGGCGTCGATACAATCATTCCGTCCGCCGTGAAAGAATTCAGATACTGATCATTGACATACACCTCATAATCCACAACCCGCAGATTGCCGAAACGGTTGAGGACAATATCGTTGAGCGCTATGTCCTGCTCCGTACAGCTTCCGTCCACATAGACGCTCCCGGACAGCATCATCCGCTCTTCTATGGTGTACTCGTCCGCAATCAGCCGCTCCAGCGCCGCCGGCACGTTCTGTTCCTCGATCTCCGCCAGATATCCCAGGTGTCCCATATTGATTCCGAGAAACGGAATCCGCCGGCCCGCCAGTTCTCTGGCCGCCCGCAGAAGCGTCCCGTCTCCGCCCAGCACCAGAATCCCTTCCACCTCCTGCGCACAAAGCTGGCTGTGCACCTCCTCCGGCCTTTGTTCCTGGCCGCGGATCACACAGTGCTTTCCTCTGGAAACGAGATATTCCGCGATTTCATAAGAGAGCTTGAGGCTCTCCGCCTTGTCCGTATTTGCTATAATATAAAACGTCTTCATATGTGTCCCTGCAAAGCCTGATGCGCCTGTTCCACAACGGCCGCCGGATCCACGGTCTTCTGCTCCCAGGTCATACCTTCCTCATGATTCTCAAGATGAACCAGATACTCGATGTTTCCCTCCGGCCCCCGGATCGGAGAAAACTCAAGATCGCGCACCCAAAAGCCGATGTCGGCCGCATGGGCGAGCACCCGTTCGATCACTTCCAGATGCACCTTCCGGTCTCTGACCACGCCTTTTTTGCCCACCTGTTCCCTTCCCGCCTCGAACTGGGGCTTGATCAGAGCTACAACCTGACCGTCCGCGCTCAGCAGTTCTTTTACCGGCTTCAGTACCTTTGTCAGAGAGATAAACGCCACGTCAATGGAGGCAAACTGCACCGGTTCTCTGATCTGCTCCCCGGTCACATAGCGGATATTGGTCTTCTCCATCACAACCACCCGCTCGTCCTGCCTTAATTTCCATGCAAGCTGTCCGGTCCCCACATCCACCGCATAGACTTTCGCCGCCCCGTTCTGCAGCATGCAGTCCGTGAAACCTCCGGTAGAAGAGCCCACATCCATGCAGATCTTTCCTGTGAGCTCCACGTCGAACTGTTTCACTGCCTTCTCGAGCTTCAAACCGCCGCGGCTGACGTATTTCAAAGGATTTCCCTTCACTTCGATGACCGCCGTCTCCGCAAAGGAAGCGCCGGCCTTGTCTTCCCGCTCTCCGTCCACATATACATGTCCTGACATGATAACCGCTCTGGCCTTTTCCCTGGACTCGCACAGCCCGCGCTTCACCATCAGAACATCCAGCCTTGTCTTCATCATTCTGTCCTTACCTGCTCACCGGATCTCCGACCTGCGGTGATGTATTTTTCAATAATCCGTTTTGTCACGGATTCCGCGTCAATGCCCACTTCTTCATAGAGCGCTTCCACATTGCCATGCTCCACATACTCGTCCGGAATGGCAATCTTGAGCACCTGCACCGGAAGCCGCAGCGCCGCCGCAGCGCCAAGGACCTTCTCGCCGTAGCCGCCGCACTCCACATTCTCCTCCATTGTCACAAGAAGCCGGTGCTCCCCGGCGAGCATCCGCACCATCTCCGTGTCAATGGGCTTGACAAATCTGGCGTTCACAAGCGTACAACTGTATCCGATCTCCTTTAACCGCCGGCGCACTTCCTCGGCCGTTTTCACCATGCTGCCCACTGCCAGAAGCGCGATATCCTCCTCTTCGTAGAGCACTTCGCTCTTCCCGTAGACAATCGGGCTGCGAAATTCCTTCAGCCCGTCGTACGCCTCTCCCCGCGGATAGCGCAGCGCGATGGGGCCGTCGAAGCCCACCGCAAATTTCAGCATGTCGGACAGCTCCCATTTGTTTTTGGGCGCCATAATATGCATGTTCGGGATCGCGGACAGATAAGACAGGTCAAAAATCCCCTGATGTGTCTCTCCGTCGCTTCCCACCAGTCCGGCCCGGTCGATGGCAAACACCACCGGCAAATTCTGAATACAGACATCGTGCAGCACCTGATCGTACGCCCGCTGCAGAAACGAGGAGTACACCGCGAAAATCGGTTTCAAGCCCCCCGCCGCCAGTCCGGCCGCAAACGTAACCGCGTGTTCCTCCGCGATGCCCACGTCGAAAAAACGCTCCGGGTACATGTTTTTAAAGCGTTTCAGGCCTGTTCCGTCCGGCATGGCGGCCGTGATTGCCACCACATGCTCGTTGCGCTGCCCGAGTTTCACCATACAGGTGGAAAATACATCCTGATAGTTGGCCTTCCTGCGTTTCTTCTTTGGAAGACCGGTCTCGATCTCGAAGGGCTCCGCCCCGTGGAATCTTGCCGGATGACGCTCCGCAGGGGCGTAGCCTTTCCCTTTTTTCGTCAGGACATGTATCAGCACCGCCCCTTTGACGCGCTTCGCCTTGCGCAGGACGTCCAGAAGCCTGGGGATATCGTGTCCGTCGACCGGTCCCAGATAAGTAATGCCCATGTTCTCAAAGAGCATTCCCGGAATCAGAAGCTGCTTGATGCCGCTTTTGGTCTTCTTGAGCTGATTCGCCAGATGAGCGCCGCCGGGGAGACGGTTCAGAGACTGTTCCACCCCGCTCTTGAAATTTGTATAGACTTCGTTGGTCCTGAGACCATTCAGATATTCCGACATGCCCCCCACGTTCTCCGCGATGGACATATTGTTGTCATTCAGAATAATAATGAAATTTTTCGTGAGGCGGGAAGCGTTGTTCAGGGCCTCATACGCCATGCCCCCGGTCAGCGCGCCGTCGCCGATGACGGAGACGACGTACTCGTCGGCGCCGAGAAGATCCCTGGCCGCCACCAGTCCGATCCCCGCCGATATGGAAGTGGAGCTGTGCCCGGTGTCAAAACAGTCGCACTCGCTTTCCTTGCGCTTGGGAAAACCACTCATGCCCCCGTATTTGCGCAGCCCATCAAAACCAGATTTTCTGCCGGTCAAAAGCTTGTGCGTATAGGCCTGATGTCCTACGTCCCACACTACTTTGTCCCTGGGGAGTTCAAAAGACAGATGCAGCGCCATGGTCAGCTCCACCACGCCCAGATTGGAAGCCAGATGCCCGCCGGTCCGGCTGATCTTCTCAATCAGAAACTCCCGAATCTCACCGGCAAGCTGCTCGTATTCCTCCGGCGGTATCTGTTTAATGTCATTGACCTGATTGATCTTTTCCAGTGCCATGATCCGTATCCTCTACTTTTCTCTGTAAATCAAAGCCTTTATCAGTTCCAGCAAAAATTCGTTCTTACAGGAAAGGGAACGCAGTCCTGCAAGCGCCCTCTCCGAGATCCGTTCTACCTCCTCCGAAGCCTTCTCTAGTCCTTTTAACGTCACATACGTCGTCTTCTCGTTCCGGTCGTCGCTGTTGGCCGGTTTCCCGAGCGTCTCCAGAGTGCCGGTCACATCCAGAATATCGTCCCGAATCTGAAAAGCCGTTCCCACGTCGGACGCGATCTGTTCCAGCAGCTCCACTTCCCCGTCGTCCGCTCCCGCCAATACCGCGCCGATCATCATCGACGCCTCCAGAAGCGCACCGGTCTTGAGTTCATAAATAAACAGCAGCGTTTCCTCATCGACGGCTCTTCCGGTCTCCTGCACATCCACTGCCTGTCCGCCGATCATCCCGTAGACGCCTGCTTTCCGGGCAAGTATCTGCAGCGCTTTCGCCGCCCGGCGTAGCTCCTCTTCCCCGTCCGCGCAGTCAAAAGCCGAGGCTGCCGTCTCAAACGCGAAATTCAAAAGTCCGTCTCCCGCCAGAATCCCCATGGCATGCCCGTATCTGGCATGCGTGGTCAGCTTTCCTCTGCGGTATCTGTCATCGTCCATCGCCGGCAGATCGTCATGCACCAGAGAATACGTGTGGATCATCTCCATGGCGGCCATGAACCGGTAGACCGTCTCCCCGGCGCCGCCGAACATCCGGTACGTCTCATACATGAGCAGCGGCCGCAGCCTCTTGCCTCCGGCCAGAACGCTGTAGTTCATCGCCTCCATAATCAGGCTCTGACGCCCTTCCTCCGGCGGGAGAAAACCCTCGATGATCTCCTCGGTCTCTCCGGTCCGTTTTTTTAATTCTTCAGAAAAATTCATGAGTCTGTCCCTCCTCGTCGATCTGGAGCATTTGTTTTTCCACATGGTCGATCCGGGCGCTGCACTGCTTCAGCAGTTCCATGCCCTCCTGATACAGCCGAAACGATTCTTCCAGAGACACTTCCTGATCGCTCAGCTTCTCCAGGAGCGCTTCGATCTTCTCCAGTCCTTCCTCCAGACGGAACTCTTCCTTGTTTTCTCTAACCTCTTCTGCCATGCTTTCTCCTGCTATGATTTCGTATCCGCGCAGACCGACGGACCGGGAACACGCCCCTGCACCGCTTCTGTCCCCTGCACCTGCGCCTCTATCTTTCCGTCCGTCACATGAATCAGCAGCCGTTCTCCCTGCCGTACCTGGGCGATGCTCCTCAAAGGCCTGTGATCGGAAAGTTCTGTGTAGGAATATCCCTGCTGCAGCTTTTTAAGCGGAGAGAGCCCGTCCAGCCGTCCGGCGCAAAGCTGCAGCCGGTGCCTGCGCCCGGTCAGCTTCTTTTCCATCTCCTGCGCGAAACGGTCTGTAAGCTCCGACAGATACTGTTTCTTCTGATTCAATTGATACTCGGGACTGACGTGCATGAGGCGCAGCTTTTTCTGCTCGAGTCTCTGTCTGTACAGGCGGATCTTCTGTTCCAGACGGTCCGCCAGTTGGCCGGCGAACAGTTCCATACCGCCGCGAAGCTGCCGGTAGTCCGCAACCGCCAGCTCTGCCGCCGCCGACGGCGTCGGCGCCCGCAGATCCGCCGTGTAATCCGCGATCGTCGTATCCGTCTCATGCCCCACGGCCGAGATCACCGGCGTACGGCATTCAAAGATCGCCCTTGCAACCGTTTCCTCATTGAACGCCCACAGATCCTCGATCGAACCGCCGCCGCGGCCGACGATCATCACATCCACCCCGTAAGCGTCCAGTACCTGGATCCCTTTCACGATGCTGGGCGCCGCCTGCTCTCCCTGTACCAGCGCCGGGTACAGAATGAGCTGTACATACGGGTTCCGCCTGCGGGCAACGTTCATGATGTCACGGATCGCCGCTCCGGTCGGCGCCGTGACGATGCCGACGGTCCGGCTGTACACCGGTATCGGCTGCTTGTATTCCGGGGAAAACATCCCCATCTCTTCCAGCTCCCGTTTTAACTGCACATACCTCTGGTAGAGGACGCCTTCCCCGTCCGGCACAATCTCCTTCGCGTAGAGCTGATATCTCCCGTCCCGTTCATAGACGCTGACGCTGCCGAGGACGATGACCTTCTGCCCCTCCCGCATCCGGAATCCCAGCCCCCGCCGGTCTCCGGCGAACATCACGCAGGCAATCGCTCCGGACTCGTCCTTCAGGGAGAAATAAATGTGCCCGGACGTATGGTATTTACAATTGGAAATTTCTCCTTTTACATAGATCCGGTTCAGCATAAAATCCTGCACGAACATGTTTTTGATGTACGCGTTGACCTGCCGGACGGAATATACATTCTTTGCCATCTTCTCTATTTCTTCGCCAGCTTTGCCAGCACTCCGTTCACAAAGCCCGGCGCCTCGTCTCCTCCGAACTTTTTCGAGAGCTCCACCGCCTCATTGATCGCCACCTTCTCCGGGATGTCCTCATCGAAAAACATCTCATAAACCGCCAGCCGGAGAATGGTCAGCTCCACCTTGCCCATACGCGTAAGCTTCCAGCCCTCGGAAACTTCCTCCAGCATCTGATCGAGCCGGGGGAGTTTTTCCACAATCTTCGCGTATTTATCCAGGATATAGGCCTCGTCCTGTTCCCGTGGCGTGTGCTCCTGTCTCACGTCTTCCATAAACATCTCCGCCTGCTCCGGCATCTCTTCCTGTCCGTTAAATTCTACACGAAAAAGGAGCTGAAAGATGCACTCTCTTTGTTCTCTTCTTTTCATTCTTCCCTCCATTACAGAACCCTGCCGCAACGTACCGTCGCAAACGTTCTTCCCGGCAGAAGCCCCCCTTTGCCGCAGTGCGGCGCCGGCCGCCCGTGTGAACAGGAAAAGAGCCGCCGCTGAACAGACGGCTCCCGGTGCACCGGGAACTGCTTCGCGCGGCAGCTCCTCTTTCACTTGTGCAGGCAGCAAGGTCCTTCTCTGTCACTCCAGCACCACACCGGCAACACGTACATTTACCACGGATACCTTCATGCCCGTCATACTCTCGATGGCTGATTTTACTTTTTCCTGTACTTTTCCGGAGATCTCCAGAATGTTCGCCTCAAAAATCAGATTCAGGGTCAGATCAACCCTGACATCCGTATCCGTCACTTCCACCCTGACTCCTTTGGAGAGATTCTTCATCCCCATCTTCGCCACCAGTTCATTCTTGATATTTCCCGCCATGGACGCGACGCCTTTTACTTCCGTCGCCGCCATACCCGCAATGATCGCCACGACTTCATCCGCGATCTGCACTTCCCCCATATGTCCGTCCACCTGGAGTACATGCGTCGCTCTGTCAAGCTTTTCCATCCCAATACCTCCTGATAACCGTTCCGCGACAGCCTTCCCCGCTCCCCGGGGCCGGATTCCTCTCCGGACTTCCGCTGATTTCGGCTCCGCTTGATAATTGCTTATAGTATAACAAAACTTCCACTTTTTGAAAAGGGGAAATTTACCGGCTCCCATCCACACATACCGGTACTCAGCACGGCGTGGGCAGATCTTCCTGAAAGACCCATTGAAGGGCGTCGGTCCTTAGGCGCGGTCTTTTCGCGCCTTAGTACCCAAAGGGCATAAATACCGCTACGTCCCTTCATTAAGCGCGAGCGGGGTCTGGAAGGATGATCTGCCCGCGTCGTGCGTCCGGGTGGCGGATAGAAAAAGTAAGTTTACCGGCCAAATTCGCTGAGTATCAGCCCCTCGTTGCGTTCCAGCGTCATGCCGATGCTCCAACTGTTGATCCACAGAAGCAGCGGACGTCCTTTCAGATCCCGGATTTTCTTCATATCGGAAGTTCCGCTGATCCTGTCCATGTCAATCTCCTCATTTTCAATCCATCGAATATGCTCATATGGTAAGTTTTCCAGACGAATCTCTACATTATACTCATGATTCAGACGATATTTCAGAACATCAAACTGCAGAACGCCGACCACTCCCACGATGATCTCCTCCATACCCGTATTGTACTCCTGAAAAATCTGAATCGCACCCTCCTGGGCAATCTGTTCAATTCCTTTGACAAACTGTTTGCGCTTCATGGTATCCATCTGGCGGACCCTCGCGAAATGTTCCGGAGCGAAAGTAGGGATGCCTTCATATTGCAGCCTCCTGCCCGGCAGGCAGACGGTATCTCCTATGGAGAAGATTCCCGGATCAAAGAGGCCGATAATATCGCCGGCATACGCCTCCTCCACGATCTTGCGGTCCTGCGCCATCATCTGCTGGGGCTGGGACAGGCGGATCTTCTTATTCTCCTGCACATGCAGCACTTCCATGCCCGCGTCAAACTTCCCGGAACAGATGCGCATAAAGGCGATCCGGTCACGGTGCGCTTTGTTCATATTGGCCTGAATCTTGAAGATAAAGCCGGAGAAGCCTTCCTCCATCGGATCGATGAGGCCCGTATCCGCTTTTCGCGGGAGCGGAGAACTCGTCATCTGCAGAAAATGCTTCAGAAAAATTTCCACTCCGAAGTTGGTCAGCGCCGAACCGAAGAAGACCGGGGACAGTTCTCCTCTGTCCACCAGTTCCTGATCAAACTCCGCGCTGGCGCCGTCCAGCAGATCAATCTCTTCCAGAAGCTTTTCCTTCTGCCCTTCCAGAAGCACTCCGTCTGCCTCTTCCAGGGACAGCACCTGATCCGCGCCTTCCTTCGTCCCCTTTTCCGTGTCGGAGAATACATGAATCTTCTCCCCCGCCCGGTCATAGACTCCTTTAAATTCTTTCCCGGACCCGATGGGCCAGTTGACGGGACAGGTGGCGATCCCCAGCTCTTTCTCAATATCGTCCAGCAGTTCAAAGGTGTCCATGGCATCCCGGTCCATCTTGTTAATAAAGGTGAAAATCGGAATATGGCGCATCACGCACACTTTGAACAGCTTTCTGGTCTGTGCCTCCACGCCCTTGGAGCCGTCGATGACCATAACGGCCGAATCCGCCGCCATCAGCGTCCGGTAAGTATCCTCCGAGAAATCCTGATGCCCCGGGGTATCCAGAATATTG
Source organism: uncultured Lachnospiraceae bacterium (assembly GCA_910587765.1). Taxonomy (GTDB): domain Bacteria; phylum Bacillota; class Clostridia; order Lachnospirales; family Lachnospiraceae; genus Hominiventricola. The sequence goes on from CAJUNR010000035.1 coordinate 19,189, forward strand.
ATACAGTAATTATCATAATTAAACTGGAGCACGGAGGAGGTGACGGAGATTCCTCTCTCCTTCTCGATCTCCATCCAGTCCGACACCGCATGTCTGGCGGTCGCTTTTCCCTTGACCGAGCCGGCCAGATTGATGGCGCCTCCATATAATAAGAACTTTTCCGTCAGAGTCGTCTTGCCCGCATCCGGGTGCGAGATGATTGCAAACGTCCGTCTTTTTTCGATCTCTTTTTTGATATCTGCCACGATATTTCCTCCTGTTTCAGGTTCCGTATCTGTCGTACATACTTGTACCAGTATATGGCAGAGAATCCGGCATGTCAAGGAGAAGAGCGGGGCTTTCAGAGCGCGTTGGCCGCAGACAACAGATAAAATTAAAATGGCATGTACGAGTATCACTCTTACAACTGTGGATTTGATATTTACGAAAAAATGGATGAGCTTGACGAGATTTTGTTTTAAGAAATTTAACAGTTGATTTGAACCTGTCTCTGTGGGATGATGAGATCTCGAAGGAACTGGCGATGTGGAAATGGAAAGCCGCTATGTGATCACAATCGTTTCTGCAGTATTTCCCTGTCACTTTCATTAACTTCAAGTACATTCATTGCCTGCTCAGCCCCAATTTTCAAATTAGTCATTATCTTTTTTATTGAATCAAGCAGGTTGTCTAATCTCGCATTTTCCGCTCTTTTATCGCCATATCTCTCAACCGCTTCACACATAATCTTCCGGCCTCCTTCTTCCTCTTTAAAATGTTTCACAGCCCTTGCCAATTCCAGATAGTAAATATCTTTTGAGTTCTTACAGCCAAAATCATGCATCAATTTACCGACAGCATCATCACCTTTATAACTGCCATTCACATATACAATATGGGAACCATCATCAAATGCATCATCAATTTCCTCGAAATGGCGGTTTATCGTATAAATTGGTATCCCATACCCAAAGATATCTGTCTGTGTTATAAACACCATATAGGAATCCGGAAGTTCTGAAAATTTCTGTCCCTCTTTCAGCATCCGGGAATCCATCATACTGCTGTGAAACCTCGCGCGCCGTATATGCGCACCCTTCGGTTTTTTCTGTACCTCAATATTGTAATGCTTCCCTGTACTATCCTGCGCCAGAATATCCAAACGGATATTTCTGCCGCCAACAACAGGATTCTGAAATTCCCGCTGCCCGACAACGCTTAATACTGTAATATCGTCCCTTTTCAAAATAATCTTCAGCAAAAGTTCTGTAGCCTCTATATTTCTATCAAAAACCATAGACATCAGATCATCGTCAAATAAATCCATATCATCAATGATCTGCTCTACTGTTCTGATATCCTGTGGCAGCTTTTCCCCTGTCATTTATCCCACCGCCTTTCAATCTGTAGATCCACATCAGACTGTGTTTTTATTATAACAGAAAATCTATGGATTTACACTATATTTTTCGCTTTACTTTATGATTGTATTTGACCGTTTATGGAAAACAATGGAAGCTAAAAATGTGACGCAGTATAAGCTGATCACTACGTATGGAATGAGCACCTCGCAACTCACCAGACTCCGGCATAACCGGAACATCAGCTCATATACAATTAATATTTTGTGTGAAATACTTGACTGTCGTGTAGAAGATATTATGGAATACAAGAAAGATTCTCAAGAAATCTTATAAACTGCCTTTAATATCCAAACATCAAAAAAGGCATCGCAAAATTGTTCCTGTCTTCACAACCTGCAACGCTGTGCAAACCGGAATGGACATAAAATTGATTTTATGTCCGTTCCATTCCACACGAACGCCGCCCCCGAAAACAGAGATGCATTTTGCAGATCCCCTTCGTTTGTTCCTGCGGTAGCAATAATATTTTGACCACATATTCTGCTACTTATTTCTATATCACTTTATTAAATTTTAAAAATTCAAAAAATCACCGGATGCACGTTTTATTTTTCCCTGCTTCTCGGGTAAGGTGTCTTCACATCTGTCAAATCCAGCAGATAATCTACACTCGTTCCGTATAACCGGGACAGTTCAATCAGAATATCCGGGGGAACACGCGTCTTTCCATTTTCATAATCGCTGTAGGACCTCTGACTGCATCCAAGATATACCGCCACTTCCCTCTGTTTTAAATCATGATCTTCCCGCAAATCTCTGATATGCCTGTACATGTACCTTACACCTCTGTCATAAGATACCTTAAAACGATATGGCATATGTATTTTTAGCAGAATTTCCGGTAATATATCTTTTATACAGGCGAACTGCTGTCGAATGGACGGGGCTGCCGTCCATCCTCATTTGTCAGTCCAGCAGACAGCCTGCCTTATAAGAACACTTCCTCCTACTCATCCCACCCGTCCGTAAAGCGGACGTTCACGCAGATATTGCGGACCGTCTCTCCCGGAGAGAGGCGGATATCTCTCACATCCGTAACCGCCGGAAGCTGCCCGTCGTCCTCGGAAAGCTCCAGGCTGAGCCAGTCGTAAGCCGCCTCATTGGCAAGATCCACCGCCTCCTCCAGCGTATCACCCTCCGCCTGACAGCATTCCAGATCCGGAAATACCGCCCGGAAGGTTCCCTTCTCCGTCTCTCTGATAATCGCAGGATAGGTAAATTTCATATCCGTCTTCCTCCATCTCTTCCTCCTGCCGTCCGCGGCAGGCCGCCAATCAGCGCGCCGGCGAACAGGCGTCTCCCCGCTCGCTCACCAGACGGTAGCCCACACCCGCGACCCTTCTCTCCAGGTCGCCTATGCACTCCGCGGCCTCCTCTCCGGTGCAGATCTTATTGTCATACAGTTCGTACTGCTTCCGGTTCTTCAGCGGAGACAGATTCGGCATGACCACGTTGGCCCCCGCCGCCAGTCCCTTCTCCCGCCCTTGCGGATCCAGCGTGCCCAGCGCCGTCGTCGCCGGCAGCAGAACCTCCGGCAGCAGAATGCGGATCACGGACAGCAGAAACAAGGTCAGCTCCACGCTGCCCGCCTTCTCCCCGGCAAACGCCGTGTCATGATGAGGGATAAATGGACCGATCCCCACCATATGCGGCTTCAATTCCTTCAAAAAAACGAGATCCTCCGCCAGACATCCGGTCGTCTGCCCGGGCGAACCTACCATAAAGCCCGCTCCCACCTGATACCCCAGAAGCTTCAGATCGTAGAGGCACAGCTTGCGCACCGCCAGACTCATATCCGCCGGGTGAAGCTTCCCGTAATGCTCCTCATTGGCCGTCTCATGCCGCAGCAGATACCGGTCCGCCCCCGCTTCCCGAAACAGCCGGTAGCTTTCATAAGAACGCTCGCCAATGGAGAGCGTGATCGCGCAGTCCGGATATTTCTTCCGGATCGCCCGGATGATGTCCGCCATGCGTTCGTCCGTGAACCACCGGTCCTCTCCGCCCTGAAGGACGAAGGTGCGGAAGCCCAGCCGGTATCCTTCGGCGCAGCAGTCCAGAATCTCTTCCCCGGTCAGGCGGTATCTGCACGCACGGAGATTCCCTCTGCGGATCCCGCAGTAATAACAGTTGTTTTTACAGTAATTTGTAAACTCGATCAGGCCCCTTGTATAAACCTTGTCGCCGTAATATTTTCTGCGGATCCGCACCGCTTCTTCCGTCAGCGCGTTTACGGTCTCCGGATCGTCCGCGCACCGGATCAGTTCTTCAAAACCCTCTTTGGTCAGATCCGGATTTTCAATAAATCGTTTCGCCGCCTGCTTCATAGTTTTCCCGTTCCGGGCACTTTCCATACAGCCCATCCTTCCCCATTTTGTGTTCCTCTACCGGACAAACATCCGCACCAGCTTCTCCTTCAGCCCGTTGTACGGCTGATAGCGCATAGGCAGATCCAGCCAGGTGTGTTTCCTGACGATGCTTTTCTCATGGCTGAACGTCTCAAAGCTTTTTCTGCCGTGATAGGAACCCATGCCGCTCGCTCCCACGCCCCCGAACCCCATCTCGGAAGTGGCCAGATGAATGACCGTATCGTTCACGCAGCCGCCCCCGAAGGAAAGCCTTTTTATAAAACGCTCCTCCGTCTTCTTATCGGAGGTAAACAGATACAGCGCAAGCGGCTTTGGACGCGCTTTCACGAACCGATACGCTTCTTCCACGGAATCAACCGTCAAAACCGGCAGCACCGGACCGAAGATTTCCTCCTGCATGACGGCGTCCTTCTCCGTCACGCCGTCCAGCACCGTCGGCTCGATCTGAAGCGTATCCGGATTGCTTTCGCCTCCGTATACCAGCTTTTCGCGGTCGATCAGGCCGAGGAGCCGCTCAAAATGCTTCCGATTGACAATTTTTCCGTAGGAAGGACCGGCAAGCGGATGTTCTCCATACTGCGCCGCAATCTCCTTTTTGATCCGTTCTACCAGCTCTTCTTTAATCTGCCGCTCCGCCAGCACATAGTCCGGAGCCACGCAGGTCTGACCGCAGTTTAAATATTTGCCGAAGACGAGCCTGCGGGCCGCAAGCCGCAGATCCGCCGTATGATCCACGATGCAGGGACTCTTGCCGCCCAACTCCAGCGTCACCGGCGTCAGGTGCGCAGCCGCCTTCTCCATGACCATCCTGCCCGTCTGCACGCCGCCCGTAAAGAAGATGCAGTCAAACTGCTGCGCCAGAAGTTCCTGATTCTCGCGTCTTCCGCCCTCTACCACCGCCACATATTCTTCCGGAAAGCATTCCCGCAGCATCTGCGCCAGCACGCGGGACGTCTCCGGCGCATAGGCCGAAGGTTTCACCACGCAGCAGTTGCCGGCCGCCAGCGCGCCGATCAGAGGTTCGAGCGTCAGCAGCACCGGATAATTCCACGGAGACATGACAAGCACGACGCCGTAAGGCTCCCGCACCGTATAGCTTTTGGCCGAAAACTGCGCCAGCGGAGTCCTGACCGGCCGTCTGCGGTCAAAGGAGCGCATGTGCCGCTTCATATAGCGCAGCTCCGACAGCGTAAGCCCGATCTCGCACATGTACGATTCCGCTCTGGATTTGCCCAAATCCGACCGCAGCGCCTCCGAAAGTCTCTGTTCATATCCGACAACCGCCCGCTCCAGAGCCGTCAGCGCCTGCAGCCGGTACGACAGGGCAAAGGTTTTCCCCGTGTCAAAAAAACGCCTCTGCCTGTCCGTCAATGCCCGAATCTCCATCGGCTACCTTCCTTTCACTTTATAATAAATCTGTTCCAGCTCCTTCCGGTTCATCAGCACCGGAACCGGATAGAGCGGATTGCCCTCTTTATCCGCATACCCTGCCATCGTCGGAATATCCTCCTCCTGAATTTCCGGAAAATACCGCGGGATCTCCATGGAATCGTTCATCTGCTGAATCCAGTCGATAAAACAGGCGGCGGCTTCTTTCTCTCCCATCTTCCGGTCCACGACGCCGGCGTTCTTCGCCAGTCTTGCCAGCTTCTTCTCGCAGGCCGGGCCGTACATGCGGAGTACGACAGGCAGAATGACCGCATTGGCAAGGCCGTGAGGAATCCCGTACTGCCCTCCCAGCGAATGGGCGACGGCATGAATATATCCCACATAGGACTTTGTGAAAGCGACGCCCGCACAGTACGCGGCTTTCTGCATCCCGCTGCGCGCCTCCTTATCCTGCCCGTTGTCGTAAGCGGCCTTCAGATACTGATAGATCAGGTGAACCGCTTCCTCCGCCATCAGCCGGGTTTCTTTGGTGGTGGAATTGCCGATGTAGGCTTCCACCGCATGCGTCAAGGCGTCCATCCCCGTGGTCGCGGTGATGCTTTTGGGAAGTCCCGTCGTCTCATGATAGTCGAGTACCGCATAGCGGGGAATCAGGCTGAAGTCATTGATCGGATATTTATGATGCTTCTCGCTGTCCGTGATCACCGCCGCCAGCGTCGTCTCGCTGCCCGTCCCCGCCGTGGTAGGCACCGCGATCAGCAGCGGAAGCCTTTTGTGCACCTTCAAAAGTCCTTTCATTCTGCGGATGCTCTGCCGGGGCTTGACGATCCTCGCGCCTGCCGCCTTGGCGCAGTCCATGGAAGAGCCGCCGCCGAAAGCAATAATCGCCTCCGCCTTATGCTCCAGATACAGTTCCCTGGCCTCTTCCACGTTCTGAATCGTCGGATTCGCCACCGTCCCGTCATAGACGCAGAAAGAAATTTCCGCCTCCGCCAGCGTTTTCTCCAGAAAATCGGTCAGGCCGAGCGCCCGGATGCCCCCGTCCGTCACGATCATGACGGAACGGATCCCCTTCCTGCGGCACACGTCCGCAATCCCCGCCACGGAGGGGATGATCTTCGGATTGCGGTAAGGCAGAATCGGAAGCGCGGCCCGGAAGACCGTCTGGAATGTTCTGCAGTATATTTTTCTTATGATCCTCATGCTGTCTTAACTCCTCTGAATGTATTACCATAAAAATACGGTTTCAGTATACCCTTTTTTGGAGAATCCGGCAACTGTTTCCTCATGATATGATTCCCGGGATTTGCTGTTACTGTTCAAACCCCCGGACGCATCCGAGCCGCAGGCATAAAAAAAGCACCGGACATTTCCAACCGATGCCTCGTATAAATTATGTTTTGAACTTACTCTTTTATAAAATGGCTGTCCGCCTCCGGTATCCCATCCTCATCAGACAAATATCGTTCAACCCTCATATGCAGATCCTGTTTTTTCCACCCCCATCAGCAGGCCTGATCCGGCTGCTGCCCATCATGCGCTTTCCATTGGCAATCCAATATACTCATATCAGAAAATACCGCCCTAAATGAAGATTCCTCCGGCGAGCAGGCATAGATGCCGAACCGTATTTTCCCCTTTCCACTATACATATGGCAAATACGCATTTGGCTGAATGTTACTCCATCAGTTGAACACTCAATGCAATAATCATCCTCCCTCCGGCTGAAACGATACCACATAGACTTCACCGAAGCGTCTATAACCGTTGTCGCCCAATCAGAATATCCATTGTTTGTAACTACACTCCCCAAATGCTGGTATTCATCATTTTCGTACTCGATGGAACCTTTCAGCCAGTTTTCACTATCCAGATACATTACAATTCCACACTGGTCAAATCTGTGATGGCTTTCCTCAAATTCAGTTTTTACAATAAAGCTGAAATACTTTTCTTCTGTCTCCATCTGGAAAAAAGGCGCGTTATCATTTTGAAAATGATAATAGGTTCTCTGCCATAAATCCGTATAGGGTTTTGTAACAATCTCTACCGTATCATGGCCCACCTTGTAACTTTCCGGCTCCCTCGTCCATCTAAATTTAGTCAGATCCATTTTCTCCACTTCCTCTCCGTAACTCTGAATAACTTCCTCCTTCCACAAAGTATACCAGAAAAAGACCGCCCCCACAATCCGAACATACTCAAAAATTGTCGAATCCTTTAGATTCTGAATAAGATCATCCGTATGACCGCCTCCCTTCCTGCTTTAGACAAATCGCTTTAGACAAATCAGACAAAACCCGCTTGAGATACGGCGTTAAAACATGTATAATAGCATCATTGAGCATCTCACAGGAAGTATTCCGCCTGGGATTCTGCAAAGGTATCATCAACATATTCACATTATTCAATCAGAAAACGGAGGATCGGAACATGGGCAACAAGTACACAGGAACACAGACCGAGAAAAATCTGCAGACGGCATTTGCCGGTGAATCGCAGGCAAGGAACAAATACACTTATTTTGCTTCCGCCGCCAAAAAACAGGGCTTCGAGCAGATCGCGTCCCTCTTTCTTAAAACTGCGGACAACGAGAAAGAACACGCCAAGATGTGGTTCAAAGAGCTGAACGGCATCGGCGATACCGCGGCAAATCTGAGCGCTGCGGCCGAAGGGGAAAATTATGAGTGGACCGATATGTATGAGGGCTTTGCAAAAACCGCGATGGAAGAAGGTTTTCCGGAACTGGCGGAAAAGTTCCGCATGGTGGCGGCGATTGAAAAACACCACGAAGAACGCTACCGCGCGCTTCTCAACAATGTGGAGACGGCGGAGGTATTTGCCAGAAGCGAGGTCAAGGTATGGGAATGCCGCAACTGCGGACACATTGTCGTAGGAACCGCCGCGCCTGAAGTGTGCCCGGCCTGCGCGCATCCACAGGCTTATTTTGAGATAAGCGCGGAAAACTATTAAGGAAAAGCTCCGGAACAGGCCGTCAGGACGGACCGCATGCCGCGGAGCCGCTCCCGGCGGCCTGTACCATTTTTGTACAGCGGCTTCCCTGTTCAGAGATACCGGATTCTGCCGCTGTTTTTTAATGTCCCCTGCAGATTTCCGCCAGACTGCAGACCGCGAAGAGGACGAGGTCCACACACACGATCGTCGCCCCCACCGGCGTAGACGCAAAGATGGACAGCAGAAGCCCGGTCGCCGCGCCGAACACGGACAGCACCGCCGACGCCACGGTCACGCCCAGAAAGCTTCGGAAGAGCCGCATGGCGGAAAGCGCCGGAAAGATGATCAGCGCGGAGATCAGCAGAGAGCCCACCAGCTTCATGGCCAGCACAATCACCGAGGCCGTCACAACCGCAATCAGCAGATGATACCGCTTCACATTCATCCCCGTGGCCTGGGCAAAGGTTTCGTCAAAGGTTACCGCGAAAATCCGGTGATAGCATACCGTGAACAGCAGAAGCACCAGCACCGACACCGCGATACAGAGCCTGACATCAGCGATCGAAAGCGTCAGAATCGCCGTGGAACCGAACAGTGTGCTGCATACGTCTCCGGTCAGATTCCCCGATTTTGAAAAAAGATTCAAAAACAGATAGCCGAGCGCCAGCGCTCCCGTAGAGATCACGGCAATGGCCGCGTCTCCCCTCAGTCTCGCATTCTGCCCGGCATCCAGGAGCCAGACGGCGCAGAGCACCGTGACCGGCAGAACAACGGCCATATCATTTCCCACGTCCAGCACCGTCGCCAGGGCCATGGCGCCGAACGCCACATGGGAAAGTCCGTCTCCGATGAAGGAAAAACGTTTCAGTACCAGCGACACGCCCAAAAGCGACGAAGATAAAGCGATCAGTACGCCTACAATCATCGCATACCGTACAAAAGGATAACCAAAATACAGCTTCAGCATCTCAGACATCGTTTCCGCCTCCCGTCGCCGTCAGATAGGAGCTCCCCACCCCGCTCTGTACATAGTTTTCTTTCGTTCCGAAAAACAGCGGTTCCTCGCCGACATGAAGAATGTGGCTTGCACAGGCGGCCGCCGCCTGAATATCGTGGGATACCATAATGATGGTAATCTTTTCCTTCCGGTTCAGATCTTTCAGAATGTCATACATCTCCTGAATCGCCAGCGGATCCAGCCCCGCCGCAGGCTCATCCAGAAGCAGCATCGAACCGGTCGCGCACAGCGCCCTTGCCAGCAGTACTCTCTGCTGCTGCCCGCCGGAAAGCTCCCGGTAGCAGCGCCCTGCAAGCTGCGCGATTCCGAGCCGCTCCATCTGCAGCCGGGCTGTCTCCTTCTCTTTTTTTCCGTAAAACGGCCGAAAACCGGTTCTTCCCAGACATCCGGACAGAACGATCTCCCGCACCGACGCCGGAAAATCTCTCTGCACCGCCGTCTGCTGGGGCAGATAGCCGATTCCGTCCGCCTCCAGCCCGTCTCCCATGCAAATCTCCCCGGACATGGGCTTTTTCAGCCGCAGCAGCGCTTTGATCAGCGTACTCTTGCCGGAACCGTTTTCTCCGACAATGCACAGATAGTCCCCCTGATTGACTTCAAAATCCAGATGCCGCACGACCGCTTTTCCCTCGTACCCAAGCGTCACGTCTCTGCACACAAGCTGCGCCATCTCACACACCTCCCCGAACTGCCAGCGCTTCTTTTAATATTTCCAGATTGCGTTCCATGACGGAGAGATAATTTTCTCCCGCTTCGATCTGCCTGCCGCTCACGGACTGCATGGAATCCAGCACCAGCACTTTCTGATCTCCCGTGTCGGTATTTCCGGCAATCGTCCCGGCAATTCTTCCGTCGGAACCGTCGATTGCAAGAACCGCGGGCAGGCGCAGTTCTCCCGCCTTCTCCGCCAGAAACGTAATCGTTGAAAAACCCGCTTCCGTCTCCGCCGAACAGCCGGAAAATGCCGCGTAGCAGGTGATTCCATAGTCATCCGCCAGATAGCGGAACGGAAAACGATCCCCGAACAGCAGCACTGGCTCCTGCGCCTGTCCCACTGCCTGCCGGTACGCGCCGTCAAGCGCCTGAAGCTTCTCGCAGTACTCCCTGCAGTTCTGCTCGTAGACCGTCCGCTCCTGCGTCCTCAAATCGCCCAACACTTCCGTCACCGCACGGCAGACTTCCTGCGCGTTCCCAAGCGACAGCCACACATGTTCGTCGTACTCCGCTTCTCCTTCCGCGTGCGCTTCGTGTCCGCTTCCTTTTTCTTCTCCATGGAGTTCTTCACGTCCGCTCTCTTTGTCTTCTCCATGGAGCCCTTCATGAAACAATGCTTCCGCGCGGTCTCCTCCCCGTTCCGTCTGCATTCCTTCCATATGCGCCTCTTCTTTCACGGAATCCTCCAGGATTTCCATCAGATTGAGGACCTTCCGGTGCGGATTCTCCGTATTCGCAAGCGCGTCTTCGACCCAGAAATCCGATTCCCCGCCCACATGGATGAACAGGTCCGCTTCCGCGATCTTCTGCATATCCCATATGGTCGGCTGATAGCTGTGCAGATCCGTGCCGTTTTTCATCAGAAGGGTCAGTTCCGCCTCCTTTGCCGTATCTCCGAGAATCTGTTTCACCCAGTCGTACTCCGGAAAAATCGTACAGACTATCTTCAGCCGCTCCCCCGCCGGGTCCTCTGCCGGCCGGCCGCAGCCTGTCAGCAGCACAGCCAGCAGCGCGGCAGACAGCATAACTGTCCGCTTCTTCCGGACGGAACCTCTATTCTTCATCCCGGCCCTCCTTTGCGGCGCATCCCTCGCACTGCCCGAAAAGAACCGTTTTTCCCTCGTCCATCTGAAAATGATGCTTTTTCAAAACCTGCCGGAAGAGGGCCTCGCTGTCCTCGTCCTCCATATGATAGAGCTTTCCGCACACGGAACATTTCATATGAAGATGGCGGTCGCAGTGCTCCCCGCACACCATCTGATACAGAAATGTTCTGCTGTTTTCCTTCACAAACCGCCTGACCAGCCCTTCTTCCACCAGCCTCGGCATCATCCGGTAGACGGTGCTCTTCCCTGGCACAGAAGCAGGCGCCGGTTCCGCCTGCAGCCTCCTGCACCATTCCTCAATCGTCAGCGCCTCCTCACTGTGCGCCTTCATATATGCCAGAAGCATCCGTTTCTGGCCGGTCTGATACTGCGCCATACGCCCCTCCAAATATGAGAATTATTCTCATATTATAGCGCCTTTGTGCGGAATGTCAAGCCCCGTTATGAAAACTCTTCGAGCCGGAACCCGCCGGAATAAACCTGTTATTTTATAAACGAATTTTCTGTCCCCAGATGATAAGGGCAAATATCTCTGCATTTATGACAGCTTATCACCCAGTTTTGTATCGTTTTATCATCGCCAAAAGCGTAATTCCAACACGCCTGCTGCTCTAATTCCAAACGCTCCAACGCATTTACCGGACATATGTTTACGCAGGCGTTGCAATGATTACAAACAGGCTCTTTTAACTCGTCACTTTCTAATTCTTGTTCGCACAAAACCGCTCCCAGCCAGACCATACTTCCAAATTCCGGTGTAATCAGCAAAGAATGTCTCCCTATCGTCCCCAAACCCGCCGCCTGAGCCGCGTGCTTTTGGGAAATAAGAGAGCGCCACCGTTTCGTTTTTTCGTCCCATTGGCTTTCGTTTGTTGGAATCGGTACGCAAACGATCTGATATTTTTCCATCTCCACGCAAAACTCAAGCGCCATTGCGTCCATTTTGGACGTAATGGAATTTCTCACCCTTGTATAAGGTACCGGAGACTTACAGCGCAGCGTTCCTGTCGGAAATCTGCAGCCAAAAGAAATAACCGCTTTACATGTCGGTAAGATATCTGCAGGATGGTACCCTTCAGGAGCGTCATCAAATCTGTCTATACCCGCAATCCCGCATAAATCCGCTCCTAAACCAAATAGAATTTCTTTCACCTGTTTATGATCCATCGTAATCGATCCTTTCTTTCTATCAATCCTGGTTTGTACCTTTGCTTACATTTTGCACCAAGCCTCTCCTTTTTTCCCCATCTATATCTGCATCTATGGGAAGAATCCCAAATAAAGATTTTGCAGTTTCCACCCTGTCCTGATATGGATTTGTCAGCTTTGCCGCTACCTTGCCATTTTTTGTAATAAAAACATCCTCTGTTTCCGTAACCGACATCAATCCACTCCTTTCCCTGTGCTGTTATTATATCGAAATAGTACGATTTCAGCAACGTCTTTAGCTAAAGCATGCAAAAATTCTATGGTTATGAATCCTCAAAAAATGACCTCATAAAGAGGTATCTTCCTCTCCACAAGGTCATTGTAAAATAACTTATTCTCATTTTGAGACTGTCCCGGACCGCCCCAACCGAACACGGGGGGCGTCTGGGAACCGTCTCAGACCGTTATCTGAAATATTCCACTCCCGATTCAAAGAGCTTCATATCCTGTTCTCCGTAGATGTTGACGGCGACCGCCTCGCCGATGCGCTCGGAATGCCCCATCTTGCCGAGAATCCGTCCGTCCGGGCTGGTGATTCCCTCGATGGCCGCGTAGGAGCCGTTCACGTTCCACTCCTCATCCATCGTCGGCTGCCCGTCCTGATTCACATACTGAGTCGCCACCTGCCCGTTCGCAAACAGCCGGTCGATCCACTCCCTGGGCGCCACGAACCGGCCCTCGCCGTGGGAAGCCGGAATCACGTACGTCTCCCCGGTCTTCGCGCCGGCAAGCCAGGGCGATTTGTCGGTCACCACTTTCGTATAGACCATCCTCGAGACGTGACGGTTGATCGTATTAAAGGTCAGCGTCGGGGAGTCCGCCGTCTGTCCCATGATCTCGCCGTGGGGCAGAAGCCCCAGCTTCACCAGCGCCTGGAAACCGTTGCAGATGCCGAGCGCCAGACCGTCTCTCTCATTCAGAAGCTTCATCACCGCTTCTTTGATCTTTGCGTTCTGAAAGGCCGTCGCGAAAAATTTGGCCGAACCGTCCGGCTCGTCGCCTGCGGAAAAACCGCCCGGGAACATGATGATCTGCGCCTGGCCGATCGCTTTTTCAAAAGCGTCCACGGACTCCCGGATATCGCTCTCGCTCAGATTGCGGAAAATTTTCGTCACCACATCCGCGCCCGCACGCTCAAAAGCCCGCCCGCTGTCGTACTCGCAGTTCGTGCCGGGGAAGACCGGGATGAAGACCGTCGGCCTCGCCACTTTATGCCGGCACACGTAGATGCTGTCCGCATGATAGACCGGCGTATCCAGCAGATCCCGGTTTTTGACCGCCACGGTCGGGAAGACCTTCTCCAGCGTCCCGGTCCACGCCTCCAGAGCCTCGTCCATGGAGATCGAGACGCTGCCGTAAGAAAATCCGTCCTCCGTCACCTCGCCGATCAGCGTATAGGCGACGGACAGCTCTCCCACCTTTCCGTCCGGGACCTCCGCGATGATGCTGCCGAAATCCGGCGCAAACGCGTCCCGCGGATCCAGGCTGTGCTCCAGCTTCACGCCCAGCTTGTTGCCGAAAGCCATCCTACTGACGGCCGCAATGATGCCTTTTCCGCCCAGCGCATAAGCGGACACGATCTTCCCTGCCTTGACATCCTCGAAAAATTTCCCGTACTGATCCATGGCCTGTCCATAATCCGGAAGATCGTAACCGTCTCTGTCGATTTTCAGCAGGATCAGTTTGCTGCCCGCCTTTTTGAGCTCCGGCGTAATGATATGCCGCCAGCTTGCGATGTCCACCGCGAAAGAGACCAGCGTGGGCGGCACGTCAATGTCGTTGAAGGTGCCGGACATGCTGTCCTTGCCGCCGATGGACGGCAGCCCGAAGCCGAGCTGTGCGCTGTAGGCTCCCAGAAGCGCCGCGAAGGGCTGGCTCCAGCGGTGCGGATCTTCCGTCATCCTGCGGAAATATTCCTGGAACGTAAAACGAATCTTCCGGTAATCTCCTCCTGACGCCACGATCTTCGCCACCGACTCCAGCACGGCGTACACCGCGCCGTGATACGGGGACCAGCTCGACAGATACGGGTCAAAGCCGTAACTCATCATCGTGACCGTATCCGTCTTTCCTTTCAATACCGGAAGCTTTGCCACCATCGTCTGCGTCTCGGTCAACTGGTATCTGCCGCCGTAGGGCATGAATACGCTTCCCGCGCCGATGGAGCCGTCAAACATTTCCACCAGTCCCTTTTGAGAACATACGTTCAGATCGCTCAGAGTGCGCAGCCATGCTTCCCGCACATCGCCGACCTCTTTCTTCTCAAAATACCGTTCTTTCTCCGAAGGCATGTCCACCGCCACAGCCGTCTCCTGATGAGCTCCGTTCGTATCCAGGAACGCGCGGGAGAGGTTGACGATCTCCTTTCCTCTCCATTTCAGAACCAGACGCGGAGCCTCCGTTACCTCCGCCACGCAGACCGACTCCAGATTCTCCTCCGACGCATAGCCCATAAACTCCTTCACATGCTCCGGCGCCACCACAACCGCCATCCGCTCCTGCGATTCGGAGATGGCGATCTCGGTTCCGTCCAGACCCGCGTATTTCTTGGGCACCCGGTCCAGATCGACGAGCAGCCCGTCCGCCAGCTCGCCGATGGCTACCGACACGCCGCCCGCGCCGAAATCATTGCATTTGCGGATCAGACGGGTCACCTCCGGACGGCGGAACAGTCTCTGGATCTTCCGCTCCGTGGGCGCATTGCCCTTCTGCACCTCCGCGCCGCACGTCTCTATGGACGCCTCCGTGTGCACCTTGGAGGAACCGGTCGCTCCGCCGCAGCCGTCCCGCCCGGTACGCCCACCGAGCAGGATGATGATATCGCCCGGTTCGGACGTCTCGCGAATGACATCCTTGCGCGGCGCTGCGCCCAGCACCGCTCCGATCTCCATTCTCTTGGCCACATAGTCCGGATGATAGATCTCCTTGACGTATCCGGTGGCAAGTCCGATCTGATTGCCGTAGGAGCTGTATCCGCCGGCCGCC
This sequence comes from uncultured Lachnospiraceae bacterium, assembly GCA_910587765.1. Taxonomy (GTDB): domain Bacteria; phylum Bacillota; class Clostridia; order Lachnospirales; family Lachnospiraceae; genus Hominiventricola. Next base: position 34,335 of record CAJUNR010000035.1, read on the forward strand.
CCGCGCACCAGCTTCTTCTGGGGAAGCTTGCCTTTGAGCGTCTCGGATACCGATACCGTCGGGTCCGCCGCACCGGTGATGCGCATGGCCTGATAGACATACGTGCGCCCTGAGAGCGGATCGCGGATCGCGCCCCCCAGACAGGTAGCCGCGCCTCCGAACGGTTCGATTTCCGTCGGATGGTTGTGCGTCTCATTTTTGAAATTTACCAGCCACTCCTCTGTCCGGCCGTCAATTTCCACCGGAACCACAATCGAGCAGGCGTTGATCTCCTCGGACTCCTCCTGATCCTGAAGCTTTCCCTCTTTTTTCAACTTCCTCATCGCCATCAGCGCCAGGTCCATCAGGCAGACAAACTTGTCATCCCTTCCTCTGAAAATTTCCTGATGATCGGACAGATACTGCCGATACGTATCCTCAATCGGTTTTCGGTAATAACCATCCGCGAAAGTCACTTCCGTCAGCTCCGTGGAAAAGGTCGTATGGCGGCAGTGATCGGACCAGTAAGTGTCCAGCACCCGGATCTCCGTCATCGAAGGATCCCTTTTTTCCTCCTGCCGGAAATAATTCCGGATATGAAGAAAATCCCGGAACGTCATGGCTAGATTCAAAGAATCATAGAGTTCCCGGAACGCATCGTCGGACATCGTGCGGAAACCGTCGAATATTTTCACGTCTTCCGGTTCCTCGAACCGGGTCACCAGCGTCTGCGGCTTCACCATATCGGTCTCCCGCGAATCCACCGGATTGATGCAGAACGCCTTGATGGAAGAAAGCTCCTCTTCTGTCACGCCGCCTTCGATCACGTAAACCGTCGCCGTGCGGATCACCGGCTCCTCCGCGGAATCCAGGAACTGCACGCACTGCACGGCGGAATCCGCCCGCTGGTCAAACTGTCCCGGCAGATATTCCACGCCGAACACAGCCGCGTCCTCTGCGCACTCAAACTGTTCCCTGTACAGCACGTCCACCGGAGGCTCGCTGAACACGGCGGTACATGCTTTCTCAAACGTTTCATCTGTAATATTCTCCACGTCATAGCGGATCAGCACACGGACCTTCGTAACCGCCGAGATCCCCAGATAGCTTCTGATCTCCTCTTCCAGTTCTTTCGCCTTAACGGCAAATGCCTCTTTCTTTTCCACAAAGACGCGTCTTACCATGCTTTCCTACCTCCATCTTTCCCTGTATAATGGCTGTTTCTCACACCCGCCGCCCGGTGCGCCCGCCGGCCAATGTGTAAAAAGCAGCGTATCATGTGATCCGGCGGACGGTCTTGATCCTTCCGAGTTTACCGGATGTTTTCCTGCAACCTATCATAGCACAGTTTGTACCATTAGTAAAGAAACGCCGCAGCATGCGGTCCGGTTCTTCCGGGCCCATCCTGCGGCGTTCTGCCGTCGTCTTATTTTCTCCTTCTATGTACAAGGAACACTGCTGCCAGAATCAGAAGCATCAGCACGCATCCGGCTCCCAGCGCCGCATACAGAAGAATCGGGCTGTCGTCTCCGGTCTGCGCTCCGAGCAGCCTTCTGGCCGCCGTGCTGACCGCGGCCGAAGCCGTACCGGAGACTCCGCCTCCGGACCCTTCCGTCCACGACACCGCGATCGGCGACAGGCCGGTCACCCGGAACTGAAGGCCGTTATCCGTCTTGGTAGCCGCCGGCACTTCCACCGTACCGGACGTATGGCCGAACAGACTCTCGCCGAACATGTGCGCCACGGCAAAATTATGAGTATAACGTCCGGTCCCGCCGGGATAAGGCAGCGTCACAACCACGCCGCCCGCCGGGAAATTATCCGCCGTCGCCGCCACCCACGTCTTCCCTTCATCCGTGCTGACCTGAAGCGTTACGTCATAAATCGCCGTATTCTCTTCGCTGTAACTCCCGGAACTGGTCAGTATCCGCTTGAGCTCCTCCTCCACTTTGGCCGGCGTATTGAAAGCGGTGCGTTTCAAACCGTCCGGAACGCCGGACAGCCCCTCTTCCATCACCAGCTTATAACTCTTCCCGTCCTTCGTCTCCGGCGGGCCGGACAATTCCTTCAGGGCGTTGACCGTCGCCCGGATCTGCGGATCTTCTTCCGGGAGCGCATAGTTCTGCGGATCGCTGGGATCGAATTTCCACTCTTCTTTCTCATCCGGCACCACGCTGACCTTATACGACCCGGCGTCCGCCGATTTCAGGCCGCTGGTGATCATTGATTCCGGTTGTTCAAATTTGACCTCTCCGTCCAGGATTCCTTCCACCTTCAGCGTTCCGTAGACCTTCGTCTCTCCGGATGTTCCGGCCGTCTTGGAAGCGCTCAGGCCGGACGCGTCCCAGGTCAACTGCTTCTTCTCCACCTTTGTGGTCACTTCGGCTTTGGAGCCTTCTGCTGTATCGGAGGAAAATACGGCCGTCACTTTCCGATCGCCGGCAGTCAGATCCGATTTATTCAGCTTAATGCTGACCTTGTCGCCGGATTTTTTGATACTCTTCGCAGTTCCCACCCGGTTTTTGCTTTCTTCGCCGTCCAGGTAGAACTGCAGGCCGCCGCTGATCTCGTCGCCTTTCTTTCCGTCCACGATGCTGACCGTCGCCGTGTAGGTCACTTCGCCGCCGTAGGTGATCTCCGTCTTGTCGGCGGTGAGGGCAACCGCGGACTGGATGACCGTCTCCGTGAAGGTTACGCTGTTGACGCTGGCCGCGTTGCTGAGATTGTAATTGGCGTTGTCCTTCAGCTCCACGCTGAAACTCCGGTCGCCTGCGGTGGCGGTGGTATACTCGGCGGTAAATACGCCATTTCCTGCCGATTTCAGAGCCGGCGCTTCTTCTTCGCCCCTTGAGACCTTCAGCACGAGGTCCTCCGCTTTCAGCACCGTATTGGGCGTGTTGCTGCCGTCGCCGTTTAAGGCCGTCACGGTAATCGTCACCGGTTTGTTGACTTCCTGCGTGGTCGGACTGACCTCTATGCGCAGAATCACGCTGGCCTGCGTGATGTCGCCGGTCGTCGTTCTGCCTGTCTCGTCTGTAAGTTTATAATTCGGCGCCTTCGCTCCCGTCAGCTTGATCTCCGTTACGGTAATCGTTTTGTTGGTTCCGACATTGGCGTCGTCATAAGAAAATACCGCTTCCGCCTGAACGCCGTCCCTGCTCTGCGGAACTGTCTCGCCGCCGCTTTTCAGCGTGATCTCCGCGCCCTTTACGTCCGTTGTTCCGTCGTAAACTTTCGTCGGCCTGTTAAATTCCGGACGGACGGTCTCCTGCGCGATGACCACCGTGATATCTGACGATACCGCCTTATAATTCGGCCCCTCATTTACCGTTACCACCAGAATATAGGTGCCCGCATCCGTCGGCGTCGTACTGGTCGGAGTCACACCTTCTTTCTGATCCTTGTACCACTGGTAATTCCAGTTAAGCGTCCTGCCCGCCGGCACAAGCGGAAGAAGATCGAAATTTTCCTGGTTCGGAGGATTGATCGTATCTCCATATGTATACTCCCTCTTACAGGGATTGGAAACCCTCTCGGTTATCGCGCCCTGAATCGGAGTGATCTCAAATTCATACTCCCGTTTTTCCTGCACCTCACCGTCTACAACTGCTTCTGCGATATATTTGTATTTTCCCGCGTTCTGCGTGTTGTCAAAGGTATAGTTTTTCCTGTTTGCAGACAGCCCTTTGCCCGTCAGCGGAACTTCGCTTCCGCCGTTGTAACTGACTTTCCAATTGTACGTTACCGTCTTTCCTGCAGCCACAGCCGTCTGCGCCAGTTCCGCATTGGCTTCTAACGTAAATTCCTTCTTTTCGGGAGTATCGTTCGTACCGTAGGTAAATTCCGCCGTCTTATCATCAGCCGGAACCCCGTTCCTTGACAGGGACAGCGTCATGGACTGAATCAGATTTTCCCTCACCTGGACATTGCTGGCATTCTCCCCCGACTGTCCGTCCTCGTTTGCGGCGGGTTCCGCCTCCCTTCCGTCCGGATTCTGGTATTTATAACCGTCCTCCAGCGTCTCCTCGATCGTCAGCGCGTTCTTTCCCTTTGTCACAATCCCGGCCAGCTTGCAGTTTCCGCCGATGCTGGCTTTCTGTTTCCCATTCGTGTTGTTCAGAGTCAGATTGCCGACCTCCACCTCGCCGCCGGTCATGCGGAAAGTGCCGTTGTTCATGGTAATCGCGCTCTCGGACGCGCCTGCCGCCCGGAAGACGCCGCCCTTGATATTCAGTGTCGCTCCGTCCACATAGACCGGCGCCGACACATTGGAGGAATAGGTGCCGCCCTCGATGGTCAGCGTCGTGTCTCCGGTAGCGTACAGGCAGGCGCCTTTATAATTGCTGCTGCCCGCATACACCATCGCGCTGCCACTGCCGCCCTTGACGGTCAGAGCCGCATCCCCTCTCAGCTCGATCAGGTCGAAGGTGGCCGGCGGATTGCCGTTATCCGCCGCGTACTGATAGGTCCATTTATATCCGTTCAGGTTCAGGATGACGTTTCCGCCCGTGAGCTCGAACGCCGTGCTCATGTCCGCCGTCGTCGTCACGCCGTCCAACAGCGTAATCTGGGCCCTTCGTCCGTTGACCGCCGCCCATGCTTCTTTCATATCGGTATAGTCCGTATCCGCTCCGTCGATGCGGACTCTGGCGACTGCCTTCGCTGCCGGTTCCGCCTCCGCTCCGGGGGACGGAACCTCCGTTCTCTCTGTCTCACCATCCGTTACGGTCGGTGCGGTGCGGACGATCCTTCGCCCGGAATCCAGACCGGCCGCCTCCAGATTGAGCGGTCCCGACATACCCCCGATCAGGACGGCCGTCACTGCCGCCAGTGTGATTTCTCTCCATCTTATCTTTCTCTGCCTCATCGTATCTCACACTTCCTTCATATAGATTCATGCACAGGCAACGCGCCGGCAGCGGACGCATCCGGCCCAGGCGGCTGCCGACGGTATCTCACAATACATTTCTATGTATCTCATTTGATAAATATAATTATTAGTATTGTACCATAAAATCACGAATTTGCCTACTGTCGAAGTGCCAAAACAGACAGATTTCCATAAATTTCGTGTAACAGTTCAGATAACATGTTACGGTTCGCATCTACGCCGGTTTCAGCCCGATACGGGCAGATGATCTTTCCGTTTCACTGCACCTTGATCGAAAAATCTTCATAGATACCAACAGGTACTTTCTCGTCAAACGAATACTCTTCCATTGTTTCTTTCTCAAACCTGTATACGGTAATCATCTTTTTTGCAGGATCCACAATCCAATACTCCCTGACCCCCGCTGTCCGGTATTTAAACAGTTTTGTAAAATAGTCCATTGACTTGTTTCCGGAAGCAACAATTTCAATAATCCAGTCCGGAGCGCCATTGCATCCTTTATCTGTAATTTTATCCGGATCACAGATCACCGATATGTCCGGCTCTACATAATTTGTATGATTTTCATTCAAAAACACAGCAAACGGAGCCGGAAACACCTCGCACTTCCCGTTCTTCCTCTGAATGTAGTTTCCGATTTCCCTGTCAAAAAAATGCACAAGTCTCTGGTGTTTTGTATTTGGCGGAGCCATGTAATAAATCTTTCCGTCAATCAACTCGGCCCGTTCTCCGTCAGGTAAGGCATAAATATCTTCTATTGTATAAACTGCCTCTTTTCTTAATGCATCCATCATAATCTCCATTCCGCCGCCAGATTGATAACAAAGGCAGACGTCCGTCAGCCTGCCGGCCTCTTTCCTTAAAACGTCCCTGTATAAAAGCCGCAGGGGACGGCGCGCGGCCGTCCCCTGCGGGCTGACAAAATCCGTTTACAGTCTTTCCGCGTGAGAATCCATATTGATATAAGAAGCCACCGAACAGTCAAAACCCTTGATGTGCTTATACAGCCAGTCGATCACGTTCCGGTTGACCGCTTCCACAAACGCGTCCGTCGGACCCTCTTCCTCTTCGAGCATCTCGTGCAGCTCGGACACCGCTTTTACAAACGCCGCGTGCTGCTTTTTGTGTTCTTCCAGTCCCGGATAGGAAACTTCCTCCTGAAGCTTCTCCTCCGCGCCGAAATGAAACTCCGTGTAATCCGACAGATAATCCAGCATCTTGATCGCCTCCAGCTTGCCGCCGCCCTGCTCGCAGCAGTCCACAAGCTTGTTGATCTTCCCGATCAGTTCCTTATGCTGTCCGTCGATCATCTCGTTACCGGTTACCAGACTTTCATCAAATTCTGCATACATTGTTTTACCCTCCTGATTTATCGTTCCGCATCTGCCGGCCTGCATCCGCAGGGATTTCCCGCCGCTTCAGGCACGGAAATTCTGCCGCCGTCCCGGTGGACGCTGTTTTATGCATATTGATATTCCATCATGTCATCCATTCCGTAGAAATCTCCATAAGAAATATCAAATACGTCCTTCTTCTTTAACAGTTCCCCTATCGGAACCGCATTTTTGATCAGATACTGCCAGTGACCGCTGTGAGAAATGTCTCCCTGGATCAGAATGGATTTCAAAACGCCGTCCTTCACCACGGCCTTCTTATAGCAGTCCCTGCTCTCCTTTACATAGACATCGGCTCCCTCCACCTGCGCATTGATATCGCCGATGGTCAGCATCTGCAGCCCGAAGAAATTCGATGTATTCTTCATACAGTACCGGTCGGTGTACTCCGCGGGAACGCCGCACATGTTGGAAGCCGCCACGCGTCCCATATCCATGGCGTTGGGCCACACGCCGGCAAGACCGGTCACGTCCCCCGCCGCATAGACGTCGGGCGCGGAAGTGCGCATGTTGGCGTCGACCGTAATCCCCCGTTCCATGGCAAGGCCGCTGTCTTCGAGCCATCCGATATTCGGGCGTACGCCGGCCGCGCAGATGACAAAGTCGCACTCCACCGTCTCCCCGGTCGAAAGCACGACCGCCGTAATCTCATTCTGCTCGTTGACGACGCTGTCGCTGGCGCCGATCCCCAGGAGGAATCTGGCGCCGTGGGCTTCAAACCGCTCCTGATACGCTTTTGCCGCCGTATCGTCCGTCTGCAGCGGCATCACTCTGGGCGCCATCTCCGCAATCGTCACTTTCACGCCCCGTTCCATCAGACCGGTAGCCACATCCAGACCGACCAGACCGGAACCGACGATAAAGACATGCTTCGCGTTCTTCGCCCGCACCGCCGCGTCAATCTTCTGCGCATCGCTCAGATCGCGGAACCCGTACACATTGGACGCAGTCCGGAAATGGTTGATCGGCGGAATGCCGAATACGGAACCCGTGGCAATCAGAAGCTTATCGTAGGGCTGATAGCCGTTCTCCATCCGGATCTGCTTCTTCGCCGTGTCCAGACCGAGCGCCTTCTGGCCTTTTCCCCAGTAAATGTCGTATTTCTCAAAGAAATCCGCTTCCACAAAGGACAGCTCTTCTTCCGTCCGCTCGCCGCCCAGATACTTGTGCAGCATACAGCGGGAATGGGAATGCTCGTCAACGGACATCATAATGACCGTCGCGTCTTTCTTATAGAGACGAATGCGCTCCGCCGCCGCCATCCCGGCCGCTCCGGTACCGACGATTACATAAATCTCTGCCATCTACTGCACCTCCTCTACCCAGATCGCCTGTTTGGGACAGGCCGCCACACACGCCGGCCCCTCCGGACGTTCGTTGCAGAAATCGCATTTGAGAATCTTCGTCCCGCTCTTGTCCGGCTTGGGAATCCCGTACGGGCAGTTCATGACGCACATGAAACAGGCGCCGCAGCGCTTCTCGTCGTAAGTCACATGACCGGTCTCCATATCCTTCTTCAGCGCTCCGCTCATACAACTGTTCGCACAGCCCGGCACGCTGCAGTGACGGCAGAACATGGGCAGATATCCGCCTTTTCCGTCATTGACGATCTCGTTGCGGGCTTCCGTCTCCGGCAGGCCGAAATTCAGGGTGACAACTCCTTCCCCGCCGTCCGTGCGGTGGCTGTCCATACAGGCCAGCGCACAGTTCTTGCACCCATCGCACTTGGAAGGGTCAATTGCAATTCGTTTCATAAACGCCCCTCCTTATATCTTCAGTCCTTTGCGTCTCTCCAGAATGATCGCTTCCATCTGATCCGCCGCCTTGACCGGATCGATCTCCACCAGAACCTGTCCGCCGGTGATATCCTTGAGTCCCTGGGTCAGCACGTTGACGACCAGTTCGCTGCCCGCGATGAACGGCTGCTGTCCCAGATGAAGCGGAAGCCCGAGCGCCAGTCCGAAGCATCCGTCTGCCAGCGCCTGCTCCTCCAGCCACTGCGGAGCGGAAAGCACCAGCGGAAGCTGCGGGATATCAATGCCGATCTCCGCCGCCAGAGCCGTCGCAACCATCTCCAGACGCCCGATCGCCAGACAGGGGCCGAAATTCAGCACCGGCGCGATGCCCAGGGTTTTGCACACTTCCTTCAGACTGTCTCCCGCCAGCTCCGCCGCCTCCGGCGTCATCAGGCCGCAGTTCTCTAGGCCTCCGGAGGAACATCCCGCCGAGAGCACGATGATATCCCGTTTGATCAGCTCTTTTGTCAGCTCCACCGTCAGCACGTCATGGCCGCCCGCCGTCAGATTGGAGCATCCCACGACGCCTGCCACTCCTTTGATTTTGCCGGATACGAGCAGATCGATCAGCGGCTTCCACTGCCCGCCGAGGAAGGCTTTCAGAGAGCCTTCGGAGATGCCGGTCAGGGTGTTCTGATTGCCGTGCTCCGGCAGCAGGTTCATCGGAACCGTGCCTCTGCGCTCCTTGTAGGCTGCGATGATCTTGTCAATAATCACTTCCGTCTGCGCTTCTCTCTTCTCGTAAGCGTATTCCACGGACTCGGCGTTCGCCTTCTTCGCCACCAGATCCAGACAGATCTGCTTAATTTTCAGTTCGTCGCAGATCGGCTCGATTCCCGGAAGCGTACAGTTGAACTCGGACAGCACCGCGTCGATGGCGCCCGTTGCCAGCACCGCCTCGCTCGTATAGTTATTTCCCGCATGTCCGTTGAATATGTCCGTATAGTGCGCGCCGCGAAGCTGCAGATCCTGTCCCACGCACGTACAGCCTACCAGTTTGAAACCCTTTGCTCCGGCCGCCTTCGCCTTCTCCACCACGTCCGCATCCGTCAGGCGGTTCTGGATATGGGTGAACAGGGAATGCTGATGTCCGGTAATCATAATGTTAATATAGTCCGGATCAATGACATTTAAACCGACCGGAGCCAGACGGATCTCCGGCTCTCCCAGCATCACGTCATTTAACAGATTCGTAAGCGTCAGACCGTACAGTCCCGTGGAAATGCCAAGGCGCAGACAGGTCATCAGCATATCCACCGGGTCGGAACTTAAATTGGTGGAACATTTTACCACGCCGTCAAATACTTCGGACTTGGAACCGCCCGGCACGATGCCCAGCTCCTTCCATTTCTTATAGCGCGGCGCATACGCCATCTTCTCCACCAGTTCCATCTCTTCCCACACGGGCTTGTAGAGATCGTCCAGAACTTTGTCCGCAATCGCCAGCGCCTGCGCATGCGCATCCAGGGACGTATCGATCCCGAACTCCTCCGCCAGCGTCGCCAGCGCGTGGGGGCCTTTGATCTCCCCGTGGTTCAGCGCCGTGTTTTTCAGATTCCATGCCGTTTTTTCCACAATGTGAATATAGCACCCGCTTCCGCACGCCACCGCGCGCAGGAAATTCCGCGTCACAATCACATCCGCCGTAGCGCCGCAGATGCCCCTCGGCGCATTCGGCGTGATCCGGCAGGGACCGTTAGAGCACAGACGGCAGCAGACGCCCTTCAATCCGAAACCGCACTTTACGCTCTGCCCTTTTACCCGATGGTGGGACGTCTCCATCGGAAGCCCCGCGATAAAGCTCTCGAGCGGTTTATCCGCGCTTTTACAGGTTTCACAGCCATAACATTGGTTCATATGTATTTTACCTCCTGCATTTAATCAATGTCACAAAACACCTTACCAATAGAATAACTGAAACCGTGAAAATATACAACAAAAAAATAAGAAATCGGGCGGGGAAGATTTTGTTCCTGTTACTGATACCCTGTAAAATCAAGGAATAAATTGCAAAATCCGATTACATTGTCACCAACAAAATGTTTGCAAAGATGACTTTTTTGCGATATAGTTTTTTTAGGAAGTGAAAACATTGAAGGACAGGCTCAAAAAGATAAGATCAGACAACGGCCTGTCGCAGGAAGAATTTGCAAAAAGAATCGGTCTGGAATCACGCGGACATATCTCAGCATTGGAAAAAGGAACCAGAAATATTACGGATCGAACCATCAATGATAATGGCCTGATATAGATAGAACAGGGGAAGCTTAACCGGCACCTGTACGGCCCGCAGACGAAGAAGAAAAACAGAATCGTCCGGGAACATATTATAAAACGGATCTGCATATGCTGCAATGCCGTCAGGCAAAATATAACAGAGTCCATATGACTCACAGTTACCTTTCACACCTACGCTGACGGGACGCCCGATGCGGACAGATAATTCTTCAAGACCCCGCTCGCGCTTAATGAAGGGACGCAGCGGTACTAAGGGCGCAAAAGACGCGCCCTAAGGACCGGCGCCCTTCAATGGGTCTTTCAGAATTATCTGTCCGCATCGGGCTGACATCGGCTAACGTGTGAAAAGTAACGAGGAGAAATCTATAATCAATATTAAATATAAATGTAACTTTCGGGGGGGGCGGCATATTACAAAACGATTCTGCTTTCGCCAGGCAGGATACGTTCGAAACGATATACCGGAATTTGACGAAAGAAAACTAACATTTTCAAAGGGGCCGTCGGAAAATAGATAGTTCCCAACAGGGGTCGGTGTGATTCGTGCG
>CAJUNR010000036.1 GCA_910587765.1 uncultured Lachnospiraceae bacterium
GGTTATATTTTTTGTATTTGTCTCTTTCTATCTTTTTCCCGACACGTCTGTCCAGTTCCATATCAAGAAGCCTGCAGTTTTCTATAAAATCTTTATTTTTGCCGTCTGTTCTGTGAAATTTCATATAAAAGCCTCCCCGGAAATTGAAAGCCTAAAACTCGTACCTTGTCCCATGTGAAAGCAGCAGCCCGTCTGTCAATTCCACACATAAAATGACCGTGTTCTCATCCTCAAAATCAGTATGCCCGTTATCAATCCATTCCGAAAACACTTCTTTCAGCCTCTTTGCAATCCTCTGGTTTTCTTCCTTTCCGAAATAGCCCAAGTTTATCCCCCTGCCATGTGCAGTAAACCACTCGCCGGCTATCGCGATCACAGGATTGTTTTTTAAATGTTTTATTTTATTTGAAAGCGCATAGGTAATCACATAAAACACGCCATTCTCATAACAGGCATTTACATACCGTACATAAGGAACCTCATTTTCTACTGTCGCCAGCGCAATCACCGTATCTTTTCCAAAACGCTCTGTCATTATTTTTTCAGCTTCTTCACACATTTTTTTCATATGTCCATCTCCTTTACCGCTTCCAGGCCGGAAGACCAGAATTTATATTTCCTCTTTCAGCAGGGAATACATTTTCATATCGATCACTTCCCCGTTTTTTACCGCATTCTTCCTTAACGTTCCCTCATACTGAAAACCTGCCTTTTCCAGCACACGGCAGGATGCCGTATTATAGGCAAATGGCTCTGCGTAAATGCGGAGAATATCACTTTTCTCAAAAACATATTCGCAAACCTGTTTTACGGCCTCCGTCATGATTCCTTTTCCCCAGTATTCTTCCGCAATATAATACCCCAGCTCGGCCGTCCGCCTGTGAATATTTCCCTGACGGAAAACACCGATACTTCCCACCACCCGTCCATCGGCCGTTATGGCAAAAGCAAAAGTTTCATTTTCATCCGCAGACAGCATAGCGGAGATAAAGTCCGCTCCGTCCTGTTCCGTATAAGGGTACGGCAGCCCGTCTCTGAGATTATCCTGTACTTTTTTATTGGAAAGAGCCGCCGCCAGAGCCGCCGCGTCCGCCAGCGCCCATTTTCTTATTTTAGAGATCATTTTTTCGCCTCCAGATTCATATGTGAAATCTCCAAACTTCCGGATTTATATCTTCGATACATGAAAAAGCAGTCATGCCCTGGAGTATGACCGCCGAAACAGGGGATTTATAATTGCGGCTCACAATCTTTCAGGAAAAAGCGCAATAACACAACGGTAACCGCTATTTTGTATTTGATTTCCTCAGATACTTTTTGGGACGGGTCTGATAAAAGTTTTTCAATATCTTTTGTTTCCACACCTGCCATAGCAGCAACCGTTTCCTTAGACAAGCCATGATGGGAAAGAAGCACTTCTAAAAATGCGGCTAATCTCAAATCCTTATCTACTGTTGCACTTACATAAAGGAACGAGATTTTGTTAAACAGCATAAAACGATACGCGCAATCGTCCGACAAGAAGTCAATGTTTCCATTTGCCAAATCCTCTATGCCGTCCAAAGGCAATCCCAAATATTGGGAAAACGTGTTTTTATTGAAACCGTATACGGTAATAAGTTCCTTTAACTCCTCTGTTACATTGTCTTTTTCGTCCATGTTGACCTCTTCTGTCTGTAAATTTTTTTTGATTTTAGTAGAGTATAGCACATGAAACCCAAATTTTCCACCGTGTGTTATTGCAGGCAGGGTGCTGTCCTCTAATTAATGCCTGGGCGTTTTTGATTTTTACCCTTTCTGTCGGTATGGCAAAAATTTTTGGAACTTTAGGGAAAGAGGAATTGTAGAGGAAGAACAGAACAGAAAAAATCGTGCAGCCTATGGTAAATAAATTTCGCAGGAGCTTTCCACATATTTGACCGCCCAATTTGGCAAAGGTTTTTCGGTGGATAATTTGAAACTGATACGCCAGTTTTATGTGATCTATGTCAACGATCAAATTGGGGAAACAGTGTTTCCCCAATTTGAAAATCTCTCCGCAACAAAAACAGGCAGACTCTATTACCTTGGTTAGTCCCATTACCTGAAACTCATGCACATTGACAATGTGGACGAACGGCATTTTTACGAAATCGAATCGGTCAAAAACGCAATGTAGAACTGCAGGTGGATGAAGACAAGCTGGCTATGCCGGAATTTAAGGTGTTGTGGTCAAGAATCAACGCCAAATCCGTCTATGTTGTGGATTTCGATACCGAGGATCTGATCCAAAAAGCGATTGACGCTCTTAACAGCAAGCTGCGTGTTTCCAAAATTCACTTTCAAGTAGAAACCGGAACAATGGATGCAATCAAATCCAAAGAAGAACTGCTTTCCGGCGCGTCCTTTATAAAAGAAGAAGCCGCCAGCTACGGTGTGACGATAACGGCAAATTCCAATGTGAAGTATGACTTGATTGGAAAGCTGGTCGATGAAACCGGGCTGACACGCAAAGCCCTTGTCGCTATTCTGAAAGGTATCCAGCCTGCTGTATTCGGCCAGTTCAAGGAGAATCCGGAGGAGTTTATCGTCAAAACCGCCGCCCTGATCAACGATGAGAAAGCAACGACGGTCATTGAGCATATCACCTATGATGTTCTGGACGACCATTATGGCACAGATGTCTTTACTGACCCGACTATCAAGGGCAGGCTTGGCGTAAACGCGATGAAAGCCAAAAAGCACCTGTACGATCATATCATTTACGACTCAACCGGGGAACGCGATTTTGCTGCCGAACTTGATATAAACACCAATGTGGCAGTCTATGTGAAACTGCCAGATGGATTTTACATTGCAACGCCGGTAGGCCATTATAACCCAGACTGGGCCATCGCCTTCTATGAGGGAACCGTCAAGCACATTTATTTTGTGGCAGAAACAAAAGGCTCTATGAGTTCCTTGCAACTGCGATTGATTGAGCAATCCAAAATTCACTGTGCGAGAGAACACTTCAAAGCCATTTCCGGTGACGAGGTAGTTTACGATGTGGTGGACAGTTACAAATCACTGTTGGAAAAGGTTATGCGGTAACAGTATAAACGGTAGATAATGCGTACCTATACAAAACCGGAGCAAACCTGTATGATAGAAACAGATTTGCTCCGGTCTTATTTCACTTGTTTCATGCCCTGCGAGCACAGGCAAAGGAAAACGGTGTTGCAGATATGAGTCCTGATGATATCAACAGGGAAATAAATCCTGTACGCACTGAGAGGTAAAAATTCCCATCAGTAACAGCACCGGAAAAACAATGCCCGCTAAAATCCCCATCTTCAGGTTATCCCCAAATACCCCTGATACCATACCGACCAGCGTGGGGCCTCCCGAACAGCCTATATCCCCGCCCAAAGCCAGCAGCGCAAACATCGCGGTTCCGCCCTTTGGCAAAGCTGCCGACGCCCTGCTGAAAGTTCCCGGCCACATGATTCCTACCGACAGCCCGCAGACAGCGCAGGCGATCAGACTGAGCACCGGAACCGGGAAAAGGGCAATTCCCAAATAAGACAGTATACACAGGAGACAGCTGTAGACCATAAACCGTTCCAAATGAATACGATCGCCGTATTTGCCGTAAAACAATCTGGAAGTTCCCATCAAAACCGCAAACGCCATCGGTCCGGCCAGATCGCCTGCCGTCTTGGAAATCCCAAGTCCTTTTTCTGCAAAGGCAGAAGCCCATTGGCTGACCGCCTGCTCGCTCGCCCCTGCGCATATCATCATTACCAGCAAAATCCAGAATACTTTCATCCGGAACAATTCCTTTAATTCCAGTCCGGACTCACCGTCCTCAATCAACGGCGCAATGGGAACCTTGGCAAAAACAACCGCATTCCCAACCGGGATCAGCGCCCAGGTCAGCGCCAGTATCTTCCAGTTCTCTATACCGGCTACATGAAAAAACACGGTTGATATGAGTACCACCCCTGCATGTCCCCAGCAATAGAAAGAATGAAGCATACTCATTGCCTTCTCCTTATTGTCGGAAGGGCACGCCTCCACAACCGGACTGACAAGAACTTCCAAAAGTCCGCCGCCAATGGCATAGATCATTACAGCAATCAAAATCCCCGCAAAGGGAGTTGGCAAAACATCCGGCAGGACTGTAAGAAGAGCCAGTCCTGCAGCCGATAAAACATGAGCCAAAACCATGGATGCACGGTACCCTATCTTATCGATAAATCCGACGGAAAGAAGGTCAACCAATAGCTGTATTCCAAAATTAAAAGTCACCAGCAGCGTAATCCGGGAAAGCGGAATATGATAACTATTTTGAAAAAACAAAAACAGCAGCGGTGTAAAATTGTTGACTACCGCCTGCACGATATATCCCACAAAGCAGGCTGCGATTGTTTTATTATATTCGTTTTTCATTGCAATACCTCCAGACAAATGAGATTATATCTCATAATTTACGCCGAGTCATTGCATATAATCGCATATTTATGGTATAATATCACAAAATTCATTTTTACTTCAGGAAGGGGATGCTCTATGGACCATTATAAGATTACTACAGATGAAACGCTGCGGGAAACGATCCGACATGGAAACAGCAGCTATCCTTTTGCATACTATCCTGAAAATCTCTGGCAGTTTGACTTCCACCGGATTGACTGGCACTGGCACCGCGAACTGGAATTTCTGATTGTCGCCGACGGCGCGGCGCTCTGTCTTGCCGGAACCGACAGAATAGAACTGCAGGAAGGCTGCGGCATATTGATCAACAGCGGTATTCTCCACCGCTTTGAGGCACAGTGCGACATTTTCACCCCCAACATTGTTTTTTCGCCAACTCTGTTGGCGCCTGAAAAAAGTCTTATTTATGAAAAATACATCCGTCCTGTTATAAAGTCATCTGTTCCATACCAGATTTTTGATCCGCATACGTCCTGGCAGAATCATGTCCTGCAATTACTGTCACAAATTTTTGCCCTTCAGGAATCGCAGCAAAATAATGAACTATGTACGATTCAGCTTCTCTTTCAAATGTGGGATATCCTGCTGAAACATTTAAGCCTGGATTGCGATTCAAAAAACCTTCCGCACCTGGACTATAGGCAGGCAAGGCTGCAGACTATGATGCAGTACATCCATGACCACTATATGGAACCGATTACGCTCGGGATGATTGCAGCATCCGCATCCATCAGCAAGAGCGGGGCATTACATATTTTCCAGTCAGGGATCGGCATTTCTCCGGTAGCGTATCTCATCCAGTACCGGCTGGCGCAGGCCGCTGAACTGCTCTGTACGACTCAAAAAACTGTTTTTTCCGTCGCGGAAGAAACCGGCTTTACAAGTTCCGGATACTTTTGCCGGACATTCAGGCAGCATTATTCTATGAGCCCTAATGAATACAGGCAAAAGAGAGCCTGACCAATGCCGCCTCCTCTTCTATACTCTCAACACCATCTGCAGCCACTTCATCGTTCGGATTTATAAACCAAAATTTATAAATCCGAACGATCCCCCGAAAAACGGGTAATTTCACACGTTCTGCCGTGTGAAACAGGCCCCGACGATGGAACCGGTCAAGACAAGCGGCGCTGCTCTGACGAACAGCCACTCAAATGCGTGGAACATGGTTCCCGCAACTGCGGTTTCAGGCTGACTGAAATCCCAGCCCAGGTATGGACTGTTTAATAAGATCAGGGCAGCAAAAACAGCCGCCGTAACCGCGCACAGGGAGAGAAAAAGCCAGTGAATTATTTTCTGTCTCACTGCGATTCCATGCGCAAGCTGCAGGTTTATGACCTCAAGTTTTTCGGAAATGACGCTCAGGTCGTCAGCCTTCGTCTCGGCAACGGTTTCTCCAAGCAGTGTGCTTACAGAGGTTTCAAAGACCTCTGATATGGAAATCAGCATATCGGCATCCGGAACCGACAAACCCTGTTCCCATTTGGAGATTGTCTGTCTCACCACATTCAACTTGATTGCGAGCTCCTCCTGCGAAAGCCCTTTTGATTTTCTGACTGCTTTGATATTTTCACTCAGCATTCGTGATCACCTCCTTTCACCGCCATGATACAGAGGAATCCCCGTTGCGTCAAGCAACGCAAATTAACATTGCCGCGTCAACTCTTTATCCGCCGTTTTCAAGGTGTATTTATCGGTCCCGGCTGTCACGAAAATCTTGAAATTTGGAAAAAAATAAGCTATATTGTATGGTAGGGCGTTACCCTTGAAATTTTTTCCAATGGAGGGATGATTTTTATGCACTTCATAGAAAACAAAAAACTTGCCGCACGAATCGGAGCGATTACAACCGTTATCATTCTGGCGGGAATGACGCTGCTCTGGCTGGTCGTATCCACCAACGCCGCTTCCATGGTCAAAAACGATATCACCAACCAGATGACCGACGCCGTGGAATCCAGAGCCGCTATTATCGATGAATACGTGCTTTCCGCGGAGGAATATATGACCGCGTTTGCTCTCGGCAGCGAAGTTCGCGGGCTGCTTTTGAACCCGGAGGACACGGAGCTGCTGGAACGGGCCCAGAAATATACAGAGGAGTTCGCCGCCATCAAAGGGGTGTTTGAAGGGCTTTATATCGCCACCCCGGACACTCATGTGCTGACCCATACGTCCCGGAGCGCCGTTGGTATGACCACCCGCTCGGGGGACTCCCTGATCACCTTTCAAAATACGATCCTCTCCCGTCAGGAGTTGACGAACCTGGGGATCATGAAATCTCCCGGTACCGGCAGTATGATCCTGTCCATGTACTACCCCGTCTTTGAGGGAGAGCAGTGCATCGGCTACGTGGGAGCCGGCGTCTATGCGAGCCATCTGATGGACTCTCTGCTGAACCTGAATATCAAGGGCCTGCCCGACAGCGAGTATGTGTTCCTGAACGTGGATACCGGCGTCTATCTCTATCATGAGGACGACGCGCTTTTGAATACCGAGACCGACGACGAAGGCTACCGGGAAATTATCCGCCGTATTCAGGCGGACGGCAGTACCCAGGTCAATACTTATTCTTACCGGGATGAGAACAGAATCCGCCAACTGGTGGTCTATAAGTACCTGAAAGATCGCGGCTGGGTCTTTATGGTTCGGGACAGCGCCGCGGAAGTCTATGGCGCCGTGACAACCGTGCGTATTCTGGTGGGCGTGCTGTGCGCGGTCATGGCTGCCGCCGTCATCCTGATTACACTTTTGATGCTGCGCCGCGAGGGCCGGGACCTGATGACCGTGGAGCGGGCCATCGGGTGTCTGGGGGATCTGAATCTCTCCGCCGATCAGGAACTGGAATCCTTCTATGACCGCTCGGACGAGATCGGTATGATTGCCCGGACCACCCACAGAGTCTGCAGCTGCCTGAGAAAGACCATCGACGACGTCGGACGCATCCTCGGCGAAATGGCGGACGGCAATCTCGCCATTGACATCACGGCAAATGAATCGTATTATATCGGCGATTTCAAAGCTCTCTCCACCAGTCTGCAGTCGATCCATGCCAATCTGGTAAATATCATCCGCGATATCTCTCAGGTGGCCAATCAGGTAAACGCCAGCGCGGACCGGGTGTCTTCCAGCGCCCAGGCGCTTGCCCAGGGCACGACGGAACAGGCCGATTCGGTCGAGAGGCTTATCACAAATGTGACGGCCATTACGACCCAGATTCAGACCAGTACCGTGCGCTGCGGCAGCGCCAGCGAACTGGTCGACCGGGCCACCGGCTATGCGGACGAGGCGGACACCAAGATGGAACAGTTGACTGCCGCTACCAGAAACATCGATCAGTCCTCGACTCAGATCGGCTCCATCATCAAAACGATCGAAGACATCGCTTTCCAGACGAATATTCTGGCCCTGAACGCCGCTGTGGAGGCGGCCCGGGCCGGAAGCGCGGGCAAAGGATTCTCCGTCGTGGCGGACGAAGTCCGGAATCTGGCGGCCAAATCCGCGGAAGCCGCCCAAAATACCAACAACCTTATCAGCCGGTCTATCCAGAGCGCCAGAACCGGGACCGAGTCTACCGATCAGGCAGTCTCCGCCATGCAGGTTATCAACGACTGCATCCAGTCCATCAAGACGCTGATGGATGAGATTGCCTCCGCCAGCGTCCGTCAGTCGGAGATGACCTCGCTGGTGGAGGACGGAATCAAAGAAATATCCGCAGTCGTGCAGGACAATACCATAGCCGCGGAGAAAAGCACGTCCGTCTCCGGGGAACTGTCCCAACAGGCGCAGACACTGAATCGTCTTATCAGCCGTTTCCGCATTTGACGTCCGGCTCACCGGCCGTCTACATCATCGTATCTTCTCTGAGCAGTTTTGCGAGGCGGAGCGTTCGTACGCTCCGCCTTCAGGCTCCCTCTTTCTGGCAGACCGGACAGTACACGCTGCTCCTTCCACCGACCGTGATGCGACGGAGGGCCTCTTTGCAGACCGGGCACGGCCCGCCTCCGTGACCGTAAACCTGCAGAAACGGAGTGTTGCGATAGTCCCGGCCTCTGGTTTCCAGATACTCTTCCGCCGTAATCCGGTTCTTTTCAATGAAATAGGCAAGACGCTCCGGAATCACTTTTGCCAGACGCTCCCATTCCCCGGCTGTCAGGCTGTTTGCCGGACGGGTCGGGCAAAGCCCTGCCGTGAATAAAATCTCATCGGAATAGATATTTCCGATGCCTGCGATAATCTTCTGGTCAAGCAGACATTCCTTGATCGTCTTCCTGCGCTTTCCCAGATGAGCGCTCAGATACTTCCCTGTCAGCCCGCGGTCAAACGGCTCCAGTCCCAGTTTTCCGCTCCCACTGTAAGTATCCGTTTCCTCCCTGCGAAGCAGCCAGAAGCGCCCGAACCGGCGCATATCGGAAAACCGCAATTCCCGTCCGCCGCCAAGCGCAAAGATCACATGCGTATGCTTCTCTTCCCCCAACTCTGCAGGAGTAAGCAGCAGGCGCCCGGTCATTCTTAAATGAAGCCGGATGCAGTCGCCGCTTTCCAGCAGAATCGTCAGAAATTTTCCTCTGCGCGCCATACCTGATATGACCTGTCCGGTCACCTGCCGGCAAAATTCATCCGCCGCCGGACGGGCGGCAACTTCCGGACGCCTTACCGTCACTTTCTCAATCTCAAGTCCCCGCAGCTGCGGTTCCAGCACCCTCTTTATCGTCTCAACCTCCGGCAGTTCCGGCATAATCCTCCTGTCCTTTCCCTTTCTGCATCTTTCTTCTGAATCCTGTCACGCACCATGCCGCCGCATACAGCAGAACATAGCTTCCCGCCAGAGAAAGAACCACGATGTATCTTTTCCTAAGTCCGGCGGTATAACTCTCTGCCGTCTGATCCGGTTCGACGGTAATATAGGAGCGGTTGACAGGAATGATCAGTACCCGCCGCTCTACGGTCGTACCCGCATCCACAATCTTCTGCCCCAAACTGCGGGCAGTCGCCTCTTCTTTCCATTGATAGCCACCCCCGCCGGTATCCCGGTAATAGACCATGTAAACCGTCCTTGTAGGATTCATGCGGCGGTTACGCCCGACTGCATTTTTGTTTTTCACCTGAACGGGCAGCACCTGACGCGGTGAAAAGGTATAAATTCCTTTGTCCTCATAGCTGTCGGCCGGAAGCAGGGTGAGCAGATTCCGGACGGAATGATACCCCGCAACCGCTGACAGAATCAAAAGCGCCAGTCCGACCGTAAAAATCGTGGATGTAAATTTCTTCTTTGTCATTCCGGACATGCTTTTCTCCTCCCTGTCAGCCTCTGTCCCGGCTGCTCCGGCTGCGGAGCCGTTTCCAGAGCGGACATCATCTTCCCGTAGAGCGCCGGAAGCGCCCTTTTGATATTGACCGGTTTTCCGTCCTTTGTCAAATAGCAGTGCCTGGACGCGGCCACCGCGCGCACCTCCTGCGTTTTTTCATCTCTCATCACATAAGCGATCTCATATTTTACGCCTTTGAAGGAGCGAAGCGACACTTCGATGCAGATTCTGTCCCCAAAACGCGTCATCGCCCGGTACTCGCACTGTACGCTCAGCACCGGGCTTATGATTCCCGCCTCCTCCACTGCCCGGTAGGGAAAACCCATCTCGTCCATATACGCGATTCTGGCCTCCTCCATCCAGCGGATGTAATTGGAATGATGGATAATTCCCATCTGATCGGTCTCGTAATACTGTGCCTGATGTGTATAGATCATCCTGTCCTCCTGTGTCTGCGCTTTTCTGTTCCGCCCCCATTATAGCATATCTGTTCTTCCAAAGGAATCTTTATCCCAAAGGCTTCAGATTTTTCTGTATTGACAGCAGGTTTCATGATTTCCAAACAGAACCGGTATTTTCAATCCTCCGTAAACTCAAACAGTTCCGGAGGCTATAGTATCTTTGGCTGCCGCGGTTGCAGATAAAATCCACTTCCAACCGTTTGCCTGCTGAGTATCAGCGGCAACCCTCCATATGTGCAATAATCCAGCCATACATCGTATTTATCCCCGGAATATGCCGAAACATATTCCGAAAAGGACAGTGGATATACCCGAACTTCATCACCACGCCCACGAAATTCTGTCAGCACATCGGAAGAAAGAAATTTTGAATTGCTTCCTGTTACATAAATATCCAGATTTTCCCGAAGTAAGTTTTGGCTGATCAAAAGCCGGATTGATTGCGTTATAAGCGATTAAGTACCTCCCCGATATCCCCGTCAATACAGACAGACTGCCCTTCTATCTCCTGCGGGCAGACGGCCTCCCCATGATTGACGCAGGCATACACGGCCCTCGGATTCGCCGCCGTCATCCGCCAGAAGGGATATTTGATAATGCCTGGAGTGTTCATACCAACGCCAAGTTCCAGAAACAGCACCGGAAGCCCTTTATGCCTGCGGATAAAATCCGAATATCTTTCACCTGCCTGATACCATCCTTTGTCTTGAACAAAGGTGTCATCCGCTCTTAAATTCATCGTCATCGGTTTTCCGCATACCGGACAATGGGGAATCAGCCCGGCAGGTATTTTCATATCCGCCTGCCGTGCGACCATATCACGAATAGCCTTTTCATTATCACAAGTGGCATTGTGGCAAGGCTCACTGCATTGAAATAATCCATAATCGCCCTGCGTGTAAAACAATCTGTGTTTATCAAATCCCGCTTTTTGAAACTGGTGGTCGACATTGGTTGTCAGCACAAAGTAATCTTTGTCTTTTACAAGTTCAAACAATCTTTTATAAGTTCCGTTATCGCTGTCCATATAGCGATTGATAAAGACATATCTTGACCAATACGCCCAATATTCTTCAAGGCTCTCAAAAGGATGAAAACCGCCGGAATACATATCTCTGAAACCATATTTTTTTATAAAGTCCGGGAAATTATCTTCAAATCGTTGTCCTGTGTAGGTAAAGCCTGCTGAAGCGGATAATCCCGCACCTGCTCCTATTATGATTGTATCTGATTTCTGTAAAAGCGCTCTGAAACGCTTTACGTTATCCGAGCAGCTTTTTGTAGATGTCGTAATCTTCCTCTTTGAAAACATTGAATACCACCTTTTCAAGTCTTTGATCTGCCTGCAAAAAACGGGCAACTGTCTGTACCGCAATTTCAGCCGCTTTTTCCTGCGGAAAATGAAACTCTCCTGTGGAAATGCAGCAAAAAGCGATGCTTTTTAAACCTTTATCAGACGCCAGTTCCAAACAGGATTTATAACAATCCGCAAGCTGCTCACAATGCTTTTTCGTTAAAATCCCTGCTACAATCGGTCCGACTGTGTGAAGGACATAGCTGCATGGAAGATTGAATGCGGGTGTAATTTTCGCTTTTCCTGTCGGCTCGTCATATCCCTGCTCCGTCATTAGCTCATCGCAGGCCAGACGCAACTGGATACCGCTGACGCTGTGAATGATGTTGTCCACGCAGGAGTGACAAGGTACAAAGCATCCCCTTAAAGCACGGTTGGCGGCATTGACAATCGCATCTATCTTTAATGTGGTAATATCTCCACGCCAAAGGATAAGTTTATGATTGACAGGAGATGCGGGCAGGGCATCACTGTCGGTAATCCCTTTTTCCTCAACCTCTGCACTTAAATATTCGTCCTGCACTTTTAGAAACCCCTTTCCAATCGGACGAGGGGCGCGTATGTTCATAAGGCTTCTAAGAAGCCGTTTCTGTTCCTCTGTATCATCCGGAATTTCCATACTTCTATATTGCGGCATCTCTGATAAAAGCTCCTTAATCAGATATCGCCTTTTTTCACTATGTGTCATGGCGGGGTCCTCCTTTCTTACAGAAACCTTTTGAAACGTTTCTGATAATAATGTGTTTATCTGTTTTTGTTGTAATATTATTTATTACAATAAGATGATAGTCAGGATTTCTTTTATAATGATATGGTGTCAGGCCTCATATTTTTTGCCAATCTGAATCTTTAATTAAATATACTCCTCCGTACTGCTTTTCAATAATTCCTGCAATTCTTCATCCATAAACTCAAACTCATCGCGGATGCACAGACAGATCAGAGTTTTACCCGCAGCCGCATCCGGATACTTTTCCCTTATTCTGCGCATATGCTTTTTCTCCATACAAAAGATAAGATCCGCCCATCCGATAAGTCCGGGGGTAACCTTGATCCGCGCGCCCTGCTCTGTTCCCGCGGAGCGGACTTTATGTCCATGATAGCCGTCGAAAATTTTCTCCGCCGTCAGACTGCGTCTCCTGTTCCGGCTGCACAAAAAAAGCAGATTCATCCCGGTTCCCTCCAAATTTGTAAAACCATTTCAGTCAGAAGCCAAAACCGTAAGCAGAGAAGAGTATCTCTTTGAACAGTTCCGGATATCCTCTTCAGAGACGCCGTAATAAATATACAGCCTGCGGCTGATACGCCTGAGCTTCCTCATTTCTTTTTTATTCCCGCTGTAAGAGATCCCGAACATCTCCCATTGATAATCAATTTCGATCTCCATCCTTCCGCCGCCCAGACGGATCCGGTACACATGGAAATCCATGGGAAACTGTTCATCCGGTATCTGCGCAATCCGCTCCCTCTGCCGCTGCAGCCGGTCGTACATCTTCCGAATGGATGCCTCCTCGTATACGCGCGGTCTCGGGATTGCAGACAGACCGCCCAGAAGTTCCGGCCGGTGTTCGATCATCAGACTGCCCTTCAGACATTCCTTTTGCTCTTTGTATTCCCTGCTCTCCCTGGAAAGTTCAACCGCGCCGTAATGTTTTTTCATAAACACAGCCACTTCTCTTAATGTATGCGCATTCGGACGAATGCGCCGCGCGATTCTGTTCCGTCTCAACTGAAAAATCCGGTTCCTGATGCGGATTTTCAGCGGCCGCTTTCCTGACCTGCCTGCCAGAAAGATGCTGGTCGGCCCGTCCGCTCCGCCGATGATACTGATACTTTCTGCTGCTTTCATAAAATCATCTCCGATTTCCAAATTTATCAAAATATTTTTTGAGCGCCTTTTCTGTAAAAAATACGGAGCCAATCAGGGGAATCATCTGAACAGCGCTCAGTATTCCGCCGAAAATACCTGTACAATCTTCGCTTTGCCCCACCAGCAAAAGCATACAGCCAATCGTTAACGGCAGCATAATCAGTCCGCAGATATACCATATTTTTCCGCAATACTTATGCGCAAATTCCCATGTATCTTTGTTTTTCATTGACATCGTTGTTCGGTATCCTAATACAGCGTTGATTTCTTTCGGCCCTCCGCTTAAAAAGCATCTTCCAAAAATAATCATGGTAAAAGGAATCAACAAATCTGCAACGAGCATAAAGAGCCAGAAACCCATAAAAATCCTCCCTGTAGTGTCTGATCTGTATTTCTGTATCTTACTTCTCTGCTTAAAACGTCTCCGTCTCTTCCACACAGTTTGTCTTGATTTCTTCCACCAGCGCCTGCAGCGCGTCGATCACGTGCGGACGAATGTCTCCGCCTACCAGCACCCGCATCATATCATCCCCCACTTCCAGTTCGCCCTCGTTCAGCCACACTTTCACATAATAGATTCCGGGCATTTCATAAGTCTTTCGGATCGCCTCCCGGACCTTCTGCTCATCATGGGAGAATATAAGACCCGCAACCGGCGGCAGTCCCTCTTTTCCCTCGCGCACACTGGCCTTCGCCGACCGACGGACCACTCCGTCGTGAAACAGATACATGCCGCAGGACGCCGCCCGCGGATCCTCTTTTGCCTCTCTCAGCCACTGGTCCATGGAAGGGACCGTCTCTCTTTCTCTGCTCATAGGTTCTTCTCCTTTTTTTAATAATATTACTTCAGCTCTCTCACAAACTCCTCATATACCGAACTGCCGTCGAGCACCGTCCCGAACGTATCAACCCACATGGGGCGGTAACCGCATCCGGCTGCCACCATCTGGGAACCGAGGTTGGTTACGGAAGCGGAATAAAACGGAACGATCTCCATCGTCAGCAGTTCCCTCGTCAGTCTGTCCACCAGGCAGGTGCCCAGGCCGGCGCCCCTGTACGCTTCCATAACGTCCACTCCCGCCTCCCAGACACCGTCAACCGAAGAATCCGCCGCCCCTGCCGCGCCGATGATCCGCCCGCCGCACCTGGCGATGCAGACCGCCCGGGTCGGTGTGGAACCGTTTTCATCAAAGGCGAGAGCATTTTCAAAGCCCTTCAGACCGTTCAGGGACCGAATCTTTTCGCCCATAAGAAATTCCCACTCGCAGCCCGGCGGCGCGGGTACCGGGACGGTACGCTCAAAGTCCGGAACATAGTGTATCGTCTGTCCGTAAACAAACGGCATTTCAAAGATCTCGTCCCGGCTCCTGTCCTGAAGAAGCGCTCTCACTTTTGCATGCAGACGTTCGCAGGTGCAGACCGCCACACAGTTCCGGTACGCCAAAATCTTTATATATGGTTTCTCCGCATCTGTATTTACCGAATAGACGGTTCCCTTTCCGCCAAACGCCTCGACCGTCAGATAAAACTCCTTTGCCAGTAATTTCTCGATTTTGTTCCGGATGATTGACTTTGTGATTGACTTTGTGCTCATCTTCTCTGACCTCGCATCTTAATTAAGGATACGCATGGGTTTGCAGGGGGAAATGCTGCTTCCAGCGCAAATACGGTGCGAAAACGCTTTTATCAGCGCCTCCATAGTTTTCAGTATACTACAGGCGGGCCGAAAAACAAATAAAAACTTTTGATAATCCGCACTCCGAAAAACTTGATGAAAAAACCTTTTCCATATATAATGGAAAAAGTACAAAGCTCTGGCAAGGAGGTACAAAACTTGGAGGCTGTCAAAAAACTTCCCATCGGCATTGAAGATTTCCATAAGCTCCGCTCGGAAGATTTTTACTATGTAGATAAAACAGGACTGATTACGGAACTCCTGCATAACTGGGGAGAAGTCAACCTTTTCACCCGTCCGAGAAGATTCGGAAAATCTCTGAACATGAACATGCTCAAATATTTCTTCTCCTATGGCTGTGATCCGGCGCTTTTTGACGGACTCGCCATCGCGCGGGAAACCGGGCTCTGCGAAAAATACATGGGACAGTTCCCGGTCATTTCCGTTACCTTGAAAGGGGTGGACGCCCGCAGCTTTGAAGATGCCCGGGCTGCGCTCGGCACCGTCATCGGCAACGAAGCCCTGCGGTTCCGCTTTCTTCTGGACAGCGGCCGGTTGTCCGAAGAAGAAAAGCTGCGCTACCGGAATCTAATCACCATTGACCGGAGCGGCCGGCAGGAATTTGCCATGTCGGAGGAGACTCTGAGGGGAAGCCTTCTGCTCCTGTCCCAGCTTCTGTGCGCACATTACAGACAGAAAGTGATCCTTCTGATCGACGAATACGACGTTCCGCTGGACAAGGCGCAGCATGCCGGCTATTATGACGAGATGGTCGATTTGATCCGCAGCCTGTTCGGACGGGCTCTGAAGACCAACAGCAGCATTCAGTTCGCCGTGCTGACCGGCTGCCTCAGAATCGCAAAGGAAAGCATCTTCACCGGACTGAATAATTTTAATGTCTTCTCCATCACCAATGCACAGTTCGACGAATACTTCGGATTTTCAGATCAGGAAGTAAAAGACATGCTGAGCTGCTACGGACTGGAGAAGCAGTATGATCTGATCAAAGAATGGTATGACGGCTACTGTTTTGGGAAAACGGACGTATACTGCCCCTGGGATGTGATTAATTATGTAAATCAGCTCCGTTTTGAACCGGACGCAAAACCGAGGGCGTTCTGGATCAACACCAGCGGCAACGCGATCCTGCGCATATTTCTGCAGAAAATGACCATGAAAACCAGACGGGAACTCGAACGGCTGGTAAACGGCGAGTGCGTTGCCAAAAGGGTCAATGAAGAACTGACCTACCGGGAACTGTATGAATCAATTGACAATCTGTGGAGCGTCCTTTTCACCACCGGCTATCTGACCAGCCGCGGAGAATGCGAAAACGGCTGCCGGCTGCTGGCAATCCCCAATCAGGAAATCCGCCGGATTTTTACGGAGCAGATTTTCACCTGGTTCCAGGAGGAGGTGAGAAAGGACACACCGAAGCTGGATGCTTTCTGCAGGGCTTTCCAGGAAGGCGACGCGGCCGCTGCCGAACATCAGTTCAACGCCTGGCTGAGACAGACGATCAGCATCCGGGATACCGGCGTGCGTAAAAATCAGAAGGAAAATTTTTATCACGGCGTCCTGCTTGGGCTTTTAAGCCATCGGGAAGACTGGGACCTGGACTCCAACGCCGAATCCGGCGAAGGATACAGCGATATCCAGATCGAGATTGCGGATGAGAAAATCGGAATCGTCATCGAAGTCAAATACGCCGACGACGGAAATCTGGAAAACGGGTGCAGGGAGGCGCTGGCTCAGATCAACGGGAAAAACTATGCCGACCGGCTTTTGCAGGATGGAATGACAACCGTCCTCAAATACGGGATTGCCTGCCACCGGAAGCGCTGTCTGATACGCACAGATACCGGATGAGAAGTACGGCGCATCCGGGCGGTCTGCGCTTCCCGCACATCATACAATCAGGAGAAAATAACATGAATCAGGATATTACCTTCCGCTTTGCGCAGAGAAACGATCTGCCCCTTATTTTATCTTTCATCAGAGGGCTTGCCGAGTACGAGCATATGTCCGATCAGGTGATTGCCGACGAGGCCACTTTGGAAAAATGGCTGTTTGACCAGCCAAAAGCAGAAGTGCTGTTTGCCGTGACCGACGACGCGGAAGTCGGTTTTGCTCTTTTCTTTCACAACTTTTCAACCTTTCTCGGCAGATCCGGAATCTACCTTGAGGATCTGTTCGTTCTGCCGGAACACCGGGGAATGGGGTACGGAAAGGCGCTGCTGAAAAAACTGGCGGCAATTGCCGTGAAACGGGAATGCGGACGGCTGGAGTGGTCGTGTCTGGACTGGAATCAGCCCAGTATTGATTTTTATCTGTCGCTGGGCGCAGAACCGCTGTCCGACTGGACCATGTATCGGGTGACCGGGGATACGCTGGCGGACCTTGCGCGGGAATGATCCGGCGCGCATCACCCGAACGACCGCATCCGAACCGGAGAAAACAGACAACAAAACCATAACAGGAGGAAACAATGAAAGTATTAATGTTAAACGGAAGTCCGAAAGCAGACGGGAATACGTACACCGCGCTTCTTGAAATCGGAAAGCAGTTGGAAAAGGAAGGCATCGGCTATGAGATCGTACAGATCGGCGCAAAACCGGTCCACGACTGCATCGGCTGCAACAAATGCAATGACGGCGGCTGCATCTTTACCGATGACGGCGTAAACGCATTTATCGCCAAAGCGAAGGAGGCGGACGGCTTCGTCTTCGGCACGCCGGTCTACTATGCGCACCCCAGCGGCCGCATCCTGTCCTTTTTGGACCGGGTATTCTACAGCAGCAGTTCCGTCTTCCGCTTCAAACCCGGCGCGTCCGTCGCCGTAGCCAGAAGAGGCGGCACGACTGCATCCTTTGACTGCCTGAATAAATATTTCGGCATCTCACAGATGCCGGTCGCCGGTTCCACCTACTGGAACAATATCCACGGCGCCGTTCCCGGCGAAGCACAGCAAGACGCGGAAGGCCTGCAGATCATGCGGAATCTGGCGCGGAATCTGGCATGGATGATCAAGTGCTTTGACGCCGGGAAGAAGAACGGCATCCCCCTGCCGGAGGCGGAGACAGACAGCCGGACGAACTTTATCCGCTGACCGGGAACCCTGTTCCGTTCCGGCAGACCGACGGGAATCGGCAGCCAAATTTGCAGACATTAAACTGGTTTTGCACTTTTGGCTGCAAAACAGGATGTAAAACGTCAATAAGTTAAGGCTGTATTTGAGAAAGTTTTTTCGCTTTTACTTTATAGTTATACATCTTGATTCCGCCGTACTCTCCGCAACCTTTTATAATCACTGTCGCGGTTCCTTTCTGGATATTGTTCACATAGCCGATGATCTCAAACTCATTTTTTCCCAGCTCGGTCTTTCCCGCTTTAACTGTCAGCCAGTCTTGTTCCAGTTTTATTTCTTCTCCCGTATACTCAAAGGATTTTGACTGCGTTTTTTTCAGAGTGACGGACGTAACCAGTTGTTTCTTTGGCAGTTCCCTGTAGTCCTTCTCAACAGAATCTTTGTACAGACCGTTCTTTCCAGCGGTTATGGTTACCGTGCGTTTTTCTTTGTCAATCTCCGTACGGTAATCACTCTTTACAGCAAGCTTCTTACCGTTGGCGTCATACACTGTAACTGCCGGATTTTTGCCGGTTTGTGCATCGGATACATAAATCTTAATGTTTTCTGCGCGAAGTGACTGTTGTTCAATATTGAACGTTTTTGTCACACTTCCGCTATAATTGCCTTTCCCTTTTATAACAACCTTGGCTGTATTTCCAACTTTTGTGTTGTTTTTGTATAAAACGGTATAATCTGTATTCATTACAAGGCTGCGGCCATTTACAGTAACCGTGACATTTGGTTTCGCGCCGCCTTTTGCATATGCTACAGTTTGGGGTACGCTTATGTCGTTTTCCTGGATAGGAACTGCCTGAACTTTAAAGTTCTTTTTCAGTGTACCAGTATAGTTTCCTATTCCTATAAAGGTCGCCGTTGCCGTGCCCTTTTTGCCAACATTAACAAAGTTGACAATATAGTCTTTTCCGCTGGTCAGCTTCTTATCGTTCACAGTCAGTGATACTTTTGGCTCGCCATTGCCATATGTAAAGCTGTCGATTTCGGCTTTTCCTTTATTGATTGCTGCTGCGCCGCCGCTTTCAGAAATAGAATAGCTGCATTTGAAATCACCCGCACAGCTCCCTTTTCCTTGAATCTGTATCTGGTAATTTCCCTCTGTCGTGGGTTGTTTTCTTAATGGTTCGCCGCTGGAATTTTGATAAGTCAGCGTATAGTCCTTTCCTGCTTTGAGTATATGATTGCTGTCGTTTGTCACGATCAGGGTATATTTTATGTTCCTTGGGTAGTTTGCCGCAATCTTTAAATGATCTTTCGTCAGTGTAAGTTTATCAATGGTGAAAGTTTCTTTTTTGGTATCAGAATAATTGCCTTTGCCTTTTACAATGACTGTCGGTGCCTTTCGGGCGTCTGACGTGGCGGCTTTTATATTGTTCTGGTACGAAAGGGTATAATCGATACCTGCCGTGAGTTTCTTATCATTGTAAAATACATTCACGGAAGGAGTAACGGCTGTTCCTGTATAGGTACACGCTGCAACAGGCTCGATCCAGAGTCCTCCTTCAGGATTGTCTGGACCTTGAGCGGTCGTCTGCACCTTGATGTGCGCCTGCAGGTCTTCCCGCACGCTGAACTTCTCTGTGTCATTCGGCGTAAAGATAATCGGATAATCGTAGCTGCCTGTTTGTGTCAGTGCCGTTTGTCTGCTGTCTTCCGGCCAGCTCCATGTTCCATAGTTATTGGAAGGCAGTGTTAATTCTTCCAGTTTTTGCCCTTGTTTTGCTGTCAGGTCTGGTTCTTCGACAACCAGCGTATCAAACGTCGCAGTCTTTTCATTATGTGTTACGGTTACCGTTGAGATTCCCTGTTTGTCAGAATGAAATCCGCTTGTCATTTCTCTGGTTAAAGGAATCGGTGTTTCCCCGGTTTCCCCATAGGTAATTTCTCCGCCGCTGACGTCAAGATCTTCGTTAAGTTTATAGGTCGTCTTTGATGGTCTTTTTAAACGCATCTCGACCGATGGATCCGGATCTGTTTCACTTCGCACTTGGATGTGCGCCTGCAGGTCTTCCCGCACGCTGAACTTCTCCGTGTCATTCGGCGTAAAGATAACCGGATAATCCTTGCTGCCTGTTTGTGTCAGTTCCGTTTGTCTGCTGTCTTCCGGCCAGCTCCATGTTCCATAGTTATTGGAAGGCAGTGTTAATTCCTCCAGTTTTTGCCCTTGTTTTGCTGTCAGGCCTGGTTCTTCGACAACCAGCAGGTCAAACTCATAAATATCCCCGTCTAAAGTTACGGCTATCGTTGTGGCGCCCTCTTTTTCGGAATCAAACCCTGTCACATCTTTATCGCTTAGGGAAACGGTCCGATCTGCTATCTTGACATGCGATCCATCCTTGTCAAACGCTTCGCCCACTTTATAAACAGTTTTTGTATCGGGTGTCAGTCGAGGTTCTGGATCGATGTTGTAAAAGAGTGTAACCGTTGATAGTCTCGCTGCCGTGTCGCCTATTTTTTGTATGTTCTTCCATTCCGCCTCACTGCCGCCGTAATACACCGTTGTTAGAGCACGGTTAGCAAATGCGGCTGTCCCTATTTGCGTCACGCTCTTCGGAATAAAAACAGTCGTCATCTTAGAGCAGCTTGCAAAAGCTCCCTCCTCAATACTGGTTACCCCTTCCGGGATGACCAGTCCGGGAAGAACCATACAATTATAAAACATATTTTTGCCTATTTGGTTCATTGTTTTCGGCAGAGTTACATCTCTCAACCTCCAACAACTGTTAAAAATATCATCTCCCACAGTCACACTTTGTGTGTCGGGATCAAATCCCACGCTTACCAGCTCCAGGCATTGAAAAAATGCTGCGGAGCCAATTTCGTTTATGCAGGCGGGCAGTGTTACGCCCCTGATATTATCGCAGCTTTGGAAAGCGCGTTCTCCAATCGTGACCACTCCCTCAAGATATACATAGCTAATCTTTCTGCATTCACGGAAAGCATCATTGCCGATTTTTTTCACGCTTTTCGGTATGGATAAACTGTAAACGTCACATTTGCGAAAAGCGTTGCTGCCTATACTTGTCACGCCATCTTCGATAATGATTTTCTGAACGCTGCCTATATTATCATTCCATGGACGGTTTAAGATGGAAGAATCCTCTGCATCTGCAAAATTAAAATCTGGCATGTCTCCGTTTCCGGATATTGTGAGAGTGCCCGACCTGGTAAGTTTCCATCGAAGCCCGGACGGATTTCCTTTATCGTCTTGAATCGAATCTTCTTTAATGACAGCATCCGCGTCTGGATCATTGGGAGGGATATATCCTATTGGATAACGAGTGAGGACGTGTACGGATTGTTCAACTTCGCTTTTTGTCACTACGCGCCCCCAGTGGATGGATTTATTGTAGTTTCCCTCGGCAATGACCATCGAATCATCATTGATCTGAAGTACAATCACGCTGTGTCCATAGGTTATTCTTAATATATCTCCGACCTTGATATCTTCAAATTTAAATTGGTTTTCTTGCAGCATCCGCGCGGGCAGTGTTCCGAATGCCGCGTCGCTTAATTGGAAAGCAAAGCTTACACAGCCCGTGCCCATGGCCGCAATCTCATTATTTTCTCCTCTTCCCCCATTCCACGTATATGTACCGCTGCTGGCATCCGTCCAATGCATTCCCTCCGGAAACTTTGACTGTAAGGCAATCATGGCCTCATAGACTTCCTGTGGAGTTGGGACGTCCCCATCTTCATCGGCGGCGCGTGCAGTCATCTTCTCCGCCATTTCTGTTTCGGTTTCCATAGTTTCTTCGTCTGTTGCGGTTTCCGTGGTTTTTTCTTCCATTGTTTCGGGTTCTGTCGATTCGTCCGATGTTTCCGTCGGAATAACTTCTGTTTCCGTCAATTCATCCGATGTTTCTGCGGGAATAAT
Organism: uncultured Lachnospiraceae bacterium; assembly: GCA_910587765.1. Taxonomy (GTDB): domain Bacteria; phylum Bacillota; class Clostridia; order Lachnospirales; family Lachnospiraceae; genus Hominiventricola. Next base: position 22,147 of record CAJUNR010000036.1, read on the forward strand.
TTCCGTTTCCGTCGATTCGCCTGACGTTTCTGTTGTCCCTTCTGTCGTCGTTTCTGTTTGTATTTCCGTTCTTCCTTTCATTGTTAAACTCTCAGATGCATACGCCGGAATTTCCACACCGGATACGAATAAAATACCTGACAACGCCAGACACGCCAGCTTTTTAAATAATTTTTGTTTCATGAAATCACCATACCTTTCCTAACTCATTCCGTGCGAAAAACGTACCACGGTCAAGTAAAAATCCATCACCGAAGGTGATTTTGCAGTTACCCGTTACCGGAACGGAGCGAACAGTAACAAATGTAAACTGTGTTGTGCATTATGCCATGCACTGTTCCTTGCTGCGTTCCCAATTTTTGCATTTCTAACAGTATAGCATAGTTTATAGCACTTTACAACTTTGTGTAACTTTACTTTATCTGTTGACATTTTGATAAGACTATAGTAGTCTATTATAAGGAGACTACTGTAGTCTTATTTGAAGGGAGTGTATATTACATGAAGAAAGAAACGGCAAAACTTTTCGATTCCGAGTTAAAGGTTATGGACATTCTTTGGAAAGAGGGGGATGTGCCGGCAAGACATGTTGCTGATGTTCTCACAAAAGAGTTGGGTTGGAATAAAAACACCACCTATACGCTGATTAAGCGTTGTATGAAAAAGGGAGCTATTGTACGTTCCGAACCGAATTTCATGTGTCATGCGTCAATTCCCAAAGAAGAAGTACAGGAAGCCGAAACAAATGAACTGATTAACAAAATTTACGATGGTTCTGTGGACAAGCTGTTTGCCGCCCTGTTGAGCAGAAAAAAACTCTCTGCGGAAGAAATTGAAAGGCTGAAAAAAATTGTTGCAGATTTGGAATGAGGTGATACGTATGACTTTGCTGGAAATGAGTTTTTCCGGAACTGTTTTTATGATTGCGGTTGTGATGATTCGGGCGGCAGCAATCAATCGTCTGCCTAAAAAAACGTTTCTTGTTTTGTGGGAAATGGTGCTTTTAAGGCTGATTCTTCCATTTGCGATTCCGTCTGCGTTCAGTATCTACACGTTTATGAACGACCGTATATCTGCGCCCGCTTTTTTAGAAGCAGAAGCAGATCATGTTATCTCCGCCGTATCACGGGAATATTTTGTGATGGTACCGGGCATGGAGCAGCCGGCAGCAAATATCCCGTCTGTTTCTGTCTGGTTTGTTGTCTGGTGTACGGGAATGATACTCTTTGCCGCATTTTTCATGGTATCCTATTTCCGCTGCCGGATGGAGTTCCGGACAGCTTTGCCGGTCAAGAATGCCTATACGGAACAATGGATAAAAGAACGCCCTCTAAAACGGCGCATTTCGATCAAACAATCGGATCGAATTTCCACCCCGCTGACGTATGGCGTTTTCCACCCTGTTATTTTAATGCCCAGGCAAACGGATTGGGAGAATATCAATCAGTTACAATATATTTTCTCACATGAATATGTGCATATTTCCCGTTTTGACACCATTGCAAAGCTGATTGCCGCATATGCCCTTTGTATCCACTGGTTCAATCCTTTCGTCTGGGTAATGTACCTTCTTTTCAACCGTGACATGGAGCTGGCATGTGATGAAAGCGTTATCAGGCAATTTGGCGATGAATCGAAATCTGCCTATTCGCTGATGCTGATCCATATGGAAGCAACGAAAAGCGGGCTGTCACCGCTCTGTAATAATTTCAGCAGAAATGCTGCTGAGGAAAGGATTACCGCAATTATGAGCACGAAACGAACGACAAAGATTGCTCTTTTATCTGCCTGCCTGATCGTACTGGTCACCGCTGGTTTGTTTGCCACGTCCGCAGCCGCTTCGACGGAGCACAGAACGAAAAATACGCCTGCCGTCAATGCCCCCAAAACAAACACAGGTGATATTACGTCAGATAAAAACGCTATGACGATTATCCATGAAAGCGCAGACATTCTTCACTACGAGGACGGCGCACCTTATATCCACGATATCCTTACGAACCATACCGACAGCACCATTGTGGAAACCCAGTATTGTATGCTGGCCTATGACGAAAACGGTTCGCCGCTAAAGCTCTATTGGAATTTCCTTGACAGCAGCTCGGAAAGCAGCTTTGAAAATATTGTTCGGACAAAGACCAACCTTTTGCCCAATCAAACCGGGGAATATCGCGGCGGCTGGTCATTATATGACGGTGAAATCATGGAAGACTTTCCGAAAGTCGGGAAAGGCGAAGCGAATCGGGCCGCATATTCACTGCTCTGTTTAAAGCAGGTTGTTTTTGAAGACGGCGCCGTTTGGAATAACCCCAACTATGAAAACTGGTTTATGACATATGCCGGAAAAGAAATGGATATAGAGGAATTACAAAACTATTATCCATATGAATACACGATCGAAACAGTCTGAACACAGTCGTTCCTTTTCACACCCAGGCCACCCGGACGCCCGATGCGGGCAGCTCATCCTTCCAGACCCCGCTTGCGCTTAATGAAGGGACGCAGCGGTACTCTAATCCCCGCAGGGCACTAAGGCACGTTTTGTGCCTTAGTGTCAGCGCCCTTCAATGGGTCTTTCAGGATGAGCTGTCCGCATCAGGCTGAAACCGGCGTAGGTGCAAAAAGTAACATACCGTCCACGTTGATGAACAAAAAGTATAAGAAAATGTTTTCATTTTGAAGGAAACGGATATATAATAAGACAACGACAAATTGCTTATAAAAATAATCCTAAGATTGGCAGGAGAAGATTGAAAATGAAATTACAATTGCGCTTGAATGCAAATCATTTAAAATTGATTGCGATTGTTGCTATGACAATCGACCATGTATGTGATTTGATTTATCCCGGTTTTCCAGCTGAATCGGGAGCAATCGGCTTACATATTGTCGGACGTCTGACCGCTCCGGTTATGTGGTTTTTCGTGTGTGAGGGATATCATTACACTCATAATGTAAAAAAATATATGCTGCGAATGGGAGTTTTTGCCGTCATTTCTCATTTTGCCTATTGTTTTGCATTCGGAATCAATCCAATTCCATTCAGCACAGGGATTTTTAATCAGACAAGCGTCATGTACCCGCTTTTTGTCGCAGTTTTAGTCCTGTGGCTGCAGGATAATGATCTGCCAATGAAGAATTGGGTAAAGAATACAATGATCTTTGTATTGGTTTGGAGCGCTTTCCCCGCAGACTGGAGCTGCATAGCAGTATTGGCAATATTGGAGATGTATAAGAAAAGGGGAAACTTAAAAGCGCAGATGAAAGAAATGTTTCTGTATGTTGCATTATATGCGGCGGTTTCGTTCTTTTTTGTAAACAAGGTTTACGCTTTGGTGCAGATTGGCGTTTTGCTGGTCTATCCTGTGTTAAAGCTGTACAATGGCGAAAAGGGGAAAGCAAAATGGATGAAATGGTTTTTCTATCTATATTACCCCATCCATTTGATTATTATTGGAGTGCTTCGTATCTGTATTTATGGGGATATCCGTTTATTGTTTTAGCGAAGGATAAAACAGCTTGACAATAAGTGTTTCTGAGGGATTGTTCCGGCGAAAATCGTAGGTAAACGGAACATAAGTCCCAAACCGGAGATTGCAGACCGGGCATCTATGGAGCTCAGCCAAAGCACAGGAAAATAATGGGACTCCCGGCTTGCCCGGGAAGTCCCATCGGAACCGTACGCCGACCTTCTCCATGATTACTGCCGGGCGTTTTTTGACTCCAAAGCATGACAGCCGGCTTTATCTGCATGATATCCGCCCGGACTTAGAACTTCACAATCTGCGGCTCATGTGTAAAGGAACTGATAGTCGCCGTAGCGTTCCGAAAATAAAACACCTGCGTATTGCCGTCATCCGCAGCATACATCTTCTGCAAAGCCGGATAGGCGTCCAGCATGGACTGCCTTGCCTCCAACCGGTCGTCCTCGATCAATTCCCCGGCAATGCGGAGCCACTCGCCGTTTTTAAAGGCGCAGATCTCTGCTTTCGGATTTGCCATAAGCTGTTTCGACACCTCTTTGACCCTGCCGGTCTGAATGTACAGCCTTCCTTCAAAAATGTGAGCCGTTCCGAAGGGCCGTACTCTCGGCTGATCTCCCTCCACCGTCGCCAGATAATAAGTCTGCGCATCCTTTAAAAATTTTACTACATTTTCCATTCCAGTTACCTCCGTAAATTAAATTTGTCACTGGCTCCATTATATATTTCACCATGAAAAAATACAGATGGATTTTGGAAAATACGTTCCGCCCCGGAAACCTTCCGCCCCCGCCGCTTATCGCGGCGCGGCAGGCAAACTCAGCTTTTTGTATGTGTTGACATACAAAACAGCCGCAAGCAATATCGAAAGAATGTCGGCTACCGGCTGCGCCCAAACTAACCCGGTAAGTCCTAAGACTGCTTTCAGAATGAACAGGGCGGGAATGAAAATAATTCCCTGTCTGCTCAGATTGATCACCAGCGAAGCCGTGGCTGCCCCCATAGCCTGTAAAGCGTTGGTGAGGACATAGAACACGCCGAACAGGAAACTCGTCGTAAGTAAAATTTTCGCAAACCGGACGGCATAATCAAAGGCGGTGGCGTCGGTTAAAAACGCACTGACAATCTGGTTCGTAAACAGAAAGCAGATCACGGTCAACATAACGCCTAAGATCAAGGAAAAAATGATCGAGAACTGAAACACGTCCCTGAACCGTTTCCATAGCTTTGCGCCTACACAATATCCCAGCAGAGGCTGTACGCCCTGCCCCAGCCCAATACATACCATGCCTGTTATCGTTACAACTTTCATCGCAACACCCATTCCGGCAATCGCCATATCGCCGTATTCTGCCATTTGGCTGTTGATAATGATTTGTGAAACGCTCATCAGCATAGAGCCTAATGCAGCGGGTACGCCAATGGCAAGCACGCTGCTGCAAACCTTTTCCCTTAAGGTAAAATCTTTCAGCCGGACACTAAGGCTTGATTTTCCACGGAGAAAATAGGAAATGTAATACCCTGCCCCGATCACGTTCCCGATCACGGTGGCGATAGCAGCCCCGGCGATATTCCACCCAAAACCTAAAATCATAATGGTGTCAAGAACTACGTTCAGCAAGTTTCCTAAAAGCTGCCCCATACAAGCCCGCCCTGATTCTCCCTCTGTACGGATTACATTGGCGTAACAGTTGGAGATAAGCACAAAAGGCCCGCTGCATACAACAATCATTAGATAGGTTTTCGCTAAATCCCATGTATCGGAACTTGCCCCGATAAGGGAAAGTATCTGCTCCATAAAAATCAAGAACAGAGCCGCCATAACCACACCCACAATCACGCAGCCCCACATACAGAAAGAGCATACTTTCTTTGCATAGTCCTTTCTTCCCTCTCCCAACGCACGGGAGATAACCGAAGTGCCGCCCATTCCGAACACGGTTCCTAGTGCCATAAATATCAGAAATACAGGCGTTGCAAGGGAAACTGCGGCAACCTGTAATGCGTCATGGGTCTGACCGATAAAGAATGTATCAGCCAGATTGTAGACTAATACCATGAGCATAGCCGCCATAGCGGGCAAGGCATTCTTGAATACTGCTTTGGGTACGGGCATTGATTCAAATACTTCCAGTGATTTCTGTTCCATAAATTTTCCTCCTTATATGCTTGTCAAAAGCAAGCTATTGAATTGATTTTATAAATACCCGCTTTATAACGGGTTTCTATCAACGGCAATCCTCTTTTTGATTCTTCATCAGCCTTTTATGAAAGCACGCTATCAATTTGTTAGGGATAAATGCCCGCAGGCTTGGGCGGGCATTTATTTCATGTTCTTGTATATCCTTTGGAGCAGACTGTGAAACGTGGTCTGTTCTTCTTCAGACAGTCCGTGAAACATGGTTTGTTCCACTTTTCTGCTATTCTGTATAGCGTCCTGGCAGCATTTTTCACCTGCCGGAGTAATTCGGACAAGTTTCATTCGCTTGTCGTTTGGGTCGGTAAAACAGTCAACCAGTTTCTTTAATGCAAGCCTGTTTACGATTCCGGCGCAGGTGGATTGTGCCACTCCTAAAATACGTTCCAGTTCTTTGAATGAATACGTCTTTTCGTCTTTTTCATTCAGTGAAAGCAGCACCCATACCTGAACCATAGTCAAGTCGTTCTGACGCAGGGAATTATTTGCCTGTCTTTCGATTGCGTCATGGAGCTGTTTTATGAGTTGCCCGCTGGTAAGGTTATCGTTCAATTCAGCACCTCCTTTCCCTTTCAAGAAGTATCATAGCATTTTAAAAGCACGCTGTCAATATCTTGCTTATGATTTTTGAAAAAAAACAAGACGCGGCCCTCCTTCAATGAAAAATGCTCTAAGAGCCGCTGCTTCTTTGCCGATCAATCGGAACCGCAAGTCTCTTAGAGCATCCATCACATCCCGCAGGACAGTGCGTTCTCCCGACCGTCCGGTCAGAACCTCTCCGCCTCCGTCATCTGCGCTTTCAGTTTCTCGTTCGTCTCTTCCACGTTCATCCTCGAGAGCACCAGCGTGATCACCACGTTAATGAGCAGCGGGAGCCACAGATACATAAAGTAGAGCATCTGCATACACGACTCCGGCTGTACCGCGAGCGTCTGGTCAAAGCCGCTGGCCGCCAGCATCCAGCCCGCAATGGCCGTCCCCAGGCCGCCGCCCAGCTTCACGCCCAGAGAGGTGCAGGAATACATCGTTCCGTCCACCCGCTTCTGTTTCGTCAGATAGGTGTATTCCGAACAGGAGGCGATGACCGCGTTCATGTCTCCCTGCCAGGGGCCCTGTCCCAGAGCCGCCACCGCGGTGAACAGAAGCATCAGCGGCACGCTGCCCATATAGCCCGCCACGACAACCAGCGCGCGGCCGAGCGTTCCCAGCATATAGCCTCTGAGGTTCAGCTTGTACATGCCCTTCCACCTGGCCACCAGCGTGGGCGTCACCACCAGCGCCGCGATCAGCGGTATGTTGATGGCCCAGGAAAAGACGCCGTACAGATTTTCGTTTCTCAGCACATAGGTCATGTAGTAGATTCCCATGTTCAGCATGGCGCCGTACACCTGCTGGAGAATGTACACTCCGCAGATCATCAGGTAAAACCGGTTGGACAGCAGAAGCTTCGCCGCCGTGGCAAGTCCGTATTTTTCTTCGGCTTCCTGTTCCTTCTTGTTCCCGGATTCATTCAGCTCTTCCTCCGGCAGTTCCTTTACGGACAGCGCGGAGACGGTGTTGACCAGCAGACCGATCAGCGCGTAGATGACCGCTACCGTCCGCCAGCCCGCCGCGCCGCCTCCGAAGTACGCCACCGCCCCGATTGTGACGGACTGAATCAGAAGGCTGGTGCCGAAAGCAAAGATAAACCGGCAGGAACCCATCTGTACCCGCTCCTTGCTGTTCTTCGTCACGAGGGCGGTCAGCGCCGAGTAGGCAATGTTGTTGGCCGTATAGAATACGGCGTTCAAAAGCGTGTAGGCGATAAAGAACCAGGCGTACTGCGCCGTCTGCCCCAGATCCGCCGGAATCGCGAAGATGGCGGCCAGCGTCACCGCGCAGCCGATGTAGCCATACAGCATCCACGGCCTCGCCTTCCCCAGCCTGGTCTTCGTCTTGTCGATCATGGCGCCGAAGAAAATATCGGTGACGCCGTCAAAAAATTTGGAGGCGGCGATCAGCGAACCGACGATTCCGGGATTCAGCCCCACCGTGTTGGTCAGATAGATCATCACAAAAGAGGACAGGAATGCATATACCACGTTTCCAGCGATATCTCCGGAACCATATCCCACTTTGTTATACCATTTTAAATATGTTTTTTCCTGCATATGAAATATAAAACTCCTTTCTTAAACCGTTTTCTATGTCTTATGAAACCGCACGGGTTCCATAAGCGTACATTCCGCATCTCCCGGGGATCCGTTTCCGGATTTTGTGCATGCATTCGGATACCCGGGAACCGCGGATTGTCTTCCGCTTTCAGGCCGGTCAGGATGCGCCGTTTTTCACAAACGGCACAAGCTTCACGGCAAAGGCAAATGTCTCCTCGTCAAACCGGTACTGCTCCCTTACCTCCGGCCCGCAGCTGTTGGAGCCGATGCCGTTCTGCGCGCGGTCCAGGCACAGGACGGTGCTGCCCGAGGGCTCCAGTTCATAATTGTGTGTTTTTATCTCCAGTTCCTCCTGTGTATAGACGGACGCGTTAAATGAGAAGGGCTGCTCCGCGGCCGCCGCCAGTCCGAAGCGGTCTTCCGACAGTTGAACATAATCGCAGTCCGCATGGCTCCCGTTTTCCTGCGGGCGGATGTAATCTTCGTGCAGTTCCTGTACGGACGCGTGATACTGCCCGTGCCAGGAGGCCTGATGCTTATCGCGGTAGCTTTCATACGGACCCATGCCGTAATAGGACACCTGCGAAAATCTCCGATCCAGAAACAGTCTCAGCCCGAACCGCGGAAGCTGCGGAAATTCCGTATTCCGGCGCACCTGCAGATTTGCGCGGATTCCTCCGAAGCAGTCCACCACCCAGACCGCTTCCGCCGACAGCATGCGCTGAACCGAAGCCGCCGACAGGGACAACTGCGCCCGGAGTTCCACGGACGTCTCCGCCGGACGGACCTGAACGCCGTACGCCCGCGCGCAGGCTCTGTCATACTGCGCCCTCTTCCACTCTTTCTTGATATACATGTCGTTGTCCGTGGGCGCCCGCCAGATGTTCAGCTCCATGGGCCGGTCCAGATATTCTCTGCCCCCGTACTGAATGCGGGAAAACAGTCCGGTTCTTCTGTCAAACTCATAGCAGAAGTCCAGTCCTTTTAAATTCACCTTCTCGTCCGCCTCCTGTACTTCCACCGTCAGCACATCGGACGACACCGTCAGCTCCCTCTGCTCCAGCAGCTTTACCGCCGTCTGATTCCGGTCGTCTCCGGTCCGCAGCAGAATCTCCTCATAGCCCAGCAGATGGCCCGCGGGAACCAGCGCCTCCTCCTCTTTGGAATAATAGAAAAGCCTCAGATACGCCCGGCCCCGCTCCGGTATCCGCAGTCCGAGGCGTACGCTGCCGATCCGCCCCGGTTCTGCCGCAAATTCCGGGAGCTGCCCCCGCTCCAGACAGACTCCGTCACAGTTGATCTCATAAGCGATCGTCACGCCGTCCCTCAAATCCGTAAAATCCATATGATTGCGGACAGTCAGCTCCCCGGTCTCCTGATCAAAGGAGACGACACGTACGGGGCGGTAGACATTCCGGTATTCCAGAAGTCCCGTGTGGGGCGTACGGTCCGGATAGACCAGTCCGTCCATACAGAAATTGCCGTCATGAATCCCTTCTCCGTGATCTCCCCCGTAACCGTAGATCACCTTCCCTTCCGGCGTTTTCCCGCAGTCTATGGCATGGTCGCACCATTCCCATACAAATCCTCCGCACATCTGCGCGTGCTTCTGGAACAGTACAAAATAATCTTCCAGATCGCCGGGGCCATTGCCCATCGCATGGCAATATTCGCACAGGAGCAGCGGCTTGCCCGGCCCGCGTTCCAGATATTCCTCAATCTCCTCAAACGGAGGATACATCCGGCTGTACAGATCCAGACAGGAGTAATCATAGGTTTTCCCTTTTTTGCGGTATCTTGCGCTTTCGTAATGCGTCAGCCTTGAAGGATCATAAGTTTTGGTCCAGCTCAGCGCTTTCTCAAAATTACTGCCGTAAGCGCACTCATTTCCCATGGACCAGACGACGATGCAAGGGCGGTTTTTGTCCCTCTCCACCATCAGCCGCACCCGGTCCAGAATGGATTCCTCCCACAGAGGGTTGTCCGCGATGGGAACGTTCCAGCGGTCAAATTTGTTCTCGTCGCTGCTGTCCCTGTAGTAGATTTCCGCCGGCCCGTGGCTCTCCACGTCCGCCTCGTCGACGACCAGGAACCCATACTTGTCGCACAACTGCAGGAAAACCGGCGCATTGGGATAATGGCTCGCCCGGACCGCATTGATATTATGCCGTTTCATCAGCGTCAAATCTTCCATCATCTGTTCCGTACCGGCCACAGGTCCCGTGACCGGGTCCGAATCGTGACGGTTGACGCCGCGGAAGACGATCGGCTTTCCGTTCAGGCAGACCGCATGCTCCCGGATATCAATCGTCCGGAATCCCACATGGTCCACGATCACCTCCGACTCCGTATCAAGGATCAGCGTATAGAGATACGGCGCTTCCGTATTCCACAGGATCGGCTCCGGAACGTTCAAAACCAGCTCCTCTCCTTCCCGGACCACCGCCTTATCCACCAGCCGGTTGTCCGCGTCATAGACAGCCGCCGCCGTGGGCACCGCATCCTGGAAATACCGCAGGCTCACGGACACCGCGGCCCCCTCCCCCTGAACGGAAGTCTTTACAAAATAATCCCGGACCGCCTGCTCTGGCCGCCTGAGCAGATACACGTCCCGGAAAATGCCGCTCATGCGGAATTTATCCTGATCTTCCAGATAGCTGCCGTCGCACCACTTGAGCACCAGCACCGCCAGCCGGTTGACGCCCTCCGCGATCACGCCGCTGACATCGAACTCACTGGTACAGTGGGATACTTGGCTGTATCCGATATAGATCCCGTTCAGCCACACATAAAAGCAGGAATCCACGCCCTCAAAATTCAAATAAGCCTTCGGGGCCGCCTTGTCTTTCTGATAATAAAATTCATGTACATACGCCCCGCACGGATTGTCCTGCGGCACAAAGGGCGGATCGAACGGAAACGGATAGCGGATATTGGTATACTGATGGCAGTCATAACCCGCCGTCTGCCATACGCCCGGCACCGGAACGCGGTCATATTCCGAAAGGTCGTAATCCCTCTCATAGAACGCGTCTTTCAGTTCATAGACGCTGTCGTAATAGCGAAAATTCCATTTCCCGTTCAGCATCTGCAGCCGGTCCGAATCCTCCCTCCGTTCCGCCAGCGTATCCATCCGCACCGACGCCGGGATATAATACGCTCTGGCCGGCATGGTATTCTCGTGGAGCACGCTCAAGTCCTCATAGTATCGTGGTACAATCATCTCTCTCAACCTCCTGTTTCCAGGGAAGCGCTGATCAAATCAGCGTTTCCTTAAATTCCGCTGTCTTCTATGATTCTGATTATATCTGCATTGCGAATAAAAATCCATAGACTCCATTGGACAAAACATGGACAAAATGATACAATACAATCACGATTATCAGAAAGGAGCCCGGACAATATGTACATCAACTCCGCTTATCTGAACCATTCTCTTGTGGATTTTATGGATAAAAGCCGCCCCCTGATCGTCGGGAGCTGTGGAACTTACCGCCTGTATACCCGTCCCCGGCTTCCCACCCACCGGCCAAAGGGACGGCTGGATTTTCAACTGCTCTACATCGCCTCCGGAAAGGCCCACTTTTATTTTGACAAAAGCGAACAGGACACGGTAATCACCGCCGGACATATGGTGCTGTACCGCCCCCGGGAGCCGCAGCGCTATGTATACTATGGAGAGGACCAGACCGAAGTGTACTGGGTCCATTTTACGGGAAATAATGTGAAGAACATTCTCAGACATTATGGAATCACGAATGACATGCGGGTGATGGATACCGGAACGTCTCTGGAATACGCAGGAATTTTCAAACAGATGATTCAGGAGCTCCAGCGGTGTCAGACCCACTATCCGGAACTCCTGACGCTTTTGATACTCCAGCTTTTGATCCGCATCGAGAGACAGCTCGGCAGAGATCACCGGCGAAAAGACGTGTATCTGGACACGGAGATGGAGCTCGCCATGCAGTTTTTCAATGACAATTATAACACGCAGTTCAGTGTGGAAGAGTACGCCGCCGCCCGTGGCATGAGCGTAAGCTGGTTCATCCGCAGCTTTAAGCAGTACACTCACGCTACGCCCATGCAGTATTTGGTGGAGCGGCGCATGGCCAACGCCCAGATGCTCCTGGAAACTACCGGCTACAATATCACCGAGATCGGAAATCTCGTAGGCTATGACAATCCTCTCTATTTCAGCCGTGTTTTCAAAAAGCAGAAAGGCGTCTCCCCCTCCGAATACCGGAAACAGGGAACATGAAACGCCCGGCTGCGCTACTCTTTCCTGCTCCCGAACATTTTCATCGGCTCCTGACGAAGATTGAGAACGATTCCCGCGCCGGCAATCCCCGTACCGGCCGCCAGAATCAGAAGCACGTTCTGAAACGCAGTTTGCAGCGGAGTGTCCAAAACCACTTCCTGCGCATCTTTTGACGCTGCCGCCGTCAGCGCTCTCCCGCTGTTGCCAAACGAGGTATCGTAATAGACGGTCTGTCCCAGGCTGCCGGAAAGCCTTCCTGCCAGACAACTTCCCGCGGTACAGCCCGCCGCGCTCCCCAGAAGCATGACCAGAAAGATTCCGCAGAACAGGGACAGGAAGCTGTGCCGTTTCCGAAATCCCAGAGAACGCTCCACAGCCGTCCGTTCTCTCTGGCGCAGGATAAAGATCCACGAAAAATATCCCAGCACCAGCAGTACCATGATGATGCCCGCCGCGATCAGGATCCGGGAGATCTGCTTCATGTTGCTGATATTCGCCTCCAGCTCCGTGTAGCCCTTGTCGTAAAACGTGATCTCTATATCGTCGATTCCCAACCGGTTCCATTTGGACAGGTACTCTTCGATGGTCCCGTTCTCGATCCGGAAAGAGGTTGTGCTGCCCCGCATGGGGCTGTAAAACACGATATTGTCCTCGTCGCTGTTTTTCACCGAACGGCTGGGAATGACAACCTCCTGATACCCCATTCCATATTCGTCTATTGTACTGACAGCAGTTCCGCTGTAAATCCCAATGACCGTATACGGACTGTCCTCAAATACTTCATACGGCTCTCCTTTGGCATTCAGATACACATAGCTTCCGCCGCCATACATGGAAAAATTGATCCCCGCCGGACGGCTGTGGTCTGCAATCAGCAGCGGAAGGCGAACCTGATCCCCGACTGCAAGCTCTCTCTTCCGGGCAAATGTCTCCGGAATCAGGCAGACCTTCGCTCCCTGCGCATACTCTTCCTCCGTAAATTCCCTGCCGGAGACAAGATACGCCTCCCCGGTATAAAAAGGCATCATCAACTGGATGTCACAGGTCCCGGTAACCGGAAAGATATGATTCGGATAATCATACACCTCAATCCAGTTCCGCCACCGCCTGCTGCGTTCGGATTCCCAGAAGCCCTCTGTTACCTCCTCGCAGAAATAATCGTCGCCCACTTCATCCGGCAGTACCTTGCCGTCCGCTCCCACCTGCGTCGACCGGATGTCAATCGGACAAAATTCCAGCCCGCCCTCCACATGGTTGCCGGAATCATCATACAGCGACATCACATACGTCTTATCCGCGTAGAGCATACCCGGCTCCGGATTATAATGATCGCATACCCGGATGATATCCCCCTCCCGGACTCCGGTGCCCTTCCACACCTTATTGACCTGAGCCTTCCTATGGTTCATGACGCCGTCCTCCAGAGGCGTCACTTCCAGTATAAAGCCAAGCTGCAGACCGCCGCCGATCTGATCCTCCCTGCCGTATACATCGTAATCCGGCTGATACGCTCCATAAGTAACCCGCTTTTCCGGACCGGACAGATAGCCGGCCCCTTCAAAATCCAGCACCTCCACCGGATGATACGAACCATAGACCTGACGGGGATACATCCTGTAATCCCCCTTCTCCGGATCCCAATCTTTTATCTTTTCCACCGCAACCGCCTTCTGCTCCACCAGTCCGACGGTCATAAAGGTGCTCTCATACGCTTCTGTCTTTTTCTGGTTGATGATCCAGAAGCCCCTACCGACACTGAAAAGTCCCGAGGCAAAGAGAAGCAGAAGCAGAAACAAAACCGCCCTTCCCTTCATCCGCAGAAGCTGCCGGATACTGTTTTTGATAATCATCCTGTCAATCTCCTGTCCTTGTTTTTCGCATGCAGAGACGGCCTTTGCCGCCGTCTCAGCGCACCTGTGCAAGCGCCCCGTCCTTCATCCGGAACACATGGTCGGTCTCCTCCGCCACACTGGGATTGTGCGTGATGACTATGACCGTGTAGCCGTCCTCATGCGCCAGTTCCTTTAAAAGCGCCACGATCTTCTTCTCGTTTTCCGAATCCAGATTGCCGGTTGGCTCGTCGGCCAGGATGATCTCCCCGCCCGCCGCCACCGCCCGGGCGATGGCCACCCGCTGCTGCTCTCCGCCGCTCATCATCTTCGGGAACTGCTTTAAAATCCTCGGCTCCAGCCCCACCCGTTCCAGAAGCCGCTTCGCCCGCTCCGCCGCTTCCTTCTTTCTTACTTTTTTAAATTCCATAGGCAGCATCACGTTCTCCTGCGCCGTCAGAAGCGGAAAGAGATGAAAGGACTGGTAAACCACCGACGCCTGGTTGAGCCGGTAGGCGTCGCGGTCCATACTGCCCAGCGACTGCCCCTGTACATAGATCGTCCCCTCCGAAGGCACATCCAGGCCCGCCAGCAGAGACAGGAACGTACTCTTGCCGCTCCCGGACTCGCCGACAATCGCGTAGAAGCCTCCCTGCTCAAAGCTGCAGCTCACATCCCGGACCGCCTCCACCTTCTGGTATTTTGTCTGATAACTGTAAGATACATGTTCCGCACGTAAAATTTCCATATCATTTCCTCCGAAATACTGTTTTTCTTAGCCTGCCAGTGGCGCCTGTCACTCCGTCTGAAACAGCGCCTCCATCACGCTGACCTGCATCAGCTTCCACAGCGCCAGGCTGTTGCCCAGCATATAGAAAACGCCTACCAGACAGCCGGTCAGCACCGAACTCCCGCCGTAATTTCCCTGAATCAGCACCGAAAGCACGCTCCCGGCCACAATCCCCGTAACTACCAGAACCAACTGCTCGGTAAAGAAGATCCGGAAACATTTCCACTTTCCAAGACCCAGAGAACGGAGGAGCGCCATCTCGTTCCTGCGGCTCTGGAGCAGAAGCAGTGTCACCAGATAGCCCACGCAGACGATCAGAATCAGTACAAACGGGAAAAATGCCCGCACCACATCAATCACCCTGCGCAGATAGGTCGCTGCGTTGATGAACACCACATCATTCAGATTCAGGGCATCGCCGTTCAGAGAATAATCCTGCGTAAACGGCGACGCGCCCCGCAGCGACAGATCCCTCATCTCCTGTTTAAACTCGTTCAGCTCCAGCGAGTCCGCCACATAAAAGGACGCCGAATCCGCAAAAAACGGGAGCTCCTGCCTGTGAAACGCCTCCCGAACCGTCTCAAAAGGGATCACCACATCCGGAAATACCATAAAGGTGTCCAGCTTTGTCTGCTGCAGATCCGCATACCCGGCAATCTCATAAACCGCCGTCTCCAGAGGCAAAAGCTGCGTCCACATATACCGCTCATCCTCCCGCACGTAATAATACTGGCCCAGCGTAATCTGCTCCCCCAGTTTCCAGCTGTTCTGTTCCATCAGCTCCTGGGAAACGACGCATTTTGCCGCCGTTTCCTGAAGAAAGGCGGCGCTTTCCCCCTTATTCCAGACGATGTCAGTCTCCTCGATGTTTCCCAGAGCCGCCAGACAGTTGACTCCCTCCAGATACAGCTCCGTCTTCTTCTCTCCTCCGGCAGAAAGCGCCCCTGATTCCGCTTCCATCCGAACGGTCAGCTTCAGATCCTTCACATGCCCGGAATCCTGAAGACCATCCACCACTTCCTCGCGGATGAAAAGCCCGGCCTGCCTGCTGCCGTCCGGAGTGCTTAAAAACGCCTGGATGGGAAGCAGCTCCGGAAGCCGCGTCAACTGCTCCTGATTATTGGCAATGCCTGACAGATAGGTATGCAGCAGCAGGACGACCAGCATATCCATCAGGATCGTCAGAGCGCCTTTGATCTTATGCCGCCCAATCTTCACTTCACTCAGCCGTTCATCCTTCCACAGCATATAGACGGCCGCCGCTCCGCACAGAATCACCAGCAGCCCCGCCCATACGTAGAACGTCACCGGATTGCCGTACCACGCGCCTTCATTTACCCGCATTTTTTCACCTCCATCATACAGATAACAGATTCCGGTCCAGACCAGATAAAGGGTCCCGCACGCGCAGGCGCCGAGCAGAAGCTTGACCTTCCACATCAGCCGCTTTCTCTCCTCCGCCTGTTCCGACCGGGAGATGGTCTCCGCCACCGCCTGCTCCGCGTCCGACCGGTCCACCTTCGCCTCGCTGACCCGCTCGCTCTGCATCAGTTCCAGCAGACTCACGCCCAGGGAGGACGCCAGCGGCTCCAGAAGCTTGATATCCGGAAAACCGGCGCCGTTCTCCCATTTGGAAACCGTCTTGTCCGACACATGCAGCAGATCCGCAAGCTGCTTCTGCGTCAGTCCCTGTTCCTTTCTGGACGCCCGTATAAATTTTCCAAATGCTGCATTGTCCATCGTTTTCCCCCTGCATCCATTCCCTGTTCCCCGCTTTGCGGGCCTTCCGTACCGATTCCTGTGGATTCAATCCTGCGGCCCTTCACCCGGACCGGCCGGTGTAGGGAGACGATGCGATGCACCGTGATCCGCCCGGCCCGCGGCTGCTTTTCCTGAACCCACAGGAATCGGCGCGAAACGCCGGCTCCGCTTACGAACTTCATGCAGAAATTGTAGCACAGATACGGCAAAAAGGGCAATCTACGCATAGTAGAGTTGCCCTTTTTGCCTTAATATACTTGTTTTTAAGAGATTTTTTGAATTTCAAAAGAATCGTTATATCAGAAAAATGCTTTTACATACCCGTTCATGTCCTGATTGTGGGCTGAAATCCAGGAATATAATATCTCCCTGCTTCGGATGATACATTACCACACTTCCTTCCCAACAGGAGAACCCCAGTCAAATTCCTCTGCTGCATACTCTCCGGCATAATCTTTGAATATATCTTCCAATGTAAGGTTTTTCTTCTCTTTCACTTTTGTAATCACAATATTATCATCAACTCTGTTAAGTTCCACAAAATCATTTTCCATCATTCCTAAAGTTTCAAGAAATGCTTTTGGTATTCTTATCCCCTGTGAATTTCCCCATTTTTGAATCGTTGCCTACATAAGATCATCTCCTTCCGTTCTTTTTTTCAGAAAAAAGCACTAACGATTTCCGTCAATGCCCCTCATCCCCGCAACGATCAATAATGATATCTACAAGTAAATACGATTAAATTTCTTTCTTCCACTTGATACACCAGCCTGTGCTCGTCCGTTATTCTTCTGCTCCATTTTCCAGCCAAATCATATTTTAGCGGTTCTGGTTTCCCAAGTCCTTCAAACGGATTCCTTTTTATATCTTTAATCAATTCATTGATTCTTTTGACAATCTTTTTGTCCATCTTCTGCCAATAAAGATAATCATCCCAGGCATTTTCAGTGAAAGATACATTCATAAACTAATCCTCCACATCAAAATTTACAAGTTTTCCGTCTTCCGCTTGTTTGACAGACTCTTTCAGCCATTCATAATTCGCTTTACTTTCTCTTATATGAAGATTTTCCATTAAATTATCGTACTGTGCCTGAGACATAAGTACAACATTCTCATCGTTCTTCCTCGTAATTATCGCTATGTCCGAGTCATGTACAACCCGATCACAAACTTCCTTAAAATTGTTCCTCACATTGGAAAAATTCGTTACTATCATACAATCACGCTCCTTTGAATATAGTGTATTTCATATTTATAGAATTGTCAATATTTTGTACAATATTCTGTACCATTTTTTATTTATTAATCAAACTCCGCAATCGCCTTAGTTGCTTTCTAATCGAACTATTCGCGATAGTGTATTTTGACAAACGGCTATAGTCACGGCTTGTTGCTGCATTGTTTAAGTTCCGTTTTGATGAACGGGAAGTATAAGAAATCGCTTTCATTTTGAAGGAAACGGGTATATAATAAAATATCGACAAATTGGGATTCTGGGAGGGCGTTATGTTTAATGAAATATGTATATATGAAGCAAAATTAACTAAGCTCGATGAAATTGAAGAGTTAATGAAAGAAGTAGCTGAATTTTATTTGGAGCAAGATGGTGTTATTGATGTACATTACATAAAACGAACTCATAGGCAAAAAGATTTTAATGCGGTTAAAGAAGGAGAGTTACCTATCCGTCTTACAAGAAATGTAGGAAAGGTAACATATGTTTTATATTGGGTACTGGAAAGCGAAGAAGCTCATGCAAGAGTATCTAAACTTGGTGTGGAGAAATTTTATAAACGCTGGAATCGGTGCTTAACCGCAATGCCTAAAATAATTCTTGGTGAAAATGTGATCTAACTTGCAATTTCCCATTTGTCGGGAAGAACAACACAGCATTAAATTTTTGAAGGAGGAATGAAATATGGTTAGTGATTTTCTTGGAGCGTCATTTCCGTGGATTTTAATTGGTTTATTTGTAGCAATCAGTTGTTCCTTTATGAGCAACAAAAAGGAATAAATCGGGATTTTTTGTAAAGGTGATATTATGAAAAAAGTAGTTTTATATATTCATGGAAAAGGTGGAAGCCATTTGGAAGCTGAACAATACAAGAAAAATTGTTCGGGTTTTGATATGATTGGCATAGAGTACAATGACTATCTTCCGTGGATTGTGCAAAATCAAATTAAAGTTGCTTACGACAACGCACATAAAAGATATGACCATATATATGTGATTGCAAATAGTATTGGCACTTACTTTGCAATGTACACATTACAAACTTGTAATATTGAAAAGGCTTTATTTATTTCGCCTGTACTTGATATGGAAAGGCTTATATTGGATATGATGAGTTGGGCGAATGTATCAGAAACAGATTTATATGAAAAAAGAGAAATTTCCACGGATTTTGGTGAAACACTGTCATGGGAATATTTATGCTTTGTTAGAGAGAACCCCATAACATGGAATGTTCCTACTGAAATTTTATATGCAGGAAACGATAATCTTATATCACGCCAAACAATAAATAAATTTATTAGCAATCATAATGCAAATCTAACAGTAATGGAAAATGGAGAGCATTGGTTTCATACAGATGAACAGCTTGCCTTTTTAGACAGTTGGATGAAAAAAGCAATATGATATCAAGAAAAGGTTTCCTGTTTTTGCTCCCATTTTTGGCATTTTCAAAAATCGCCAGTATTATGCCGTGCAAAGGGGATAGAAA
>CAJUNR010000037.1 GCA_910587765.1 uncultured Lachnospiraceae bacterium
GCGCGATGGAAGAGCGTGCGGTGAAATGGAGCTTCGAGGCGGGAGAAGGGGAAGAGTCGCAGCCGGATTTTCGCGGAAGCAACGGAAGGACGACGAACTCGGTTTACGCGCAGAATGAAATACGCAAAAGCGCGATGGAAGAGCGTGCGGTGAGGTGGCTGCCGACGCGCAGCGCCATGGACACGGCAAAATTTCTTGCCGCCGGCCGTAAGGACGACAGCGAAGAGTAATCCATGAAGAGGGAGGGAGATCGAAGATGCTGACATTGAAAGCGCCGCTGGAACTAAAATGCAATCCGGCCATGATTTCCTCCCAGGAAGCATTTTATCATAGAATTACAGGAAATTACCAACTTTTGTCCGCCGGGATCGACAGAGAAGATCTGCTGCACGCGGTGACCGCCCCGCCAGAATTTTACATCGAAGAAGGCGGTATGACCAGTATCGTGCAGAATACGGGCATCCGGAACCGTCAGGAGACCCGGCTGGAAATCATCAACAATCTTCTGAACCGGATTGCGGTGACGGAGGAGGTCCATCTGACTTATCAGGACCGGGTCTATATCACGGATGTCCTGCAGAAACTGGGCGTCCGGGAGGTCGGCCGCTTCATGGAACAGGTATTCCGCCTCAAACAGGAGACCCGGTCGACGGAAGAACTGATCAGTCTCTACTGGAATCATCTGGAAGAGCTGACGAAAGAGGTGACGGCTTATCAGAGCCGTGAGAGAGAAAAAGAGACCGTCCGTCTGGAACGGGAGAAGGAGCGTCCGGTGCTCACGCTTCATGAAGAGATCATGAACCGGCTGCAGACAGGCGCTGTCTATCAGATCCTGAATAATTTCCAGGCGCGGCATTACGGAGACAGTCAGATTGTCACCCGCCGGGAGCTGCAGTTGACGGAACAGAAGCGGGTGGCGGTGCAGATTCTTCTGCACCAGCTTCGCAGAGAAGTCAAGGGCGGAACGCTTCCGCTGGTCTACCGGCATCAAAGCGATTCCGGACCGGCGGAGCCGGCGGAAGGAGTTTCCATAGAACAGCAGATCAACAGCCGGATCACGTCGGCCGTGCTTCTGAATCTGATCGACAATCTGTATCTGAGCCGGTTTGAGAGACAGCAGAGCCGGGCGGATACCTGGCTTTCCGTGGAACATGCCCTGTATCAGAGCGCGGAGAACACGCTGTACCGGCTGAAGACCGGGTTTGACACGCTGTGGAGGACGCAGAAAGAACGGCGTCCGCACACGGTCCTGCAGCAGCGGGAGCGGGAACAGGAGATTTATTTTGTCAGAGAGCTTCTGACCGCGGGGAGAGACGCGCAGGAACGGATTGCCGTGTTCCGGGAGCGGTACAGGGAGAGCGCGGTCCCGCTTCCGGAGCAGCGGCATCAGAGCGCCGAGATCCGCTATCTGCAGGGGGAAGCGCCGCCGGATACGGGTGCGGAAGCGTTCCCGGCAGAGCGCAGGGAGCGGCCGGAGGCGGAACAACGGCCGGAAACGGAGCGTTCCGCGAAAGAAAGTGCACAGACGACGCAGAGTGCCGGCGGAAAAAAAGAGCCCGGAAGCGCTGCCGGGATGCTACGGCCGGAGGGAAAGAGCGTTCCAGCCCAGGGACAGGAGCCGTTTTCCCTGCCGGCGGCGGCAGAGGCGGCGGCAGCGCTGCCGCCGCCCCCGGCGGAGAAGACGGAGGTGCCGCCTGCCGATATCCGGCTGTACGCGCAGCCGGATGCGGAGGAGATTCCGGAGACGGCCGTCTCCGCAGAGGAGGCTCTGCAGTGGGTGCGGGAAGGGCAGGAGCGGTTTGTGCGGATCGTCGAACAGTATCTGCGGGCGTCGGCGGTCGGCACCAGAGAGGCGGAGGAGCGCATCCTGATTATGCAGCGGACGGAAGGAGAACCGGCGATCCCGGTTCCGGAACGGAAAGACCGGCCGGAACAGCCGGCGTCAGCAAAGGAAAGCGCGGACGGACGTCTGGAAACGGTGGAGACGATCCTTTTGAAATGGCAGGGAGCGGATCAGGAACCGGAACTGCCCGCGGAAAAAAGGCAGCGCGCGCCTGCACAGGAGCAGGGGGAAAACCGGTCCGCAGCCGTGGAAAAAGTGCTGCTCGGGACTCCGGTCTCTCTGGAGGAAACCAGCCTCGTCTCACAGGACGTCCGCACGGACGTCAGGACCGACCTTCACTGGACGAATGAGGCGGCGCCTCCGCGGACGGTCCGCGAAGAATCCCCCGCGTTTTCCGCGGAGGAAGAGCCGTCTGAGGAGATGTTAAAGCAGCAGATTCTGCAGATCAATCAGCAGAACATCTCTAATCTCGGCATTTACCGGGAGCTGCTGCGGCAGATGGAGGAGGGACGCCGGAACAAGACGCCCGCCGGAAGGGATATGCGAAGAGACAGCCTGACGGCGCTGCACAATCCCCGGCTTCTCCTCGAAGAGTACGAGGAAGAGGCGAAAGAACAAAGGCTTCAGGAACAGAGGCAGGCCGGACGAATGCTGGAGCTTCTGCCGGAACAGACGAGGAGAGTGTATGAAAAGCTGGAGCAATATCTGAGCGCTTCCGCTCAGGGGACAAAGGGGGCGCCGGGGACGGCGGATCCGCTTGCGCTGCTGCTCGGGGATATCCGGACGGCCGAGATCGCGCACAGAGAGACGGAGCAGAGGGAGAGCAGGGAGGTGCGGCGTCTCAAGGAGACGTCGGAGACGGTTCTGGAAAACTGGAAGGAAGTTCCCGGTTCCGGGCCGGCGGTTTCGGAGCTGTCCCGGAGGGAGCAGAGTGAGACGAGGGTTTCTCTGATTCACAGGTCGGCGGAACACCGGCTGGATGAGGAACTGCTCGAGCGGATGCTGGAACAGAACCGGACGGTGAAGGAGAAAACGGCGGTCACCGTACAGGAGACAAGGGAACAGGAGCTGGTCAAAAAGACCGTGCATCAGCAGACCCGGCAGGTTGTCAGCAGAGAGAACGAAGACCTGACGGAACTGATTCAGCGGGGCGTACAGCGGCAGATCGGCGTTCTCTCCGAACAGATCTACGCCAGACTGGAAAAGCGTCTGCAGAATGAGAAAAAACGCAGAGGATATTAGAAAGGACGGGTGATCCCATGAATGCGATGGTACAGGATATAGTCGACAGCCTGACCGGTAATCTTCCCAAGGCAATCCTCTGTGTGCGGGATCTTTCTCAGGAAGGAAACGAGGAGGATACGCTTCAGAAGGCCGACCGCCTTCAGAAAGACCTGCTGAAAAGTACGGAGAACGCCCTGAACGGCCTGATGGAAAATCCCCGCGAGGGCAGCAGGAGTTTCCGCTCTCTGACCGGGAAATCGGGCGTCATGGCCGGAAGCGGTTTCCTGGCGCTGGAAGTCCAGTACAATCCCGCTTCCATTTACATTGATACCTATGCGGGCAAGCAGGTGCAGTACATGGGGGGAAGTCTCGGCAATGTGAGCAATAATCAGCTCATACAGTTCACGCAGCCGGCGGTCAATACCATGAGCTTTCAGCTTGTGTTTGACGATATGAACCCGCAGGACGCGTTCATGGCGGAAAATACGGCGCTCACCGCGGGGAACGTGATCTCGGGAGCGGCGGATCTGGCGAGAAAGGCCGGAGGCTCTTATTCCGTACAGACTCAGATGGACGGCCTGATGTCCCTTCTGACCCAGGATGCGACCAGGCAGGTGATCTTTTACTGGGCGAAGATGTGCTTTCAGGGGGAACTGATCAGTGTAAAAAACCGCTATACCATGTTTAATAAGGACGGGAACCCGATCCGCGGAGTCGTGGAGCTGTCGATCTGTCAGGACAGCGAGAAAAAGGACAGTTATAACGGCGTTTACTGGGAGGAGGCCTTCAGCAGAGCCTTCGGAGATCCTCTGGAGAACGCGGTGACCGGGAAAGCGGGCCGGGCGGCCAGAGCGGTGCAGAACAACCTGTTGAACATTCGTCTGTAGCATTCGTTGCTCAATTTGCCGGGCGGGATTACGCCGGGCGGTGAAGGAGGCGTCCCGATGGATGTGAAATCCATATTGAACAATGCCGCGCAGAGCGCGACGGGCAATATCGAAAAAGCCGTGATAGAGATCATTGACATGAGAGGCAGGGAGGTGACGCTGGAGTCGCCGGTGACGATGGGCGGAGCAAACCGGTCCGTGGGCGGACTGTCTGTCCCCTCTCTGTCCGCGGATTCCGTCTTCGGCGGAAGCGCGGCTTTGACGGACGCTGCGGGCGATTTCGCGAAACAGGCCGGCGACACGCTGCTGACCCGGCTGGAGGGCGCTACCCGGAAATGCTTCTATGTCCCTTTCAATCCCAGCGACCTGACGATCTCCGGGTACGGCGGCGGCCGGGTGACGAAGACCGATTATACGAGTAAGGAAGGCAGAGGGATCGGCTTTGAGCAGGCTGCGGTGCGGATCACCCTGGACGTAAAGCTGATCTTTGACAAGGTGGATCCGCTGGACGCGTTCATGTCAGACAAACTCAGCTCTTCTTTGACGACTCTGGCGGAGGGCGCGCAGAAGGGCGTCCGCACGGCCCTCGGGAAGAAGGACAATTCCGTCCAGACGGAGGTGGAAGGGTTTATTGCCGCCCTTCATTCTACGTATACGAGAAGGATCACCTTCCATTGGGGCAAAATGAATTACACCGGGGTCCTGAACCGGGTTTCCGCTCAGTATACGATGTTCAACGTAAAAGGGCAGCCCATTCGCGCCGTCGTGTCGCTTTCGCTGGTCTGCGCGGACAAAGACGTGTCCAGAAACAGCATGGGAGTCTGGCAGGAATATTATGAGAAGGCGTTCCAGGGCGGAAACCAGAGCTATGTGCGGGCGGCCCAGAAAGCGGGAAATCTGCTGGGGATCAATCTGTAGGAAGGCATGAGGTTATGGCGGCATACGACTATCAGGGACTGAAAAAAAAATACGAGGATTTTGCGCATCCCATCCTTCATATACAGATCAACGGAAAGGATTTTTCCAAAAATAAAAAAGGACTGCAGATTTCCGATGTGGAAGTAGAGATGACGAGCGGGTTCGAGGCGTCCATCGCCACGTTCTGGATCTACAACTGTTATGACCGCGTTACCGGTGAGTTTGCCTTTGACGATCTGAAAAAATATATCTGTATGGGGTCCTGCGTGATCATCAGCATGGGATATGGAGTCTCCGCGAGGGAGATCTTCCGGGGATTCATATCGAGAGTGAATTTTGTCTTTCGGCAGGAAGAGATCCCGGGAGTGGAGATCACGGCCATGGATGTAAAAGGGATTATGATGTCCGGGAACTATTCCAGACAGTTGAAAGCGTCCAGCTTTTCCGAGGCGGTGAAGGAGATTCTGGATAAAACGGCTTATGTAAGGCTGCAGTCCAACGAGATCATCACCAGACTGGAGATCACCGACACGCCGGACTGCAGGCAGGGCGCCGGGGAGAAGGCCGGCGACCGGACGATCGAGATGGTGTGCGAGAGCGATTATGAATTTGTCGTCAAGGCGGCCAAAAAATACAATTATGAATTTTTCTCCATCGGCGGGACCGTATATTTCCGCAAAGCAAAAAACAACACGGAGCTTCTGATAGAGGCGGCTCCGGGAGACGGGCTTCAAAGCTATGAGATCGGTTATGATTTCACAGGGCTTGTACAGCAGGTGGAAGTCCGGGGGATGGACGTGGGGAAGTCAAAGCTGATTTCCGCGTCCAGAAAGCTCAATAACAAGCTGTCGCAGGGGAATAAAGCCGCGCCGCTGATCAAAAATTCCCAGAAAGTATATATTGATCCGACCGTCACTTCCAGAGAGGAGGCGGATTACCGGGCGGGTTATCTGGCGGAGGATATTTCCTACCGCCTGGGGACGATGGAAGCGCAGTTTGTCGGGCTTCCGGAGCTGACTCCGGGCAGATTCATGAAGATCAAGGGACTCGGCACGGCCGTGTCCAACACGTTTTATCTGGTCACGGTGCGGCATATTATGGATGAGCGGGGGTATATCACGAAAGTGACCGGAAAGGCGGCGAGTATGGAGTCGGAAGGGGCTGGAATCTATGGGGCTTTTTGATGTAATAGACGAGATTGCGGAAAAGCAGGTGCTCAAGACGGACACCGGCGACAACCGGATCTTCGGGGTGGTGATCGGTCAGATCGTTCAGAATTATGACAAGGATATGCCGGGAAGGGTCTGCGTCGCCGTCCCGGTGCGGGATCAGAATGCCAATGAACTGCAGTGGGCGAGAGTCGCCATGCCTTCCGGCGGCTCCGGCTGGGGTCATTACTTTCTGCCGGAGGCGGGGGATCAGGTCCTTCTGGCCTTTGAACAGGGCAGCATAGAGAAGCCCTACGTGATCGGCTGCATTCCCAGGGACAGCGATCAGATACTGAAAAAATCCGTGGACGAAGACAACCAGTATAAAAAGATTGTGACCAGAAACGGCAATACCATCTACTTTGAGGACAACAAAGAAGGCGACGGGGACAAGGACAAAATCCGCATCACCACGGCAAAGGACGGACACCGCATCGAGCTCGACAATGAAAAACACCAGATCCTGATCTCGGATAAGGACGGCGCAAACCTGATCCGCATGAAGACGGAGGACGGCCAGATGGAGATCACGGCGGAGAAGAAGCTGACGATCAAGGTGGGAGACAACATCGAACTGATCCTGAACGGGAGCAACGGGGCGGTCCAGTTGACCGCTTCCAAATTAAAGATTGAGACGAGCGGTAACACCGAATTACAGTCCAACGGCGCCATGAAGCTCCAGGCGGGCAATGTCTCCGTGGAGGCCAACGCGTCGCTGAAATTAAACAGCAACGGGCTTGCGGGCCTTGCGGGCACGCCGATTAAGCTTGGATAAAGGAAGCCCGGATAAAGATTACAGACAGGAGAGCGTAAGATGCCAGAAGATCATTTTTTAGGAACGGGAATGAAATTTCCTCCGCAGATTAATCCGGCTACGGGACGGTTCATGGTCTCGTCGGAGGAAGAAAGCGTAAAGGAGTCGGTCTATCTGATTCTGATGACCCAGAAGACGGAACGGTTTTTAAGGCCGGAGTTCGGAAGCGATCTGATGTCGTACACCTTTATGGACATCAACGTCACTTCGGTCAATATGATGACCCGCTCTCTGACGGAGCAGATTCTGTCCAACGAACCGCGGATCCAGAGCGTGTCCGTGACGACAGACGAGCACATCCGGGACGGATGCCTTCTGGTAAATATCGACTATGTGATCAAAGGCCGCCGGACAGGAGACCGTCTGACCGTCCCCTTTTATCTGAATGTGTCTCCAGAGGAAGAAGCGTATGAACCAGAACAGTATGAAGCAGATGAGTGAGAGAGAGTGGAAGATTGACCGCCGGACGGCCGGGGATATTGAGGACCGGATCGAAGAACTGGCGTCGTCTTATGTGCCGGAATGGCATTTTGACAGGGAACATCCGGACATCGGCTCGGTGATCGCAAAGCTGTTTGCCGGTCAGATGGAGGGCAATATCGGCCGGTACAACCAGGTATTGTCCAGGTATCACACGGAATTTATCAACCTTCTGGGCATCTCCCTGCTTCCGGCAAAGCCGGCGGAGGCCACCGTGCTGCTCCGTCTGGTTCAGGATACGATACCGGGGGCGGAGGTGTACAAGGGCACCCGGTTCCTTGCGGACGGCGGGGACGGGGAAGACCAGATCGTCTTTGAAACCACTCATAACGTCTATGTGACCAACGCCTCTTTGGATTACCTGTTTATGACGCTGGAGCAGGACGGCAGCATTCTGCCGCTGAAAGGAAACTTTGAAAGTCCGAAGATTGTGGAGGAAGAGGAAGGGCCGGGAGAAGCGGAGCCGTCTCTGCCGGAGGCGGGTCCCGGGGAGTTCCGGAGTTTCCGGCTCTTTGGAAAAAGCGCCGGCCAGACTTCGATCGGGAAAAATGTCCTGCTGTTCTATCACGAGACCGCTCTTGACGTGGAGAACAATTCCATTTTCTTAAAGATCACCGGCAATGAGAGACTGCTTGAGCGGATGCGGGACGGGGCGTACGGCTTCTGGTATTATACGGATTCCGGGCTCCGGCCGGTGGAATCCGTCAAGGTGCTGCCCGAGCTGGAGACGGTGGTGCTGAAAAAAGAAAAGAAGAACGCGGGCCTGCAGATCAACGGGAGAACCGTAAGCCTGCTGGCCGTTCAGGCGCTGGAGCCGGTGCTGGAAAATGAAACCGTATCCGGGATTTCCGTGTCTTCGGAAGGGCAGCCGGCGCCTCTTGAGTTCGCCAATGACGGAAGTACGGACTTTGACGTGGATTCGTTTGACCCGTTCGGGGATTCCCTGTCCCTGTTTCAGGAGTGCTATCTGGGGCACCAGGATTATTTCGGAAAGGCCGGGGCGGTGGTCCGTCTTACCTTCGAGGCGTCCTACCGGGAACACCGGGTTCTGGACCGGATACAGGGCGAGGACGAGAGCCTGAAGATCATCAAGCGGAAGCCGAAAGTGATCTGGGTGGATTCGGCGGCGGATGCCAGAGCGGAAGAGATTTCTTTTGAGTATTTCAACGGCATCGGCTGGAAAAAGCTGGTCTGCATGCAGGAGGTCCGAAACCTGTTTCACGGCGATGAGGGCGGAAAGTACGAGATTGCCTTTGTCTGCCCGCAGGACTGGCAGGAGACGGAGGCGGGGGCCTATCACGGACGGTGTATCCGGATGCGGCTGCTGAAGTCGGATAACTGTTATATGCGTCCGTGCATCCATCATTATCCGCATGTGGAGCATCTGAAAGTGTCCTTCTCCTATGAAGGCCGCTGTCTGTCCGCGCAGCACCTTCTGGCCATCGCGGGCACCAAGAGGCTCGATCTGACGAAAAAGGCCAGGGAAGGGGAAGCGTTCACGGCGTTTTACGGGGCGGCCGGTATGCAGGACGCGCTCTATCTCGGCTTTTCAAAGAGGATAGAAGCAGGACCGGTAAGCCTTCTGTTTCAGATCGAGGACGGGATTCGCTACGAGGGGGTGAAATGCCGGTTTGCCTACAGCACCCGAAAGGGCTTTAAACAGATGAAAGTGCTGGACCACACGGCGGATCTGTCCCGGTCGGGGACCGTGATGTTCATGCCCCAGGCGGATATGCACGCCTGTGTACTGGAGGGGAAAAAGGCCTTCTGGATCCGGATCAGCCGCAGCCTGCAGAAGCAGGAGAAGAGCGACGATATCCTGCCGGTCATAAAAAATATCTGCTTAAACGCCGTGCAGGTCGTGAATGTGGAGAGCCGGGAGGAGGAGGACTACTATCTGGAAGAGCTGCGGCCGGACCTGTCGATCGCGCTGGGGGTTGCGGACATTCTCGATATCGATCTGTGGGTCAATGAAAAAGACCGGCACACCCGGGCGCAGATGCAGAGGCTGCTGAAAGAAGAAAAAGATCTGGTCCGGGCGGAATATGATATTCTGGGCAACATTACGGCCTTCTATGTAAAATGGCAGGAGGCGGATCAGCTCGAGGACGCGCCGTCGAAGCGCTGCTACCTTCTGGACCGCATGAACAGCCTTCTGATCTTCGGGGACGGCGTGCGGACCGGCCTGCCGACCGTACTGGACGATGTGGCGTTCAAAGTGCGGATCCGCTGCTGCAGCGGAGAACGGGGCAATGTCGGTCCGGGCCGGATTCGGGAGACGATGGGCAATCTGATGTTTGTGGACCGGATCTACAATCCGGTGAAAGCCTATGGCGGCAGCAGCATTGAAAGCGTCGACAAGGCGCTGAAACGGGGCGCCAATATTCTGAAATCCAGACGGCGGCTGATCGCGGCCGACGACTATGTGCAGGAGATTCTCGGTTTTTCCGACGCCATCGACAAGGTCCGCTGCGTGGCGGGAAGAACCATAGACGGAGGCTTTCAGGAGAACGCCCTGACTTTTGCGATTTTGTTAAAGGATTTTGAGGCGGGGTCGTATTCGTTCCACAATGTGGCGGAGCAGTTGAAGCGGCATCTGCGGGAGAGCTGTGAGCTGACCATCGCCATGGACGATCTGTCGGTGGTGGAACCGGTCTTTGCCAGAGTCTGCGTCGATATCTGGGCGGAGGTGCTGCATATGGACGACGGTTTTGAGATCCAGAACCTCTTAAAGGAGACGCTCAGAGACTATCTGGATCCGATCCGCGGACAGAACGGCGGCGGCTGGGAGATCGGCGTGATGCCCAGACGTTCGCAGATTCTGATGAAGCTGAATGTGCTGAAGAGCAAGGCGGTGATCCGCAGGCTGGTGGTGACGGTCCGGTATACGGACCGGAGCGGGACGCATGAAGTGGATCTGGGCGATCTGCAGGAGAATCCGTATATGATCTGCTGCAGCGGAAGCCATCAGGTGGACATCGCCCTGTCGGGCAGTTAGAGAGGCGGGAGGTACAGATATGCTGAGCAACCGATATCAGGAGGATCGGACCTACGAGGAGCTGATCGCAGAGGCGCTGATGCAGATTCCTTTCTATTCCGGGGAATGGACGAATCTTCACCCCTCTGACCCGGGGATTACCATTCTTGAGAACCTGACCGCCTTTGAAGTTCTGCAGCAGAACAAGATTCATGAGATTACGCCCCGGGTGTTGAAGATGCTGCTGAAACTGGTGGGATTTGAAGCCGGAAAAGGAAGATGCGCCCGCGTCCTGCTGGCGGCCGGGAACCTGCGGGAACCGCTTGTTCTGCCGGCCAATCAGCCTTTTCGGCTGGGAGAGCTCTGTTATGAGACGAATCGGAGCATCCGGCTTCCCGCCTGCCGTCTGACCGGGGTCTACAGTGTCCGGGAGGGCAGAAAACAGGATCTTTCCTGGCTTCTGAACCGGGAGGTGCAGGTGCCCGCTTCGGTCTTCGGGGAGCATCCGGCGGAGGGCTTTTGTCTCTGGCTGACGGCGGACGGACTGCCGGAACCGGGCGAAGAGATGATTTTCTACGTGACGGTGGCGGACCGCCACGACCGCAACCCCTTCGGCGAGAAGCAGGATCATACGTTTGCCGAAATCCGCTGGGAATGCTATACCGGGCAGGGATTTGTTCCCATGCATGTGCGGGACGAAACCGGCGGCCTGCTGGTCAGCGGAGAACTGAGGATGCGGCTTCCCGGGGAGCGCGCGGTTCCCTGCGAGGAAGCGCCGGACGGACAGTATGCGATCCGGGCGACTCTTCTGCGGGCGGATTACGACGTGCGCCCGCGGCTGGTGCAGATGGACGGCTTTCTGTTCGAGGTCTGGCAGAAGGAGACTCTGTCCGCCTGCTACACCTTCAACCGGGTGGTGTCGGCCAGTCTTCCCGCCCGGCTTCTCGGAGACGGCTATGTGACGGTATTCTGCAAGGAAGAAAAGGGTTCTTCCTACCGGAAGTACGAGCCCTGTCCAGACCCCGGAGAAAAGGGGAGATATTACGAGGTGCAGGAAGGGGAAGACGGCCTGGTGACCTGGTTCTTTGACCGGCGCAGATTCGGATACGGGCCGGCGAAGGTAAAGAACGCCATCAAGATCGTCGTCTATCAGGAGGAAATTATGCGCCGCTTCTCTCTGGGAACGGTGCTTGGATGCGATCATCAGGGCATCCGGCTCCCGGCGGGCCATGTGGTGGCGGACTCCTTCTGCATCATCGCGAAACGGACGGACGCCGGGGGAGAGCCGGTCTATGACTTCGTACGTCCGGGACGCTACGGGGAGAACGACCTGAGCTATGACCTGTATGAGAACGACGGACTTCTGATGATTGAAGACGCCGGGGATTATATCGGCGCGAAGCTGTATATGGGTACGTTCAGCGTCACAAAGGGGGCGGAGGGAAATATCCGCGGGGGAAATACGTTCACCGCCCCGGGCGTTTCGCCTTCCGTCCGCTTCTACAATCCCAGGCCGGGAGCGGGAGGCTGCTGCCGGGAGACGCTGCCGGAGGTGAAGAAACGGTTTCTGGCGGATCTGAAGAAGCCTTTTGTGGCGGTGACGGCGAAGGACTACGAAGAACTGGTGAAGGACACGCCCAAGCTGTGTATCAAAAAGGTCAGAGCCTGCATGAGCGGCAGCGGCAATCTGGTGAAAATCGCGGTGATGCCCGCGACCGACGAACCGTTTCCAGGCCTGTCGAAGGCCTACCGCCGCGCCATAGAGAGGCGGCTGGAGGAGAGGCGTCTTCTGACTACAAGGATCGAGATCGTTCCCCCGGTCTATACTCCCGTCGACGTGCGGGGCGTGATCTATGTGAAACGTCAGTATGAGGACAGTCTGGAGCAGATTGAAGAGGCCATACGGCGGAAGATGGATTACATCCATTCGGACCGGAATTTCGGCGAGATTTTGAAGTTTGACGAAATCTTCCACGAGATCGAAGCGCTGGACTGCGTGGAGTTTATCTATGAGCTTTCTCTGTATCCGCAGAATCCCGGTCTGGCAAAGCTTGTGGAGGCGGACATTGTTCCCAATGAGAACTGTCTGTGCTATGCGGGAACGATTACGCTGCAGACAGAATAGAAAAGGAGGCCAGGAGCATTATGGCGGGCGCTTCATATTCCATAAAAAAGAATCGGATACAGAGAGGACTGCACCCGGGGTTTCTTCTTCAGGAGGACGGGACGCTCTGTCTGGACGAGACGGAGCCTGTGCATCTGCTGTATCTGCGGGCCGTCGACGGCGGGGAGGAAGGGGCTTCCTGGGGACGGCTTTCCTTCCGGGTTTCGTGCTCCGAGGATACGGTGTACCGTCTCTACGCGGCGGCTTTTGATGAAGATTCCTTCTATCGGAAGGGAAAACCGGTGCGGATCGAAGACTTCCTCTGCGACGCGCAGGAGTCCCGGGAGATCAAGCGGCAGTTTATGGAGGAAGCCGGATTTCGGAAGTTTGTCAATCAAAAGGATCTGCTGCTGTACGATCTGCAGGGCAGATACCTGTATCTGGCGCTGGAAGTCATGGGGGAGGGAAGTTTCTCCCTGTCCCGTCTGCGGGTGAACCGTCAGGGGGATCCCTTTATGAATACCTTTCCGGAGATTTACCGGGAGAAGGGCGGCTTTTTTCACCGTTATCTGTCGGTGTTCTCCAGCATCTATGAGGATTTTCAGGAGGAAATCGAAGCCCTGCCCGAACTTCTGGATCTGGATACCTGCCCGGCCTTTCTGCTTCCGGTCTATGCCTCCTGGATGGGGCTGGACGTGGGAGAAAATTTTCTGGAAGAATCCATCCTGCGCTCCCTGGTGAAGGAAGCGTGCCATCTGAGCCGGATCAAGGGGACGAAGGCGGCTCTGGGGAGGATCACGCAGATTGTTCTCGGAGAGGAAGCGCTGATTGTGGAGAGAAATGTGATGGGCGCCTGCATCCGCAAAGACCAGTTGGAACAGATGAACCGCCTGTACGGGCACAGCGTCCACGACGTGACGATCCTTCTGCAGACGCCGCTGTCCGAGGTGAAGAAAACGCAGCTTCTGTTCCTGCTGAACCAGTTTCGGCCCATACGTTCCAGGCTTCATGTGGTCTGCCTGAGGGATACGAGCATCCTCGATTCCTACTGTTATCTGGACAAAAATGCGCGGATTCCCTGGCAGGGCGAGGGAAGTCTCGACCGGGAGCAGGAGATGGACGGATCGGTCTGCCTGAAATAGATGCTTTTCACGCCCGTGCCGGGCGGCGGGGGGAAAAGCAGACGAAACAAAAAGCATCATGGGAAGATGCGAAGCGAGAATAGGAGTGATAAGATGACGATTGCAGAGACAAGAAGAGAAAATACCGTTCAACTGGATGTGGAAGGAAGGGTGGATACCAATACTAGCCCGGAGCTTCAGAAACGGATCCTGCAGGCTTTTCAGAAGGGAAATACGGTGATTCTGAATCTGGAACAGGTGGATTATATCTCCAGTTCCGGACTGCGGGCGCTGCTGATCGGCCAGAAGACGGCCAGTTCCAAAGGCGGCTCCATGAAGCTGATCCATGTGAAGGATTCCGTGAAAAAAGTGTTTGCCATGACCGGATTTTCGCAGATGCTGACCATAGAATAAACCGATGATTCAGTTTGAGCATGTGACAAAGCATTACGAGGGAGAAGAAGCCCCGGTTCTGGACGATTTCAGCATGGTGATCGAGGACGGAGAGTTTGTCCTTCTGACCGGAGAGAGCGGCATCGGGAAAAGCACCTGTATCCGCCTGCTTCTGAAAGAGACGGGGCTTACCTCCGGGACGATCCGGGTGCTGGATCAGAATCTTGACGAGATCTCCCCCGGACGGCTTCCGCTTTACCGGAGAAAACTGGGCGTGGTGTTTCAGGAGTTTTATCTGATACCGGAGCAGACCGTGTACCGCAATGTGGAACTTGCGAGGCTGATTGCGGGCGGCACGAAAAAAGAGAACCGGACCGTGATCGCCTCTCTTCTGCGCCTGCTCGGAATCACGCATCTTTACAACCGGTATCCGAGAGAGCTGTCCGGAGGAGAAAAACAGAAGGTTTGTCTTGCCAGAGCGCTGGTGAATTATCCGTCGGTTCTGCTGGCGGACGAACCGACAGGCAATCTGGCGCCGGGAGAATCCAGAGAGCTTATGGGGCTTTTTGAACTGGTGCACAGGCAGGGGATCACCGTGGTCGTGGCGACTCACGACAAAGGAAGCGCAGAAGGGCTTGCGTATCGGGAGATTTCCCTTGAAGAGGCAGGAGGAAAGAAGAATGGACAAAATGCAGGATCTGAAGCTGCAGGCCAGTGACGATACATTATATACGGTTCTGGACGCCATCGAGGCGCATCTCACCCGGAACGGATGTCCGGATGAGGTAAAGACAGAAGTTTTGATCTCCGTGGAGGAGATTTATGTAAACATTGCCCATTACGCATATGAAGGGAAGCCGGGGGAAGCCACTGTGCAGATGGAAGTAACGCAGAATCCCAGAGTGTGCCGGGTCGTATTTCAGGACCGGGGCGTTCCCTACAATCCGCTGGAAAAAGAAGACCCCGACGTCTCGCTGTCCGCGGAGGAGCGGGAGATCGGGGGGCTTGGAATCTTTATGGTAAAACAATGTATGGACAAAGTGGAGTACCGCTACGAGAACGGATACAACATTCTGGCTATTGAGAAACATCTCCCGTCTGAGCAAAATACTCCTCTTTCGTGATTTCCTGAAACTGCAGATAGCGGTTGGAGACATATCCGGCGATGTCCGCGGTCTTTACCAGGCTCCACTCCTCGCCCTGTTCCAGAACGCAGCCGGCCGTGCCGGGCGCCAGGCGGGCGATGATCTCGGCGTCCATGTCGGGCTGGATGCGGACGTGAAGGTTCCCTTTGACATTGGACGTGACAAACGCGTAGTAATGCTCCGCGTCCCCGGCGGCCGTATCGTCGGCGGGAATGTCCTCCGGAAGGGGGACCGGTTCTTCCTTTGGCGGCTCTGCTTCCCCGGAAGCGGATACCTCGAAGATGGATCCGGACGATGCGGGAGCCTTGTTTTTCCATAAAGAAGAGCCGTACAGGAATAAAGCGGAACAGATGGCGCATCCGGTCAGAATATAAAAACATGTGGCGCCGTAGCCGGGAAAACGTTTCCCTGTTTGATTTTTCTTCATGATCAGTGTCTCCTTTATGTAAAGAATTACTTCGTTCATCATAACATGATTTGTGCGGAAAAACAACGAAAAATAAGAGAAGGGCATGGGAATCCAAGGAAAGGGAAGAAAAATGAGGGTAACGGATAAATTGATTGCGGATGCCAAAAGGAGAAAAGACAAGAGCCGGCGGCTGCCGGAGGATGAGGAGGAGACGTATACCTACCGTCCGGTGGAAAGATACAGAGCGGTCAACGCGGAGCCGGGGGTCTTCGGTTCGGTTATGGGGCAGGGGATCAATACCCGGAGAAGCGTCTTTGACGATACGGCGGTCTTTAATACGGGTACGGATACGGGTACGAAGCGGACGACAAGGTAAGAAAGAGCAAGGAGAGACAGATGGAGAAAAAGACACTGTTTGACCTGGAGAAAAGGAACTGTCCTTTCGGCGGTTATGATTTATATATGGAATATCTGTTTGCCTGTGTGAATGAAGGGATCAACCGGCATCTGAAAGGATTAAAGGAAATCTTTGCCACCGGCCAGGGGGATTACAAGAACGTCCTCTATCCGGATCTGGAGATCGCCCACGACACCTGCCGGGAGAAGCTGGAGCGGTTTCAATGGCAGAAGGAGGAACCGGAAGAAGAGAGCGGCGGGGAGATAGACGCGGCGATTCTGGAACTGTTCGGGGAATTTGCAGCGGAACAGAACCAACGGGCAGCGGAGGCGGAAGAAACGTCCGCAGAGGAGCCGGAGGAGATCGGGAAACTGATCGGGTATATCCAGTCCCGGGCGGAGGCGTCGGAGAATGAAGGAATCCGGCTTCCCTTTTATGAGATCTGCAGAAAGCTGGAATTTGAACATTTTACGGTTTTCTGTCTGGCCTGCGGGATTCTGGCGTCCACCCAGACCGATTACGCCGGGGTGTTTCAGGTGGTCAACGAGAACGGCGGCCTGTCCATGCCCACCATTGAGTCGGCGGCAAAGCTGTATTATGGGGAGCGCTTTTCCATCACCGGCGCTTACGGGGATATGTCGGTGTGTCTGGAACAGCTCCTTCCGGTTCTGAATCTGCAGGTCAGGGGCAGCATGCCCTTTTCCACGCTGATCGCCTTAGACAAGCGCATGATTGATTACCTGTTCGGAAAACATCCCCTCAGGCTGGATGAGAATTATGTGCGGTTTATGAAAATGCTGACGCAGGAGGATGAAGAGCTTGACCCGATTCTCGCCAACCAGGGCGTGCTGGACGCCATGGAGATCTCCTATGAGGACGGCGTGCGGATTTTCTCCTACTATGGAGACGAGGGGAGCGGCCGGAAGTTTTTCATCCGCCATTTCTGCAAAAAGCACGGACTGCGGGCCGTCTCGATCAACTGCAAAAAACTGTTTATATATGATTTTTCTTTTGTGGAACAGGCGCTCTGGGCAGTGACAAGGGAATGCATCCTCACCGGGGCCTGCTGCTGCCTGGATGATCTGGTCTACCGGGAGGAGGAAAAAGACAAATTTTTCGGATATATGGATCTGGCGTTCTCCAAACTGACCGACCGCGGGATTCTGGTGTTTACGGTGAGCAAAGAGAGGCTGTCGATGCGGGAGATGACGAAGGAGGAGTTCACGGAACTGGAGCTTCCGACTCCGTCCAATCAGGAGCGGGAAAACTGCTGGATTCATTTCTCGCAGAGATACGCCCTTGAGGCGGATGTGGATCTGCCGGAGCTGGCGACCAAATTTCTGTTTACACCGGGGAAGATCAAATCGGCGCTCCATCAGGCCAGAAGCTTTGCCGCCATGGAACAGAATCTGAAGATTCCAAGAGCCACCCTTTTCCGGGGGTGCAACGAGCAGATGAGCTCGGAGCTGACGCAGAAGGCGACGAAAGTAAAGGCGAATTTCGGATTTGAAGATATCGTCATGAACCGGGATCAGAGGGAGACTTTGGAGCATGCCATTGATCAGATGAATTTCCGGAAGCGGGTCTATGACAACTGGGAGTATACGAAGAAATATCCCTACGGCAGGGGACTTTCGATCCTGCTGTTCGGCGCTCCCGGCACCGGCAAATCCATGTGCGCCCAGGTGATCGCCCACGAACTGAATCTGGAGCTGTACCGGGTGGATCTGTCCAAGGTCATCGACAAATATGTGGGCGAGACGGAGAAGTCCATCTCCATGATCTTCCAGGAGGCCAAAAAATGCAACGTGGTGCTGTTCTTCGACGAGTGCGATACGCTCTTTGCCAAGCGTTCCGACGACGGGGGCAGCAATCAGGCGTCGAACAACAACAAGACGGCGCTGCTTTTGCAGGAGGTGGAGGCCTATGACGGAGTGTCGGTGCTGGCCACCAACTACAAGCATAATATCGACCCGGCGTTTTTCCGCCGGATGAAATACATCGTGGAATTTCAGTTCCCGGACGCGGACACGAGGGAGATGCTCTGGAAGACGACGATTCCCAAGGGAACGCCGCTTTCGGAGGATGTGGACATCCGCTTTCTGGCGGAGAAGTTCGAGTTCGTGGGAGGAAATATCAAGAACTGCATCCTCAACGCGGCCTTTCTGGCGGCGGCGGACGGGGACGGGCAGGAAGTCTGCATGAAGCATTACCTGCAGGCGATCCGCTACGAATTTGTCAAGACAGGAAAAGTATTCACCAGATCCGACTTTGAGCCTTACGCCTCTTTAGTTGGATTGTAATTATAGAACAGCATCTGCAGGGGCGGAGGGAGCGGCAGATGCGGAACTCTGATAGGAGGACAGATATGCCGTCGGGAGATAAAACATTGACGAAGCAGCCGGCAGAGCTGCAGAATACGCAGATCAATCGGAATCAGAACATGAACCGGAGTCTGAACGGGCCGCCTGCACAGGAGACGGAGGAGGAGAGGGCAGTCAGGCTCCGGGCGGAAGCCATGCGTCAGGCGAGGGAGCACAGGGAGAGCCGTATCCGGGCGGTACGGGAGGGCTGCCGGATTGTCATGCCGGAGATGGCTTTTACCCGGAAGGGCGTGAGCGTCGAGGGAGAAGTATTCGCCAAAAGGTCCAATGAGAGCATCAGCTCCGGAAAGCGGAAGATGTACCGGGGCTGGAAGCGTTCCGCCCTGTATCAGAAGGAGGCGAACGCCAGGCTGGCGGAGAACGGCGCGTCGGCTTGGGAGGCGGGCAGAGCGGAACTGCTGAACAATCATCCTCTACTGGAATCGGAGCAAATGCAGGGTCAGGCGCAGAGGATCGCATTGTTTCTGACCGGGGAGCGGGAGAAGGACGAGGGGCTGACGCAGCAGGTATTTGCGGAGAGGCAGGAGGCCGTCGCGCGGATCTGTGTAGACCGGTTTATGGAAACCAGTCTGAATTTTGACCTGCGCACGGACCGTTCTTTCGGGGCGGCCTCCACGGAGCTGGAAGGAGTCGCGCAGAAGACCCGGGAGATCAGGCGTCTGCTGGAGCAGTTTCCGCAGGTGCGGGAGAATCTGACAGAGGATCAGAGGATAGACCTGGATGCGAAGCTTGAGGTGGCGCAGAATCTGTCCAGTTATTACGAGATACGCAAAAAAATCATCACCAACGCCCGCTACCGCAGCCATTATAACTCTGAAATTTCCTACCGCTATCATGAAAGCGACACTCTGGAGGCCAAAAACCTCACCATGCTTTTGTGGCAGGCGGAACAAATAAAAAACAGCGGGAGACTCTCCCCGGCCGAGGACCTTCAGGCGCGGTTTCAGGCGTACCGGGAGACGACTCAGGATCCGGGAGAAGCGGAGGAAACCATCCGCGCCAAAAAGAAGCTGCGGGCGGAGGACGCCGAGTTCGGCAAGAACAATGCGCGGATCGAAAATTCCAGACATGCGAATTATTTCCGGGAGCTGGCGGAGAGCGCGGATCAGAGCATTGTGCAGCGTCTGGAGCAGGAGCCCCATTATCAGGTGACCGGGGAGCCGGAAGCCATGTCGGAAGCCTTTGTAAGAAAACTGGCGAATCTGCCCCGGTGGAAGGCAGTACAGCACGCCCGTCCGGAATTTGTCAGGAGCATGGTGGAAAATCTGGCCAGAAAGCCGCAGAATGCGGGAGACCAGGTAGAAACGGCAGAGTGCCGGAGAGCGAATCTGGAGGGAATGAGACAGTTCAAGGAGCTTTTGAAAAAACAGTTGAATTATCTGGAGAGAAAATACGGCAACGGCCTGCCGCTGATCTCCCCGGAGGAGCTTGCGCGGCACGGACGTGAATTTGCCGGCGATTTTACCAATATGCAGGGACTGGGCGCGTTTATCGACTATCTGAAAAAGCTTCCGGGCATGTTCGATTATGAGGATGAGAGCGATCTTAAAATGGAACAACTGTTTAACTATTACGACCGTCTCGTGATGGCAGAAGCCGGAGAACGCAAAGGTTTTCTGGCCGGAAGCGCAGGCAACGCCACCTATTCCGACTACAAGAGAAGAACGGCGGTAGAGGCCGTGACCGATGAACGGAGCGCGGAAGCAGTATCCCGGTTAAGCGGTACCATGCACCTTGATATCCGTTGGGATACGGTATTTGACGAGAGCGATGTGAAAGTGGAAGAGATTCCGGCGGTGCTTGGGCAGGAGAACATAAAGGAGAAAATCGGGCGGATGTCGGCAGAGGATCAGGGAGCGAGAATGTGGAGCCGTCTGTTCCCGGAGACCCGGCGGATGACCCGGCCGGAGGCCGCCATGTACTTTATAGAAAAAGGGGCGCAGGAAAAGATCGGCGGCATGAGCATGGAGGAACTGTCCAGAGAGGCGTGTCTGAATGACGACTGGAGTCCGCAGGAATTTGCCAAAGCCTGGCCCAAATTAAAAGGCGCCCTGATCAGAAGAAAGAGAGCGGTGGAAGAGTGGAGGCGGAACCATCCGGGCCAGGGCGATCTCCAGATCGCCCTGACCGGCAACGCCAGACGGGAACAGGACGCCCGCAGAAGATATGAAGCGGCCGCCCGCGTGAATATGGCGGAGGAGCTCAGGAAGCAGATCCGCGGCCTGGCCGTAAGTATGGGAAAGCAGAATCCGGAGTTCATGGACCTCTGTGAAGCGATGGACGAAGATCTCATGAAGGCGCAGCAGACTTATCAGGAGCGGCTGGATCAGATGAGGCCGCAGGCGCGGACACGGACAGAGACGCATCAGCAGCAGCCGCAGCAGCGGCGTGGGGCGCGGCTCACGAGAGAGGATGCCATCTCTTCCTATTCGGATGAGCGCAGCTTAAAGTCCAGAAAACAGTTGGCATCCCTGAGCAAATGGATGCGGAGTTATCTTCTTGACGAGCCGGCGGACGCGGTGGACGCGTACGTGGAAGGGACGCGCTATGCCGTAGGCTATACCGAAGAGCGCGCACGGCTGAAAAAAGCCATGGCTGCGGTGGACGCCGCGCTGCAAAAAAAGGACAACGTGGCGCTCAGACATACAAAGGCTTATTTTGAGCGGATGACGAACGGCAGTCTGATTATTCCTGAGAATGCCCAGCGCCTGAATCATGCAGGGGAAAAACCAAAGGAAGCCGGGCGCGTCCGCGGCGGCGCGAATCGGACCGAAGTGCTGAGAGCCTTTACGCACTGGAGTGCGCAGGAAGATACGCCGCTGTTCTCCCACGAGCCCACGGTCAATGACTTAAAGCAGCGTTTCGTCTCCAACTGTTACATGGTGGCGGCTACGGCAGGGGTGGTGAATATAAGTCCTTACCTGCTGAAATCCTGTCTCAGGGATAACGGGGACGGTACCGTGACAGTCCGTCTCTATCGCCGTGTGGAGAGGAACCGTCCGCAGCAGGAGACGAACCAGACAGATACCCTTGCAGAGGAAGAGGGGCTGGAAGGATTTGAGGTGGACGACGCGTTCGCGGTCGAGCATGTGCTGGAGCCCGTCTATGTCACGGTGTCCAAGGAGATTCCGCGCATCGGCGGCGCGGACGCCCTGTCCTCCGGTGCTCTGTGGATGCAGATGATCGAAAAAGCCTGCGCGTTTCTGGGGCGCAATGGTGCCACGGGCTATCGTTCCCTGTGGTACGGGGAGGGCGGCGAATTTTTGGAAAGGCTGCTGGGAATATCCCCGGTGAACGTGGCGGAGGAGGACAGGAATGACGAGCTGTTCGAGAACCTCCTCCATGCCGGGGAGCGCAAGGTCGTCTACAATGCCGGGAGCAAAAACAACGTGGACGAAAGCGACGGTTTAAACGCCGGCCATGCTTACACGGTGATGGGTGCGGAGCGGATCGCCGGAGAGCGCTATGTGCGGCTGCGCAATCCATACAGCACCATGTCCCTTCAGGAGGAAGAAGGAACCGTCACCCGCACCGGCAGGATGTTTGACACGTCCTCCGATGAAACGTACGGCCAGTTCTATATGAAATTTGAAGATTTTGTGCAGAAATTCCAGAAAATCACTTATACAGACTTACGGCCGCTTCTGCATACTTAAATCGGGCAAGGGGCGGCGCGGAACTTCAAAACAGCATCTGCCCGACCGAAGCCCCGGAAGAAGCGGCAGATGCGGAACTTCAAAACAGCATCTGCCCGACCAAAGCCCCGGAAGGATTTTATGACGCAGATGCGGCAGAAAATTCTTCCGGACGATGGGGCGGAGGGAGCGGCAGATGCGGAACTTCAAATAGGAGAACTATATGTGTTATGTAGATAAAACAAAGACTGCATCCGTCCAGAAGACGAAAGTGAAGCGGGAGGATCAGGAAAGAGATTACAGGGAGCGGGAGCGCCAGGCCGCCCGGGAAAGGGTGGAAGAAACAAGGCGGGATCTCTGGACGAGACGTACAAGAGAGATTCCGCTCCAACTGCCGTCCATACGGATCACGGAGGAGAAAGACGTTCTCTGGAACGGCCAGGCGACCGCGAGAAAATCCAGAGAAAACATCTGTTCCGTAAAAAGAAAAGTGTACCGGAACATCAGTTCTTCTGAGCTGTATAAGCGGGAACAACTGGCCAAAAGGCTGGAAGAGCGGGAGCAGTTGATGAGAGAACGTGCAGGCCAGAAAGAACGGAAGTGGATGCATTTATCTCAGCAGGATTATTCCGCAGAGGAGGTTCGTGCCATCGCCATGTTCGAGGCGACCAACGATTACCAGAACGGCGAGCTTACAGGGGAAAAAGTAAATATGAAGCTGGAATGCATCCGGCAGTTCATGGAGCTTGAGCTTCCGCAGAATCTTCTGAGGGATGAGGATTTTGTAAATCAGAGCATGGCCATGGAAGAGATACTGCAAAAGTCCGAGGCGTTTTTTGACCTGTTCCGGTGTAGTCCGGAAATAGAGGACGATATGCTCACGACCGAGCAGGGCCAGCTGCTGCGCGAGAAGATGAGCCAGGTAAAAGCCTTCACCAATTATTATCAGATACGAAAGAAGGTCATAACCAATTCCTATTACCGCAGTCATTATAATTCGGAGATTTCTTACCGGTATCATGAAAGCGACACGAAGGAACAGAAGAATCTGACCCTCCTTTTATGGCAGATGGAATCCATCAAAGACAATGCGCTGCTCCTGGGACGTGCGGAGGAGAGAGAATACAGCAAGACCCTGATAGAATTCCGGGAAAACAGGAACGTTTCCGACGAAGAAGTGAAGGATAAAAGGAACGCGCTGGAGGCGCTGCGCGTGAGTAAAACTTCGGACGTCCAGAGAAACACCGCGCGGGCGCCCCAGGGAAGCCGGTATATCCGGGAAGGCGTCCAGCGGTTAAAAGAGCAGGGAGCAGGCGGCCAGGAACTGCTGGGAGAGCTGACAGACCGGTTTTCAAAGCATATGCGTTATCTGGGGGATAAATATGGAAACGGCCTTGCGCTTCTGCCGCTTGGGGAACTTTTGGAGCACGAAAAAGAGATTCAGGAGGATTTTGCGGATATGGAACCGTACGGGGAGCTTCTGGAGATCTGGGGGAAGAGCAGACAGTTCGGCATGGGTATGTCAAAGTACCATAATGCCCGAAAGGCATACCATTATTACAGCCAGTGGCTGAATGCGGAGCGCAGGGCAAGGGAGAAATTGGAGAGCGAAAGCGGTATGACGTACTCGGACTATAAGAGAAGGGTCATGATTAATGAGGCGCATACGGCCGTGGATTTTAACTGGCTTTCCAGGGGCGAGAAGGTAGGAGAGGCGGCCGCATACAGTGACACAAAGAGGCTGGATGTAGAATGGGGGAGCTTTTTCGACAACTCGGATGTGAAGTTTCGCGAGATTTTCTGGTCCTTTAACCAGAATGATCTGTGGAAGAAGGCAGAAGAGAGCCGAAAAGGGCTTTCCAGAGATCATTTTGAATGGCAGATGCTGTTTTTGGAAAGCGGGAATATGACGTCCGCGCAGGCGGTCCGGCACTTTGTGGAAAAGGAAGCCCGGGAACAGGTGGATGAAAACAGGCGGCAGTGGCGCGGTATGGTGTTTGCCGTTGGGAGCATTGGCAGCCTGCCGGGGATAGGAACCGAGGATTTTCAGGAGCTGAACCGGCTTTACCGGGAGATCCTGGGCAGTGAGGAGCTGCAGCGGCAATACGGACTGACAAGGCCGGAGGATCTGGCCGAATACAGCAGGATTCTGGAAAGATCGGAACCCATTGCCGAAGAACTGCATATAGCAGAATGCTATGATGAAAAGGCCGGCGAGCTGAAGGACGCGGCGTACCGGTATCGGGGGGGCGAAAATGCCTGGAGGCGGGACGAGGCGAGCGGCGACCGCAGGCTGCAGGAACGTATGTACAATAGCCTGATTAGAGA
Source organism: uncultured Lachnospiraceae bacterium (assembly GCA_910587765.1). Classification (GTDB taxonomy): domain Bacteria; phylum Bacillota; class Clostridia; order Lachnospirales; family Lachnospiraceae; genus Hominiventricola. The sequence goes on from CAJUNR010000037.1 coordinate 24,268, forward strand.
GCTGGAGAATCAGGAAGAGACGTACAGAGGCAAAGTCGACGAGATTATGCACCGGTCTCTTTTTCCGCTGTTTAAAGAATTCCGGGAATTACAGGAGAGAACGGGCATGTGGAACGGACCGGATAACAAGAGGCTGTCGGACGAGGTTCTGGAACCGGAGATCAGGAGGCAGCGGATGGGTATGAACATATCGGCAGATCCGGAAGGGAAAATCAGCCTGCCCAGTCGTACGTTGCCCGCTGACAGTCCTCTTTTTAAAACGCTTCAGGGAAAAACCTTGTCTGACGTGGGGAAGCGGGAAGAATTTCAGAGAGAAACAGAGGAGTATTGCGATCTTTACAGCCGGGACGTGGTTTACAGGCAGGCTTCGAAGGATCTGGGGACGGACGACGAGCTGCCGGAAAATTCTCCGGGGAGGATACTGCGCGAAGAATTAAGAAGTGGAGAACGAAAGTATATGCGCTATGATCTGGGCATACGCAGCGAATTATACCGCTCGCGTATGAACGCCTGTCTGGAGCGGATCAAAGGTATGCTGGCATAAAAGAGAAAGAGGAGAGAAAGATGGAGATTACAATTGTAAGGGAAGAAAATCAGACTTATTTTGAACCGTTGATGCCGCAGGAAATATGGGAAAAAGCGCATTTGATTCTGGGAGCCATCGAAGAAGGAGCAGCCTGCGGGATTTTGGCGGTCGGCGAGGAGACGGAGCATATATTGAATTTGCAGTATCTGTTTGTGGCGGAAGGCTATCGGAGAAAGGGGATCGCCACCGCTCTTCTGGAGGGGCTGCATGAGATCGGGAAATATTCCGGGATCGATCTGACGGTCTGCCAGTATGCACTGAACGAGGAACAAAAGGATTTGGATCTTTGTCTTGCCAGGAACCTCTTTGAACTGGACGAGGTCCGGACTCCGGTGTATCGGACGGCTTTTGGGGATCTGTCCCCCCGGTATTTCGGAAAAAAGACGGATGGGGACGACTGGAAAAAAAATGTTGTGCCGCTGTCGGAGGTGACGGCCAGAATGTGGAACCGTTTTGCGGAAAAGCTGGAGAAGCTTCCGGAGGATGAGACGGCTCTGACGGAACTGGAGGTTAAATACATGTATGATCAGGAAGCCAGTTTTCTGTTGGTGAAAAAGGGAGAACCGGTAGGATGCATCCTGTTTGAACACCTGGAAAATGATTTCCTGCTGTCTTTCTTCTGCGTGCTGAAAGACGCCTCTCCTTTGGATATGATGCATCTGTTCCAGGCCAGCTACCAGAATCTGCAAACCCGCTGCAGCGATTCTTCTTGGCTCTACATCAACGCGCTGACGGAGACGACGGAAAAGATGGTCAAAAACATGACGGATCAGAAGGCGGTCCTCCGGGGGCAGGCGGTGACCAGATACTATTACTATTGATGTGCCGCCGCGAAGGGACTTTACCCTTCCGTGCCATCGCGCAGCGATTTAATCAGGAGGTGAGAAGATGCCGTTGACAAAGGACGAGAAGAAGGTACTGGAAAGCGTCCAGATCATGTATACGAAGCAGGAGGACGACTATTTGACGGCCCAGGCCAATAAATTATACAGGGCCAACAAGCAGAAGGGCGATGCTGCCGAGAAAACGGTCAAGAGAGAGAGGAGGGAGAGGCTGGAAAAAGTCAGTCAGATCAGAGAAAACAGCACGATCCAGCTTCCGACGGTTTCCCTGCAGGGCAAATCCTATGGAACTTCCTTTAAAGAGAATATAGGCGCAAAAAAGAGAAAGTCCCGCTCCAATAACCAGAAGTCCAGGCTCTACAGAAAGAGAGTGAACGCCAGTACGGTGGAGGAGGCCAGCGGTGCCTGGGAGCAGACGCTTGCGGACAGGACGAGGGATCTGGAGAAACCGGAGGGCAGTCTGCCGGGGGATTTCCGGGCGCTTTCCCAATTCCTGACAGAAGACAAGGACCATAACAGGACCCTGATTCCCGGGCAGATGCAGGAAGGGAACCTGACCCGGGAACAGATCGCTTCCTGTATCAGCCAGTACATGAGGCTTGACATGGGAGTGGACCTGCGTACGGATGAAACGATCGCAGAAGAGAGCGTCCGCCTGGAGGAACTGGCCGGGAAGACGGAAGGACTTAAGCATCTGCTCGACGGCCATCCGGAGATGACCGCCCAAATGACCGAGGAAGAGAAGCAGAATCTGCTGGTAAAGCTGGATATGGGAAATCAGATTGCGGAATATTACGAGATTCAGAAAAAGGTGATGACGAACAGCTGGTACAGAACCCATTATAATTCGGAGATCACTTACAAGTGTCATTTAGGGGATACCCTGGAACAGAGGAATCTTGCGCTTCTTCTGTGGCAGGCGGAATTTGTGAGAAACCGGGAAGCGTTTCAAGACGACAGGGCCGGGAGAGACTGGCTGCTCCGTTATAACGAAGAAGTCAGTAAGAAGGAAGCGAAAGCCGAAGCGGCTGCGATGGAGTGGATAAAAAAGGCGCCCAAGACGATCGAATTCGGAAAAGGCGGCGGCGCGATCCCGGATTCCCGTCATGCGGAGTATTTCCGGCAGCACAGCGACAAAGAGGATCCCGTGTACCGGCGGATCAGAACCGATGATTATTATGTGGTGGGAGAACCCCATGCCATGCATGAGGGATTATGCCGGAACATTGCCAATCTGCCCCGGCTGGAAGCGATCCAGCATATGGATAAGGAATCGTTCCAGCGGATGATGGACGATCTGACAAGACTGCCTGTCCACATGTCCGACCCGGAGGAGGTGGAAGCCTGCCGGCAGGCAAATCTGAATGGAGTGCGGATGTATAAGGATCTACTGAAAAAGCAGGTAAACTATTTGAAGAGAAAATACGGAAATGGTTTTCTTTTGCTGCCCCCGGATGAATTTACGAAGTATGCTGATGACTTTGAACATGATTTTACCAATATGCAGGGGATGTCCTTTTTTGTGAAATATTTAAAGAAGCTGCCGGGAATGTTTGACCCGGATGATTCTGCGGACCGGGATCTGGAACAGTGGATCACATATTATCAGGCAATCCTCGTTTCGGACGGTTATGCCAGAACCGATTACAGCAAAGGAACCCATAAATCTTTTTCTTCATATAAGCTGGGCTCCATGTTCACTACGATGAACGGAGAGGAAACCAGAATGGATATCATCAAAAGTTCGGATGAGCTGCATCTGGACGTGCGCTGGGATACGTTTTTCGATGAGAATGACGTGCTGTTTGATGAAGTGCTTAAGTGTGCCGGACGCATATCCGCAGACCGCTTACAGGAAGAGGACTTAAGGCATTATACCTGGAACCAGCTGACGGGGGAGACCCGGCGGATGCCAAGGAGCGAGGCGATCCGACACTTTATTGAGAAGGAATATGTCATCGCGCAGGAGAAGCAGGAGTTTGACAGCGATCTGCAGGGCCGTGTGCAGACGGCCGGCAGGATGCTGCAAAAACTGGATAAGCTTCGGACAGAAAGCGCGGGCGGCGCCAGGACTCTGTACGACCAGATGTACACGGATCTGGCAGACTGGCTGCGGGAGAACAGAGGGTATTGACCATGCCGCGGAAATAAAGGAGTGAAGATATGGGAGACGCATATACGAAGGAAGCCTACAAAATCATCTATCAGCATCCGGACTGGCAGGCTACGGCGCAGGAATACGAAGACAAGTTTGCAGCCAATCTGTACAACTCCCCGCCTGTGCGGCAGGCGGCCTCTCAGGCTTTGACCAAATTAAGCGAGACGCTGACTTCCTATTACCGGGTGAAGAACCTGAATGAGGAACAGTCGGAAGATCTGGCGGCGGTAGGGCAGGTGGCGGAACAGATCAGCGGACGTACGCCCGACGACTGGAAAGTACTGGAAGGCGCCCTGCTGCAGAGGAACAGCGGAAGCGGAGCAGGACAGATCGGCCGCCGGCAGCTGGGGGACTACGTAGAGGCGCAGGAGGCGGCAAGGCTGGGGATCGAAGGGGATTACGTGCTGTTTGAGCAGGACGCGGATTTCCTGAACCGGCAGAATATCCAGAATGTCTTTGACAACGGCAATCTGCGGGAACAGATGACGATGCTCTATAACGGGATGTTCATAAACGGCGGCAAGAACCGGGAAGAGATTGAAGAGAGCCAGTCTTTGAAAAACCTTCTATTGAATATTACCGAAGAGGATCAGGCGAAAATGAACGAAATGGGGACAGAGTCCCATATTCGGTTTGACCTTCTGCGGGAAATGGGGCATTATGAAAAGAAAGAAGATCTGTTTGACACCTACTCCATGGCCAGAGATTTAAAGCGCGGCAAAGACAAGATCAAGGGCAAAGGGAACTGGTTCACCAGATGGGCGTCCGGGATCAAACGGGCGTTCTCCGCGGCCTTTTCCAGTAAATTTACCAGAAGCACGAAAAAGAAGGCGGAGCAGACCGGGCTGGGACGGGAGCACTATGAACGGCTGGGGATCGGCCTGTCCCAGCGGGAGATGGCCAACGGGCTGGATGAAAACGGGAACCTGAAATGGAAAGAAGGGCAGGCTTATTTCCGGATGGATACGCCGGTGACGGCGGAGGGAATGCTGCAGACGGCCGGACCGTCCGGGACGACTCTGCGGATGCTGGGGGCCTACCGTCTGCTGGGAGCCGGCAAAACCGATCTTATGAATTTCCGGCTGGCGCTGATCGCCTGGATGGTCAGCAGCAGAGACCATTCCATCTACGAGATCCTGAAAGGTTCCCACAATGCCGGAGTCAAAGGCCGGGAGGACCTGTCCGAGGCCGCCAATATGTACCGGACCATAGACCCGCTGTTTGAAGATCTGATCCGTGAGGAATTTGCGCCGAACCGCCGGTTCCCCCATGAGACGATCTATCTCAAGATGGTCGATCAGCAGGCGAAAGATATGGGCGGAGAGGGGATCATGGATCCTGAGGATAAAGAAGACGTCTTTGGGGGAGCGCCTGCTTACGGATATGCCGCAGGGGTCTATAGCTCCTCTTTGTATAAAATTATGAATACGTCCTCCAAATATGGAGAGCTGGCCGGACATATCAGGGTGTGGCTGATGGATAAAACTCTGCCCAAGGGTGTCTCCGAAGAATACCTCAAGGAGACGAGAGGAGTGCAGAAAACGGCATTTGACATGGCGAAGGTGACTCAGCGGATGCTGTCGGAGGGGCTGGAGGCATGGGGAAGCTATGCGCCCCCGGTGCAGGAGGGACAGGAGGAGCTGGAGTCCTACAGCCCGCGGCGGGCCTATCAGGAAGAGGGGTATAAGGCGCAGTGGATGGACCTGTCCCATGCGTTCCGCGGCATTACCTACCGGGGAGGCAAGATGAGTTCCGCCATGAAAAACGGCGGAAGCTTTGTCACGGACAGCTTTTACAGCACCTCGCTTCTGCCGTCGGTGGCCATGCATTTCTACGATATCTGCAAGGTGAAGGAGGAAGACAAAGCGATCTTCCGCTTCCGGCTGGAGGGAAAGGGCGCGATTAACATTACCGGCGTGTCCATGTACGGCGAGGAGGAGATGGAGGTGCTGGTCCCCAAAGGATCGAAGTTCCAGGTTCTCACCGCGCCCCAGCCTGCTTACTATAATAAGATAACCGGGGAAGTGTTTGAGGAGGCGAAGCTGCCGGAAGAAAAGCTGGAATCGATTATGGACGAACTGCAGTGGGGCGAAGGAAGCGTCTGGCAGAAAGTGCAGGTCGTGGATCTTCAGGAGGTCAGCGGTCCCGGAGAGGAGCGGCGGAAAAGGTCGGAAGCGAAGGACAAGAGAGGGCTGCAGGAGCTGATACGGCTGAAGGAACTGTGGGAGGGAGCCGGACATACCGCCTAAAAGAGGCTTCCCAAAGTGTACGAGTCATGTTTAAGAACGGGGGATACCGATGTCAAAGACAGAGCAGGATACCTATGGTTTTATTGAATTATATTTTCCGGGACAAAGGGAAGAACCCTTTGCCTCGCAGGAGGAGCAGTGGAGCGCCTGGGAGCGCTTTATCGATCTGCTGTGCATGATCAGCCTGGTGATGAAGGAACAGAAGCTTCCGGAGAGCCTGGGGAGGATCGGCTGCCTTCTGGAGGACGAAGCGCTGGTCAAAACGCTGGAGCCCCGGGAGAGAGTCCCGTTCCCCTGCCGGGCGCGGGTGCGGGCGATCTATGAAGAACTGATCCGAAGAGGAGAGGAATCCACGCCTCTTACCCGGTTCCTGTCGCTGGATCTGCAGCCCGTTGAGGCAATGGCATTTCTGCTGGCCGCCTGCGCGGACCGCAGTCGGAAGTACGAGCGCATCTTCGGAGTCCTGCAGGAGGAGAAGAGCGGGACGGCCAAGCCCACGGCGGGGCTGGTGCATGACCTGTGCGCGCTGTTTCTGTCGGAATCGGAAAATTTACCGGAAATTCTGCTGGACGAGGACCGCTTTCTCAACCGTTTTCTGCTGCAGCCGGAGAGGGATAATCCGAGGCTGTCCCGGCTGTCCCGCCCGGTCTCCCTTAGAAAGCCGGTGCTTTCGCTTCTGTACGGCAATACAAAGATGCTTGGAAGCATGGCGTACTGCGCCGGGGTGCTCGATGAGGGAGCTACGGACCGGGTGATCTGCCATCAGGAGGCGCTGAACCGTCTCCGGCAGGTCTATGTAAGGATGACCGTGCTGCAGGAAGAGGGGATCATCCGGCTTGAGGGAGCTTCCGGAACCGGCAAAAAATATCTGGCCCAGGCGATGGGAGACTCGCTGGGGATGGAGGTTCTGTGCCTTTCTGTGAAAAAGCTGCTGACCAAAGGCCCGGAGGCGGTGAACGAGGCGCTGAGTGAGGCGGTTCTGAAAACGGTGCTCGCGCATCATATCCTCTATCTTGATATGAACGGCGTCGGACGGGAAGAGGCGGGACCGACGCTGCAGATGCTGGCGTATCTGAGGGACTACGCCGGGAGATTTCTGATCGGCGCCGACGCGTCGTGGCTGGAGGAACCGGAGATTACGGGTAATACGTACCGGATTCCGGTGGATATGCCGGGAACGAGGGAGCAGAAAGCGTTCTGGAAGCATTTTGCGCAGGAGTATCGGATTCGGTTCGCCGAGGATGTGGATTTGGATCAGATCGTCTCTTTGTATGATCTGACGCCCGGGAGAATCCGGCGGACGCTGTCCTGCGCCACGCTGTCCTCTCCTGTGAAAGAAAACGGCTTTCTCGTGTCCAGGCAGGGACTGGAGGAGGAGATCCGCCGCCAGTGCAGCGGCGGACTCGACCAGTACGCCGTAAGGCTTCAAAGCCCCTTCGTGTGGGAGGATCTGCAGTTGTCCCGGGAGAGCAGAAAACTGCTGCGAAGCGCCTGCGACCGGATCCGTTACCGGAGCGTGGTCAACGACGACTATGGATTCGGCAGAAAGCTTCCCTATGGACGGGGGCTTTCCATCGTGCTCTACGGTCCTCCCGGGACCGGCAAAACGATGACCGCCCAGGTGATGGCAAAAGAGCTGGGACTGGAGATCTATCGGATTGACCTGTCCCGGATCGGCAGCAAATACATCGGGGAGACGGAAAAAAATCTGGGGGCGGTGTTTGACGCGGCCCGTTTCTCCAACGCGATTCTCTTCTTTGACGAGGCGGACGCGCTGTTCACCAGACGGACGGATGTCTCCAGTTCCAATGACCGGCACGCGAACGCGGAGACGGCCTATCTTCTCCAGAAGATCGAGGAATATTCCGGCGTATCTATTCTGGCGACCAATGTGATGCAGAATTTTGACAATGCGTTTAAACGCCGGATGACTTATATGATTCCGATTGAACAGCCGAATGAAGAAGAACGGCTCTGCCTGTGGAAAAGCGTATTTCCGGCGGAAGCCCCGCTGGAAGAGAATCTCCCTTTCGCCGTATATGCGAAAGAGGCGGAGCTGACCGGGAGCGGCATCAAATCGGCGGCTTTGTCCGCGGCTTACCGGGCGGCGGCGGAAGGAAGGAAGATCGGCAATCAGGATCTGGTGGAAGCCATAGATTTCGAGTACCGGCGCAGCGGGCGCACCGGTATCAGCCAGGAGCTGTACACGGCGCTGTATACCAAAGCGGCAGAAGTCCGGGGAGGGACGCGATATGTCTGACATCAGATATTTCCGGCCGAAGAAAGCGGCGAAAAAAATGAAGCTGGCACAGAGTATGAAGCAGACGGTGTACCTGTACGGGGTGACCGGATTGGGCAAAACCGCGTTTGTGAGAGACTTTCTGGGCCGCAGGAAGTATGCGTATTATTCGGCGGAGACCTATGCTCAGTGGCAGTTGGAGATGCCTCAGGAAGGGAAGGAACAGATCATTGTCATCGACGATCTTTATCTGCTCACACAACCGGACGTGCGGGAGGAACTCTGTCCGCTTCTGGAACTGCTGATCGAACAGAGGGAGGTATGGCTGGTTCTGATTTCCCGCTGTCAGATTCCGCGCTGGCTGATGCCGCTGTATGTCAATCATCTGTTCTGCGTGATCGACGAGAGGGATCTTCTGCTTGACAGGGAAGAACAGGATCTGTACTTTGAGTCTTTCGGCGTCTATCCGGGAGAGCTGCTCTCGCAGATGCTGTGGAATCAGGGACAGGGAAATCCGCTGGCGCTGCGCATGATGGCGCTGGAACTTCAGAGAATGGACACCGGACAGGAAAAGTCGGACCGGAGTGAGATGGAGGAGGCGTTTCTGAGGGCGAAGGATAATATGTGCCGTTATCTGGAGACTCATGTGTACGATCAGTGGGACGAGGAACTGCAGGAATTTCTTATGGAACTGTCGGTAGTAGAGTCCTTTGACACCCAGATGGCGCAGATGATTACCGGCAAGAAAAATGTGGGGCAGCTTCTGGAACGCGCGATGGAGACGGGGGATTTTATGGATAAAGGGAGTACCTGCTATCGGTACCGCTATGCGTTCCGCGAATCCATGCGGCGGCGTCTGCTCAGAAGCTGCAGGACGGACCGCGTCCACCGGCTGTACTGCAACGCGGGATACTGTTATGAGCTGCGCGGGGAGATTTCCAGAGCGCTGGAAGCATACGCTGCCTGTCACGATGAGGATGAGATTTCGCGGCTTCTGATTACAAATGCGAGAGAAAATCCGGCGCACGGACATTATTTTGAGCTGCGGCACTATTATCTGTCGCTGTCGGAGGATACGATTTTACAGAGTGCCGTGCTGATTGCCTGTATGAGCATGCTGCAGTCTATATTGATGAATGTGGAGGAGAGCGAAAGATGGTACCGCGCGCTGGAAGACTATGCGCGGACGCATACCGGAAGCGTCGGAAAAGAGGCGAGGAGCAGGCTGCTCTATCTGGATATCGGGCTGCCCCACCGGGGGACGGTTCAGATGGTGGATATTTTAAAAAACGCCTATACGCTTCTCCGGGAGAGGAAAGCGCTTCTTCCCGAATTTTCCATTACCAGCAATCTTCCGTCGCAGATGAACGGCGGAAAGGATTTCTGTGAATGGAGCAGGCGGGATAAGGAGCTGGCGGCCGGCATCGGGAAGATTGTGGCGTTCGTCCTCGGAAGATACGGCAAAGGACTGGTGAGCCTGGCGCTGGCGGAAAGTTTTTTTGAAAAGGGAATGGACAGTTACGAGATTGTCTCTCTGGCGGAAAAAGGCAGGATGCAGGCGGAGACCGTGGGGAAGACGGAGCAGTGCTTTGTAGCGGTGTGGATTCTGTCCCAGCTTGCGCTGCTGAGCGGACACGCAGAAGACGCGCTGGAGCGTCTGGAAAGTTTTGAGAAAAGCGTCCGCAGAGAATCGCCGAAGCTGCTCCCGAATATCCGGGCGCTGAAATGCTGGGTCGGGATGTACAGAGGGCGGACGAGAGAAGTTCAGGACTGGATGAGAGAAGCGCCGGATGAAAATCAGGAATTTTGGACGATGGAAAGACTCCGTTATCTGGTGAAAGCGCGGGTCTATCTTCTGAACGGACGATATGATCAGGCGGTGGGACTGCTGCAGAAGCTTCTCTATTACGCGGAGAAGATGCAGAGAACCTATATTGACATCGAGGCGAGACTTCTTCTCTCCATTGCGCTCTATCACATGAACTGGGGAGACTGGAAGAAAAACATGCAGGACTGCATTACGAAAGCCGAGAGCTACCATTTCGTGAGGGTGATCTCAAGGGAAGGCAAGGCTGTGTTAAAGCTTCTGCGGGCGGAGGAGTTCGTCTGGACGGACAGAGAATATAAAAAACAGGTATTGGACGAATGTCAGAGAATGGCCGCCTTTTACCCGTCTTATCTGAAAAAGCATGCGGAGGGTGAAATTGTGCTTGCGCCCAACGCGCTGAAAATCCTGCGTCTTCAGGCGGACGGCTATTCGGCGGAACGGATTGCAAAACAGCTTGGAATCACAAAGAATACGATCAAATACCACAATAAAGAGACTTACAAAAAGCTGGGAGTGACGAGCAAAGCGGCCGCGATCAATGAGGCCAGGAACAGAGGGCTTTTGTGAAAAAAGGAGGAGAGACTTTGAATGAGTGGCAGAAGGAAGCGCTGCGTTTCCGGGAGGACTGCGGCCGTGCGGCAGAACTGAGCCGGGAAAACCTGCGGAAGCTTATGGAAGATAACCGTGATACCGTATATGGAAGACGGTACGGTTTTGCCTCGATCCGGGATGCCGGGGACTACCGGCGCCGGGTTCCCATATCCGATTATTCGGATTACGAAGACGGTATCCTGCGGATGAGGCAGGGGGAGCGGCGGGTGCTGACTGCATATGAGGTGAAGCATTACATCATGTCTTCCGGGAGTACAGGCAGGCCGAAAAGGATTCCGCTGACAACAGAAGCGCTCACAAGATGCATCCCTTCTATCTATTATACCGCCTTTGCCTGCGTGCCCGGGATTGCGGACGGCAGATATCTGCATATGAGCGTCTTTCGGATGGATCTCTCCGAGGAGGAGAGAGATACGATTCTGTCCGCCGCGTATTTCAGGGAGCTTCATGACAGAGGGACGTTTGGTCTGGAGGAACGCTACGTTGGCGGTGAGCAATTGATGTTTTCCAGAGAGATCGGGAATGTTCCTTACGTGAAGCTGTGGCTTGCGCTGTCTTATCCGGAACTGGCGGGGATTCAGGCATTCTTTTTATATGATATTCTGCTTTTCCTGCGTTACTTTGAGAATCATTGGGAAGCGGTGCTGAAAGATGTGGAGCAAAGGAAGATTCCCGCAGATCTGCCCCTGTCGGAATCCGTGAAGAAAGCGCTTCTTCAGCTTCCGCTGCCGGGAGATGTGTGGCTTCGGAAGGTTCGGACAGAGTGCGGACGAGGGTTTGAGAGGATCGTGGAGCGCCTGTGGGGACAGATGCGCTCGGTGAGCGGAGTAGGAGGGAGCACGTTCTCTGCCCAGGAGCCTATGCTGCGTTTTTATCTGGGCCGGATTCCCGTCCATTATTTTACTTACGCGGCGTCGGAAGGGATGATGGCCGTCGCCGCCGGGATGGAGACCACCCGCAACATACTGATTCCGCACAGCGGTTTTTATGAATTTCTTCCCTATGAAAAAGAAGGGGACGGCAGACCGAGAGGGATAGAGGAACTGGAGATTGGGGAGTATTACGAGCTTCTGGTGACGAACTTCTCCGGCTTTTACCGTTACCGCCTGAACGATGTGGTGAAGGTGACGGGCTTTTATGGGCAGGCGCCGGTGATGGAGATCTGTTTCCGGAAAAATCAGGCCGTCAACATTGCTGGGGAGAAGATGGATCTTCAGACCGTGGCAAAAGCCGTAGAGCTGCTGGCGCAGCGGTGCGGCATCCGGATCTGCGAGTACAGCATTCATGACGACAAACGGCTGCTGCCGGGCAGGTACCAGTGTTTTCTGGAACTCGACGGCCGAGAGAAGCTGCCCGGGCGGGAAGCGGGGAAGCATTTTGACCGGCTTTTGATGGAGCTGAACGAAGATTACCAGGATCTGAGGGGACTGGGTCTGATCGGGGAACCGGTCGTCTCTCAGGTGCGTCCGGGCGCTCATCTGGAATGTAAGCAGCATTTTACGGAAGGGCCCGTCAACAACAAGCCGCTTCAGTACCTGGCTGATCCCGCGGTCATCCGTTTTATGAAAGAGAGGATAATTTAATCATGTATTCGGATCAGAAACTGCTTGCGAGGATTTATTTCCGGGCGTTGCTTCCCAATATGGCCGCGATTCTCGGAGGAACGGTCAACGTGCTGTTTGACGGGATTCTGGTAGGCAGAAAGATGGGAGATCTGGGCATCGCCAGTGTGAATCAGAGTCTGGCGGTGTATCTGCTTCTGTGTACGGCGGGCTCTCTGATCGCGTCCGGAGCTTTCGCGGAATCGGCGGCGGCGCTGGGGGCGAACCGTACAAAGGAGGCCGGAAGATATTATTCTCTGGCGCTGGAACTGTCTCTGGCGGCGGGACTTCTGCTTTGCGGGCTGGGATATCTGCTGTCCGGCCCGATTGCCGCGGCGCTGGGCAGCGAGGATTCCTTCCGGATGGTGGAAACCTATATCCGGATCACGTTCGCGGGGGGCATTTTTAAAATTCTGCTGTACGTTCCTTTCTTCTATCTCCGTCTGGAGGGGAGAACCGGCCAGTCGGCATGCGCCATGGGGGTGATGACGGCGTTGAACATTCTGCTGGATTATGTGTTCTTGTTTCCGCTCGATCTCGGCATCGGCGGAGCGGCCTGGGCGAGCGTACTGGCAACCGTCGTCGCCTGCGCGATGAGCTTTTACTTTCTGGCGCGGTCGCGGGACGGAGTCCATTTTCGTCCGGTGCGCCCCAAAGCCGGCGAGATCGTGAAGATTTTAAGGAGCGGAAGCCCCATGGCCGCGAACAATCTGTGCTCCTCCCTGCGGATCGTGCTGCTCAACGGAATCATGAATCTGGTGGGAGGCAGCGCTATGGTGGCGGCATTTGCCGTCACCAACAGCCTGAACGAATTTTCGATCTGTATCCAGAACGGCGTGCCCCAGGCAGGTTCCGCCATGCTGGGGATCTATCAGGGAGAGCAGGATCCGCTGTCCGTGAAGAAGCTGCTGAAGCTTCAGCTGAAGAGCGGCGTTCTCCTGTCCGGCATCTTTGCCGCGGGGCTGCTTCTGGCCGGGAATCGGATTGGGTTGCTGTTCGGCAGCGGCGCCGATCTTCGCTTCGCCTGCGCCTGTCTGGCTGTGGGAGTGATCTTCGGCACCTGCAACAGCGTGATGACATATTATTATTACGCGGTCATGAAGCCAGGTATGGCCAATATGATCACGGTTCTGCGTGTTCTGGTGGTGACGGTCGCTCTGGCCTGGCTGTTCCGGCCGCTGAAGGAGCAGATCTGGATCTTCTATTGGGTATCTGAGCTGGTGACGGCCGGACTCTGCACAGCTGTCGCCGCGTTTTGTACAAAAGTGCGGAACGGAAAAGCGAGTCTGTATATGCTGGACGAGACGGCGTATCAGGAGGGGAGATGCATCAATTTTACAGTGGCGTGCAATTCCGGGGCAATCTGCGAGGCCAGTGAAAAAATCCAGGATTTCTGCCAGTTCAACGCATTTACAGAGGAACAGACCATGACGATCAGCCTGGCTCTGGAGGAACTGATGGTCATCACATCGGAAAAGTCCATGAACGGAAGAGGCAGTATGGACGTCCGGCTTCTCCGCACGGAGGAGGGCGGGATCCTGCGCATCCGTTCGGAGGGAAAGCGGTATAATTCTCTGGAGTACGCGGAAGAGGGGATCGAGTATCTGGGCGTAAAGATGATCATGAAGATGGCAAAGAGGACCGAGTACCAGAATACGCTGGGTCTGAACACGCTGATTGTCGTGATCTGATTATATGGAACCGAAAATACATTCTGAGAGAAGGATGACAGCATTATGAGAAAATATTCGAGACTGGTTTTAAAACTTCTGGCGGGATTTACGATTCTGGCAGTTTTGATCTGTACGGCATGTACCGGCATCGGCTATATTCAGTACCGGGCCTACATACAAAAACAGTATAACGATACCGCCTATCAAGTTGCGGAGACGTTCCGGGGGTATTTTAAAGAGGGGGAGATGGAACGCTACATTCGTCTGGCTTCCCGGTATAAAGAGGGGGAGATTCCTGGAGAGGCGCTGGAAAGGGAGATGGCATCGGGACGCTATCTTGAGCTTCAGCAGCAGATGGACCGGCTCCGCGGATATATGGGGGCAAATGATATCTATCTGGCGCAGCTTGACGTCCAGGAACTGTATGATTTTTACCTGGAACAGTTGGAAAAGGGGATGCCGGCGGATATCAGCAATTGGAATCCCATGACCTACATCATGGACAGCTATGTGGAACCTTACCGGTTCGGAGATATGGGCGGGATGAATCCGGAGTATATTGAGGAGGCTGTGGCGCTGGCCAGAAGCGGCGGGCGTTCTGACAGTTATTTTATCTCCCGGAGCGCGTACGGATACAATACCTCGGCGATTCTTCCGATTGTTCTGGACGGAGAGACAGCGGCGGTGATCGGCGTTGAGATTCCCATGTCCACCCTTCAGAAAGCGCTGGGGGATTATGTGTCGCATTCGATTCTCAGCATGATGGTAGTGACGGTTTTGTGTCTGTCGTTTTATGTCCATATTCTATACCGTTCCGTGATTGCGCCGATCAATCTGATTGCGAAGGAAGCGGCCGGTTTTGTGGAGGAGGAAAATCAGATATCGGAAGAACTTGCCGGGATTCACACAGGAGACGAGATCCAGACGTTAAGCGAATCCCTTTTAAAAATGGAAATTGATATCAACCGCTATATTGACAATCTTACCAGGGTGACGGCGGAGAAAGAGCGGATCGGCGCGGAACTGAATGTAGCCACTCAGATTCAGGCGGATATGCTGCCGCGGATTTTCCCGGCGTTTCCGGGGAAAGAGGAATTTGACATTTTTGCAACGATGAATCCTGCCAAGGAAGTGGGCGGAGACTTTTATGATTTTTTCCTCACGGACGAGGATCATCTGGCGCTGGTGGTGGCGGACGTGTCGGGCAAAGGAATACCGGCGGCGCTTTTCATGGTCATCTCCAAGACGCTGATCAAAAATCAGGCGCAGATGGGAGGCTCTCCCCGTGAGATCCTCGAGGCGGTCAACGATCAGCTCTGTGAAAACAACGAGGCGGAGATGTTTGTGACCGTGTGGCTCGGCATCCTGCAGATCTCAACCGGGAAACTGACGGCGGTCAACGCGGGGCATGAATATCCTATTTTGAAAAAAGCCGGTAAACTTTACGAGATGCTGGACGATCCGCACGGGTTCGTCATGGGCGTTATGCCCGGTATGCAGTATCAGGAGTATGAACTGTCTCTGCAGAAAGGGGACGGCATCTATGTCTATTCCGACGGAGCGCCCGACGCGGTGAATCCGCAGGAAGAGCAGTTCGAGAGAGAACGTCTGCTTGCCGCCCTGAACAAAGATCCGGACGCCGCTCCGTCGCAGCTTCTGAAACAGGTCAAGGATGAGATCGACCTGTTCGTGGGCGAAGCGGATCAGTTTGACGATATTACGATGCTCTGCATGAAGTACTGCAAGAGCTGACGTCCGGGCGGCTTCGCCCCATGCCGCCCGGGCGCCCGATGCGGGCAGTAATCTGTCACCGAAAAAGATTCAAAAAATATAAAAAAGGGGATTGACATTTTATGACACATTTGCTATTATACCATAGTCGGCTGCGGGAGCAGTCGGGAATTAAATCGCATTTTGGAGAATGCAATCACTTTTTAGAAAAAATTAAAAAGATTTAGAAAAAAGTAATTGACAGACTGAGAAAAATGTGATATCCTTCAAAAGTCGTCGCAAGAGACGACAAAAGATGAACCTTGATAATTAAATAGTGCTTTTATGAAGTCTTCGAAAATTCTTTGAAACGATGACCGGCTGCGAAGCGTCCGGTGATCGGAAAAATTTTTGAGAACAGCTTTTGTAAAAAAAGCAACCTAAAACAGTAACGGATAGAACAGCCAAGTGTTGTTCTGGAAGGGACTGAACTTTCGAAAAAGGATGCAGTGATGACTCCAGAAAACAGAGTTTTCTGTCGTTGATTTAAAAAAATCACTGCGTGACTTTTTTAAATCTTATATCGAGAGTTTGATCCTGGCTCAGGATGAACGCTGGCGGCGTGCTTAACACATG
>CAJUNR010000038.1 GCA_910587765.1 uncultured Lachnospiraceae bacterium
GCTTGTAATATAATTATCTGTGATAATATGAATTTGTATGTCTTTTTTAGAATTTTCCTGACAAGTATGCAAGTTCTCTTTTAACAATCCCAAAATGTTGTCATCATTTTCATAGCATGTTAATTCTATCGTCTGAATAGAATCCATCTGCTCCAATCGTTCTAAAAACGCACACGACAATATGCCTGAACCTGCTCCTGCATCCAAAATGCGAACCTTGAACAATTTTTCAGGAATCGTATATAGTCCAGCCATAAAACGTGCTGTTTCTTTACTTGTAAAAAACTGACCATATTTTTTACGCTCCTTTTTAGGCATATCGTCAATATATTTGTTTGTACGTTCAATAATACAATCTAACATCATTTACCTTCTTTTCAATTAAACTAATCATTGTTCCGGAAGCACCTCCATGATCTCATCCATGGAGCAGCCAAGTTCCAGGCAGATTCGTGCAAGAACCTCTACGCGCACATCCTCATTTCTTCCAAGCCTCGCCATGGCATTCGTGCTTATCCTTGCCCTCTCGCATAACTGCGTCTTATTCATTTTCTTATCAATCAGCAGCTTCCAGAGTTTATCATAGCTGACAGCCATACACAACCTCCCGCATCTCACATACAAAATCCATGGTTTTATATTATCACAGCGATTCATAAAATTCAAGATATTCTTGAATATCTCAAGAATACAATTAAAAACCGATACCCCGTCTGCTCAGGATATCGGTTTTTCTCACATTTCCGTACTTTCTATCGGACATTCTTATATAGCAGGCAGTAATCTACTTCGACATTGCCCGCCTGCTCTTTTAACCAGCGCATGGCGTCATCCAAAGCCCGGTTATAAACAATGGGCGCCAGATGCGTGCAAAACAAATCGATCAACTGCCGTTCCTCAATGATTCCGATCTCTTCTCCGCGCTCATCCAGATAAAACGCTTTAATTTCATCGGCGAGCTGTTTCTTCTGCTGATCACTGAGCCGAATTGTTTCGCATGAATTTCTTCTCATCCGCGTTTCTCCTTCAACCTTCCGCTGTTTTGCCGGTTTATTTCACCACGAAATTCACAACACGCCCCGGCACATAGATCTCCTTCACGAAGGTCTTGCCTTCCGTGAGCGACGCAATCCTCGCGTCCGCCTTCGCGATGGCAAATACCTCTTCCTTCTGCGCGTCGGTGGGAATGACGACCGTTCCGCGGAGCTTACCGTTGATCTGCACGCCGATCTCGGTCTGTGCGTCCACGGTCTTGCTCTCGTCATACTGCGGCCACGGCTGCAGGGAGAGGAATCCTTCTCCTCCGGTCACCTCCCAGATCTCCTCGCACACATGGGGCGCGATCGGGCACAGAAGCTTTGCGAAAATCTGCACCTGCTCCCGGCTGACCTTCCCGAGACTGTAAATATCGTTGGTCAGCGTCATCAGCGCCGCGATCGCCGTGTTGAACTTCATCTCCTCCAGGTCGGACGAAACTTTCTTGATCGTCTTGTGGAACGGCGTCTCCAGCTTCTGCGTCTGCGGGTCCTCACAGATCAGATCCGTAAAGCCCGACACACGCTCCAGGAAGCGCTTGCAGCCCTTGACCGCGTTGTCGTTCCAGGGGGTCGCCGCGCTGTAATCGCCCATGAACAGAACATATGTTCTAAGTGTGTCCGCGCCGTAATCTTTCACGATGTCCAGAGGATCCACCACGTTGCCTTTGGACTTGCTCATCTTGTCCCCGTCCGGCCCCAGGATCAGTCCCTGAATCGAACGCTTCGCGTACGGCTCCGGCGTATTGACGACGCCGATGTCATAGAGGAAATGATGCCAGAACCGGGAATAGATCACATGCCTAGTCACATGCTCCATGCCGCCGTTGTACCAGTCCACCGGCATCCAGTATTTTAATTTCTCCGGATCCGCCAGCGCCTGGTCGTTGTGCGGATCGATATACCGCAGGAAATACCACGAAGATCCGGCCCACTGGGGCATCGTATCCGTCTCCCGTCTCGCCTTCTTCCCGCATTTCGGGCAGGTACAGTTGACAAAGGACTCGATCTTCGCCAGCGGAGATTCCCCCTCCGCGCCCGGCTCGAAATTCTCCACCTTGGGCAGGCGAAGCGGCAGCTCCTCGTAGGGTACCGGAACCACGCCGCAGTCGTCGCAGTGGATGATCGGAATCGGCTCGCCCCAGTAGCGCTGACGATTGAACGCCCAGTCCTTCATCTTGAACTGAACGCCCGCGTGTCCGATACCGCGCTTCTCAATCTCTTCCAGCATCCGGGCGATGGATTCCTTCTTATTGGTATAACCGTTCAGGAAATCAGAATTCACCATTTCTCCGTCTCCCGCGTACGCTTCCACCGAAATGTCGCCGCCCTTGATGACCTCGATAATCCCGGCTCCGAATTTCTGCGCAAATTCATAGTCGCGCTGGTCGTGCGCCGGCACGCCCATGATGGCGCCGGTGCCGTAGCCCATCATTACATAGTCCGCGATGAAGACCGGAATTTTGCCGCCGGTGATCGGATTGACCGCCTCGATGCCGTCGATCTTCACACCAGTCTTGTCCTTTACAAGCTGGGTGCGCTCAAACTCCGTCTTCTTCGCGCACTCGGTCCGGTAAGCCTCGATGGCGTCCATATTGCCGATCTGCTCCGCGTTCCGGTCGATCAGCGGATGCTCGGGCGCGATGACCATAAACGTTACGCCGAACAGCGTATCCGGTCTGGTCGTATAGACCTCAAGCTCCTCGTCCGCGCCTTCCAGTTTAAAATTCACAAACGCTCCGGTGGACTTGCCGATCCAGTTCACCTGCTGCTGCTTAACGTTGGCCGGATAGTCCACATCCTCCAGACCCAGAAGCAGCTTGTCCGCATATTCCGTGATCTTCAGATACCACACATCCTTGGATTTCTGAATCACATCGCTGTGGCAGATGTCGCACTTTCCGCCCTGGCTGTCCTCATTGGAGAGCACCACCTTACAGGACGGGCAGTAGTTGACCAGCGCTTTGCTGCGGAACACCAGACCATGCTCAAAAAGCTTCAGGAAAATCCACTGGGTCCATTTATAATAATCCTCGTCCGTCGTATCAATCACCCGGTCCCAGTCGAAGGAAAAGCCGACCTTCTTCAACTGATCCGTGAATTTCGCGATATTGTCGTCCGTAATCTTCCGGGGATGTGTCCCGGTCTTGATGGCGTAATTCTCCGTCGGCAGTCCGAACGCGTCGAATCCGATCGGAAACAGCACGTTGTAGCCTTCCATCCTCCGCTTTCTGGAAATCACCTCCAGGCTGGAGTACGCCTTGATATGCCCTACATGCATTCCCGCGCCGCTGGGATAGGGAAATTCCACCAGTCCGTAAAATTTCGGCTTCTCACTGCCGTCCACCGCCTTGAAAATCCCGGCCTCTTCCCATTTCTGCTGCCATTTTCCTTCTATCTTACGAAAATTGTGTTTCATCACACATGCCCTCCTGTCTATCTGAAGCAGCCGCTCTGCAGCCGCCCGGACAGACCGGACGGCCGCGGCGCCTTCTCTTTTTTCATAACGTTATCAGTGTAATATAAGCGGCAATGTTTGTCAAATTTTTTTCCGTCTTTTCCCTTCTGTACGAATTTCGTAACCTGTCATAAATCTGCCGGTATTCAGCCCGGCGTGGGCAGATCTTCCTGAAAGACCTATTGAAGGGCGCCGGTCCTTAGGGCGCGTTTTTTGCGCCCTTAGTACCCAAAGGGCATAAATACCGCTGCGTCCCTTCATTAAGCGCGAGCGGGGTCTTGAAGGATGATCTGCCCGCGTCGGGCGTCCGGATAACGTGAACGTGAAAAATAACGAACATCCTTCCCTGTCACAGGCAGCAGCCATCTTTTACAGACTCCTGGCCTTCCGGATCCGGTGCTCCAGCTTCTGTATGATCTGATACAGCCCGAACGCAATCGCGCAGAGGATAATCAGCGCCGTGATCAGATAGTTCAGTTTGAAGATCTGGCTGGCGTAGATGATCAGATATCCGAGCCCTTCCCTGGCCGCCAGAAATTCTCCGATGATCACGCCTACCAGACAGAGGCCGATATTGACTTTGAGAATGCTGATGATCGAGGGAATGCTGGACGGAATCACCACGCACCGGAGCACCTGCAGCCGGTTCCCGCCCAGTGTGCAGATCAGCTTGATCTTCTCCTCGTCCGTCTCCCGGAAGGCCGTATACATGCTGATGATGCTGCCGAAGACCGCCACGGACATGCCGGCGACAATAATCGTCCCGGTATTGGCTCCCAGCCAGACGATCAGAAGCGGCGCCAGAGCGGATTTAGGCAGGCTGTTTAAAATCACCAGCCAGGGCTCGAGAATCTCAGAGATCGTGCCGGAAAACCACAGAACCGTAGCGGCCGCAAAACTGACCAGAATCACGAGCGCAAAGCTCAGAAGCGTCTCATACAGCGTGATGCCCGTATGACGGAAAATCGTGCAGTCCCTGCTCATATCCGCGATAGTCATGACGATGCGGCTGGGGCTGCTGAAGATAAAGGCGTCGATCCAGTGCAGATCCGCACTGATCTCCCACAGCGCCGCAAAAAGAAAGAAAAGCAGAAATCTCAGAAAAGCTACCAGCCGGTGATGCCGCCTGTGTTCCCTGATGTATTCCTCCTGCCTAAGAGAGAGCGTTTCATTGTTCATCCGTGTTCAGCTCCTTCCAGATCTCATTAAAATAATCCTTAAATTCCGGAGCCTGCCTGCGCTGCATGGGCGTCAGGCTCCGGTCCGCAAAATGAACCGGCAGAATCCGGCGGATTCTGGCGGGGCGTTTTGACAGAACAAGGATGCGGTCCGCCATGCTGACGGCCTCCGACAAATCATGCGTGATCAGAACCGCCGTCTTCTTCTCCTTTTTGATGATCTCATAGACATCGTCGCAGACCTTCAGCCTCGTCTGATAATCCAGCGCCGAGAAAGGTTCATCCAGCAGCAGAAGGCTCGGATCCAGCGCCAGCGTACGGATCAGCGCAGCTCTCTGTCTCATCCCTCCGGACAGCTCCGAAGGTCTGGCGTCTTTGAAGGCGGCCAGCCCGTAGTCCGCGAGCATCTGTTCTACGTGCGCCAGATTTTCAGGCGTCTCCTTTTTCTGTATCTCCAGTCCCAGAATGACATTGCGGTATACCGTCCGCCATTCAAACAGATGATCTTTCTGGAGCATATATCCGATCTTTGTCTGGTGTCCGGCAAGCGGTGACCGGCGGAAGCGGATGGTCCCTTTCTCCGCGGGAATCAGTCCGGAGAGAAGGGACAGCAGCGTACTCTTGCCGCAGCCGCTGGGTCCGACGACGACGAAAAATTCGCCTTCGTCCACAGAGAACGTAAGGTCAGACAGCGCCTGCGTCTCGCCTGCAAGCGTGTGGTAGGCGTAGCAGACATGGCTGACTTCCAGCAGTGGGGTCATAGACATACCTCCTTATGATACGCAAAAGGACTCCCGCCTGTCAAAAGCAGAAGTCCCGGGTTCTGATATTAAGATATGGATTTGCCGCAAATGTGTGTCCTGCGGCTACCGCACCGCCTTTTGAATCGCCTGCGCCATCACTTCCGCCGCCAGCGTTCCCGCCACATTCAGATCCGCTTCCGCCCCGCCGAGGGATGCCGCGTAGATCGTATCGCCGTCCGCCATCGTCCCTACCGGACGGATACAGCGGGCGTAGGCATTCCTGGTCATGGAAGCGATCTTGTTCATCTCCGCTTTGGAAAAGTTTCCGTTGGTCACCACAGCGCCGATGGTCGTGTTGCCGCCAAACAGATCCGTCCTCTGACTGAGCCGGTACAGCTCCCGGCAGGTATCGGAGAAACCCTGTCCGTCCGCCGAGCGCAGTCCGGCAATCTTCTCTCCGCTGTCCGGATCGTAGATGTCGCCCAGCGCGTTGACGACCACCACGGCCGCCATCTGAAGCTTTCCCAGCGATACCGCGTGGATGCCGATTCCGGATTTCGTCGAGCGCTCCATCCCGCAGAGCTTTCCCACCGCAGCGCCGGTCCCGCCGCCCACACTTCCCTGCGCCGGACGGTTCCGCTCGGCGTCGACGCAGGCCGCGTAGCCCATCTCTGCATCCGGACGGATGTCCGCCCGGCCGCATCCAAGATCGTAGATGCAGGACTGACACACAAGCGGCACCTTCGCGTAACCCGTATCATAGCCGATTCCGTGTTCTTCCAGATAACGCATGACACCGTCTCCCGCCGCCAGCCCGAACGCCGAACCGCCGGACAGTACGACGGCATTCACCGGATTATCCGCCGTAACCGGGGACGTAAGCGGCGTCTCCCTCGACGCCGGTCCGCCCCCGCTGATATCCGCGCCGACTCTGGCGCCCTTATCAAACAGAAGGACCGTGACTCCGGTCTTCGCCTCCTCATCCTGCGCATTTCCGATCCGCAGTCCCTGAATCTCTGTGATATCAATCTCTCTTACCGCTTCCATCTTCCGCTCCTCTTCTTTCTGTCAGACTGTCTTCCTGTCGCGATTCACGCACGCTTTCCCTGCCCGGCGCGGCCTTCTGCCGCTTTTCACACCCGCACCGCCCGGACATCCGGATGCGTGGGCGAAAAACAGCGGTTTATCACGCGGCCTTCAGCGCCGCTCCCAGCGCCCGCGACACCGCGCCCGCGATCACAAAACAGACCGCCGCCTCGATCAGCCCCTGAACGCCCACAAAGGCCACCGCAAAGGTAAAGGGGTTCGACACGCCCAGCGCCTGCACAAATCCCTGAATGTACTCGGTGCGATAGAAAATCAGCACCATCGCGCTCATGAAAAACAGCGTGTTCAGAAGCGGGCACGCAAGACTGGCCGCAAGGTAGGCGCTGTTTTTGGAAATCTTCCGGATTCCCCGAAAGACCAGGCCGCAGAGCAGTCCCTCCAGCACTCTGGGCACGATGCAGGTAAAAGCGGTTCCCAGCGGATTGATGCCGAGCAGCATCGAGCCGAAAGTGCCGCCCATAAAGCACTGAATCAGACTGGTGACGCCGAAGACCAGGCCGCAGACCGCGCCCCCTCCGGGGCCGAGAATGATCGCGCCCACCGCCACCGGTACGGTCAGAAACGTGATCGAAAGTCCGGGGGTGCGGAAATACCCAAGAGGCGTGAAGGCCATGATAAAGATAATAGCGGCCATCAGCGCCAGTTCCACCAGATAACGCGTACGGTTTGTTTTGTTGTTGTTCATCTTTTCTCCTTTTTTGGCTGATAAAACGGCGCGCGAACGCGTCCCCTGTCTTTCAGCACTTCTTATTTTCGGGGAAATTTTTTCAGAAACGGGATTCGTAAGAACAGCAGAGCAAAGCCGCGGACCGGCGGAATCCGGCCCGGAAAGATTTCTTTCAGCAGAAGATTCCGGCGGAATTTCCTGCTGGTGAATGAAGGTTGCCGCCTTTGACGGTCAGCACGTTTCCTGTTTGTTTCATTCATCACACTGCAGCGGCCGGACAAAACCGCGGATTGAAAACCGCTGCCCGGACGCGGGCAGCTTCTCTCTCCGCTTCGCGGCAGACCGGCGGCTGCAGTTGTGTAAAAAATCGGCGATGCGTTTTCTCACGGAATAACGTTCCCATACCAATATACCACAAACACACAAAATGACAAGCAAAAATTCGCTTGACAGCCCGGTCTTCCTGTGCTATTCTTTATTTAGATATTTAGAAAAACATCTAAATAAAACCGAATTTTCACAGAAAAACGGGACTTTTCAGCGGAAAGGAGTGATCTCCATGGGTTTTCAGGACAGTTTCAAGGCGTTATCGGACCCTACCAGAAGAGAGATTCTGAATCTTCTGCGGGCCGGTCCTCTGGCGGCGGGCGCCATTCTGGAACATTTTCCCATCACCGGGGCCTCTCTCTCCCATCATCTGTCCATATTAAAGCACGCCGGACTGATCGACGACGAGAAAAAGGGGAAATATATCTATTATACACTGAACACAACGGTACTGGACGACATCCTGAACTGGATGCTGTCCCTGAAAGGAATGGAAAAAGGAGAAACCGATCATGAAAAATCCTAAGATGCGTATCCTCACCTATCTGCTGGCCGCCGCCGGTCTTCTGCTGGCCGCCGTCCTCTATCCCCGGCTCCCGGAGCAGATTCCCACCAACTGGAATCTGGACGGAAGCGTCACCTACGGCGGCCGGTATACCATCTTTCTCACCTCGGGCACGGGGCTTGTGCTGGCCGTCCTCTTCGACGTCCTCCCGAAGATCGACCCGCGCCGGGAAAATTATCAGAAATTCGGCGGCTATTACGACCTCTTCTGCGTCCTGATGGAAGTTTTTCTGCTGGTGATGAACGGAATCATCCTCACGGAGACCTTCCGCCCGGGGACCCTCTCCGTTCCCATGACGGTCATGCTGGGAACCGGATTTTTATTCCTCTTTATCGGAAACGCGATGCCGAAATTCCGCAGCAACTTTTATATGGGCATCAAGACGCCCTGGACGATCTCCAGCGAGGAAGTCTGGCGCAAGACACACCGCCTGGGAGGCAAATGTTTCTTTGCCGCGGGGCTGGTCTCCATTCTCATCGCCTTCCTTCCTCTGGACAGTACCGTCCTCTTCGGGCTGTACACGGCTTTCCTTCTCATCTCCTGCCTGGCGCCGGCCGTCCTCTCTTATTTCTGGTGGCGGCAGGAGCAGGACCGTTCCTGAGTCTGACGGGCGCTCCGCATCCGCCGGAACCCGCAATCGGGCAGGGAAGATTTATCTTCCCTGCCCGCGCACCGGGCGTTCGTCAGCTTGCTGACATATTTCACCTGGACGCCCGCGTGCATAAAAAGCGGCGTACGTCCTCCCGGCCGTTTGGAAGGCCGAAAGCGCGTACGCCGCTTTTTCTGTCATACATTTTCTGTCACTCTTCTTTGCCGGCAAACCGCTCCCTGATCCGCGGGAGCATCTCTCTCGTAATCGGAATCGAGGAACCCATCGGATTGACCATATAGGCCTTCGCATCCTTCACCCAGAATTTCTCCAGTTCCTGAAACGGCACCTGAATCGGGCGCAGTCCCTTCTTGCCCTGCACATATTTCTGAAATTCCCAGATATCCGTAAACACGGGGAAGAAGCGGTCCCCGTTCTGATGTTTCAGATAAGGCAGCCGGCACTCTTTCAGATTGATCTTTTGCTCCTTCTCCTGTCCTTCCGGCGGCAGAACCGCCAGCAGCAGCTTCGCCTTCACCAGATTGGAGGAAAACTCCTCATCCAGCGCCTGAAGCTGCTTCATATCCACATATTCCTTCTTCCGGCGGGCTTCCTGCATCAGATACAGGCCGGTCAACTGCAGGGTCGGCTGATACATGCCGCTTCCCATCGCCTTTTTCTCAAATTCTTCCGGGAGAAGCGCGGACAGTTCCAGACTCTTCGCCTTCTTTCCCGCCGGTTGATAGAGAACCGCGTTGACTCCGATGAACGGCAGCGTCCCCAGATACTGGCGGACCTGATTGAGATACAGTTTTTTCTTCTCCCCGTCCGGACGGTCCGCCTGCGCGGGAACCGTCACTTCCACGGTGCGAAATTCCCGCGGCTGTACCCGGATCCCCTGTTCTTCCAGTTCATCCGCCGCCTCCTCGGCTTCTTCCTTCTTCGCATAGAGACGGACCTGATCGTTATAATTCTCCTGCTCGCACTCCACATAAGACATATTGGTCAGGGGGGAGTAGAGCGCCCAGGCCTCTTTCAGATTCCTCACTTCGGCCAGCAGCGGTTCTTTTGACAGCTCGTCCCCCTCATCCCTGCTGCTTCCCGGATAAGCGTTCGCTATCTTTGCCTCCATTGATATGTTCCTCCTTAAAATCCTGCACCCGATCGGACGAACGCCGTTTTATTCGTTATAGACCAGCGCCATCAGTACCAGTTCTTCGTCCGAGTCGTTTTCAAAGCCGTGGCTCTGTCCGCACTCGATCAGACAGACGTCGTCCGGCCCCACCGGAATGCGTTTTTTCTCATGATCAATAAAGGTGCCGTGCCCGGAGAGCACGTAATACGGCTCCGTCTCCCCGGTATGTTCATGATATCCGATGCTGCTGTGCGGCTCCATCCGCACAAGCGCATACAGCCTCCCGTGCCCGTTCAGTTCCTCCGGCTTCAGGATGTGATGCATCGTCAGTTTTCCGCTGCCTCCCCGAAGCCCCTCTACCACTTTGATTTCTGCTTTTCGTACCATAATTCTCTCCCTTTCCCGGTCCGCTCCGCCTCCCGTAACGACCTTTCTGATGAAAATCATTATACACACGAATCATGGCGACGTCAATCAATAGATCCGGTGCCGGGACGCGGCCGGGAAAACAGGAGAACTGTTTACACCCACGCCACCCGGACGCCTGATACGGGCAGATCATCCTTCAAGACCCCGCTCGCGCTTAATGAAGGGACGCAGCGGTATTTATGCCCTTTGGGTACTAAGGCGCGTGAAAGACCGCGCCTTAGTACCGGCGCCCTTCAATGGGTCTTTCAGGAAGATCTGCCCGCATCAGGCTGAAAACCGATGCAGGCATAAAAAGAAATCATTCCACCATATATACACCTCAAACACTCAATACAAGTGATCGCAACAGATAAGAGCGGCCAGCCTCCCTGTTATCTCGCGTGCCGCAGAATCCACTCGCCCCAGTCCGAGTAATATTTTCCGAGTACGTGCGCATTGTCCACCGTATATTCTTCCGACAGGTTTCCATCTTCGTCGTCGAACAGTTCATTCACATCCAGATAGAACCGCGTCCGGTTGTCCGCCATCTGTTCCACCGCCCGGTTAAAGCGGTCGATGTTCTCATTGGTATAGATCGGCGAAGACTCCGATTTCTTCGCTGTGATGTGGAGATTGGCCTGGAGAAACAGCTTTGCCTCCGGCTGCGCTTCCTCGAGCCTGCGCGTCAGTTCTTCATATCTGGCCGCCGTCCGCTCAAAATCATATCCCAGCTCATTGATTCCCAGCATCAGATAAATCTTGCCGAACTGCCGTTCCGCCAGGATCGCCTCCAGCGTCTTCTTCTCCCCGGACTCGGTGTCAAACTCTTTCTCAAAGATTTTATAGACGTTCATTCCGGAATCGGCAACGACCTGCGCCTTCCCCAGATCCCCGTATTCAGAAAGCCCTACCGTACGAGAATCGCCAATAAACAGCGCGTCGTCAAAGTAGGAGAGATCCGCTTCATACATGGGCGGTTCCTCCGCGCTGTCCGCCTCCTCTGCCGGCGGCTGCAGCTCCTCAGGCGCTTCCTCCCGGAACTCTGTTTCGTCCGCCTGCAGACGTTCCCCTTCTTCCTCATCGCCGTCCGAATGATCCGATACCGCATAGACCTCGTCAATCGCACCGGGCAGGCAAAACGCGATCCCCTGATCCCCCTTCTGCAAAACGCCGGCCCCCCACGCACAGGCAACGATCAAAAAGCTTGCCGCCAGCAGCAGCGTATAGGAATATTCTCTTTTCTTCCTGTTTCTCTTCTCCATTCTGTTTCCTCTGAATCTATTTTTCTTAATGTAAATGTTTTAAAACTGATAGTACAAAAACGGATCATCCAGTCCCAGATACATGCAGTAGACGCACGCCCAGAACAGAAAGACCAGCGTCAGCGTTACCGGCAGCGTCGCTTTCCAGGCCCGGTACAGCTTCCCCGGCACCCCGGTGCAGCAGAGGAACGCGGCCGCCATCGGCCAGAAATACGCGCCTGCGTATTTTGCGAAATCCCCCTGATAGACCGTCCCGCCGGTCCGGGCAAAGAACGGGAACAGCCGTCCCAGATAGACCGCAAACTGCGAAAGATCCGTCACCGCGAACAAAAGCCAGGACAGGGGAATGACCAGCAGCATGTACAGATGCCCCAGCGCAGGGTACCTCTCCAGCCGTTCTTTCAGCCCCCGCCTTTCCGCGGCCAGAAGCACAAACAGGGACAGCCCCCAGAGCACAAAATTCCAGTTGGCCCCATGCCAGAGCCCGGTCAGCATCCACACGACGAACAGATTGCGGTACAGATGGCTCCGGTTGCCCCCCAGCGGTATGTAGACATATTCGCGGAACCATCCTCCCAGCGTCATATGCCAGCGCCGCCAGAACTCCGTCATGGAACGGGACAGATACGGATTCTGAAAATTATCCGGGAAGTCAAAGCCCATAATCCTGCCCAGTCCCTTCGCCATCAGCGAATAGCCGTAAAAGTCAAAATAGATCTGGAACGTGTAGGCGGCAATTCCCAGCCAGGCGAGCGGGCAGGAGATGCTCTCATAGCCGATGGAATTGACCTGGGTCCACAGATTGCCCACCCGGTTGGCAATCAGCACCTTCAGCGCCAGTCCCACGGTAAACTCCCGCAGTCCGTCCTCCAGATTCCGGAACGAATGCGTGCGGCTCCTCATCCGGCTCTGCACCTGACTGTAGGTCACGATCGGCCCGGCGATCAACTGCGGAAACATGCACAGGTACGTCCCCAGCGTCAGAAGCGACCGTTCCGCCGGCACCTTCCCGCGGTATACGTCAATCAGATAGGAACTGATCTGAAAGGTGTAGAAACTGATACCGATCGGCAATACCAGATGCACGCCGGGCAGTCCGGCTTTGAACCCCGCTGCGTGCAGCAGCAGATTCACATTCCGGATCACGAAATCCAGATATTTGAACACGAACAGGCTGCCTGCGTTCCACAGCATCCCGGCTGCCAGACAGAGGGTCCTTCCCCGCTTTCCCCTGCACCCAAGCATACAGAGCGCCGCCGTGTAATTGACCGCCACCGACAAAAGCATCAGAACAACATAAAAAGGATGCTCTCTGACTCCATAATAATAGAAAATCAGGCTGGCGGCAAAAATCACCGCATTTTTCCAGGATACGGGAACCAGAAAATAGACCAGCAGAAATGCGGGCAGAAAATAAAACAGAAACGTAAAACTGCTGAAAACCATGGAACGATACCCTCTTTGTCACCTTCATCATTGTACTGCAATTATAAAATCCCCCTGCATCCAAAAAGCATCATATCTGTTAATAAAATATGACATTTTATTTCATTTCTATTGTTTTTATTTTACATCTTTTTGTCTTCTTTTGCAGCAGTTTGAACCGGCATTCTGCCCGCGGGCCGAAAAACCGGCCCCCAGGGACCGGTTTTTCTGTCTGTTATCCTTTTCTTTTTCTGCGGGAAGGAGCTTTGTCCGTCCCTTTTTGTCCTCTGCTCTTTCTGCGCCGGTACTCCTGCGCCATCAGGAAGATCACGACGCCCGCAGCAATCCCCGCAGCCGCCAGAGCGGCCAGGAGGATGCGGTCGGCGAGAGCGGAATCTTTCGCCGTCTCCCGGTCCTTCCGTTTCGGATTCAGAGAACCGCCCGTCTCCTGGGGCTCTCCCGGATCTGTTTCCCCGGAGCGTGTCCCGTCCTCCGTCTCCGTCTCTTCCGCGTCCTCTCCATACGGCTGATCCGCACTGCCGGAAGGCGCGGCCGCCGCCTGGCCGCTGCCGGCGCGGAGACGAAAGTCGTCTCTTACCCGGGACGGACTCTGCGCAAAAGCGGCTCCGCCGCCGGCATCCGCCGCCCCGCCGGCCGCCGGTTCCTCATCCCTGCGGTCGGAACCGGAGCCGGAACCGGAACTTTGCTCTTCTTTCTTCGTGCCGGCAGCGTTCTCCTTTTTCTCTCCGAGCTCCACTTTCTGAACCGGAGAAGCGTTCACCTCGCCGACCTTATACAGATCGTACGCACGGTTGACAAGCTGAAGACTGTCCGTCTTCACGCCCACCGTTACGACTGCCGTCTTACCGCGCGCGTCCAGCGCGACTTTCCCCAGACAGACTTCCCCGCCGTCCAGGAGATTCTGCTTCTGGTTTCCGGAAAGATAGAGCGTCAGCCTGCCGGTCCCCCTGTCGTAGCGGTACTCTTTCACGCTTCCCTCAATCCCGCGGTCAAACGAGAAAGAGACGTCCGTGTCCGCGTTTCCATTCGTCACCTTGACCTCCAGCGCAAGCTGCAGCGACACGGCTTCCTCCTGCGGAGCGTTCAGCGTCACCTCGACCTGGTTCTCCTCCGTCTTCAGGATGACATCCGGGGCGGAAGCTTCCGCCCGCAGTCCCCGGAACAAAAGACAGAGCATGATCAATCCTGTTTTCCAAATCAGCTTCTTCATCCCGTCTTCTCCCCCAGTCCTTACTCAAAGGTCACCGACGAAAGCCGGTCCGGAACCTTTACAAACACCGTATCGCTGACCAGCCTCTGGCCCTCGTTCGTCAGCGCATTGTCCACCCGGTACAGCTCCGCCCGCACCCGCTCGGGAAGCGAAGCTTCCTTCACGGACTCCGCCGGTTCAAACCAGTAGATCCAGATTCCCTCGGAGACATTTCCGAGCATCGCCTCTTCGTCCTTGAGCGGAGGCGCGAGGATGATCTGATGCGCGCTCAGCGTTCCCTCGCTGTCCGTCCCGCCGACAATCCCGCCTTTTTCATCGTAGAGCACGACAACGTTGTAAGCCGGATTTCCCTTGTAGGTGCCGGTGAACACAATCGAATCTTTCGGGATCACATGGTTCCCGTCTTCCCCGGCATAGGCATAATCCGCCGCCAGTCTCCCGATCCCCTGCGGGGAAAACTCCACGTTGTCGCCGGAAGGACCGTACAGGTCGAGTTCCGTGACCGAGATCTCTTTTCCCTTCTGTCCGACAGCCGTCAGCTTCACATACGCCGCGTCATATGTACAGATTCTGTGATTTTCATCCGTAAAATGGATGCGTGCGCTCTGATCCCCGAGCACAAACGTGCCTTCCTGCACCGCCTCGAACGTCTCCCCGTCTCTGCTGATCTCGATCCGGAAAGCCCCGGCAGGCGTATCCTTGTCGCAGGTATAGTTCAGAGCCGATACTTCCTTCATGCAGTTGAACGCCAGAAGAACATACGGATCCTCTCCCGACGCCGTTCCCGTATAGGTCGTGGAGTAATCTCCGTCGACGGCTCTGCCGATCGCGGACTGCGCCGTCTTCTCGCACGGCAGCTCCTCCGTAGCGTCCGGTATCACATCGTCTCTGGACACCATATTGGTCGTCACAGTCCATCCGTCCTTGTCGATTCTCCCGCTGCCGCGCACCTTCACCGGAGCGGCCCGGTACGCTTCCGAACGGTTCATCCACTTGTCAACGGCCCTGATCTCATAGGTCACCACATGATTCGCCGCATACGCCGCCTGATCGGTGAAGGAGGTATCCCGCGTAAAGCCGGCGACTTCCCGTCTCTCCTCGCCCCATTCCGTGAAGATGCGCGTGATTTCATAGCCCTGCAGCATCTCCGGGGCCGCCGAAGGCGTTATGGTCAGCGTCACTCTGCCGGTGTTGTCCGCCGACGCTTCCGCGGAAGCCACCGCCGCCTTTCCGGCCACGCCCTGCTGATACCCGTGCGTCATCTCATAGACCCGCGCCGCGTCGTCCACATAGAAGACCGCACGCTCTTCTCTCTCAAACTGTCCCATATAGGAACGGGTCACGCTGTCCGGCACCATTCCCCATCCGGCGAAAAATTCGCTCAGATCGCGCCCGGCCGCCGCGCTGGCCAGCCGCATAAGATTCTGATCCCGGCCGCCCGACAGTTCCAGCTTCACTCCCCCGGGAGCGGGCGCCGAAGACGTGTCGCGGGCATACCGGTCCACCCGGGCGAAGAAAAGGCCGTCCTGAATCTCCTGCCAGGTACCGTAGGTTTTATAGTTATAGCCTCTGTCATAGGCCAGATGGAGCTGCCAGTACATTCCAAGCTGAGTGAATACATTGCCGGCATACCCCGTCGTCCCCGAGGTCACTTTCTTAAATACTTCCGGATACTGGAAACGCACGCTCTCGTTGGTATCCTTTGCCTGCGCCAGCACGGAGAAATAATTGTTGGTCACCTCCGCGTGGGCATAAGCCGACTGGTTGATCTGATGCCCGATCTCGTGAGCGATGCCCCAGCCGAAATATCTGCCGCTCTCGTATCTGCCCTTGTCGTCCGACCGGACCGGAACCCCGCCCGTCAGACCGGGCACGGAGCCCCACTCGATGCCGATGTGGTCCCCCGCCGCGTACATAAACGCGCCGGCAAACATTCTCATATACCGGATGTTCAGATACTGGCACGGAAGATGATTCTTCTCCCGGATTCCGTCCGGCGTATCCGCGGCAAAGGAATCCGTCAGCCCTTTATGCTGATAGAACAGAAGCATCATCTCATCCATCGCCTCGAGCGAATCCGCCAGTTTCCCGGCGCCGCCTTCCCCGAGGCCGGCCAGCACCTGGCTCGCCGGAACGGAGAGCATCATATAATCCGTCACGATATCCGTCGCATTCAGGATACAGGTCCTGTCGCTGTACGCGTATCCTTTGACCTCCTCTTCCTCCCCGGACGCATGATTCCGGCTGTGGCTGTCGGAAAGTCCCTTCACGTAGTCGCCGAGTTCCTGCACATAAGCCCGGATCCGCTCTGTCCGTTCCGACGCGTCCGCACGGTATACGTTCAGAACCGGAAACGCGGTTCCGCCGCTGACCCGGACGGCGTAGCGGTCCCTGGAATCGCCGCCTGTATACTGCACATAGAGCGGACCGCCCTTCTCCACGTCCGTGCTGGAGAGCCTGGGAACCGTGATCTCATTTCTCCCCACCTTCAGAAGCACTTTCTGCGACAGTCCGCCCGACTCCGCGTATTGCTGGGTAAATACCAGCTCGAGCTTCGTCTTCTCGCCGGATTTCATACCCGGATTGCCCACATAGACGACGAGCTGCTCTCCCGCGGCCGCGCTGACGCCCAGCGGCTGGCGGGCCACCAGTCCGCCCACGGCGATTCCTCTGTCCTTCTGGGCGGTAATCTCCGGATTCACCTCGACGACTCCTCCCAGCCCCTCGGTGGCCAGAAGCGCCTTTGCCGCGTCCAACTCCTCCTGCAGCGCGTTTCGTTCCGGATGATATTCCCCGCTGACCGGATCGGGACGGTCAAGACGCGCCTGCAGCCCGTCGATCACGGCCTGATCCACCCCGTCTCTCAGCGTCAGGAACAGATCGTCCGCGAACAGATCCAGAATCTCCCGCTCCAGGCTGTCGTATTCGTGAATGCGGATCTCGGAAACCGCCACTTTATAATAGCCGTACCTCTGTCCGACTCCGATCTGCAGCCTGGACGTTTTCACCGGCTCTTTCCATTTAATCAGATAGTAATTGCGCTCTCCGCTCCGCTTTCTTGAGATAGAGGCGTCCTTCACGATCTGCCATTTCCCGTTCCCGTCCTGATACCGGATATGGGCATAGGCAAAATCTCCCACGTCCATAGGCTGGGCGAGCGTAATCATGCCGATCTCAAAAGCCTGATCCAGTTCCACGGTCACGCCTTTGCCGTCGCCCGGATACGCCCCGCCGTAATCCCAGTCCTGACGGTCTATGTACGAATTGTAATTATTGTCAAACGCCCCCAGCGCGCTGTTCTCCTCGCGGTCCAGAGGACTGTCCACCATGGCGACATTCCCGCCGCCGATCACCGCGGACGCGATATGAGCGCTCAGCTTTCCCTCGCCTTTGGAGGTATTGATCAGCTTGTATTCCGGCAGCTTCGCGGGAATGAGGCCGCTGATCGTCTTATCCGACGCGGTCAGGGAAGCCGGGCCTTCCCCGAGCTCGTTGGTCCCCGTCACATAGACCTGATAGCGTGTGCTGTCCTTCAGCCCCGTGATCTGGTGATACGTACCCTCGATACCGGCGATTTTCTCGAACTTCTCCGTTCCGTCTTCCTTATAATACAGATTGTAGCTGTCCGTATCTTCCATCTTCTTCCAGCGGGCATCCAGACTCCGGTATCCGCCCGTCACTTTCACCGCGTCCGGAGCCGGCGGCTTGCCGTTCGGTTTGGGAACGGCCGGCACCGACTCGGAATACCCGCTCTTCCACTCTCCGTTCAGCGACTGCACGCGGACCTCATACAGGACGTTGTTCTGCAGCTTGTCCCCCAGAAACTGCTGGATGGACATATTGGCGGAACTCGTCCTGCGGTAATCGGTTTTGCCCTCGCTGACAATCTGCAGCTCATACGCCGTCACGTTGTTCTGCACATCCCACGATACGGTAAACGCCTTGCTGCTGGCCTTTACGGCCACATTTTTGGGAACATTCATCTCCGGTTCCGGGATCCGGCTCTCCATGTCATTGACAAATTCCACGCTGGAGATCTCCGCCAGATTATCCGCGTTTCCGGTCTTCGTGATGCGGATCGTCACCTTCTTGACCGCAATCTGCCCTTTGAGATCAATGCGCACAGAGCCGTCCTTCCCCGGGACGATGTCAAAACGCTCTTCCTTCGCGGCCGCCGGAGACAGGAACGCGCCGCTTCGGATCGAGGCGGCGGCAACGCCTCCGTCCGCCGTCTCAATGACCACAACCCCTTCCGTGACCGCGTATTCTTTCTTCTGCGGAGCGCCGATCCGGATCTCTTCCATCACCGGCGCTTTCTGATATCTGCTGAAATCAAATTCCAGCTCCGCGGCTCCTCCCGACGGCGCGAGAATCAGGCCGCTCTCTCCCCGGAGAAACTGCTCCTGCGTCCCGGAGCGGATGCTGCCCGAAGACACCTGAAAACCGGCGGCTTCCAGAGGTATCCCCAGTTCCGGCGTCGCCCGGACGCTGTTCCCCATCGTTCGGGTCAGATAATTCAGATCTCTCAGATCAAGGACTCCGTCTCCGTACAGATCGCAGTCCTCGCGGTACTGCCCGGCGTCAATGGCGTTCACCAGCAGTTCGGTATCCCCGCCGTCCAGTTTCCCGTCCCCGTTCAGATCGCCTCTGGCCAGCAGTCCCGGACGCGCGGCGTCCGTACCGACCGCTGCCTCCCCGGTATAGAGCTGGATCCGGTATGCCAGACCGTCCACCGCAAGGGACTGGGTGTAGGCGACATATCCGCCGCCGGATACCCGCAGTTCATAAGCGCCGGCTTCCAGCCCCGAAAAACGGGCCGACGCCTGCGGCGCGCGGAGCGTCCCTTCCGCCGCCGGCTCAAGAACCGCCTTCTTATTCTCAGAACCGCTCACAGCGCCTCTAAGCTCCACCTGAAACTCCTGCGGCTTTTCCACGGGCACTCCCGCGGTGATCAGAACCTCAACGGTTCCCGCCATCACGTCCGCGCCGCCCGCCGGCTGTTTTGTCTCCGACCGGGCCGGAGGAACGTCCTGTTCCTGCGCTTCCCCGGATGTTCCCTCTTCCGGAACACGATCCTGCGACACCGCCGGCGCCGACGGTTTCACACATTCCTGCACTCCCCGGGCATATGCCGTCTCTCCCCCGGAGACAATCAGAACGACCCAAGCAAAAATCCCTGCCAAAAATCTGGTTGTCAGTCTTCTCATATGTCTCTTCTCCTGATGCTGCTTTCTTCCAAAAAATTTTTTGTGAGCGCTTCTATTTTATTATAAACCCGGAAGATATGCAATTACTTTTGTCCCCTTACATCACTTCTTTTCGCACCTCTTCCGGCATCCAGCCCGATGTGGGCAGATCATCCTGGAAGACCCATTGAAGGGCGCCGGTCCTTAGGCGCGGTCTTTTCGCGCCTTAGTACCGCTGCGTCCCTTCATTAAGCGCAAGCGGGGTCTGGAAGGATGATCTGCCCGCGTCGGGCGTCCGGGTGACGTGAATGAGAACAGAAGCTTTCAGCCCCCGGTGCAGGCGCGCGCCGTCTCTTCGGCGGTCGCGCGTTCGCGGAGCAGCTCCGTCATCTTCCGCAGTCCCGGCACCTTTCCCCGCAGAATCATGCCGCACAGCCGGTTCTCCAGAAAATAAAATTTCCTGCTGCTTCCCGTCTCCTTGTCCTCCAGCTCCATCGTCTGATACAAAAGTCCCGGACGCTTCCCGTTGTCCCCGGCCGCGAACAGCGCCGTATCCATGCCATGGAACATAAGCGCCGGCTCCGACGGCGTATAGACTTTCCCGTCTCCCGCCGCGTTGGCCCCGGCGGTCTTTCCCTGTTCCATAGCCTCGGACCAGAGCGCGTGATTGACCCCCTCGTATTCCGCGCAGTCTCCGCAGGCGTAGATGTCCTGCAGGTTCGTCTCCATCCGTTCGTTCACCACGACCCCGTTCTTCGTCTCCAGCCCGGCCTCTCGGGCAGGACCCGTGACCGCGCGCACCCCCGCGGACACAATCACCAGATCCGCCGGCAGGGATTCCCCTCCTTCCAGCGTCACCCCCGTCACATGCTCCTTCCCGCCGGTCTCGGCCGTAACCCCGTCGATGGAGGCGATGCGAACTCCTGTTCGGATACGGACCCCTTTTTTCTCCGCCGTCTGCTTCAGCCACTCTCCGGCCTCCTCATCCAGTTGACGCCCCATCAGCACCGGCAGCATCTCCAGAACCGTGACCGACAGCCCCGCCTTGCGAAGCTCCCACGCCGCCTCCAGCCCGAGCACGCCGCCTCCGATCACCACCGCGCATCCGGCCCCCTTCATCAGTTCCTCCAGCCGCTCCACATCGGACAGCCTCCGGATGACGGTCACTTCCGGAAAACCGCTGCCCGGAATCGGCGGCACGAAGCATTCGCTTCCCAGCGCATAGATCAGCCGGTCATACGGATACCGGCTTCCGC
The DNA here is from genome assembly GCA_910587765.1 of uncultured Lachnospiraceae bacterium. GTDB lineage: Bacteria > Bacillota > Clostridia > Lachnospirales > Lachnospiraceae > Hominiventricola. The sequence goes on from CAJUNR010000038.1 coordinate 20,572, forward strand.
CGGACAGCTCCACCTCCTTCCTGACCGGGTCGATGCGAAGCACCTCCTTCCCCGTCAGCGTCTGAATACGCTGTTCCTCGTACCAGGACGGATCCTTGATCCGGATCCGCTCCTGCGTCAGCCCGGACGCGATCCCCTTCGTCAGCATCGGACGGTGATAAGGAAGATACGGCTCATTGGAAATCATCCGAATCTCCCCGGTATGATCCCGCGCGCGGATCTCCCGGGCCGCGTAATACCCCGCCGCGCCGTTTCCCAGAATCAGATAACGGTTCCGCGTATCCCTCCTGTATTCGCCCTTCTGCGCCTCTGCCGAAACGTCATGTCCCCTTTTCTGATCGTCCTGTAATTGCACCTCTCTCATGGAAGGCCTCCTTCACTGTCACATTTTTCATCTTATTATGCGCCGAACGGGCCGTCCTCATTCCCGGACGCCGGACTTTTTCCGTCTTCTTCCAAAAATGTCCGCACAGCGTCCCGCTTCCGCGCGCAGACAGAAAGCGGGCAGTCCTGCCGCAGTCCCGGACGGCGCTGCTCTCCTGCTTTCATACATAAACGCACAGAAAACGGACCCTGCATCCTCCGTCTCCTCGGAACCTTCCCGTTCCGCTCAGACAGAGACTGCAGGACCCGCGTCCTTCAGCTTCCGTATTCCTTCACTTTCCGCCCTGCCGCGCCGGAATCAGACGCCCGCCTCCTCCAGAACCGCGGCGATCTTCTTCTCCCCTTCCGCAAACTGCGACAGATACGCTTTCTTTACGCCGTCATTGCGCTTCGCGGCGCCCGATTTCGCCCGGTTTTTGTCCGCGGCAAAGCCGCCCGCAAAGCCAAGGCCGAAGCCCAGGACGCCGGAGAGGACTCCCCCGACGAAGAGGTAGCCGGCCGCGCCGACCACAATTCCGCCGACCAGCGCACGCGTCGGCGCCTGCCTCTGTCCTCCCGTCTCCACGGGCGTGAGCGAAAGCCCCGCCAGAGCCGCTTCCATCTTCTCCTTGAGCGCCTCGTCGTTAAGACCGTTCAGCCACCGACCTTCCGGCTGCATCTGGCTGGACCAGCGCTGCATCTTGCTTTTATAGACCCGGTTCAGCTCCGTGTAATCCGGTCTGCCGCCGTTTTTCATCTGAAAGTTCAGAAGTTCCACCATCTCTTCCTTCAGTTTGTTCCACTGCGTCGCAAATATCTCCTGATTTGTCATCCGATCTCCTTCCCGGTCTCTCAGCCCTCAATCTCTTTGATGGAATCCGCCGCCGATTTCAGGCCGAACATCACTGCCAGCAAGCCGTCCCCGTAGCGTTTGAACATATTGTAGGGAATATAGATCGTATTCTGGACCACTTTCTCGGACGGCATGCACTCATCGCAGTCTACGGCGCATTTATACCGGACCTCTCCATCTCTGTAATCCATCTCAAAATTCCCCAGCTTCAGGCCGTAGTTGGCGCGGGTCAGAAACTCCGCCACCGCCGGGCGCTGCTCTTCGTCCGCGTTCAGATTAATGATCGCATACGTATCAAAATCCGACTCATAGACGGTGAAGACATACCGCAGCTTCTGCAGCTTTCCGGAAATGCTGACATTGGTGCGGATGACTCCGGTATCCTTGTCATAATCGTAGTGAAAATCTTCCTTCTCCAGATAAGAGATAATCAGGTTGGCGATCTGTTTTGAATATGCCATAATCGTTACACTCCTTTTTATATAATTTTATGTTTACGTGATCCGTATTTTGCAGAATCATCCGTACATCTGCAGCAGCTTCTGCTTGCGGACGCGCACCTCCCGCTGCACCTCCATGGCGTCGAGCGACTTTTCGGACACTTCCTCCGTCAGTTCCGACAGCGCCTTCATCCGGCCCTCGTAACCGCCCGTCACCTCCGCTCCTTCCATGCCCTTCTGCAGCTCCTCCGCCTCACGGACGCAGAGCTGCATCTGATTCTTCAGGGCGGCAAGCAGCCGGTTCTGCACCGCGCTTCTGGCCGCCGTCACATAATCGTTGTAGACCCGGTAATACCGGCCCTCCAGATAACGGTCCAGATCCAGCAGTCCCCGTTCCCGCAGCTCGTAAGTGGGTTCCGGCACCGAAAATTCCTTCAGCTCCTTCTGAAAACGCGTGCGCATCGTACGCGAAGGGGTCACTCCCGTGTCCCGGATCCAGTTGTCCATCTTCCGCGCCTCCGAGTCGAGCATGGATCTGAGCCTCTGCTGTACTTCCTCCTTGAAATTCGAGGGCGTATTCCGGTCCGCTCCGGCCACCGCCGCTTCCGCCGCGGCCGCGACCTGATCCTGCCAGGTAATCAGACGGCTCTGCATCTGCTGCTGTTTCCGCATCTGCTGTGTGCGCTCCGTCCGCTTCCCCTCCCGGATGTTTGCTTCATTCTTATTCCGAAGCTCGGCGGCATATTCCATCAGGCTGTGGATATACTCGTTGCTGTGAGCCGTGGCTCTGCGCATCTCGGTCAGCGCCATCGACAGCGGCGTATCCGCCTGAATCGCCGGCGCCTTCCGGTCGAGCAGCTCCGCAAGCCAGGTATCCAGGCCGCTCAGCTCCGCGTCTCTCCGGTCCCGGGAATCCACCAGGAAATAGCGCCCGATCCCGATCCGCTCGTTGCCCAAATCCTTCAGAATATGCTCCGCCCTCTCCTGCAGATCCTCGATCTGTCCCTCCTGCATCAGATAATTCAGGCAGTTCAGAATCGAGATAAAATTACCGTTCGTCAGCTCCTGCAGATCCTGCAGGAATTTCCGCTCGTCTTTTGTGCCGAAGCGGTTGCAGGAGAAATTGACGATGCAGAAATCCGACTCCCGGATCTCCTTCTTCGTCAGCTCATCCAGCCGCGCCTCCTCCTTGTCCTCAAAGCCGGGCGTATCCACCATCAGAATGCCTTTCTGCAGAAACCCGGAGGGCAGTTCCACCAGCAGACGGTACTCTCTGTATTTCTTATTCTTCTCCTGATCGACCACCAGCGCCCGCGCGGCCTCCTCCGAGATCTCCCATTCCTCCCTGCCGTCCAGGGACTGCATGAGGAACCGTTGTTCCGGCCCGTAGCGCAGCTTTGTCACCGTCTTCGTCACCGGATTGATTCCCGTGGGCAGATCGCAGCCCAGAAGGACGTTGATCAGGGAAGTCTTCCCCGTGGAAAACGCGCCGCACATGACGATCACAAACGGCCGGGACTCCGACGCCGCCCGCAGCTTCTCCCTGCCGTAGGCGATGGCCGTATCCAGCTCTTCCATAATCTCCTGTTCTTTCAGAAGAATCTCTTCTCTGTCTTCGCTCATATTCGCAACACCGAACTCCCTCAGCACCGTCAGAAGCTTCAGGATCGCTCTCCTTTCTTCGTCCCTTTTTACATCAGGAACCGCCTTTGGCGCCGCGAGAAGCCTCAGGGGTTCCGCTTTTTTTCCTTCAACCCGGCAGCGCCTCCTCCTGCCTCCGCCGGCAGGGGGGCTGCGCCCCCGCTACGCCTGCGGCTCCGCCGTATAGCTCTCCGCATGCCGGAGGATCTCCTCCTCCGTGAAGGAACGGTCCGCCACCAGACGGGACAACTCGCTGAAGATCTGCACCATCTCCGCCTTGACCGCCTCCAGGCGCGCCAGCTCCTCCTGCGCGTTGAAGCCCTTCTGGTTCATATCCGCGATCAGCAGATCCAGCTTCTTCTGCGTCTGTTCCAGCTCGGCGGAGAAATTGCGGGTGAAGTTCTTGCAGTTCTTCTGCAGCTTGCCGGCAAATTTCTTCTCCAGAGCCATCGCCACCTCGTCCCGCTGATTGAGCAGCGCCTGAACCGTCGGATCCTTGGAACCCATCAGCATCCGCTTCGCCGTCTCGCTTCCCTTTTTGCTGACCGTGAACGCTCCCCAGACGAAACGCGCCAGATAGTAGATCCAGCCCACGCCGGTGAAGAGCTGGATGACCACCGCCAGGACCACATCCTGCATCTCCTTCATGATCGTCTTCTTCAGGTAGTCTCCCCAAGGCTGCTTCCCGCCGACGATATCCCCGATCGCGTCGTCCACATTATAGAACAGAACGGAACTGATCAGCACCTGCGCCAGATTGAAATCGGTCGACACCGCGGACGTATTCAGATTGCTGCCGCCGACCACATGGCTTAAAATCTGGCGGATGTCCAGGCCGTGCATATCCATCTCGCTGATGTCCTCGCAGTACCGCTCGATGTCGGACGCCAGATGCGAGATCGCCTCCTCGCTGTCCGCCTCGATCTGGGACGTCATCTTCTCCGCCTGCGCCTTGATATAGTTCTCAATCTCCCCGCTGATCGGACGCATGATCTCCTGGAAGGATTCCTCACGCATCATCTCAATCTGCTTTCTCTCGTCCTCGTCGTCGCCGCCACCGCCGAAGAGGTCCGCGAACTTGTATTTTGTCTTCAGCCAGGTAATCTTGGCGATCTCCCCGGCTCCGAAGGGAATATTGCAGTCCTCAAAATGCCCCTCCCAGTTGTTGGCCACGCTGGTCGTGAAGGCGGTGTAGGCGCTCTGCGCGTTGACCATAATCTGGCGGACCGCGTTGTCGAAGGAACGGCCGATGTCCGTCACCGTATCCGTCAGTTCGTCAATCACCTTCTGCTGCGCGTCCCGCTCCGCCTGCAGCGCCTCCTGATCCCGGGCGGAATCGGTGCGGAACTTCTCCACGCTCTGGCTGGTCGCCGCGTACATGGACGCCATCCGCGGAAGATAGCCCTTATAACCGGCCTTATCCTTGTCGGAGGACTGCAGGAACCCATAGAGCGCCTCCTCAAATTCCGGAATTCCGGTGTACTCGTCCTCCTCCGGCGCGACCGGTATTTCCGCGAATTTGACGCCCTTGCGGATTTTCTTCGGATTCCCCGTGCGGGCGCACTCGGAAGTAAACGCGTCTACACAGAATACTCTCTGCCGATACAGTTCTTCGTCGAACACCCCCTTCTCATCGGAGAACACGTCCCGCAGATCAAACTGCAGCTTCTCCTGGAAGCTGGCCTCGTCCTGCTCCTGCACCATGTTGTACCAGTTCACCACCACGAAAATATTGCGCAGGCCCCGGCGTTCAAATTTCTGAATATAGGCCCGGTCATTTTTGCCCATCGACTTGGTGGCGTTGAGCATGAAGACGATCGCGTCCGCCTTTCCCGCAAACTCGTTGGCCACCTCGCTGTCAATGTCCGTATTCTCAAGTCCCGGGGAATCCGCGAAGATCACCGTCTCCGAGGGAAGCTTCCTCTGGATCGTCACATACTTGATCGCGCGGAACTTCTCCGGCTCCGCCGCCTCCAACTGATATTTTGCGGCAAATTCCCGGATCGTCATCTTCTCCTCCGGACGGCTCTCGTCCCGGAAGGTGACGATCGCCGCCTCGCTGTCCTCCCCGTTGACGATCCTTGTGATAACCGGCGTCGCCGGATTGATCGACACGAACAGCAGCTTCTGATGCATCAGCGCGTTGAGCGTCGTCGACTTCCCGGCGGAAAACACACCGGTAAACAGCACCTGGAACAGTCCCTCGCGGAACTCCCGGATCTTCTGTTCGATCTGATCCGCCTGCAGCTCCATCCCCGCCTGCCGAAGCTGTTCCTCGTAGCGTCCCATGCACCCGGTCACGTCGGCCCGCAGCTTTTCTACCTGATTTCTCTCCATCATGTATTTCTCCTTTTCTATTCGTCTTCTATCCTGTACCGAAAGTGATCACTGTTCCGCCGGGAGAAGCGCCTTGATTCGCGGCAGCTCCTCCGACAGGATCCGGTCGATCAGCGCCTCCTTCTCCCGCGCCTGAAGGATGCGCTCCTTCTCGCGGATCAGCTCATCCATCACCGCGCCGACAAACTCCCGGTAAGCGTCCCGGATTCTCTGTCCGCCGCTCTCGGCCGTCTCCTGCAGCTTCTGTTTGAGCGCCTTCTGGAACTCCTGTTCCTGACCCGTGCACAGCTCCTGCACGGCCTGTCTGAGCGCTTCCCGGTTCTCGGCCTCAATCTTGTTTCTGGACATCTTCTTGACAAGCTGGGAACCGACGAGCGTCCCCACCGCCAGCGGCAGACTGCCGAAGATCAGCACCGGCACCGTCCCGATCAGCAGCGCTTTGGAAAGCTTCCTCACCTTCGCCTGCGTCGCACCTTCCTCCAGGGTGACCGTAGTGCGGACGGCCGCGCCGGCCGCCTCCAGAGACACCGCGTCCGGTATCCAGGGAATATCCTGGAAAAATTCGCCCGCGTCTTTGTGCATCCGCTCTTCCAGCCGCTCCTCCAGCCGGACGGCGTCCGCGTTGATGTTCTTCTCCAGCTCCGTCCCGAGCTGTCCAAGCGACATCTCCATAAAGCGGGGAATGTTCTCCTTCGTCTGCTGTACGTCCTCCGACCGTTCAACCGTCGCGCAGATGTTCTCCTGCAACTGGGCGAACAGCTTTCGGACCGCTTCGGACGCGCGGTAATGGATCGTGCCCAGAATCTCTCCCCGCAGATCGCCTGCCGCCAGCTCCGCCCGGTTCTTCATCTGCGCTTCTCTTTTGCCAAGCTCGGCAATGCTCTCTTCCAGCTTCGCCAGATCGGCGCTCGCTTCCTCCTTCATCCCGCGGACCGCTTCCTCGGTATCCTCGCAGCACAGCTTCGCCGTCATGGCGACCGCAAGCAGCTTCAGCTCCTCCCCGTCTCTGAGAAGTTCTTCCGTAATAAAAGGCCGCAGCGTCTCCGTCTCCAGTTCATATGCCTTTCCGCCGCCGATGGAGTTCAGATACCAGTTAAGCCGCGACTGCAGTTCCTCGTACGCCTCCGGACTGTTGACCATACCGGTGTCCGAAAGGACGATGGAGAAACGGGCCAGACCGAAATATTTCATGATCACATGCTCCACGAGCTCCCGTTCCGGAGCCGACAGCATCTGCAGCGCGCTCACGACGAGGAACGCGTAATCAACCTGCGCCAGCTCTTTCTTCCAGTCAAATTCCGAGAAATCCTCCCGGCTGAAGATCAGCTCCGCTTCGACGGATTCCGGCAGTTCTCCCCTGCGGGTAAAGGAAAGTTGTGCCGGCTCTCCCTCCTGCTCAAGCTGCTCCGCTCCTTCCGAGCGTTCCTCCGTCCCTCCGGTATAGACGATCTTCGCGGAACGCACCGCCTGATAGACGCCCATCCCTTCCGGAAGCGCCCGGATGCCGAAGGCTTCCATGAGAGCGGCGGCTCCGCCCGCCAGATTCCCGGTGATAAAAGCCACCCGCAGTCCGGACGCGCGCTGCAGCTCGGCCTCCGCCTGTTTCGCAAGCCGTACGAGCGCCGGCTGTTCCAGCCTCTCTCCGATACCGCGGCAGTCTCTGCAGATCTGTTCCGCCGTCTGTAAACTTACATTTTCCATATTCTGTTCTCCTGATTCCGATTGCGCATCTCTTCCGCCGGTCCTTCCCTGTGCGGGCCGGAGGCCGGGATGCCGTTTTGTTTTCGGGTACCCTGATTTTTGCACGATTTATTTTGCCACTTTGACGATCCGCTCCGTCTCCTTCTCAAGCTGCGCGTCCGTAAGAAGCGTATGTCCCTCAGGAGGCGTCAGCCCGCTCAGGCGGTAATATTTCTCGGAGTCCGCGAAGAGCCTGAGCGCCTCCATCCGCTTGGCAAGTATGGGATGGTCCGCCATCAGTTCCTTCATCCAGCCGATCTGCGAACGCCGGATGCTCTGGTTCGTATCGCTGATATAATCGTCGATCTTGATGTCGTCCACGTTCATGAAGCCTGCTTCCAGCTTCAGAAGCGTCCGGCACGCCACATTCCGGTCCCGGCAGCACAGAAGCCCCGCCCGGTCCGCCGAGATCTCCGAACGCCGGCTCCACGCCTTGAGCGGCCAGGCGACCGCCTGATAGACGGCGGGCCCGATCACCGGCAAAAGCTCCGAGACGTTGCGCGCCGTGCTGACCACCGTGTGGTAGAGGACATGGCCGAGCGCGATGTGCCCGCACTCATGGCCGAGCACGAACTCCATCTCTTCTTTGTCCAGAATCGCCTTCATCAGGCTGCCGACCGCGATGTAGTTAAACTCGTCCGTCCCCACGGTCATGGCGTTGATCCCCTTGACCGAGGAGGAAATCACCGTATACGGCACGCCGATCTTCAGCGTCCCGGCGCAGTGCCGGAGCACCGCGGACAGCTCCGGATCGCTCTCGTCCACGCGGATCCCGGTGGAAAGCGTCAGCCCGTAACTGGCGTCCACAGACAGATCCACAATGGAGGCAAAGACCTTGTTGACCGCCGGCGTATCCAGCACGCGGATAATGCCCGCGTCCACCGGATGCGCGAAATCCAGCGCGCCGGCTCTGGAATCCTCCTTCTTCGTCGGTTTCCCGTTCTCCTTCAGAAAATCTTCAAACGAAGGACACGGTATCTCATAATTCGTACTGCTCATCTCCACTTTCTCCTCTCCCCGGCCGGATTTCCTCAGAAATTCCGCCCAGCTTCTCCCTTCTTTTCCCCGGATGTCACGGACCCGGACTTCCTGTCCGCCTTCCACGCTCCTGCGGACGATCTGTCCGAGAACGCGGTCCGTGCAGCGCACGGGCGCCGCCCTCGTGTTCACCGCCGCCCGGATCCGAAGCCTCAGAGGCTCCTTCCGGCAGCGGATGTTGTAAAGCTGAACTCCCAGAAGTACATCCGCCAGCGCATCCTTCGCCGTACATCTGACGCAGGTGACCCCGTCCCTGACAAAACATCCGTTCTCCAGAAACAGGTTCGCCCGCACAGGCTCTTTCCCGCTCTGTCCGAACAGCGTGATCGGTTTACCGTCCGGCTGTTCCTCTTCCACTATCGTAATCTGCAGCATCTTCCCTCCCTGTTTTCATCTGATGAGGGTATTGTAACACTGCCGCAGTCCCGTTTTGACAATTTTCAGGCTACATCTGTATCTCGGACGCCGGGTGCGGGCAGATCATCCTGAAAGACCCATTGAAGGGCGCCGGTCCTTAGGCGCGGTCTTTTCGCGCCTTAGTACCGCTGCGTCCCTTCATTAAGCGCGAGCGGGGTCTGGAAGGATCATCTGCCCGCACCCGGCGTCCGGGCGGCATGAGTGTGAAAAGTAACCGCTTAGACGCCCGCCGTGATCCGCTCTCACTCCAGACACCCGAGCGTCTTCTCTCCGAAGAAGCAGAGCATCTCATTCAGCGAGTCCAGCGTATACTCTCCGTGCCGGATGACATAGGAGATGATCGTATCCCGCCTGCTGGTCCGGCGGAACGTATAGCCCGCCGCCTCCATAAGCTGCATCGTCTCCGCATAATCCAGGCCGAGCCCGGCGGTCAGCCAGAGCACATTGTTCTTGCTCAGCGTATAATCCGGCTTTCGCAGCTTACTGAACAACTGCCTGGAAAAATGAATCCGCTCGTAATACTCCGCATCGGAGCGGTATCCCTTCCGGTCGATCTTCTCCGCCAGAAGCTGATAGAAAGAACGATGGTTCTCCTTCAGCTCGCTCCTAATCCCCTCCGTCACTTCCTGCGAAGCCTGCGCAGCCTTCCCGCGAAGCTCCTCGATCCGCCTTCCGATCCGCGAACGGCTCCCATAGCGCAGAAGCAGCGCCTCCAGCACTTCCTCCCCGCAGGCATCGAGAAGGACCCGCAGCAGCTCTTCGTCCGTCCCGGAATTCTCCTTTATGTAAACCCCCTGCGCAGCCTGCAGTCCGCAGAAATCAGAAAATTCCCGCTGCCAGGCGGCGGTGCCGCTTCTGCCGGCGATCAAAGCCTCCACCAGCCCGAGCGCTCTGCCCTGACGGATGGCCAGGGGCGCCGTCTCTACCGGCTCCCCGGAGGGCGGAAGCTTCTTTAACAGCCTGCTTAACCGGTCAACGGTCTCAAAATCCAACATTCTTCTCTCTCCTGCCCTTCCAGAGCGCAGTCTTCACGATCTGTCCTGTCCATACAAACAACGCCCTTTTGTTCCCGCACCCGAAAACGCGGCTCTGACGCCGCCGGTTCCGCTCTTTGACCGGATGTTCCATGCACGATATTTTTATTATAAAACACCCGTTCCGAAATTACAATGCGTTCCCGTCATTTCCGACAAATTTTTATTGGAAAATCCGGCTGTTCTTATCAAAAATGATGCACCGCATTCAGAGGGGCTGCATGTGCAGGAGAGTACGCAGCTTATTGTACCACCTCTCCGCTTCGCCTCTGGAGCGGAAATTTATCCGGTAAAGCCGGTTGTTTCTGGCCGTCTGTGCCAGAACAAATTTCCCGTCCCGCTCCAGGCGGGTGATACGTTTCAGCTTCAACGTCCACAGAGACTCGGTCGACTCATTCAGAAGATATCCCACCTCTTTCAGTCTCTCCATATCCCCCTGAAAACCGTACGCCTTATAAGGGTTTTTCACACGGCTCAGATCGGTATGAGTTAGCGCACCGGCAATCCCTTTCCAGGCCGCTCCGGCCGCCAGTCCCAGCATTTCATCTTTGTGTTCCCACGCGGTATAAGCCGCTCCGAAGCCCTGGTAAAAACCTTTCATCATAATGCCCGGATCCGCTCTCAAGTCGAACTGATAGCCCTTGCTTGTGGAACGGATATACAGGACTCCTTCACCGACTGTCTCCGTATTTCCGCCGCCTTCCATGGTAATTATCACCTTCTTTGAGGTTCCGAATATCACTTCACTCACTGTTTTTTCCTCCATCCGCCGTCCGGCGTATTTTATCCCTTCTCTTCAATCAGTTTCTTCAGATACCCGACGACCGTGTCGAGCAGCACCTCCTCCAGCTCCGCGGAATCGGCAAAGCCCCGGACCGCCGGAGGCTCCGAGGCCTGTCCGTCCGCTTCCACGTCGGACGATTCCCGCATAAGCGCGATGTCCTCCAACTCCAGGCAGAGCCCGTTCTCCTCCAGCTTCTGCGCCGCGACCGACAGCAGACGGGCCTTGTTCTGCTCCATCTCCGCCAGAGAGAGAAGTCCCTTCTCGATCATATCGTCCGGTATGGTATCCGCCGCCAGCCTGGCCGCCAGATCCGCCCCTTTCGCCAGAAGGCTTCCTCCTTTCGCCAGAAGACCGCCGGCGAAGGTCATTCCCGACGTCTTTCCCTTGATGAAGGTTTCCATCGCCTGCCGGAACGCCGGCTCTTTCATAAGACCAGAGTAGTTTACTTCAATGTCCCTCACCGAGAGCGTCTTGCACCCCTGCGCGTCCCGCTCCATGGAGATGTTTCCCAGGCGGACGTTCTTCCCGTAGTCGTCCTTCTCAAGAAATCCGTTCAGCGCCGAGCGGATCTCCTGACTGTACAGATTGACGATTCCGCACAGCAGCTCTTCCTTTCCTCTCTGCGGCACCTGTCCGAGAATCCCGAGCGCCGCCGTCATCGACGCATGGCCCATTTTCCGCAGAAAACGGATCACCAGACCCGGATCCTCCATCTCCTCACATTTCTTCATCGCTGCCGGAAACAACTGCACAAAACTCTTTTCGTAATCAATTTCACGGATGGTAATCTTTGCATAAATCATGCTTTTTCCCCCTTTCTGTTATCCATTATATTGTAATTGCGTTATATTTGCAACGCTATTTTCTTATTCGGCTCTGCACGGCGCGGTACAGCCGTTTCTTCTGTCGATCCGTCCCCAGCCGCAGGTACTTCTCCAGCCGCCTCCTCTCACTGCAGCTTCTGGACTTCCGGTACTGCTGCCAGAACGCCTCGTAAGAGCGGTCGTCGATCACCTGCTTTCCTTTCGAGAACAGATGATGATACAGCAGATACGCAATCTCGTCTCCCAGTTCCATGGCCTTTTCCAGACACAGCTTTGCCAGCTTCCGGTCTCTTCTGTCCGTCCCCCGTTTCAGATACCGCACTCCCAGCATCCGATAGGCATCTTTCCGGCCGCACAGGGCCCTGATCCAGAGCCTCTTCTCTCTTCGTTCCATCTCTCATCCTCCGCCTCCCTTGCCTGTTTTCATTTCCGTATCCATCTTACTACAGAAAACGGCCGCGGTCGTCGCATGAAAAGTGACAAATGCGGAATGCGCCCTTCTTTTCTCCTTCCGCACGATTTTCAAAAGACAGCCGCGGCCGTTGCGCCGAAGTCGACGGCTTTCATCCTGACGCCCGCGATACAAATCGAGCAGGGGAGTTTTTCCCTGCTCGCGCACCGGGCGTCTGTCGGCTCGCCGACAGCTTTCATCCTGACGACCGCGTGCATAAAGAGAAAACGGCCGTTCCCGTTCAGATAAAGACCGGAACAGCCGTTTCTCTTCCTGTTTTTTCGTAAAAATCCACCGCAGATGTTTCCCCTCTCTGCACCGATTACACGGTTTGAGGTTCCGCAAGCGCTTTTACCTCTGAAATACTGAGACCTGAATACTCTGCAATTTCCTCCAGAGTAAGCTTTCCTCTTTTGAGCATCCTCAGTGCTGTCGCTCTATTAGCCTCGTTTTTTCCCTGACTTTTTCCCTGATTTAAAATGGTTCTTGCCTCCGTCTCAAGCAACGCTCCGCCCATGATCTCGCCTACTCCTTTCTGTACGTTTTCATATTTTTTCGTGATCTCTCTCAGCACATCGCCGGAAATCTCGATGATCGTCCGCCGGTCGAATGCTCCTATGACTTCCTGACGCTCCAGTTCATCCAGACCCGACACAATCTCCTGATACTCCTGTTTCAGCTTTTCCAGCTCCCGCTCATTCCTATTATACTTCGCAAAACTCTTCTCATGTGAAAAAATATAAAACGGAATCAGAAACAGCAGCCGTTTGTCAAACAGGTCCGCGAGCGTATACGTCTGCACCTTCATGACCGGCACGTCATACGACACCGTCCCTCCCGGCGTCACGATCACGTATTTCATCTGATCCGGCGTCTTTTCATACGCCCGAAGATACAGCACCGCCGTGTGGGGAAAGGTCACGGTCAGCGTTTCCTCTGTAACTTCCCCCTCATCCAGGGCAATCTGGGCGTCGTACTCAAACAGCCGGATCGCCATCCGCCCGTCCGGCAGGCTGCTCTCGCATTCCAGATGATATTTTTTTACCGTCTTTCCGATGATTCTGAAATTGGTGTCCGTAATCCGCTCCCGGCCGGCCGCGTCCTGCTGATTCAGAAAATGCTCATTGGGGAAAAACTCCACCTCTTCCTCCCCGGTATACCGCTCGCCGAATATTTCGTTTATCACCGGAAGGATCAGCTTTCTGCAGTCATTCAGAATGGTCCGGAACGCCCCGTCATAGATGTTTCCCATATCCTGTACCCCGTCTGTTTTCGTATTCCTCCATATGCAGGATGCCGCTCCCCTGCGGACAACGCAGCTTCACTTTCGGCTCCGGCCGGTCAAAACCCACCGCAGATGTTTCCCCTCTCTGCACCGATTACACGGTTTGAGGTTCCGCAAGCGCTTTTACCTCTGAAATACTGAGACCTGAATACTCTGCAATTTCCTCCAGAGTAAGCTTTCCTCTTTTGAGCATCCTCAGTGCCGTTTCCTTTCGTGTTTCATCTCTTAATCTTCGTGAACTTGTCTCAAGCAACGCTCCGCCCATGATCTCGCCTACTCCTTTCTGTACGTTTTCATATTTTTTCGTGATCTCTCTCAGCACATCGCCGGAAATCTCGATGATCGTCCGCCGGTCGAATGCTCCTATGACTTCCTGACGCTCCAGTTCATCCAGACCCGACACAATCTCCTGATACTCCTGTTTCAGCTTTTCCAGCTCCCGCTCATTCCTATTATACTTCGCAAAACTCTTCTCATGTGAAAAAATATAAAACGGAATCAGAAACAGCAGCCGTTTGTCAAACAGGTCCGCGAGCGTATACGTCTGCACCTTCATGACCGGCACGTCATACGACACCGTCCCTCCCGGCGTCACGATCACGTATTTCATCTGATCCGGCGTCTTTTCATACGCCCGAAGATACAGCACCGCCGTGTGGGGAAAGGTCACGGTCAGCGTTTCCTCTGTAACTTCCCCCTCATCCAGGGCAATCTGGGCGTCGTACTCAAACAGCCGGATCGCCATCCGCCCGTCCGGCAGGCTGCTCTCGCATTCCAGATGATATTTTTTTACCGTCTTTCCGATGATTCTGAAATTGGTGTCCGTAATCCGCTCCCGGCCGGCCGCGTCCTGCTGATTCAGAAAATGCTCATTGGGGAAAAACTCCACCTCTTCCTCCCCGGTATACCGCTCGCCGAATATTTCGTTTATCACCGGAAGGATCAGCTTTCTGCAGTCATTCAGAATGGTCCGGAACGCCCCGTCATAGATGTTTCCCATATCCTGTACCCCGTCTGTTTTCTGTTTTTATCATACCATTTTTCTCTGCCAGATGCAAGCTGACGCTCATAACTGACAGAAGCATTGACATTTTGTTTTATATATAATACAATTAGTATATATCAAAAGAAGGAAGGGACAAAAGATGAACAGCGAATTGTTGCAGGCGATCTCCGATTTGATGGATGAAAAGCTGGAGCCGATCAGCAGACGGCTCGATGCCATGGACAAACGGTTTGACGCCATGGACGAACGGCTCAATGCTATGGAGGAACGGCTCGATGCCATGGACAAACGGTTTGATACCATGGACAAACGGCTCGATATTGTAGACCTGCGATTCGACAGGCTGGAATCATGGCTTGATGGTATGAAATGGCAGCAGGATTATTTATCGAGAAAACTGGATAATCTGCAGCTTGACATGAAAATCTTTGAGAGAACCGTTACGAATGATATCCGTACATTAAAGGATGGAATGGACACCATCACCGAACTACTGAAGATCCATAATATCGTGCAGTTGTAACTTCACGATTTTCAAAAGATAACCGCATCATTTGCGCCGAAAACACGAAACATCTGGTCCATACATACTATCTGGTCTTGCAGAGGACATTGGCCGCAAAGCTTATCTGCTGCAATCCGGATTCTGACTTTTCTATATTCACAAAAATGTAATGCGGTGCATTCTCATGATTTTCAAAGAAATGCACCGCTTTCTCATTTCCCGCATTCCACCCAAAAATCCCTCATTACTATGTATTTTCGTTATACAAATGACGAACTATAAGGACTACCGAACAAACCGTATTTAAGATACGATAGAAACAGGAATCCTGCCCGGAGGGCTGGCTTTTATTTTCTGTCAAACGCTCCTTCGGACACGGCGTACAGGCCTCTGCCCGCGGGAATCAACAGTGAGGTAGTTATCAGATGAACGAATTTGACCCGTTAGAAAGAATCCGGCAGCTCTGTGCGGAGCGGAGCTGGTCCTATTATCAGCTCGCCAAAGCCTCCGGTATCACTTACTCTACTCTGAGTACGATGATCAACAAGCACAATATGCCCTCCCTTCCCACACTCCAGAAGCTGTGCGACGGCTTCGGCATCACCCTGTCTGAATTTTTTGAACCGGACAGGAATCTTGACGGTCTGACCCCGGAGCAGGCGCAGTGCCTTACCCTGTTCACCAGACTCGCCCGGGAAGAACGGCAGCTCGCGCTGACCTATATGAAAGGACTCGCCCGGCAGTTATGAGCGGGCCAAAGCCTGCCGGACGCAAATATCTTGTATGATTTAAGTGTTCTGCTGCCCGCTCTGCCTGATTCGGCCGTGCAGGTTTGCGGAAACTCAAGACAGTTCGCTCTTGCATCCTGCCGAGAAATATGATAAGATGAAAAAAAGGAAAGCCAGAGACGCACGGCTTACCCTTAAATTAACAACTTAATGCTTTTCAGCATCAGCCGTCATTATTGCAGTAATGGCGGCTACTTTTGTCTCCGCCCGGACGCCCGGCGCGGACAGATCAGCCTTCGTCCGGCTGAAAACCCGCGTACATGCGAAAAGCTTCCTCTTCACAGCCCTCCCGCTCTGCCTGATTCGGCCGTGCAGGTTTGCGGAAAAGAACAACAGTTCGTCCTTGCGTCCTGCCGCGGGATATGATAAGATAAAAAAAGGAAAGCCAGAGACGCACGGCTTACCCAAACATTAAAGCATTAACCTTTTATAAGGTCAGCCGTCATTATTTGCGGTAATGGCGGCTATTTTCGTCCCCTGAAGATCGTGTAACACAGACCAACAAGGGCGACAATGAAAATTCCCGTCTGAACAAGGTCAGAATATGTAATCGTCATTGGCGTTCCCTCCTTCCCGGTGAGGTCTGGAGAGGAAGCCCCTCCGGAGTTTCAGTTACGGAGGGTAAGCCGCCCGGCTCTCTGGTATTCCCTGCTGACAGTTTATCATATCACGTCTAATTGTTCAATCCTGTTTCTCTATATGTTTCAAAATTTGTTTTCTTCTGTTATTTTTCATATTACTGCAATAATGACGGCTGACCCTGTAAAAGGTTAGTGCTTTCGTGTTGGGGTAAGCCGTGCGTCTCTGGCTTTCTTTTCTACTTGCCGCCCGGACGCCCGACGCGGGCAGATCAGCCCGCATCGGACTGCGAACCGGCGCAAGTGTGAAACGCAGCTTTCTCCTCACGCCCGCCGTGCCGTCTACTCATACGCAATTTTCAAAAGCTCTTCCGGCGTACTGATTCCCTCCGCTACCAGTTTCAGTCCGCTCTCCCGCAGCGTGCGCATCTGCTGATGCTCCTTCGCGTAGGCGGTGATCTCCTCCACCGATGCGTGGCGGCTGATCATGCGGCGCAGCCCGGCGTCCACGGCGATAATCTCGTGTACGGCGATCCGGCCCCGATAACCGGTGTTGCTGCACTGGGCGCACCCTCTGCCCCGGCGGACCTTCTTGATTCCGGCGCCGAGCAGCTTCTGCTCCTCCGGCGTGACGTCCGTCTCCTGGCTGCAGTTTTGACACACCTTTCGCATCAGGCGCTGCGCCACCAGTCCGACCAGCGAATTGGCGATCAGATAATTTTCCACCCCCATGTCCTCCAGACGCACGATGCTCGAAGCCGCGTCGTTCGTATGCAGGGTGCTCAGCACCACATGTCCGGTGATCGCCGCACGCACCGAGATCCCGGCAGTCTCTCCGTCGCGCGTCTCCCCGACCATAATAATATCCGGGTCCTGCCGCAAAAGCGCCCTCAGGCCGGTCTCGAACGTCAGGCCGGACACCGGATTGACCTGTGTCTGGCTGATGCCCGGCACATTCTTCTCCACCGGATCCTCGATGGTGGAAATGTTCACCATCCGTCCGGACAAATATTCCAGAATCATGTACAGCGTCGTCGATTTCCCGCTTCCGGTCGGGCCGGTAATATAGATAATGCCGTTGGCGCTGTTCAGAAGCGGCAGGAACCGCCGGTAACTCTCGTCGTCCATGCCGAACTGCTGCGCGTAATCCAACTGCGCGGCGGCATTGAGCAGACGCAGCACGGCTTTCTCCCCGAACACGGTCGGCA
This sequence comes from uncultured Lachnospiraceae bacterium, assembly GCA_910587765.1. GTDB lineage: Bacteria > Bacillota > Clostridia > Lachnospirales > Lachnospiraceae > Hominiventricola. The sequence goes on from CAJUNR010000038.1 coordinate 37,864, forward strand.
TCAGGGAGACGCGGATATTCACATGCCCGTTCTCCGTCCGCACCCGGAAATGCCCGTCCTGCGGGATCCGCCGCTCCGCGATGTCCAGATTCGCCATAATCTTGATACGGGCGATCAGCGGCTGGTGCACATTTCTCTGGAGCGTCACATAATCCATGATTACGCCGTCAATCCGCATCCGCACGCGGGTATCCCGGTCGAACGGTTCGATGTGAATATCGCTGGCGTTGCTCTTGATCGCCCGCTCCACCAGACGGTTGAGAAGCTGAATGATCGGCGCCTCCTCGTCGACCTGATCCAGCGAAGCCAGATCGAAATCGTCCGGCTCTTCCGTCACGAACCCGGCGTTCGCCTGGCTGGCCGCCTTTCTGGCGCCCACCTCCGCGAAATAATACGAAATTGCCTGCCGCAGCGGTTTTTCCTCGCTCAGCAGAATTTCCAGAAAACATCCGGTCTGCTGGCGCGCCTCCTCCAGCGCAAAATAATTCAGCGGATCGTTGGTCACCAGCACCAGCGTGGAGCGGTTCTTCAGGCGCAGCGGCAGGAACAGATTGCGTTCCGCCAGCTCCTTGTCGATCATCGCCACCGCCTCCAGATCCACGGTCTGGGCGGCCACGTCCACGATCTCCAGATCGAGCCGGCTGGCCAGCGCCTCCAGCACCTGCTGCTCCGTCACAAACTGAAGTTCGATCAGGATGCGGCCCACGCGCATGTCACGGTGCTCCTTCTGGTAAGCCAGCGCCTGCGCCATCTGATCGGCGTTCACATAGCCTCTTTCCTCGAGAATTTCTCCGATTCGCAGATTCTTACTCACTGGTATCCCCTCCTGTCAGAAGTTCCTCTTCGCTCTCCTCCGTCTGCTCGGCCGGCGGCGCCTGCTGCGCGGCGGCCGGGTCGTACATATAGACGGCCAGCTCGCAGTTCATATCCGGCCGCTCGCTCCGGTTCCAGTCCGCGTCAAAATACACCCGTTCCGTCATATTCAGGCTGCGGAGGCTGACCGCCGGGTAATTCTCCTCGATATCCGACAGAAACGCGAACAGCTTCGTCTCCTCGCCGTTTAACACCATCCGTCCGGACGCGGTCAGCAGATACGTATCCGACACCGGCCCCGCGGCATGGTCCGCCGACCCGTACAGATACGGCTCCGGTATGGCGGCCGACGCCCCCTCGATCATCAGAGAGACCGGGAACAGCCCGTGCTTGAGAGCCAGGCCTGTGAGAAGCTCATCCACCTGACGGTTCTCCATCCGTTCATAATACGTACCGGACACCCGCTCCAGCTCCGCCGTCCGCTCTTCGAGCGCGCGTTCGAGCATCGGAATATTTTCAATGGACGCCTCCATCTCCTCGATCTTTTCCGAGAGTTCCCCGCTTTGTATGCCGCGCTCCTGCAGCCGGACCAGTCCGGGCATAAGGAAAAAACGCAGCATCACAAAGAGAATGAGCGCGCTGCCGGCCAGCTTTAACAGAAAAATATCGTGATCGGTCAACTGCAGTTTCATTTCGCATCTCCTCCCTGCACGTTTCTGCCCTCAATGGCGCAGGACAGCGCCAGCGTATACCAGTCATTTTCATAGGAATATCCCAGATAATCTACGAAATGAAAAACTCCGCTGTCCTGAAGTTTCTGGATATAGGCCGGTACGTCGATGACCTCCCGGCTTGCGGCCTCGAAGGTGATGATGCCGGTGGAAACGTCATAGCCGGTGACCGTACATTCGATGCCCGACCCTCCGGCGCCGCGGATCCGGTTCAGCAGCTCCGTCGTAAGCGGCGGATAACTCGCCAGATTTGCATCCGTCTGCTCCACCGCCGCGATGCTGCTGCCGACCCCGGCCAGCCGCTCCTCCAGCTCCCGGGCGCGGCCGTACTGTTCCTGCACTTCGTCGGAAGCGATCCAGTCCTGTTTGCGGCCGATCTCGTAGCCGGCCTTCAGGTTCAGAACCGCCACCACAATTATCGGAATCAGGCAGAGCACAAACACCGCCGCCGGGACGATCAGATGGCGCAGCGTTCCCCCAGATCCTGCCTTTCCCTGCGACTGCTGATTATTTCGCGCTAGCGGATCCGGAGCGGAACGTAGTTCCGCTCCACTGATT
>CAJUNR010000039.1 GCA_910587765.1 uncultured Lachnospiraceae bacterium
AATTAGAAGCAGAATTATGGGAATCAGCTGACCTGCTTCGTGCAGGTTCAAAGCTGACAATCACAACAGTGATGGGGGAGGACAGGCTGGAAGTGGTCTGGAAATTTGGGGATGTTTATAAAAAGATTTTAGGTGAAATGCGGTGAGGATATGGTATAATTAGGGTGCCTGCCGGAAGGCGGGCATCCGGAAGGGATAGTTGCATGATTTACATAACGGGGGATACTCATGGGGAGTTTGGGTGGATTGAGGCTTTCTGCAGGCGGTTCGGGACCTGCAGGGAGGATGTGATGGTTATTCTGGGGGATGCCGGGATTAATTTCAGCGGGGGAATACAGGATATGAGGAAGAAGGAGTTTTTGGTAGTTTTGCCGATTACGGTTTTTGCGATCCATGGGAACCATGAGCGGAGGCCGCAGGATATTGAAGGATATCAGGAGAAGGTGTGGCATGGCGGCGTGGTGTACCAGGAAGAAGAGTATCCGAGTTTGTTGTTTGCGAAGGACGGGGAAGTGTTTGATTTGGACGGGAAGAAGGCTATTGTCATGGGAGGGACTTATAGTATTGATAAGATGGTCCGGCTTATGTATGGGTGGTGGCCGGATGAGCAGCCTTCGGAGGAGGTTAAGAAGTATGTAGAGATCAGGCTGGACGGGCTGGGGTGGAAGGTGGATGTGGTGTTGAGCCATACGGTTCCGCTGAAATATGAGCCGGTGGAGATGTTTATGGCCGGGGTGGACCAGAGTAGGGTGGATAAGTCTACGGAGGAATGGCTGGACGGGATTGAGGACAGGTTGGATTATGGGAAGTGGTATTGTGGGCATTATCATACGGAGAAGAAGGTTGATAGGGTGGAGATAATGTTTGAGAATTTTGGGGTGGTTTAGCAAATTTTTTATATATAATTGTTGTTACATATTAAAAATAAGGGTGGAGTTTTCAGATATGACGGAAAAGAGGAAACGAGATTTAATTGGGAAATCAGCACTTACAGCTTCTACTATTACAGGTATCTTAGGTGCCATTTCGGGTATGCCTGCTGTTCAGGTAATTGCATATTTTCCGGCAATAGTGGAAAAGGTAATTTTAGAACAATGTGATAAAAAAGTAAATATTGAAAGAAGCTTACATAGTGATTTGAAATCTGCAATTAATGGGACTTGTATTGAGGTACAGAACAAAATTGAGAGTATTAGCACAGAGCTTTCAAAGTTTTTTAATACTACTTCAATGAGTATTGTAAAGGATACGAAGTCTATATTTTCATTTAAATCCATGGAAGAATGGATTCGAGGTACATTGAAAAAAGAGAAGAAGTGGGAGTGCCCTGAGATTACGGAGAAGGATATGGAAATGATAATTGAACTTTTTCTCGAAAAGTTTGTTGTACAACTTTTGCAATATCCTAAATTAGTTTATTTTTTGACCGTGAATGCTGTTTTGGATTTGGAAAAGCGAGTAAGTGATTTGGAAGAGGCAGTGTGGAAGCAACAGGTTCTGGAGGATGGAGTTTCAACTATTTTGCCGGAGAATATTTGTGGAGATGTTGCAGAATATAAAATGAAATATGAAGAAGTCCTTTTTTTACATAAAAACATGCCAAAGGAAAAGCAGATTAGCTTAAAAGATATATTCGTAATGCCTTTAGTGACACTGTGTAATAACAATTGGCCTAATATTTTTTCGTATTCAGAGGAAGAAGCAATAAGAGTAATTCATGATTTTCTTTGTTATAATTCAGTAGATGATAATCCTGTTGATTTTATGTTTGTCGAAGGGCAGGCAGCAATGGGAAAAAGTAGTTTGGTTTCCTGGTTATCATGGCAGTATTGCTGTCAACCAGAAAAAGCAAAAATATATTTTAATGGGAAACGATTAATTGTAGTTCGGCTCCGAGATTTGTTGCAAAGACATGATTTCCTTAATATTCAGAGCCCATTGACATATTTAACCGCATATCTTTATGAATCGGAAATAAGTTTAAAGAAGGAAAAGGAGATTGAAAAAAAACTTTATAAAGATACTGTTTTGGTATTGGATGGTTTCGATGAACTTTGTATGGTAGAAAGCATCTATGGAGAGGGAAAAAATATTTTTTTTCATAATATGTATCGTGAATTTTTGAAGTTAAATTGTGCATGTAAAATTATTGTGACTACAAGACCAAATTATTTAAGCGTGGACGGACTAGATTTCCCCAAAGTCCATATTGAAATAAATGGATTTTCAATTAAAAAACGTAATCTGTGGATGACAAAATATCAAGAAAAAGAACACATATCACCAGAAGTTAAATTGGAAATTCTTAAAAATCAAGATATGATGTTAGAGTGTTTGCTAGAGTCTCCAATGATGCTATATATGATTATTGCTAAAAAAGTTGAAGTAGGAAGTTCCCTTAATATGTGGGATTTGTACCATAAAATTTTTTCTGAGGAGATATATGAACGAAATTACGATGAAGACGGATCACATAGCATATGGATATATAAAAAGTATTTATATGAGTTGACAGCGGAGATTGCCAATGCAGTATGTATGGAAAAAAGATTTTTTATTACTGTGGAAAAATTATTGGAAAGGACCGAGATAAAGAGTCTTGTAAAAAAAATAACTGGATTGGATGAAATGAGAGGATGTGAGAAGATACAGGATATCTTGGAAGATTGTTTTGGGGTTGCATCTTATTTTAAAATATCAAAAAAGCAGGATGAAAATGGGCTAAATAAAAATGCCGTTGAATTTTATCATAATAATATTAGAGACTATTTTTATTGTGAGTATATTTGGATGAATCTTCAAAGAATATATAGAGAAATCATAGATTTAAAATCTGGAATAGTAGAAAAATTTATTTCTGAATATCAGAATATGTTTCAGTATTCAGATTTTTTGGATGCTGATGTTATAAACGGAGACATTTCAATACCTATTCAGTTTTTTCGAGATAAGGTTTATTACTATAAAGAAAAAAATATTGAAGAAAATTTTTTAAAACAAGAATTGGATAAGCGTTATTTCAAATATTTTTTTGGGAAGATGCTCCAAACAGGATTTTTATATAATTATGAGTATAGTGCTAATGAAAATATATTGAATTTAATTGCAAATATTTATTCTGCGGTATTATATATATATCATGCGATTTATCTGCCGTATTTGAAGAATAGTGAAAAAATAGAGCTGTATGAAAAGAAAAATATAGAAAATATTAACCGCTGTAATATTTTTAAAGTATTACTTCTTGTTGCACCTGTTAGACAACAGACATATTTAAAATTTGATGGGATGACATTTGAAAATGTGGATTGTCAAAAGTATAATTTTAGCTATTCTAGTTTTGAAGGATGTACAATGGCAAGAGCTGTTTTTAGAGGATGTAATTTAAATTGTGCAAATTTATCTCATGCAAATTTAAGTTATGCAAACTTAGAATATACAAACCTATCAAATGCGGATTTACGAGGAACAGATTTGGGAAGAGCAAACCTTCGGAATGCAGATTTACGAAATGTAAAAATGGATAGAGATACTATATTTGATGGGACAATCTTTGAAGGAACCCAAATAAGTGAAAATCAACTTATGTATATAGGAGAGAGAAAAGATGGAGAGGTAATTATTTGCACGGAAAATTAGAAATATTTTTTGTCCCATACTTGACATAAGCTGACGGAAATGGCAGAACCGGAAGGCTGCTTGTAAATTTGGAATTGATGAAAGCAGGATATCCGCCAATTGATATTAAATTTGCAGATCGGATTTCGTATTACAATGCATTTGACGAATACCATGTAAAGCATAATCTTGGTGCAATGGAAAAGCTGTTTGCGGGTTATGTGAATGCAAGGCTGGACAGTTACTTGATGATGTTGGAAAAATAACTGTATGAGGAAGGAATTTCAGGGATTAACAATGGTAACCTTGCATTTGTTATTATTCCATGGGTAATTAAAAATCCGTATAATATAACTTTGGATATGTATTCTATAAAAGATAAATTTGATCCAAGTGATTATACATTATATATGAGAAGGATTCAGAAAAAATGATTTAGTGTTTTCAAGGGTTAGCGTATATTTTAATGAAAAAAACTTCCAGTTTGTCGAATTGACAGCCTTTCATTACTATTTGTGCCGCCAACTGAAAGGCGGCGGAATGGAGATTTGTATGAAGGAATTTTTTGAAAGCATAGAACCAAAGATTTATAAAGCTATAAAAAAAGATGTGAAGTACATTCTCAAAAAAATTGGCAACGAAAAGATTTATTCGATTGCGCTTGTAACAGATGAGGATTGCGTTTCCTTATACCTTGCTGCGAATACTTCTGAATTTTTAAGAAAGAAAGATTTGGATATTCTGAAATTTATGAAACAATACCTATCAGAAGATGAGATTAGAGGGGTTGAAAATGGTTCTTATAGCCTTACAAGATGGATTCCGGCTGAATGGGGATATTCAGATGGAAAAAATAGTGGTTTGACAAAAATCAGCCGTTTGTTATTTGAACAAGGAGTATACCTTAATCCAACTGAATATGAAATGAATAAGCATTTGTTTTTTGAAACAATAACTTCTGTGTTGAAAAGGTTAATTAAAGAAAATGTGTTTGGCAGTTATACAAATGATATTACATTTTTTATTACCTTATCTGATGGTGATGGAATTTATGAAATCGAAAACTATTCGGCACAGCAGTTAAATTCGGCTAAAGTATATGAAAAGTTTTTACATCGTCATAAAAAGAACCGTTTGACGACTGACAGCCCATCAAAAAACTAAATATTTGCCGCCCACCAGCGGCACACCCAAGCAGGAAATCCCAGAAAGGTATCCTGCTTTTTCTTTTGCCCAATCCGGGAGAAAGGAGGACGCATACTTGCCATGCCCGCATTGCAAAATCACCATCATTAAGCGGAGCAAGGGGGACGGGAATCCTCACGCCCACATCCTGCTCACCATGCGGGCGATGGATGAAAAAGGAAAATTGCGGATTTCGGAGTTCTGCGGGCTGACTTTGCGGGACGTTGACCTGGAAATTTTATATATTTGAGTAAGAGTAATATGAATTTCATGGGAAATTATTTTGATAGGATTTCGCTTTTGACCGAATGGAGGGAATACCCCGATAATTTTAGAATGCTACCTTTTTGCCCGACCTATTTCAAAAAATCTCGGACTATGCTAAAATAGAGGAGTAGTAAAATATCTCAATTCCTACTACGTTTTTACTACGATTGACGGCTTCAACTTGCCACATTTTGCCCCGTTTTGCTCATTCTGTGATTTTTTTGACAATTTTTTCGAAAAAATAAACCTCGCAAAACGTGCCAAAACACGGCAAATCAACGCATTTCAGGAGGGATTTTTATTTTGATTAAGATACTTTTTATCTGCCACGGCAACATCTGTCGCAGTCCCATGGCAGAATACGTCATGAAAGACCTGGCAGCAAAGAGCGGCCTGTCCGACTGCTTTTACATTGATTCCGCGGCCACCAGCACCGAGGAGATCGGCAGCCGGGTGCACCGCGGTACGCGCGGGAAGCTGAACGAGGCCGGGATTTACTGCGGAGATCACCGCGCCCGGAAGATGACGCGGGCGGACTATGAGGAATACGACTATCTGATCGGCATGGATTCCTGGAATCTTCGCAATATGGAACGGATCGTGGGAAAGGATCCGGAAGGGAAGCTTCATCTTCTTCTGGATTTCGCGGAGTCGCCGAGAGAGATTGCAGATCCATGGTATACCGGTAATTTTGATGAGACGTACGAGGATATAAGAGAAGGCTGCGAAGCGCTTCTGACTTATTTAAAGGAGAACGAACTGTCATGAAGATCATTCATTGTGCGGATCTGCACCTGGATTCCCGGATGGAGTCCGGGCTTCCGGCGGAAAAGGCGCGGGAGCGCCGTCTGGAGCTTCTGCGCACGTTTACCCGGATGGTGGAGCGGGCGCAGGAGCAGCGGGCAGAAGCGATTCTGCTCTGCGGAGATCTGTTTGATGCCAGGACCATCTCCGCCCGTGCGGGGAACTGTGTGATGGATGCGGTGGCGGAGCATCCGGGGATTACGTTCTATTATCTGCAGGGGAACCATGATCAGAACAGCTTTCTTACGGAGAGCAGATGCCTGCCGGAGAACCTGAAGACGTTCGGCGCGGACTGGACTTCTTATGAGCAGGGCGAAGTGACCATCACGGGGGCGGAACTGTCGGAGGTGACGGAGGAGGGGCTGATGGATCGGCTGTCGCTGGACGGCGGCCGGCTCAACATCGTGATGCTCCATGGGATGGCGACAGAGTACGGCCTCAGGGAGCAGTCGGACGCCTTTTCCCTGCGCGCGCTGAAGGGACGGGGAATTGATTATCTGGCGCTGGGGCATGTGCATCGTTTCGGCGCCGGACCGCTCGATGAGAGAGGGGTCTGGTGTTACAGCGGCTGTCTGGAAGGCCGCGGATTTGACGAGTGCGGAGAGAAAGGATACGTGGAGCTTGAGGTGCACGGCGGAAAAATCCGTTCTTCCTTTGTCCCGTTTGCCCAGAGGACGCTGCATGAAGTGCCGGTCGATATCACGGAGATGATGACGCAGGAAGAGATCCAGCGAAAAGTCCGGCGGGAATTAGAAAACATTCCTTCAAAGGACTTGGTGAAAGTCCGGCTGACCGGACGTGTGCGCCCGGAGGCGGAGAGAGATCCGGCGTGGCTGCAGAAATGGCTGGAAAACGAGTACTATTTTCTGAAGGTGAAAGACGAGACGTCCTGCCTGATCCGTCCGGAGGAATATCGGTATGACGTGTCTCTGAAAGGAGAATTTGTCCGTCTGGTGCTGGCGTCGGATCTGACGGATGAGGAGAAGGAAGAGATTTTGTGCAGGGGGATCCATGCACTGGCGGGAGAGGAATAAGATGCGGATTCTCAGATTACATATTGAAAATTTCGGAACGCTGCACGACTATGATCTGGAGCTGCAGGACGGTCTTCACGTTATCCATGAAGAAAACGGCTGGGGCAAATCCACGCTGGCGGCGTTTATCAAAGCCATGTTCTACGGGCTTCCCCGTACGGCGAAGCGTTCTCTGGCGGAAAACGACAGGAAGCATTATCTTCCGTGGCAGGGAGGCGCTTTCGGCGGGAGTCTGGAATTTCAGACGGAGGACAGAACCTACCGGGCGGAGCGGTTTTTCGGAGCGAAGGAGCGGGAGGACACGTTTGAACTGTATGATCTGGAAACGGGTCTTGTAAGTCTGGATTATTCGGAACATTTGGGAGAAGAGCTGTTCCTTGTGGACCGGGCGGCATTTGAGCGGAGCTGTTTTTTCAGGCAGCAGGATTATGCGGTGATTATGAACGACAGTCTGAACGCCGGATTGACGCATGCGGAGCAGGAGATCGGCGATGCGGGCAATTACGAGCAGGCGGTCGCCTCTCTGGAAAACAGGATGAAATATTACCGCAAGATTGGCAACCGCGGCCAGATCGCAAAGCTCGAGGAAGAGCGCAGGCAGGTCCGGGAAGAACTTTCGGCGTGCAGGTCACAGGAAAACGCCATGGAGGAAGAAAACGGCCGTCTCCTGCTCCTCCGGCAGTCGACGGAAAAAGCGGCTTCCACAGCGGAGGAGACGGAGAAGGCGCTTCGTACGGCGCAGGAGCATGCGCAGACAAGGGCGAAGAAAGCGCAGTATGACCTGCTGAAGAATCAGGTAAAAGAACAGCAGGCCGAGCTGCGGCAGATGGCGGCGCTTCTGGAAGAGGGCGGTAATTCTGCGCGCGGGGAGGAGGAACTGGACCGGTGCCGGGAGCGGATCTATCAGTTGGACGCGCTGAAACAGAAGGAGGAAGAGGCGAAAAAGCAGGCGGCCGAGGCGGTGAGCCGGCTGGGTGATGCGGAAGATGAGAAAAATGACCGCTCGTTTCCCGGCATGTTTTTTGGCATTGCGGCGGTTCTTCTTCCGGTGATGGGCGTTTTCTGCCTGTTCCGGAAGGCGGCGGCTGCCGGAATTGTATTTTGGGCCGCGGGAGCGATGATCGCCTTTCTGGGATTCTGGACGATGCGCCGGTACCGCCGGCAAGGAGAGCAGCTCGACCTGCAGATCGAGGAGAGCAGCCAGGAAGTCCGCAGGACAGACCGTGCACTCCGTGAGATTCAGAAGAAGCAGGAGACGCTGGAGAAGAAGATCTGTGAATTTCTTGCGCTTTCCCATCCTGTCAAAACGGCGGAGATGGAGGTGCGCTGGAAGCAGGAAAGAAAAAAGAGCAGAGAGCAAAGGGAGTTAAAACAGAAATACGAATCACGGAAAACGGAGGTTTCCAGAAGCATCGAACTGCTGAGGAGGTATGAAGAAGGATTTTCGCAAGAGGAACGGAGACGGCTGTCAGACCCCGGGGAGGGCGTTCCGGATGTGCAGGTATGGAAGCGGAAACTGGAAGAACAGAGGAAGCGTCTGGACGAGCTGAAAAAAGAAGAGAGAGAGCTTGCGTACCGAATCACAGGATTCCAGGAAGAGGCCGAACGGATACCGGAACTTCAGGAAAGAGAGACGGAACTGTCGGAAAAACTGTCGGACGCCGTTCGGGAGCATGCGCTTCTGGAACAGACCGTCCGGTACCTGAAAATGGCCCGCGAACAGCTTTCGAGCCGCTATCTGTACGAACTGCAGAACCGGATGGAGGAGTATCTCTCGAAACTGGAGTCCGGGGAAACGCTTCCGGTGCTGGTGGACGTCAGCCTCCAACTGAAGGTGCAGGAGGCGGGCGCGTACCGAAGCCTGGACTATCAGAGCGCCGGCCGTCAGGATCTTCTGCGTTTTGCGGAGCGGCTGGCGGTCCTGGACGTACTGTATAAGGAAGAGCAGCCGGTGCTGATTCTGGACGATCCGTTCGTGAACCTGGATACGGCGAGGCGGCGGCGCGCGCTGGAACTGCTGAAAGAACATGCCGGGAGAAGGCAGATGATTTATTTCACCTGCCAGGATGGGTAAGATCAGGCCGCCGCTTTCCGGAACAAAGCATGATGCTTCCTTGCATACAGATAGGTCAGCGTATGGATCAGGGCGGTCACAATCCAGGAGACCGGATAGGACAGAAGCAGGATACCCTGCGTGGGGAACCATGTGAAGACGGTTGCAAGCCACAGGATCCGGAACAGACAGGCGCCGGACAGGGCGACGACCATCGGAGTGAGCGCGTAACCGAGCCCCCGCATGATTCCCATGACGATCTCCATCAGTCCGCACAGAAAATAGGGAGCGCTGACCCACAGAAGCCGCGTGCGTCCCGCCGCGATCACTGCCGGATCGGCGGAATAGATGGACAAAAGCGGTCCGGAGAAGAGATTGACGCCGATTCCCATGATCAGGCCGACGACCGTCACCAGTCCGAGCCCGGAGGAGAGAATCCGGCTGATGCGGTCCGGTTTTCCGGCTCCGGTGTTCTGGCTTGTAAAGCTGACCACCGCCTGGTGAACCGCGTTCATGGAGATGTAGACGAACTGTTCAATGCTCATGGCGGCACTGTTTCCGGCTACGACGACGGAACCGAACGAATTGATCGAAGACTGAATCAGCACGTTGGAGAAGGAAAACAGGGAGCCCTGGATTCCGGCCGGCAGTCCGATCTGCATCATCCGGCGCAGGCGCAGCGGATGGATGTACAGCTTCCGGATATTCAGGCGGCAGGGTCCTTCCATCCGGCACAGGCAGAGAAGAATCAATACCGCGCTGATACACTGGGCGATGATGGTTGCCAGCGCCACTCCGGCCACGTCCATATGGAGGACGATGACAAAGAACAGATTCAGCACTACATTGACCGCTCCGGCTGCGGACAGAAAGTAAAGCGGTTTTTTGGTGTCTCCGGTGGCGCGCAGGATCGCGCTGCCGAAATTGTAGGCCATATTGGCGGGCATTCCGATAAAGATGATTTTCAGGTAGAGAGCGGCCTTGTCGAGGACATCGTCCGGCGCGCCCATCTGAATGAGCAGCGGTCTGGTGAACAAAAGCCCCACCCCGACCAGCAGGATACCGGAGATCAGGCTGATGGCGATCGCGGTATGTACATTATCACGGGTTCCTTCGTCGTCCTGGCTTCCGAGGGTATGGCCGACGGTTACATTGGCGCCGATGGACAGACCGATAAAGAGGTTGACCAGCAGATTGGTGAGGGAGCTGGTGGAACCTACGGCGGCCAGAGATTCCTTTCCGGCAAAACGTCCGACCACAATGACGTCCGCCGCGTTAAAGAGAAGCTGCAGACAGCCGGACAGCATCAGCGGCAGACTGAAAGCGATGATTCCCGGCAGAATGGGGCCGCTGCACATATCAATACGGTTCGATTTTCTGGACATGGTTGTCCCCTCCGTTTTTGGATTCTGTTTTTGGATTCATTCAGGAAATGCCCGCTGAGGGCGGTTAAAAAGCATTTATATAATATAGAACGTGTTTTGAATTTCGTCAAGAGCTTTTTTGCGCTTTTTTCTCTGTGCAGATTACACAGGAAACGACAGGAAAAACTGCCCGAATCAACAATTGACATTTAACTAATTTTCTCATAGAATAGAGATAAAATTTAATTAAATTTTACTTAAACAAGAAAGGGACAGAGATGAAGAAGATCGACGCCGTGCAGAAGCTTACGGATAATCCGCACCTGAACCTGTATCATATTGATGCGCGGGACACGAAAGGAAACCCTTTCGATTATTATTTTGCGTCCAGAAATCCGCAGGAGAAGCTGAAGCTTTCCACCGGGACGCTCGATGCGGAGGGAATCGTGATCTACGCTCTGACCAGGGAGCCGGCTGCGCGGCTGGTTTTGATCAGGGAATACCGGTATCCGCTGGACGCGGAGGTTTATGCGCTTCCGGCCGGTCTTGTGGATCCGGGAGAGACACCGGGGACGGCGGCAGTGCGGGAAATGAAAGAAGAGACCGGTCTTGTTTTTTCCGAATATACCGGAGGAAACGCCTGCTTTCGGCGTCCGTTCTTCCTCGGGCCGGGGTTTACTGACGAGACAAGCTGCACCGTGTACGGGACCGTGGAGGATACAAAAGGGCGCGCCGTCTGCGAGTCCACGGAACAGATTCAGGTACTGCTGGCGGATAAAGCGCAGGTGCGCAGGATTCTGTCGGAAGAACGGGTGTCTCTGCGGGGAGCCTATCTGATGATGCAGTATCTGCGGACAGAGGACGAAAGACCGTTCGGATTTCTGGAAGTCTGAGGTTTCGGTCTTCGGCAGTTCTGCAGATTTTATGCCCCGTCAGACTGCCGCGGGGCTTTTAAATGAAAAGGAGTACAGAATATGGGAATCAAATACGTGGAAGAGAAGAAGATATTCCACCTGGATACAGGACATACCACCTATCTGATCGGGCTTTCGCCGGAAGGATACGTGGGTCACATTTACTACGGACGCAGGCTGAAAAGCGGGGGGAGCAATTACCTTCTGCGCATGAATGAGGCGCCTTTTACGCCTTCCGTCCGGGAGCGCGAGAAGGCTTCTTTTATGGATTTCTTTCCGACGGAATATCCGGCCGGAGGCGTCGGGGACTATCGGGAGAGCTGTCTGGACGTCCGCTCCGCGTCCGGAAGCGTCGGCTGTGAGCTGATTTTTAAGGAATACCGGATTTTCAGGGGAAAACCGGGCCTTGCGGGCCTTCCGGCTTCCTTCGGACGGGAAGGGGAAGTGGAGACGCTGGAACTGGTATGCGAGGACGCGCTGCTGAAGCTTGAGGTTACGCTGTCTTATTCCGTGTTTGCGGATACGGATGTCATCACCCGGAGCGTGCGGGTGGAGAACCGCGGAGAGGAGCATCTGAAGCTGGAAAAGGTGTACAGCGCCTGTCTGGACATGGACAACCGGGAGTTTGAGATGCTGACTCTGGTGGGGAGCTGGGCTCGGGAGCGCCATATCCAGAGGGGCCGGATTCGCTGCGGAAAGCAGATGGTTTCTTCGACAAAGGGCGAATCCAGCCATCAGGAACATCCGTTTCTGGCGCTGGTGACGCCGGAGACGACCGAAGAGACCGGGGAAGTCTACGCCATGAACTTCGTCTATTCGGGAAATTTCATGGCCCAGGCGGAGCTTTCACAGTTCCGGCAGGTGCGGATGACGATGGGCATCCATGCGGATTATTTCTGCTGGAATCTGCGTCCGGGGGAGAGCTTTCAGGCGCCGGAGGCGGTGCTGACCTATTCGGCGGAGGGTCTGGGACGTATGACCCGCAATTTTCATGATTTCTACCGCGGACATCTGATCCGGAGCCCGCATCAGTATGCGAAGCGTCCGGTTCTGATCAACAACTGGGAGGCGACCTACTTTGACTTTAATTCGGAAAAGCTTCTGGAAATTGCCAGAGAGGCGAAAAAGGCCGGGATCGAGATGCTGGTCATGGATGACGGATGGTTCGGGAAGCGGAATTTTGACGACAGCTCTCTGGGCGACTGGACGGTTAATGAAGAGAAAATCACTTCCGGCCTTCCGGACCTGGTGCGGAAAGTCAACGAGATCGGCCTTCAGTTCGGGATCTGGTTTGAGCCGGAGATGATCTCGCCGGACTCGGAGCTTTACAGAAAGCATCCGGACTGGGCGATTCAGATTGCGGGGCGCACGCCGGCCCAGAGCCGGACCCAGTATGTGCTGGATCTGTCCAGAAAGGAGATCGTCGATTATGCCTACAACTGCGTGGCAAAAATTCTGCGCAGCGCGCCCATCGCCTATGTGAAATGGGATATGAACCGTCAGCTCTGCGATATCGGCGGCGCCTGTCTGGACCGGGAGAGCCAGGGGGAGCTGATGCACCGGTATGTGCTGGGCGTCTATGAGATGCAGGAACGGCTGGTGACGGATTTTCCGGAACTTCTGCTGGAGAACTGTTCCGGAGGCGGGGCAAGGTTCGATCCGGGGATGCTCTATTACAGCCCGCAGATCTGGTGCTCGGATAATGTGGACGCCGTGGAACGGCTTCGGATTCAGGAGGGAACGGCGCTTGTCTATCCGCTTTCCACGATGGGGGCCCATGTGGGAGACTGCCCCAACCACATCGTGGGCAGGAATACTCCCTTTGACACGAGAGCGCATGTGGCGATGGCAGGCGCTTTCGGATATGAGCTGGACATTACGAAGATTGCGGAGGAGGAGCGGGCGAAGATTCCGGCGCAGGTGGAGGAGTATCACCGCTACCAGCCGCTGATGCAGCGGGGCGATTATTACCGGCTGGCCTCCTGGTCTATGGAAAAACCTTATGACTGCTGGGAAGTGGCGTCCAAGGACGGCTCGGAAGCGCTGGTGACGTTTGTGCAGGTGCTGGCGGAGCCGAATGTGCACAGCTATGCGCTGCGTCTCAAGGGACTTCTCGCGCAGGCGGAGTATGTGCTGGAAGGAACGGATCAGACCTGGTACGGGGAAGAGCTGATGCAGTGCGGGTATCTGGTGCTGTCCGGTCAGGGAGATTTTCGGAGCAGCCGGTATCATTTTGTAAAGAAACAGTAACGGAGGACGTCATGGGAAAGGTAAGGCTTGCAGATATCGCCGACCGGGTGGGGGTCAGTACGGTAACCGTACACAATGCCCTGACCGGACAGAAAGGAGTGAGTGACGCTCTTCGGGAGCGGATCCGCGAGGCGGCGGAGGAACTGGGCTACGAGAATCATAAAAAGCCGAAGGCTGTAAAGGAACGGCCGGAGGATTTTCAGAAGATCGGGGTTCTGATCGCGGAACGCTATCTGGGAAATCACACGACCTATTACTGGAAGCTGTATCAGGAGCTGGCGCTTGCCGCTACGGAAAAACAATGTTATACGACCGTCGAAACGCTGAAAAACGGAGACGGGGGGCGGAATCCGGAGCTCCCGCAGATGGTTCTTCAGAACAAGGTGGAAGGGCTGATTATCATCGGGGAGATTGACAGGCAGTACATCCGCAGACTGCGGGAGACCGTGTCCATGCCGGTGGTATTTCTGGACTTCTATGACCGGGATCTGGCGTGGGACGCGGTGATTGCGGACAATTTCTACGGGATGTATCAGATGACGGAGCTGCTTCTTGAAAAGGGAATCAGGGACATCGGTTTTATCGGTTCCATCTATGCAACCAGCAGTATCATGGACCGCTACTGCGGTTTTATGAAGGCGATGACGCAGCACCGGATCAACGTGCATCCGGAATGGCTGATTGAGGACCGGAACGAGCACGGGCTTGTGGAGTTCGAGCTTCCCAGAAGACTTCCGGAAGCGTTTGTCTGCAACTGCGATCTGACGGCGGGGATGCTGGTGAGCAAGCTGAACGCCAGAGGACTGAAGGTACCGGACGACCTGTCGGTGGTCGGGTTTGACAATTTTCTCTATCCGGGTTACGCGGATATGAGGATCACGACGTACGAAGTCAACACGAAAGCGATGGTGCGCGTCGCGATCAAGAAGCTGATGAAGCAGTTCAAAAATCCCAATTCCGGCAGAGGGCTGGAGATTGTATCCGGGCATGTGGTGATGAAAAACAGCGTGCGCAGGAAATGACAAAAAGACAGGCCAAAGGGCGCAAAGTAGAATAAAACCGAATAAAATATATCATGGATGGCAGGTTCTTCGGAGCCTGCTTTTCTGTGTGCAGGGGTGCGTAAGGAAATTTACTTCTTTGTTTTATCAATAGGAATGATTTGTAAAATGCAATTAATTAAATAATAGATTAAATTAAAAATATTTTAATTAGGAAAAATAGAAAATAGTTGTGCAAAATAGATAAAGTATAAGCGAAAATTCCTGTAAAAACAGAGAAAAATAAGTTTAAATAAAATAATAATTGAAAAATATAAAAAAAGTGTTAAAATTAAATTAACTTAAAAAATAAGTGAATAAACGAAAGGAAAACTGAAAAATGAAGCTAAACAAAAGGATTTTAAGTCTGGGAATGGCAGCGGTGATGACGGTACCGATGACTGCCTGCGGAAGAGGAAAGAAAGCGAACGAAGCTGCGGCGAATGTCAATCTGCCGTCTATTGATTCCATCACACTGAGCACGGCGGATCAGCCGGGCGATTACACGGACCTGACGGCGAGCATCAAGGTGCTGACCAACCGTACGGATATCGTGGACACGGTGTACAAGGGATACGCGGAGCAGTTCATGGAGCTGTACCCGAACATTACCGTAGAATACGAGGGTATCACGGATTATGAGGAATCCCTGAAACTGAGGCTGACCACCGGAGACTGGGGTGACCTCTGCTTTATCCCCACATCGGTCAACAAGAGCGAGCTGTCTCAGTATTTTGCCCCGCTGGGGGATTTTGATACCCTGGACGGTATTTACAACTTCTGCGTGGAGAAGAGCTTTGACGGAACCGTATACGGCATTGCCAACGGCGGTACTGCGGGCGGCGTAGTATACAATAAGAAGGTATGGGATCAGGCAGGTATTACTGAGCTGCCCACGACGCCGGACGAATTTCTGGATGCGCTGCAGATGATCAAGGACAAGACCGACGCGGTTCCGCTGTATACGAACTTTGCGGCGGGCTGGCCGATGGGCGCATGGGACGCCTACACGGACATCGTGTGTACCGGAGATCCGGATTTCAAGAACAAGATGGCTCATATGAAGGATCCGTTTGCGAAGAAGGATGATATGACCGGACCTTACGCCGTCTACTATCTGATGTACGAGGCGGTTGCCCGCGGCCTGATCGAGGAAGATCCGGCAAGTACCGACTGGGAATCCTCCAAGGGAGCGATCAACAAGGGCGAGATCGCCAGCATGGTGCTTGGTTCCTGGGCCGTACAGCAGTGCAGAGATCAGGGCGAGACTCCGGAGGACGTAAAATACATGCCGTTCCCGATCACGGTAAACGGTAAGAGATATGCCAGCGCAGGCGGCAATTACGGGTTCGGTATCAACAACAAGGCGACCGAGGACAATCAGATCGCAGCGCTTCTGTATTTGAAATGGGTGCTGGAGGAGTCTCCGATGTATGCGGATGAGGGAAGCATCCCGGCTCTGAAGTCCGCGCCCCTTCCGGATGTGCTGGCTGATTTCGAGGGCGTAGCGCTTCTGTCCAACGTACCGGCGCCGGCAGGAGAGGAAGACCTGTTCGATCAGGTGAATCTTGAGAGCGAGGTCGGTATCAACAACGACGATTACCCGGACTGCGAGATTCTGGAATCCGCGCTGTACGGCACGAAGACGCTGGATGAGCTCATGGGCGAATGGAACGCGAAATGGACGAAGGCGCAGGAGAGCCTCGGCGTGGAAGTGACGGACGTACAGGCGGAAGCAGCCGCAGTGAGCGCCGGAGCGGATGCGGCAGAAGCAGACGCGGCAGGAACGGACGATGCGGCGGAAACAGACAATACGGCAGAGACACCAGGGGTTGAGGCAGCAGAATAAAGGAGGATGTTATGGGGAATACGACAGCCGGAACTCAGAAGAGTTTCTGGGAAAAGATGACAAGCAGGGAAGGACAGCGCAAACTGATCATCGTTACATTTATGTTTGTCCCGCTTTTACTCTTACTTGTCTTCACTTACATACCATTCCTGGAGATGGTGAAATTCAGTTTCCAGACTGTAAAATACGGACAGCCCGGCACCTGGGTCGGCCTGAAAAACTATATCGACGTGTTTCAGAGAAGCGAGTGCTTCAAATCGCTGTTCGTCAGCGTGTACTACATGGGCGGCGCCATGGTGCAGCTTGCGCTGGCACTGTTCTTCGCCACCATGTTTGTGTTCAAGATCAAAGGGGCGGGCTTCTTCAAGGGAGCCATGTTCTTCCCCTACCTGATCTGCGGTATTGCGGTCGGTTTTATCTTCAAGTTTTTCTATGCGAGAGGATATGTGCTGGACTCCCTGCTGCAGATGTTCGGCATGGATATCGAGAACATTCCCATGTGGCTGCAGGATCAGAGCATTAACAACATCTCTCTGGCAGCGACCTCCGTCTGGAGATACATGGGTCAGAACATGATCCTGTTCCTGGGCGCGATGATGTCGGTCGATACGGATCTGTATGAGGCGGCTTCCCTGGACGGTGCCAACAAGTGGCATCAGTTCAAATACATCATTCTGCCCAGCATCAAGTCCATCGTGGTGCTGAACCTGATTCTGTCCATCAGCGGTTCTCTGAGCGCATTCGAGCCGCCCTACGTTATTACCAACGGTACGATGGGAACCGGTACGTATTTCGTCATCATGAACCGTCTGGCACATGAGAATCAGAAGGTCGGCCTTGCCTGCGCGATGGCGATCGTCCTGCTGGGCATTATCATCCTATGTACGGTGGCGCAGAACCTGTTCTTCAAGTATGTGTTTGACGACGGCAGCGAGGATGAATCCAAGGCGGCAGTACGGGCGAAGAAGCGCGCGGCGAAAGCGGCGGCGAAGGGAGGAAGATAACCATGACCATTATGAAAATGAAACCGGCGACCTTTGCGTTCACGGTATTCAAATACGTATCCATTATACTGGCATCCATCGTGGCGCTGCTTCCCATCTGCGTCTGTGTGCTGACCGCGTTCAAGACCACGGAGGAATACAACACCACCTCGGTTCTGGATCTTCCGGCGTCTTTTGCCTACTTTGAAAACTTTGTGATCGCCGTACAGCAGGCGAACATGTTCCGGGGCTTTCTGAACACGGCCATCGTGCTGGTCGTCGTGCTGATCGTGTCCATCTTCACCGGCTCCATGCTGGCGTACGTGCTGAACCGTTTCAAATTCAAAGGAAGCGGGATCATTCATACCCTGTTTATGTTCGCATCCCTGATTCCGGGCATCGCGACGCAGGTAACGGTCTACCAGATCATGTACAGTCTGGGACTGATCAACCATCTGTACGGGTATATGATCGTATTGATGGGTACGGATATCATCTCCATCTACATCTTCCTGCAGTTCTTCGAGAATCTTCCGATCTCTCTGGATGAATCTGCGATTATGGACGGATGTACTTACTTTGGAGTGTTCTTCAAGATTCTGTTCCCGCTTTTAAAGCCGGCCATCGTCACCTCGCTGGTGCTCAAGGGCGTGGGCGTTTACAACGAGTACTATATGTCCAACCTGTATCTGCAGGACAAGAATTTGAAGACGATCTCCACGGCTTTGTACACGTTTACAGGACCTTACGGTAATCAGTACAACTACATCTGTGCGGGCGTGCTGATTACGAT
The DNA here is from genome assembly GCA_910587765.1 of uncultured Lachnospiraceae bacterium. Lineage (GTDB taxonomy): Bacteria > Bacillota > Clostridia > Lachnospirales > Lachnospiraceae > Hominiventricola. Next base: position 18,155 of record CAJUNR010000039.1, read on the forward strand.
CATTCCGATCTTCATCCTCTTCCTGATCTTCCAGGAGCAGGTGTACAGCGGAATGGCTTCGGGAGCAGTCAAAGGATAAGTACAGCATCGGACCGGAAGATGCAGAACTGAAATAAAGGAGGAATTATGAGCAATGTAAAAATCATCGGCCCGGCGGTTCCGGGCGTGCCCTGGCAGGAGAAGCCGGGGCACGTACACGGGGCGCCGGTGTGGCGGTATACAGAGAATCCGATCGTCGGGAGAAATCCGGCGCCGGAGGTGGCGCGTATCTTCAACAGTGCGGTGATGCCGTACGGGGACGAATTTATCGGGGTCTTTCGCGGGGAGCAGACCAACGGCATTCCCTATATCTATATGGGGAGAAGCCAGGATGCGATCCACTGGGATTTTGAAGAAGAGAAGATTCCCTTCGTGGATGAAGAGGAAAAGCCGTTTATGCCGGTATACGCCTATGATCCGCGGCTCGTGAAGGTGGAGGATACTTATTATATTATCTGGTGTCAGGACTTTTACGGGGCGTCGATCGGCGTGGCGAAGACGACGGATTTTCAGACGTTTACAAGAATCGAGAATCCGTTCCTGCCGTTCAACCGCAATGCGGTGCTGTTTCCGAGGAAGATCAATGGGAAATTCATGATGCTGTCCAGACCGAGCGACAGCGGGCATACGCCGTTTGGGGATATTTTCCTGTCCGAGAGCCCGGATATGGTATACTGGGGCCGGCACCGCCATGTGATGGGCAAGTCCAGCGAGTGGTGGGAGTCGGTGAAGATCGGCGGCGGCGCGGCGCCCATCGAGACGACGGAAGGATGGCTTCTGTTCTATCACGGCGTGACCGGCACCTGCAACGGCTTTGTGTACAGCATCGGCGGCGCGATTCTGGATCTTGACCAGCCGTCGATTGTAAAATACCGCTGTGAAAATTTCCTGCTGACGCCGGAAGAGTGGTATGAGGAGCGGGGCTTTGTGCCCAATGTCACATTCCCGTGCGCGACGATTCATGACGCAGAGAGCGGGAAGATCGCGATTTATTACGGGGCGGCGGACACGTATGTGGGGCTGGCGTTTACCAGAGTGGATGAGATCGTGGATTATATTAAGGAACACAGCGTAGTCAGAGAACCCGATACGGAGATCGGGAGAAGGTAAGAGATATGCGGACATTTGTAAAAGAGATCGGCCGCCATCTGAAGGAGGATCTGATCCCCTTCTGGGAGGGGCTGAAGGACGAGGAATACGGCGGGTATTACGGCTGGCTGGGCTATGACCTGAAGCTGGATAAGGAGAGCGGGAAGGGCTGCATTCTGAACAGCCGGATTCTGTGGTTTTTCTCCAATGCGTATCGGCTTCTGGGATGGGAGAATCTGAGAGCGGACGCGGAGCATGCGTATCGTTTCCTGAAGGAGCATTGTCTGGACGCGGAGTACGGCGGTATCTACTGGTCCCTGACGTACGACGGTCAGGTACAGGACGACATGAAGCATACGTACAACCAGGCGTTTGCCGTCTATGCGCTCTCTTCCTATTACGAGGCGTCGGAGGATCCGGAGGCGCTGGCGCTGGCGCGTTCGCTCTTCCGGCTGATCGAAGAACGCTGCAGAGACGAGTACGGCTATCTGGAAGCCTTCGACCGGAAATTCCGGCCGGCGGACAATGAGAAGCTCTCGGAAAACGGGGTCATGGCGGAGAAGACCATGAACACGCTTCTGCATCTGCTGGAGGGCTACACGGAGCTTTACCGGGTGGCAAAGGATCCGGAAGTGGGGCGGAGGCTCCGGTATCTGCTGGATCTGTTTGCGGAGAAAGTCTATAACCGGGAGCTTGGAAGGCAGGAAGTGTTCTTTGACCGGAACTGGCGTCCGCTGATCGATCTGTATTCTTATGGACACGACATCGAGTCGGCCTGGCTTGTAGACCGGGCGCTGGAGGTGCTGGGGGATTCTGCCTGTACGGAGAGAATCCGCCCCATCACCCGGGAGATCACGAAAAATATTTATGAGCGCGCGCTGGAAGGAGATTCCATGCCGAATGAGGCGGAGAACGGCGTTGTCGATACGACCAGAGTCTGGTGGGTGCAGGCGGAAGCCGTCGTGGGCTTTGTCAACGGCTGGGAAAAGAATCCGCAGCGGACGGAATATCTGGACGCGGCAGAGCGGATCTGGCGCTATATCTGTGAAAATGTGATTGATAAGCGGAACGGATCCGAGTGGTTCTGGGCGGTGGACAAAGACGGAAAACCGCTGGAAAAGCCTGTCGTGGAGCCGTGGAAATGTCCGTATCATAACGGCAGGATGTGTATGGAAGTGATCAGGAGGTCAGGCGATGATACATAGACAGTATTATGTGGAACTGGAAAAGCAGGAGCGTCTGCTGGCGAGGAAAAACCAGAAGAGCAGCTTCTATAACGGGGTCTATGACCGGTATGAGTATCCGGTGCTCACAAGAGATCATGCGCCGCTGCACTGGCGGTACGATCTGAACGCGGAGACAAATCCGTATTTTATGGAGCGGCTGGGCGTCAATGCGGTGATGAACAGCGGCGCCCTTGAACTGGACGGGAAATTTTATCTGGTGGCGAGAGTGGAAGGAAATGACCGCAAGTCATTCTTTGCCGTGGCGGAGAGTGAAAGCGGAGTGGACGGTTTCCGTTTCCGGGACTATCCGGTGATCCTGCCGGACACCTGTCCGGAGGAAACGAACGTCTATGACATGCGCCTGACGAAGCATGAGGACGGCTGGATCTATGGGGTGTTTTGTTCCGAGAGCAAAGATACCGGCAATCCGGACCTGTCGGCGGCGGTGGCCCAGGCGGGAATCGTGCGGACAAAAGATCTGGAGAACTGGGAGCGTCTGGACAATCTGAAAACGTTACGTTCTCCGCAGCAGAGGAACGTGCTGCTGCACCCGGAGTTCGTGAACGGAAAATATGCGTTTTATACCCGGCCGATGGACGGTTTTATCGACACCGGAAGCGGCGGCGGGATCGGTTTTGGGCTCTGCGATGACATTGCGCATGCGGTGATCGACGAAGAGACGATCATCAGCAGAAGGGTCTATCATACGCTGACCGAGTGCAAGAACGGCGCGGGAGCGGTTCCCATCAAGGGGAAGAAATGCTGGATTCACATCGCCCACGGGGTCCGCAATACGGCGGCGGGACTTCGGTATGTGCTGTATGCGTTCGGCACGGATCTGAAAGACCCGTCAAAGCTGGCGGCGGAGCCTTCGGGCGTGTTCCTCGTGCCTCTGGGAGCGGAGCGCGTGGGAGACGTGTCCAACGTCGTATTTACGAATGGCGCCGTCGCCCGGGAGAACGGAGAGGTGTACATCTATTACGCTTCCTGCGATACGAGAATGCATGTGGCGGTGACGGACATCGACCGGCTGGAAGACTATCTGTTCCGGACGCCCAAAGACCCGCTGCGCTCGCCGGACTGCGTGAAGCAGCGGTGTGAGCTGATCGACAGGAATATGGAGCTGCTGTCGAAGTAGAAGAAAGAGAGACGACATGGCAATCTTAAAATTAAAACCAAGCTGCAAGGATTATCTGTGGGGCGGAACGCGGCTGATGACGGAATTTGGGAAGGAATTTTCCGGAGAAAAGCTGGCGGAAACCTGGGAGCTGTCCTGTCATCCGGACGGTCCGAGCATCGTGGAGAACGGCGAGTATGCCGGGGAGACGTTAAGCGAGTATATCCTGATGGAGGGGAAAAAGGTAACCGGTACCAGAAGCCGGAAATATGAGCAGTTTCCGCTGCTGATCAAATTTATCGATGCGAAGGACGATCTGTCGATTCAGGTGCACCCGAACGACGATTACGCTTTGAAAAACGAGGGACAGTACGGAAAGACCGAGATGTGGTACATCGTGGACTGCGAGGAAGGGGCCGGTCTGTACTATGGTTTTTCCAGAGAAATCTCAAAGGAAGAATTTGTGGAGCGGATCGGGCAGAAGACGCTGCTGGAAGTCCTCAACAAGGTGGAGGTGCAGAAAGGGGACGTACTGTTTATCGAGCCGGGAACGATCCATGCCATCGGAAAAGGGAACCTGATCGCGGAGATCCAGCAGAACTCCAACGTTACCTACCGGGTATACGACTACGGAAGAAAAGGCGCGGACGGAAAAGAACGCGACCTTCATATAGAGAAAGCGCTGCAGGTGACCAACCGGATTCCCATCATGAGGAAGAAATCGTTCGAGCCTCATGTGGTGTCCTGCGATTACTTCACCGTCGACAAGATTGTGCTGGACGGGCAGAGAATGAAACGGATGTTCGGAGAGATTGATCGGTCTTCGTTCGCCAGCCTGCTGGTATTGGACGGAGAGGGCACAGTCCGTTCTCATGAGGAACATGTGCCGGTGAAAAAGGGAGACAGCATTTTCATCACGGCCAATACCGGGGAGTATGAACTGGAAGGAAGCTTTGAGGCGCTTCTGACGACGGTGTAAAAGATGGGATTTCGGAAAAGGATGGAGGAGTTTCAGGATCGTACAAAACAGATGGACAGGAAGCAGAAACTGGAGTATGCCCTGATGTATTACTGGTATCACCTGCTGTTTGTGCTGGCCGGCGCCGGGCTTTTTCTCCTGCTGGTCCGCCATCTGTTTTTTGCAGAACCGCCGAAGGCTTTCACCTGCGTCCTCGTCCATCAGGCGGTGGATTATGCGCGGGATGAGGAACTGGCGGCGGATTTTGCCGCGGCGTCCGGCATCGAACCGGAACGGATCGAGATGGATTCGGATTATCTCTTTTCTTACGGGGATGTAAAACTGGAAGCCGTCAACGAGAGCTCTTATGAAAAATTCTTCTTCCGCCTGGGCGCGGGGGAACTGGACGCGGCGCTGATGCCGGAAAGCTTTTACCGTCACTGTCGGGAGCTGGAATACGAGTTTGCGGATCTGGCGCTCTTGTGTACCGGGGAGCAGCAGGAGCGGTTTGAGGGGCAGTTTCTGGAGACCGGGGGCAGACAGGAGGCGTTGTATGTGGAGAACACCCGGCTGATGCGGTATGTGAGACAGACGGAAGGGGACCGGATGGTTCTGGTATATCTTCCCGAACTGAAACATGCTGATGCGGACCGGGTGTTTCTGGAGTATGTGGGGGGAGCGTTATGAAGAGGCTTAATATCGACAATCCGTTTTTTGAGGCCATGGGAAGGCTGGGAGACATTATCATCATCAACCTTCTGTTCGTTCTCTGTTCGCTTCCGGCGGTAACGATGGGAGCGGCGCTTGCCGCCATGTACAGAACCTTTCATGAGATGGAGGAGGGGACGGAGGGCAGCGTCGGGAAGACATTTTTCCGGTATTTCGGAAGCGGGTTTGGAAGGTGCACGCCCGTGTGGATGTTCATGCTTCTGACCGGGGGACTTCTCGTATTCGACGTGATCTTTCTGGGATATGCGGGGATAAACGGCGTCTGGAAAGCGGTCGGAGCGGGAACCGGCTGCCTGATTCTTCTGTGGGTGATGGTGTCCGCGTGGCTGCCGGTGGTGCTGTCGGAAGGGGAAAAGTCGGGGATGGACAGCCTGAAGGAAGCGGCGCTGCGGGCGGTCCTTCATCTGCCGGCTACGCTCGTGATGGCGCTGCTCAACAATCTTCTTCTGATCTGTCTGATACTGGATGTCTATTATGTGATGGCGGCGGCGCCGCTTTATGTGGTCTTCGGTTTCGGGCTGACGGCGTTTTTGAATACAAAGATTGTCAGACGCCGGACCGGGACAGGGTCAGATGCAGATTGACAGGGGCTTTTAGAACGCATACAATGGGAAGAAGAGTGAAACGGAGGAGCAAAGATGGGTTACAGAGAGAATTATGAAAAGTGGTGCACTGATCCGATTTTTGACGAGGCGACCAAAGCGGAGCTTCGGGAAATCGCCGGTGAGGAAAAAGAGATCGAAGACCGGTTCTACAGGGAACTGTCCTTCGGGACCGGAGGGCTTCGGGGCGTGATCGGAGCCGGGACGAACCGGATGAATGTGTATACGGTGACGAAGGCGACTCAGGGACTGGCGAATTATATCCGCAGGCAGGGCGGCGAGGAAAAGGGTGTGGCGATTGCCTTCGACTCCCGGAACATGTCCGTGGAATTTTCCGAGAAGGCGGCGCTCTGCCTGAACGCCAACGGGATCCGTACGTACCGCTTCGAGACGCTGCGTCCGACGCCGGAGCTTTCCTTTGCGCTGCGCGAGCTCGGCTGCATCGCCGGCATCGTCATCACGGCCAGCCATAATCCGCCGGAATATAACGGCTACAAAGTATACTGGGAGGACGGCGCGCAGATCACGGCGCCCAGAGATAAGGAGATCATCGCGGAGGTCAACGCGGTGACCGATTTTGCGTCCATCCGGATGATGGAGCGGACAGAGGCGGAGGAAAAGGGACTGTTCCGGGTGATCGGACAGGAGATCGACGACCGGTATATGGAAGAGCTGAAGAAACTGGTGCTCCGTCCGGAGTCTATCCGGAAGATGGCGGACCGTCTGAAAATCGTCTATACGCCGCTGCACGGGACCGGAAACCTTCCGGTGCGCAGAGTGCTCGGGGAGCTTGGCTTTGCCGACGTGCAGGTCGTGCCGGAACAGGAACTGCCGGACGGCAGTTTCTCCACCGTATCCTATCCGAATCCGGAGGATCCGAAAGCGTTCGCGCTGGCGCTTGCACTGGCCGGGAAAACCGGCGCGGATCTGGTGCTGGCGACTGATCCGGATGCGGACCGGCTGGGCGTCTATGCAAAAGATACAAAAACCGGAGCGTACATTCCCTTTACCGGCAATATGTCCGGGCTTCTGATCGCGGAATATGAGCTGAGCACGCGCAGAGAGCTGGGAAGGCTGCCGAAGAACGGCGCGCTGGTCAAAACCATCGTCTCTTCGGACATGGCGGACGGGATCGCCGGGGAGTACGGGGTGGAAGTGATCGAGGTGCTCACCGGCTTTAAATACATCGGCGAGCAGATCAAATTTTTCGAACAGACCGGATCGCACGAATATCTGTTCGGCTATGAGGAGAGCTACGGCTGTCTGGTGGGGACCCACGCAAGGGACAAGGACGCGGTCGCGGCGGTGATGGCGCTGTGCGAAGCGGCGGCTTATTATAAGGAAAAAGGCCTGACGCTGTGGGACCAGATGCTGAATATTTATGAGAAATACGGATATTACAAAGAGGATCTGGTGTCCGTCACCATGAAAGGGGCGGACGGCGCCAAGCGGATTCAGAACATTCTGGCGGATATGAGGAAAGCGCCTCCGCGGAAGATCGGGGCGTATGAGGTGATCGCGCTTAGGGATTATGAGGCGGATACGCGTCTGGAGCTGGCGACCGGGAAGGTGACGCTGACAGGGCTCCCGAAATCCAATGTGCTCTATTACGAGCTGGAGGGCGGCGCCTGGTGCTGCGTGCGGCCGTCCGGAACGGAACCCAAGGTGAAGTTTTACATGGGCGTGAGAGAGGGAAGCCTGGATGCGGCCGGGAAGGCGCTCGAAGGGCTGAAAAAAGCGATGACGGAGATCGTAAAATAAAAGTCAATATTGTGCTAGGTATTTCCAAGATACTCTCTTAAAATCCGCGGCTGCTTTTATTAAAATGGCAGGAAATGAGAACAATAAGCAGTGAGATTCTGCAGATTTAAGAAAGTTGAGGAAGGAAATATGGCAAAAAAAGCGCTGATCACCGGGATTACGGGACAGGACGGCTCTTATCTGGCGGAGCTGCTTTTGGAGAAAGGATACGAAGTGCACGGGATTACCCGACGGGCTTCGATCTCCAATACGGCCAGAATCGATCATCTGCTGGCGGCGCAGGCGGTCGTTCTGCATGACGGGGATCTGACGGATTCTTCGTCGCTGATACGGATTATCGGTCTGGTGCAGCCGGACGAGATCTACAATCTGGCGGCGCAGTCCCATGTGCAGGTTTCTTTTGACGTGCCGGAATATTCCGGAGATGTGGATGCGATCGGCGTCCTGCGGATTCTGGAAGCGGTGCGCATCCTGGGGCTTACGAAGAAGACGAAGATCTATCAGGCTTCCACCTCTGAGCTGTACGGCAAGGTGGAGGAAGTTCCGCAGAAGGAGACGACGCCGTTTCATCCCTACAGCCCTTATGCGGTGGCAAAGCAGTACGGCTTCTGGATTACGAAGGAATACCGGGAGGCATACGGGATGTTCGCGGTCAACGGGATTCTGTTCAATCACGAATCGGAGCGCCGCGGAGAGAACTTTGTGACGAGGAAGATCACGCTGGCGGCGGGCCGGATCGCGGAAGGACTGCAGGATCATCTGGAGCTGGGCAATATGGATTCGCTGCGGGACTGGGGTTACGCGAAGGACTATGTGGAGTGCATGTGGCTGATTCTGCAGCAGGAGAAACCGGAAGATTTTGTGATCGCGACCGGAGAGCAGCATACGGTGCGTGATTTTACGGAGAAAGCGTTCGCGGCAAACGGCATCGAACTTCGGTGGGAAGGCAGCGGGCTCGAGGAAAAAGGCTATGACGCCAGAAGCGGGAAGATGCTGGTATGCGTGAATCCGGAGTGGTTCCGCCCGACGGATGTGGACAACCTGTGGGGAGACCCGACAAAGGCAAAGACGGTCCTTGGCTGGAATCCGCAGAAGACCAGCTATGAAGAGCTCGTGCGCATCATGGCGGAGCATGACCGGGAACTGGCGAAGAAAGAAGCAGCCGTAAGAGCGGCGCAGCAGGGGGTGTGAGCGGATGATGGAAAAAGACGCGAAGATCTATGTGGCCGGCCACAGAGGCATGGTTGGTTCGGCAATTGTGAGGGAACTGGAGCGGCAGGGATACACGAATCTTATCACCCGCACGCACCGGGAACTGAACCTCTGCCGTCAGGAGCAGGTGGAGGCTTTTTTTGAGCAGGAGAAGCCGGAGTACGTATTTCTGGCGGCTGCGAAGGTGGGCGGCATCGTTGCCAACGAGAGCGCGCTGGCGGATTTCATGTATGACAATATGATTCTGGAGATGAACGTGATTCACTCCGCCTGGCAGAACGGCTGCAGGAAGCTGGAGTTTCTCGGTTCTTCCTGCATCTATCCGCGGATGGCGCCCCAGCCGATGAAAGAGAGCTGCCTGCTGACTTCGGAGCTGGAGAAGACGAACGAGGCTTACGCGCTGGCGAAGATTTCCGGGCTCAAATACTGTGAATTTCTGAACCGTCAGTACGGCACGGATTACATCTCGGTGATGCCCACCAATCTGTACGGTCCGAATGATAATTACCATCCGACGCACAGCCATGTGCTGCCGGCTCTGATCCGCCGCTTCCATGAGGCGAAAGAACAGAATCTGCCCTATGTGACCTGCTGGGGAGACGGCAGTCCTCTGCGGGAGTTTCTGTATGTGGACGATCTGGCCAATCTGTGCGTATTTTTGATGAACAATTACAGCGGCAACGAGACGGTGAACGCGGGAACGGGCAAAGAGCTGACCATCAAGGCGCTGACGGAACTGGTGGCGGAGGTGATCGGATACCGGGGAGAGATCCGCTGGGATCCGTCGAAACCGAACGGAACTCCGAGGAAGCTTCTGGACGTGTCCAAGAGCGCGGCGCTTGGCTGGACGTATCGGACGGAACTGCGGGACGGCATCCGGCTTTCCTATGAAGATTTCCTGAAGAATCCCATGAGAGCGGAGAGGTGAGAGCGTGAATATTGTACTTTTATCCGGCGGTTCCGGAAAGCGCCTCTGGCCGCTGTCCAATGATATCCGTTCCAAGCAGTTTATCAAGATTTTCAAGACCCCGGAGGGGAATTATGAATCGATGGTCCAGCGGGTGTACGCTCAGATCCGCAAGGTGGATCCGCAGGCGATGGTGACGATTGCCACGTCGAAGACCCAGGTATCCGCGATTCACAATCAGCTTGGAGAACATGTGGGGATCTCCATCGAACCGTGCAGACGGGATACGTTTCCGGCGATTGCGCTGGCGACGGCGTATCTTCACGACGTACAGGGGATTTCGGAGGAAGAGTCGGTGGTGGTCTGTCCGGTGGATCCTTATGTAAACGAAGATTATTTTGCGGCTCTGAAAGAGTTGGGAAGGCTTGCGCAGAGCGGGGAAGCCAATCTGGTGCTCATGGGCATCGAACCGACGTATCCCAGCGAAAAATACGGCTATATTATTCCCACGGGCAAAGAGACGGTCAGCGCGGTGTCCACGTTTAAGGAAAAGCCGGACGCGGAGACGGCGAGGGCCTACATTGAGAAAGGCGCTCTGTGGAACGGCGGCGTATTTGCCTATAAACTGAAATATGTACTGGACAAAGCGCATGAACTTCTGGATTTTGCCGACTATCAGGATTTATTCGGGAAATACGACACTCTGGAAAAAATCAGCTTCGATTATGCCGTAGTCGAGAAGGAAGCGAACATTCAGGTGATGCGTTTTGCCGGTGAATGGAAGGATCTGGGCACCTGGAACACCCTGACGGAAGCGATGGAAGAGGTATCCATCGGGGAAGCGATTTTAAATGACCGGTGTGAAAATGTCCATGTGATCAACGAACTGGACATGCCGGTTCTCTGCATGGGCCTGAAAGACGTGGTGGTTTCCGCCAGTCCGGAAGGCATTCTGGTGTCCGACAAAGAACAGTCCAGCTATATCAAGCCTTATGTGGACCGGATCGATCAGCAGGTGATGTTTGCGGAAAAATCCTGGGGCAGTTTCCGGGTACTGGACGTGGAAGACGGGAGTATGACCATCAAAGTGACGCTGAACGCCGGGCACCGGATGAACTACCACAGCCATGAGAGAAGAGACGAGGTGTGGACCGTGATTTCCGGAAAAGGCCGCAGCATCGTCGACGGTATGGAGCAGCCGGTGCAGGCCGGGGACGTGGTGACCATGCAGGCGGGATGCCGGCATACGCTGATCGCGGATACGGAGCTGAAGGTGATCGAAGTGCAGCTTGGCAGGGAGATCAGTGTCCATGACAAGAAAAAATATGAACTGGAGCAGTGACGGCGCGGGAGCCCGGCCGTTTCTTCTAAAGCCCGCGGGAAAAGATTATCTGTGGGGCGGGAGCCGCCTGCGGGACGATTTTTCCAAGGAACTGGACCTGACGCCGCTGGCGGAGACGTGGGAGTGTTCGACCCATCCGGACGGGCCGAGTCTGGTGGCCGGCGGAGAGCACGCGGGAAAACGGCTGTCGGAGGTGCTGAAGGAACATCCGGAGTATGCGGGGACGCATCCGAAGACGGACGGCGGGCTTCCGATCCTGATCAAATTCATTGACGCGAGGAAGGATTTGTCCGTGCAGGTGCATCCGGACGACGAGTACGCCGCCGTGCACGAGCACGGCTCGCTCGGCAAGACGGAGATGTGGTATGTGCTGGACGCGGCGAAGGATGCGCATCTGGTCTACGGTTTTTATCAGGATATCAGCCGGGAGAAGCTGGAGAGAAGTCTGCGGGAAGGAACGGTGGAGCGGTATCTCCAGAAGGTGAAGGTGCACAAAGACGATCTGTTCTACATCGAGCCGGGAACGGTTCATGCCATCGGGGCGGGCGTTTTGATTGCGGAGATTCAGGAAAGTTCCAATCTGACCTACCGGATGTATGATTACGGCCGTCTGGATAAGAACGGCCGCCCGAGAGAGCTCCACGTTTCGAGGGCGCTGGACGTTGCGAACCTGCGGGGCAGCCGAACGCCCAGACAGCCCATGCGCGTGCTGAAGTACCGCAAGGGCTGTGCGACGGAGCTTCTGTGCCGCTGTAAATATTTTCAGGTGGAGCGCCAGCTCATCAACACGGAGCGCTGCCGGGAGATGGCGGACTTCCGGACGGATAGCAATTCGTTTCAGGTGCTTTTGTGCATCGGCGGATGCGGGACGCTGTTCGGCGGCGGGGAGATGCTTCACTTCTTCAAAGGGGACTGCATCTTTGTGCCGGCGGATTCCGCGGCGCTCAAGCTTCACGGGAGAGCGCAGTTTCTGAAGGTGCGTTGTTAGCGGAAACAGGATCGGGCAGGGAAGGCCGGTCCTTTTTTCAGTGGAAGAGAAAGGGGGAGCCGGAATGAACAGACGCTGGATCTTGGGAATTGGCCTGCTGATCGTACTGTATGTACTGTTCAACGCAGGGCAGATCGTCTCTTACGGGGACAGGGATGAGCTGCGCGAAGCGGACGCGGCGATTGTGCTGGGGGCGGGCGTGACGGGGACAGAGCCTTCGCCCGTCTTCCGGGAACGGATCCGCCATGGAATCTGGCTGTACGAAAACGGTTATGTCAAAGCGCTGATTATGACGGGCGGATACGGGGACGGCGCGGTCTGCTCGGAGTCCCGCGCGGCCAGAGAATACGCCGTCCTGCAGGGGGTTCCCGAAGAAGATATTTATATCGAGGAGCAGTCGCGTATTACGCAGGAGAATATGTATTATGCCCGAAAGCTGATGGAGGAACACGGCTTTAAGGACGCGCTGATCGTCAGCGATCCGCTTCATATGAAGCGCGCCATGAGGATGGCTGCGGATTACGGGATTACAGCGTACAGCTCACCGACGCCTACGACCCGTTTTGTCAGTCTGCGTTCAAAGCTGCCTTTTCTGGCAAGGGAAGTTTTCTTTTATATCGGTTATAAAATGTTGTATGATCACAGGTGGTATTCTTTTGGCGCCGTTTTTCCATTTTCTTCCTCCGCCGCACTTTACACCGACAATCCTTTGCCGTATAATAGATAAGAATTTGCGACAAGAGGAGGACATAAGATATGTTGGATACGAAAGTAACAGAGCTTTTAAATCAGCAGGTCAATAAGGAATTTTATTCCGCGTACCTGTATCTGGATTTTTCCAATTTCTGCTATGAGGAGGGACTGGACGGATTCGGGAACTGGTACAGGGTACAGGCGCAGGAGGAGCGGGATCACGCGATGCTCTTTGTGCAGTATCTGCTGAACAATGGGGAAAAGGTGGCTCTGGAGACGATTGAAAAACCGGCCGTTGTTCCGGAGAATGCGAAGATGGTGCTGGCGGAGGGGCTCAAGCATGAGCGTTATGTGACCGGCCTGATTCACAACATCTACGATGCGGCGCATTCCGTGAAGGATTTCCGCACCATGCAGTTTCTGGACTGGTTTGTAAAGGAACAGGGAGAAGAAGAGACGAACGCGGAAGGTCTGGTGAAGAAATACGAACTCTTCGGCGACGACCCCAAGAGCCTGTATATGCTGGACAACGAACTGGGAGCGAGAGTCTACTCGGCGCCGTCTCTGGTGCTGTAACATCCGTTCCGCAGTTCCCGGACACGGTTTCGCATTTGAAGAAAAAGCATTCCGCTCAGGCGGCAGACGACAGACGGTCCGGCAGGAGAGATTCCCTGCCGGACCGTCTGTTGTCTGCCGCGTCCTGAGAAAGATTCCCGGAGGCGTTGTAAAACGGTTATTTCAGCGTCTGTTCGTATTCTTTCAGAGACTGCAGCGCCTGTCCCGACAGGGGGATCAGCGCGATCATGTTGAAGATCGTCATCAGTCCGATGCCCACGTCCCCCAGATCCCATACGAAGGTGTAGGCGGCAAGCCCGCCGATAAAGAGCATCACCAGGGCAAGAATCTTGTAGAGCGTCTGAGACGTCCAGTTGTCCCCGAACAGGTACGCGACGTTGGGTCTGGCGTAGAAGAGGATGCCGATAAACGTGGAGAAGCTGAAAAGCCACAGGACTACGGCGATGAAAATGACGCCGAAGCTTCCCATATGATAATCCATGGCCTGCTGCAGAAGATCCATGCCCTCAAGCCCCTGAGTCATGGATTCCGGTGTCAGGAGCATGATCATGGCCGAGCAGCTGCAGATAACGATGGTGTCGATGAAGACGCCGAATGCCTGCAGAAGCCCTTCTTTGGCCGGATGGCTGACGTCGGCCGCCGCCGCAGCGCAGGGCGCGCTGCCGCTGCCGGCTTCGTTGGAAAACAGTCCCCGTTTGGCTCCGTTCATGAGAACGGCGCCGAAACCGCCCGCTGCGGCCTGACGGATCCCGAAGGCCTCGGAAAAGATACGCGAGAAGACAGCGGGAACCTGTCCGATGTTCATAAAAATGATGATTACCGTCAGCAGGAAGTAAAAGCCGGCCATGATCGGGACGATTACGTCCAGAACTTTGACGGTCGCGTTTTTCCGCAGAACAATGACCGCCGCGATCAGCACCAGAACGGCGGTCGTATAGATGGGCGGAATGTGGAACGCGTTCTCAAAAGCGGACGATACGGAATTGCCGATGACCTGGCTGATGCCGCACCAGCAGATGAGGCCTGAGACGGCAAAGAGGACGGCGATGACGGACCGCTTGCGCGGCGCGTTGTCTTTCACAAAAAAATGATGAATATAATAGGCCGGACCGCCCCGGTATCCGCCGTAGAGCGGATCCTTTTCCTTATAGATCTGCGCCAGCGTGGCTTCCGCGAATGCCGTGGAAGAACCCAGAAGGGCGGTGACCCACATCCAGAAAACTGCGCCTGCTCCTCCGACGGAGATGGCGGCGACAACGCCGACCAGATTGCCCATGCCAACACGGGTGGCGGTGGAGATGATCAGCGCCTGCAGACCGGAGATGGAATCTTTCTGTGTGGACACTTTCTTTTCCACGGCGATCTTCATCATGTCCGGGAAACGCCGGAAGAGCAGGAACCGGGTCCGGACGGTGAAATATACGCCGGACGGGATCAGAAGCAGGACCAGCAGAGAAAGTCCCAGCGAACTTCCTCCCGGAAGCGGAATCGTGATCAGGTCACCCCACAGGATCCAGTATACAAATCGAAAAACAGCCATAGTACTTTTTACCCCCATATCATTTGCATTTCTTATTTTTTTAGTATATAGTAGAAAGAGATATCTGTAAAATTGATAATGATGATACATAGGATTTAAAAAATGGATGTAAAAAACCTGATCACTTTTATTCATGTGGCGGAGAAGAACAGTTTCACCAAAGCGGCGAGGGCGCTGGGGTATTCTCAGTCCACGGTGTCTTTTCAGATCAAGCAGTTGGAGACGGAGCTGAACGCCCAGTTGTTTGAACGGATCAACCATACCATTGCCCTTACAAAGCGGGGGCGGGACGTGTTAAAGTATGCCCACCAGATCAGCAAGCTGACGCAGGAGCTGGAGTACAGGATGCAGGAAGACAGGGAGGTGGCCGGGCATTTTCGGCTGGCGGTGCCGGATTCCCTGTGCGATTCTCTGCTGGAAGAAGGGTTTGCGGATTTTCGGAGCCGGTATCCGGGGATTACGCTCAAAATCATCGCTACCGGTACGGAGGAGATGTTCCGGCTGATCAACCATAATGAGGCGGATGCAATTCTGACGCTGGACAACCATATCTATGACACGGAATACGTGATTGTGCGGGAGGAACAGGTGGGGATGCACTTTGTGGCGGCGTCCGGACATCCGCTCTGCCGTCCGGGGAAGATTTCGGTGAGGGAGCTGGTGCAGGAGCCGTTTGTGCTGACGGAAAAAGGGATGAGCTACCGCAGGCTTATGGACGAACGGCTGGCCGCCATGTCTCTGGAGATCCAGCCGGTTCTGGAGGTGGGGAGCACAAGGCTTCTGTGCTCGCTGGCGGAGCAGGGAGTGGGTCTTTCCTATCTCCCCGATTATGTGACTGCGAAAAGCGTGAAGGAAGGGAAGCTGGCTTATATAGAAGTGCAGGATTTTGACGTGGAGATCTGGAAACAGCTTTTGTATCACCGGGATAAATGGGTATCGCCGCCGATGGAGTCGGTAATCGCCTATTGTATCCGGCGGGAATTTGGAGAAAGGACGGATGGCTGCGATAATGCGGGAGATTCGTGTCAGCTTGGGATAAGCCGATAATAATTTCCATAACATACCATCATCTGGGAGATGAAAAGACAAGCAGCGTTACCGTTGATACGGCACGGTCAAAAAAGCCAGGTACAGTTGCCCGTTCGGAAAGGGAGGAAAATATTTTGAAGATCCAGTTTTTAAACGGAGGCCTTGCCAACCAGGCCTTTCAGTATATTTTTGCCAGATATTTTGAACTGTCCCATCCGGGTGAATATATGTATATGGATGACAGTTATTTTGCCGTTCATAACGTTCACAACGGATATGAACTTGAGAAGGTCTTCGGGATTAAAGCGCATATGTTGAGTGAATGTTTTGATACGACAGTGTGGAATTTTATACTGGAGGGTAAAAGAAATGGAAAAAGTGTTCCGCAGATATTCAGGGAAAATCAGATACCCGTTCAGATGGTAACCGAGGCGGAGAACTGCTACGCGCAGTTTAATCCGTTTGACGGCGAAGTGATTTCAATACCAAATAAGAAATATTGTCCGGAGATTTTGGATATCCCAGGAAATATTTACTATCACGGCTACTGGATCAGGAAGGAATGGTTTGAAAAATACAAGGATACGTTTCTGCAGGAGTTTACATTTTCTCAGATTCCGGATTCGGATAAAAAAAATCTTGAGTATCTGCGGCAGATTGAGACTTCCAATTCCGTCTGTGTGCATGTCCGCAGAGGGGATTACATCGCTCTTGGATGGGAAATGCCCGCAGAGCTATATTGTCAGGCAATGAAAGTATTTTCCGAACAGGTGCCCGGAGACTGGCATTTATTTGTATTTTCAGATGAGATTTCCTGGTGCCGGGAACATGAACAGGAACTGGGGTTTGACTGTTTCCGGGAAATCACTTATATCGAAGGAAACATACAGGGAAAGAACTATCTGGATCTGCAGCTTATGACAAAATGCCGGGCGATGGTTGTATCGAACAGCGCTTTTTCCTATCTGGCTGCGCTGCTGAATCCGAGGAAGCGGTATACGATTAATTTAAGCGCCCGGGACCTGTAAAGGAATAAGGGCTTCTGAACGTCAGATCCCGCTGCCGTTTTCTTCATGAACCAATCAGGAAATACAAGGGAAAAGGAGAAGATTCATATCCCCGCTGAAAGCAAGGTTCCGTTAATCCTTGGTTTCAGCAGGGATTTTACGGTCCGTTTACCGTTTGATATCGTAATTCATATCCATCAGTCCCCGGATACTGGAAGCATCGTCGGTGATATTGGCATCTCCTCGGATGGTATGTTTGATAGCGCTGCTGGCCACGGCGAAATTGACCATATCCATGGGTTTATATCCGTGTATCATGGCGTAAATCAGTCCGCTGGCGAAAGCATCGCCGCCGCCGACCCGGTCAAGGATATTGAAGGTGAACAGTTTACTCTCGAACGTATGGCCTTCATACCACATGAAAGCTTTCAGGCTGTTTTCACTGCCGCTGTGGGCATAGCGCACGTGGCGGGCGATACATTTCAGATTCGGATAGCGTTCGATAAACGTCTGGAAAATCTCGTCCTGCTGTTCATAGCTGGGACGGAACGGAATGCCGTCTTTGCAGTCTCCTTTGCCGTGGTCGTTCTCGTCGTTCCAGAGGTGATAAGGCTCGATTCCCAGAAGGACATCCACATAGGGCAGACATCCGGTGCAGAAATCCCTGGCTTCTTCCCAGCTCCAGAGCGTGCTGCGGAAATTGCCGTCAAAACTGACCGTCAGCCCTTTTTCCTTCGCGATTTTCAGGCAGTCCATGATCAGTTTGCGGCAGTTGGGAGCGAGCGCAGGCGTGATGCCGCTTAAATGAAGCCAGGTGAAGCCGTCCAGCAGCGCGCCAAGATCCACCGTGTCAAAATCATATTCCGTGATGGCGCTGTTTTTCCGGTCATAGATTACTTTGCTGGCGCGGATTCCGTATCCGGTTTCCAGATAGTAGCAGCCGAGACGGTGGGTGGGCGTCTGTTCGGGCGTACTTAAAATAACCGGCGTGCAGTGGACGTCATTGCTTCTCAGCATGCGGACGGCGCTTTTTCCCAGACTGTTATTGGGGACAACCGTGAAAAAAGTGCTGTCCACCCCCAGATTCGCCAGCGCCAGCGCGATATTGGCTTCGCTGCCGCCGTAGCTTGCCTCAAAACTGGATGCCATGCGGAGCTTCTCATAATTGGGCGGGGTCAGACGGAGCATGATTTCGCCGACAGTGATAAAACGGTGGGCGGTGTCATGTCCGGTCAACAATGGATTGGTATGCTGCATGATAGGTCCTCCTTTTTGCGGCCAGGCGATGCCTGTGTCGTAATATTTCTATTGTAACCGATACCTGCGCAGATTGCATCTGTCTTTTTGCCGTAAAATGAATTTTTTTGCAAACGCCGGCGGTTAAATATGTGCTAAGAACAACGGCATTCGGTTAAGCGGAGATTAAAATGCCGGTTTCCGTATGGATACCGGCTCGAAGATGTGCTATGCTTCTTCCCGGATAAAAATCGTTATGAAATCATGGAAAAGAGGGAAGATAATATGCAGGACGCGATCAATATTCTGATGGTAGGCATTATGGTGCTGCTTGGCGGGATTCCTTCCATTTATATACTGGTCAGCATGCCGGTGATTCTGGCAGGGAAGATTTATCGGAAGGTCAGGTTTGGAAATTCTTTGTATGACTGATGAAAAATATGGAGGCTTTTAAAGAAGCTTCCATATTTTTTTACACGGAGATATGCTATAATGATTCAAAAGAAATTGCCCGATACCGCGGAGTACCGGGAGAGGAGCCGGGACTTATGAAGAGAAACTGTCTGATCACGGCCGGAGTGCTGGCGGTTGCGGCGGCGGTCGCGTTTGTTCTGCAGCAGTTTGTGACAACGGATACGCATGTACCGCTTCTGTTCGTGCTCGCCGTTTTGTTCGTGTCCAGATTTACGGACGGATATGCGTACGGGATCGCGGCCTCCATGGCGGCGGTCATCGGCGTGAATTATGTATTCACTTATCCTTATTTTGCGATCAATTTCACATTGACCGGATATCCGCTGACCTTTGTCGTCATGCTCGCCGTGTCGGTGAGCGTCAGCGCTCTGACCACACAGACCAGGCAGCAGGAGGAGATTCGGCTGGAGGCGGAGAAGGAGAAGATGCGCGGCAACCTCCTGCGGGCCGTGTCCCACGATATCCGTACGCCGCTGACTTCCATCGTCGGCTCCGCTTCCGGGATTCTGGACAACCGGGAAGTTCTGTCGGAGGAGAAGATGCTGGAGCTGGTGGAGGATATCCGGGACGAGGCGCAGTGGCTGATCCGTATTGTGGAAAATCTTCTGTCGGTGACCCGGATCAACGGCGAGAACGCGCACATTCATACGGACGACGAGATCGTGGAGGAGATTGTCGGCAGCGCGGTGATGAAATTTCAGAAGCGGTTTCCGGAGAAGAAGGTGGAAGTGATTATGCCGCCGGAATTTCTGATGGTGCCTATGGACGGGATTCTCATCGAACAGGTGATCGTAAATCTTCTGGAAAATTCCGCACTCCACGGAAAGACGGCGGACCTGATTCAGATTGTAGTGGAAACAGAGCCGGGCAGGCTGATCCTGGCGGTGGAGGATAACGGAGCGGGAATCCGGGAGGACGTTCTTCCGGTCCTGTTTGAGGGCAGTCTGAAGTCGGGGGAGGGAGAGGAATACGACTGCGGACGGAACATGGGAATCGGGCTGTCCGTGTGTATGAGCATCGTGAAGGCGCATAAAGGGAGCATGACGGCGAAAAACAGAGAGGAAGGCGGGGCGAGAGTGGCGTTCTGGCTGCCCATGGAGGAAGAAGAGAACAATGGATATTAAAGACCGAGTGCTGGTAGTGGAGGATGACAAGAGCATCCGGAATTTCTTCCGGACGGTGCTGGAGGCCAACAATTATGACGTGATCATGGCGGATACGGGGGCCGAGGCGTACAGTCTGATTACCTCCAGATGCCCGGACGTGGTCATTCTGGATCTGGGCCTTCCGGATATGGACGGCATGAAAATTCTGAAAAATGTGAGAGAGTGGTCGGGCATGCCGATCATTGTGGTGTCGGCCCGCACGCATGAGAGGGATAAAGTGGAGGCGCTGGATCTGGGGGCGGACGATTATATTACAAAGCCTTTCGGGACTTCGGAGCTGCTGGCAAGACTGAGGACGGCAATCCGGCACGCGAGAGCCGCCTGCTATGCGCCGGAAGGCATCCAGAGCGGCATCTTCCGTTCCGGTAAAATGGTGATCGACTATGACAAGCATCGGGTTTACATCGGCGAGAGGGACGCCGGTCTTACGCAGAACGAATATAAGATCGTCAGCCTGCTTGGCAGATATGCGGGAAAGGTGCTGACGTATGATTTTATTATCAGGGAAATCTGGGGGCCGAACATGAAGACGGACAACCGCATTCTGCGGGTCAACATGGCCAACATCCGCCGCAAAATCGAGAAGAACCCGGCGCAGCCGGAGTATATTTTCACGGAAGTGGGCGTCGGATACCGGATCGTGGATTCGGATTGAACGACGCGTCTGATTT